>CALXOV010000038.1 GCA_944390105.1 uncultured Succinivibrionaceae bacterium
CTATCATAGTACTAGCTGTAGGAACGCAGCGAAGTTAGGCGTATGGAGAGGGATTGGTCAGAGCAATCTGACTAGCCCCCGATGAAGTACGAAGCCCACAAGCGTTTTTGCTTGTGGGTAGTTCACATCTTTAATAATCATATAGAAAAAAACCTCCCTGCATAACAGAGAAGGTCTTCTTCCGTACCGGTCCCCGTAGGGATCCCGGCGCTACTACTTACACAATTATACATACTGTAAATGGCATGTCAATCTAGGATTTTTGTAAAGCGGGGATATTATAGCTCAGGTTCTGGGTTTGTCTGAGAGCTATAGCAGTCAATACGTTTAACAACTAGAAGATAAAATATTTGTTTGAAGATGCCTCTCGGTCTTATGCTGAGCTGTAGCGAATAAATATTCGATGGGAGTTAAAGTAAACAGTGGCACGTGCTAAATAAAGTTTACAGAACACTAAGTATTATTTTATGCAGGAAACGGCAACGAGTATTTGCTTCCGCATCTGCAGGCACTATGGCCTGCAGCAATTTAACTTAATGCGCGGCACGCTCCCAGGCCGGCATCTTGGCCTCAAAGGCAGCGATATCGTCGCTGTGTTCTAAGGTCAGCGCAATGTTATCGAGGCCATTGAGTAGGCAGTGGCGGATAAAAGGATCTAAGCTGAAGCTGTAGCATTTATCCGCGCAGCGCACCGTCATGTCCTCAAGCGACACGCAAATCTTGCTGCCAGGCTTGGCGGTCAGCACTTTAAAAATTTCATCTACCTCAGCCTCGGTCAGCTTGACGGTGACTAAGCCGTTGCCCAGCGCATTGTTATTAAAAATATTGGCAAAACTCGGGGCAATTACGGCACGAAAACCGTAATCAGTTAAGGCCCACGGCGCATGTTCGCGCGAGGAGCCGTTGCCGAAATTATCGCGTGCCACCAAGATGGACGCTCCGGCATATTCCGGCTTATTGAGATTAAACTCGGGATTAGGCTGCGTCTCGGCGTCATCTAAGTAGCGCCAATCATGGAATAAATGCTTGCCAAAGCCCTTGCGGTTGACTGCCAGCAGGAACTGCTTAGGGATGATTTGATCGGTGTCGATATTAGCTGAATCCAGCGGAACCGCTACGCCCTCATGAACAGTAAATTTCTGCATTTTTTTCTCCTTAATCCTGCAGATAGTCACGCACATCAACGAGCTTGCCGGCAATGGCGCATGCCGCGGCAGAGGCCGGACTCATTAAGTGGGTGCGGGCTCCCTTACCCTGACGGCCGACGAAATTGCGGTTGGAGGTCGAAGCGACGCGTTTGCCTTCTGGGGCGCGGTCGTCATTCATCGCCAAGCACATGGAGCAGCCCGGCAGACGCCATTCAAAGCCCGCGGCCTTGAAGATCTGATCAAGCCCTTCCTTTTCTGCCTGCGTTTTGACCCACATCGAGCCCGGCACCGCAAGGGCGGTAATGCCCGGAGCAATCTGCTTGCCTTTAAGAATGGCGGCAGCGGCGCGGAAATCCTCAATGCGCCCATTGGTGCACGATCCGATAAAGACTAAGTCGATCGGGGTACCGGCAAGCTTGGCATGCGGCTTTAAGTCAATATAGGCCAGCGCATCGGCGCAGGATTTGCGTACTACCGGATCGGCATAATCCTCAGGTGCCGGTACCATGCCGCTCACTGCGCATTCCTGTCCGGGGTTAGTGCCCCAAGTCATCTGCGGCTCTAAGGCGGCGGCATCAATGGTTACTACTTTATCAAATACCGCATCGGGGTCTGACTTTAAGGTGCGCCAGTAGGCAACCGCTTCATCAAAGTCTTTGCCCTTGGGTGCAAACGGACGGTCTTTAATATAGGCAAAGGTGGTTTCATCCGGGGCAATCATGCCGACCGGAGCGCCGAACTCAATGGCCATATTCGATAAGGTCATGCGCCCTTCCATCGACAAGGCCTCAACCGCCTCGCCGCAGAATTCAACCGCATAGCCGGTACCGCCGGCGGTGGTGAGCTTGCCGATGATGGCTAAGATTAAGTCCTTAGCATAGACGCCCGGCTGCAGTTTGCCGGTACACTCAATCTTCATGGTCTTGAGCTTGCCCTGCTTTAAGGTCTGGGTGGCCATCACATGCTCTACCTGCGAGGTGCCGATGCCAAAAGCCAGTGCACCGAAGGCACCATGGGTGGCAGTATGCGAGTCGCCGCATACTAAGGTTGTACCCGGCAGGGTAAAGCCGACCTGCGGACCTACGATATGCACAATGCCCTGATTGGCATGGCCGATAGGATAGAGCGTGACCCCGAATTTTTCGGCATTGCTCATTAAGGTTGTGATCTGTTCCTGCGCCATCGGGCTGCAGGCTTTAAGGTCCAGCGATTTGGTGGAAATATCATGATCCATCGTGGCTAAGGTCAGGTCCGGACGACGCAGTTTGCGCCCGGCCGCTTCAATTCCAGCAAAGGCTTGCGGACTGGTTACTTCATGTACTAAGTGACGATCGATATAGATGGTCGGCAACTCGCCTTCCTTTTGGAATACGACGTGGGCGTCGTAAACCTTTTCATACAGTGTTTTGCCCATTTTTCAGCGTTATCTCTTAAGTGGTTGCAGCCGGAGTCGGCCTTAGGCTGAGCTCCGGCTAATTTTTCATAAGTAAGTTAAACCTGCGCGAGCAGTTCCGCTTTTCTTAAATGGCCGCGGCAATCGCAGAGCCCATTTCACTGGTGGACAGCGGGCCGCGCGGGCTGGCGCCGCTTTCCATTAAGTCGGCGGTCAGTTTGCCGTCGGCGAGCACTTTTTTCACCGCGTTTTCAATCGCAGTGGCCGGCGCATCGAGCTTTAAGCTGTAGCGCAGCATTAAGGCGGCCGATAAGATCTGCGCTACGGGATTGGCAATGCCCTTGCCGGCGATATCCGGAGCAGAGCCGCCAGCCGGCTCGTACAGACCAAAGCCGCCTTCACCTAAGGAGGCCGAGGGCAGCATGCCCATGGAGCCGGTGATCATGGCACACTCATCGGACAGGATGTCGCCGAACATGTTGGAGCACAGCAGCACATCAAACTGAGCCGGGTTCTTGACCAGCTGCATGGTGGCATTATCAATATAGATGTGGCTAAGCTCAACCTGCGGATAGTCCTTAGCGACTTCCGTCACCACCTCGCGCCATAAAATTGAGCTTTGCAGCACATTGGACTTATCTACCGAGGTGACCTTATGGCGGCGCAGCATGGCGGCCTCAAAGGCAATGCGTGCAATGCGCTCAATCTCATAGCGATGATAAATTTCCGTATCGTAAGCCTTTTCTTCAGGCCCCGATCCTTCACGGCCCTTGGGCGTACCAAAGTAAATGCCGCCGGTCAGCTCACGTACGCACAGCAGATCAAAGCCGCGCATTGCAATGTCTGCCCGCAGCGGAGACAAAGCTCCGAGGCCTTGGTAAATGCAGGCCGGGCGGAAATTGCAAAAGAGCTTAAAGTGCTTGCGCAAAGGCAAAAGCGCGCCGCGCTCCGGGCGCTCTGCCGGGGGCAGATGGTCCCATTTGGGTCCGCCGACCGAGCCAAACAAAATTGCCGCACTATCCTCGCACAGCTTGAGCGTGTCAGCAGGCAGCGGGGTTCCGACTGCATCAATTGCGCAGCCGCCGGCTAAGGCTTCACGCAGCTGCAGCTTAAAGTCGTATTTAGCCTCACAGGCCTTGAGAACCTTGACGGCCTCGGCCATTACTTCAGGGCCGATGCCGTCGCCTGCGAGTACGGCAATCTTATATTCAGCGGTCATGTTTATTTCTCCTCCTTTTCCTGTTCAATGATCTGCGCGCGATAAATGCTGTTGCAGGCATGAATTAAGGCTAAAGCTGAGGCCTCAATTACGTCTGTAGACAGGCCTTTGCCGTGATACTGCCGCCCATGATAGAGCACATCCACATCAACTTGGCCCTGGGCATTCATGCCGCTGCCTTTGGCGGTGATGTTATATTTGGTCAGCTCACAGCGAATGCCGGTTAAGCGGGTAATGCAGTTGAAGACTGCATCTACCGGGCCGTTACCGGTGCCGGATTCTATTTTGGTGCGCTTGCCGATCTTAAGCGCAACGCTGGCCGTCGGAATAATGTTCTTGCCGCCTGACATCACGTTCATTTGATCAAGGGTAAATTGAGTATCCTCTTCTTCAGTATTAGAGAAGAAGAGCAACGCCTCTAAGTCATAATCAAAGACTTGTCCCTTCTTGTCAGCCAAGCGCAGGAAGCGCTGATAGATCTCATTTAAGTCGTATGTGCCTTCCTTATACCCGAGCTTTTCTAGGCAGGCTTTAATCATGTGACGGCCCGAGCGCGCGGTCATGTGCAGATTGTTTTCCTTAAAGCCTACGGATTCCGGAGTGATAATTTCATAAGTACTGCGATTCTTGAGTACGCCGTCTTGGTGAATGCCTGAGCTGTGGGCAAAGGCATTCGAGCCGACAATCGCCTTGTGCGGCGGTACCGGTTCGTTACAGATGCCGGAAACCACTTGGCTGGCACGTGCGATATTCTCCGCTACGATATTGGTGTAGAGATTGTTCAGATAGGCGGCGCGGGTCTTAATAATCATCGCCACCTCTTCCAGCGAGCAGTTGCCGGCGCGCTCGCCTAGGCCATTGACCGCACATTCAATCTGCCGCGCGCCATGCTGCAGCGCAGTGACGGAGTTGGCCGTAGCCATGCCTAAGTCATTGTGGCAATGTACGGAAATTACAGCTTTATCAATATTCGGCACGCGATTGAACAGGGTTTCAATAATATTGCCGAATTCGTGGGGCAGGGTGTAGCCCACGGTGTCAGGAATATTTACCGTAGTGGCGCCGGCATCAATGGCGCTTTCTACCATGCGGCAAAGATGATCAATCGGCGTGCGGCCGGCGTCTTCGCATGAGAATTCGACGTCGTCACACAGATTGCGCGCATGCTTAACGCTCTGCACCGCCATGGCGACCACATCATCAAAGCCCTTGCGCAGCTTGTCCTGCACATGAATGTCCGAGGTGGCAATAAAAGTGTGAATGCGGTAATGATCGGTGACATCCTTTAAGGATTCAGCTACCGCATCAATGTCCTTGATGACGCAGCGCGATAGACCGCAGATGGTGGAATTTTTAACTTGCTGACCGATGGTGCGCACTGCCTCAAAGTCGCCGGGAGATGAAATTGGGAAGCCAGCTTCAATAATATCGACGCCCAGCTGTTCTAAGCACAGCGCAATCTGCAGCTTCTGCTTGACGGACAACGAGCTCGGTAATGCCTGCTCGCCGTCACGCAAAGTAGTATCAAAAATGATTACGCGTTTATCATCGTTATTCTGAGCCATGACATGTTCTCCAAAAACTGCAAAAACAGGCTTATTTGAAAATTTCAGACAGCGTAATCCTGCACGAATCGTTCGTCAATCACTTTTTGCAAAAATAACTAATTTTGTAAAAAACATTATTGAAAATAAAAGATATTATTTTTAATATGCACCATTTTGGTAATTAATGATGGCCATATTTTTTCTGCAAAATGAGGGTAATTTGCAAAAATGCGATTTTGCAAATTATGAAGATTTTGCAAAAGTTGCGGCGAGGTGCTAAAGCCACAGACGCCCTCTTGATGCCAGGCGCGGCGAAAGCGCGGTGGAGCAGCAGCACATGCCTGCGGCACCAATGGCGATGAATTTTGCACAGTTTCTTTGCAAACTTTTGCGGCGGATGAGTATAATATGACCGCCTTTTTTATACGGGTTCGAGCTTGTGACAACGGCGCGCGGGTTTTGCGCCAGGGTGGGTATGCATCAGCAGCATCGCAGGCTGCAGTTTTCCATGGTTTCAGCACGGGCCCCCAAGCAATTAGTTTTTGTTGTGGAGCTGAATTTACTCATGTCAGATTTGAATGCGGGAGCAGAGCAGTCGGCCGTCGAGCACGCGCCGGAGCAGGATTTAATGCAAAGTGTCGGGGCAGCGGAGAGTACGCTGCTCAATTCCGTAAGCGGGGAGGGGGAGGCAATTGAAGCTGCCGCACCCGAGCAAGAACGTCCCCTAGTCAGTTTTGCCGATTTGGGCTTAAGTGCCCCCGTGCTGCAGGCGGTATCGGCCTTAGGTTTTGAAAGCCCAACCCCGATTCAGGAGCAGGCGGTGCCGCTGCTGCTTGAGGGGCGGGATGTGATTGGTCAGGCGCAGACGGGAACCGGCAAGACCGCCGCCTTTGCGTTGCCGATTTTATCTAAGCTGCCGCCTGCAGAGCGTGCTATCAGCGCTTTAGTGTTGGAGCCGACGCGTGAACTTGCTTTGCAGGTAGCAGAGTCATTTCAGGGCTTTGCCCGCTATCTGGAAGACTTCCGGGTAGCTCCGGTCTACGGCGGGGCGTCGTATGAAAATCAAATCCGCTCGCTGCGTCATGGGGCGCAGGTGGTAGTGGGGACCCCTGGGCGGCTCATCGATTTAATGGAACGCGGCAAGCTTGATGTCAGTGCCGTGCAGTGCGTGGTCTTAGATGAGGCCGACGAAATGCTGCGCATGGGCTTTATTGAAGATGTTAATTGGATTTTATCCAAGCTGCCCGCTAAGCGTCAGACCGCACTTTTCTCTGCCACCATGCCCGATGCGATTCGCCGCATTGCTCACCAGCATTTAACTAATCCTGCCGAAGTGCGTATTGAAAGCCGCACTACTACCGCTACTACAGTGCATCAGCGCTATTGGGTTGTCTCAGGCGTGCATAAGATTGATGCGATGACGCGCATCTTAGAGGTTGAACCTTATGATGCGGTTTTGGTGTTTGTCCGTACTAAGACTGATGCCGAGGATGTGGCCAATAAGTTGCAGGGACGCGGTTTGGCCTGCGCAGCGCTGCATGGCGATATTCCGCAGCGTCAGCGTGAAAAGATTGTTGAACGCTTAAAGAACGGTTCACTTGATATCATCATTGCTACCGATGTTGCCGCACGCGGTTTGGATGTTGAGCGCATTACCCATGTGTTCAATTATGACATTCCATACGATGCTGAAAGTTACGTGCATCGCATCGGCCGTACTGGACGCGCTGGGCGTACTGGCGAGGCGATTCTCTTTGTTTCGCCGCGCGAGCGCCGCGCGTTGCGCCAGATTGAGCGCGTGACGCGTCAGCGCATTGAGCCGCTGCGCATGCCTACGGCTGCGGACGTCAATAAGCGCCGCTTGGAGAACTTCCGCAATCAGATTTTAGAAACGATTGCCGGCGGCGGGTTGGAAGAATATTTAGAAGTAGTGTCTGAGCTGCTGTCAGATGACAGTTTAGAGCCTGAGACCTTGGCTGCAGCGCTGGCTAAGATGGCGCAGCGTGGGTCGACGCTACTGCTGGATGAAAATGCTCCGGAGCATCTGCAGGCTGACTTTGAAAGTCATGGGCGTGAACGGCGTATGCCGTCGGCGCAGCCGGTACCGCTGCGGGACTTCCCGGACATGAAGATGGTGCGTTATCGCTTAGCTGTGGGGCGGCGCAACGGCGTCAAGCCTGGGCAGATTGTTGGAGCGATTGCCAATGAAGCGGGGATGGAAAGCAAGTACATTGGCGAAATCTGCATTTTTGACTCCTTCTCCACCGTCGACTTGCCCGCCGGCATGCCTGCAGAGACCGCAGAAATTCTAGCAGCTGCCCGCGTGTGTGGCCGCGCGCTGGAGCTTCGCGAATATACTGCTGAACCGCCGCGCCGCAATCGGCGTGAATATGCCCCCATTCCGGCACCGGATTTTGCAGCCAACAGCGCAGAAAATGAGGATGAGGGTGAGTATCGCCATGAGCCGGGAGATGTTAATGGCAATAGCATTGATTATCGTCCGCGTCAGCCGCGCTTTGAACGCGGCGTAGGGGAGCGGCGGCGCATTGACTTCAACAGCCAGCGCCGTTTTGAAGGTCCGCGTCCGCCGCGCGGCAATCGGCGCTTTGATCGCGAGCGTTCGCCGGCAGTAGCAACGCGCCGCAGCTTCGGTACTCCGCCGAGTATTCGCCGGCGTGGCGGCTTTTAACTGATGCCGCGTAGTTCCCCTCGCGCAAGCGAGGGGGATGTAAGCGTTCGCTAAAGAATTTTTTGCACAGAGCTGATCTGCTCCATGCTCACGCAAGTAGCTGCTTTAAAGCTGCAGATGCGGCGCTACGTCCAAAAAGGCATCAAGCAGCGGCGCGGCAAAGGCGCCGCATTGCCCATCTAAAATCATCGCTATTGCTTTTTCGCGGCTGTAAGCTGGCTTGTAGCAGCGCGCATGCGTCAGCGCATCGAAGGCATCAGCCAGCCCCACTACTTGTGACCATATGGTAATTGCATTGCCTTTGAGGCCTTCAGGATAGCCGCGGCCGTCTACGCGCTCGTGATGATGCAAGCTGATGTCGCGCGCGTAATTTAAAATCGCATTATTCTTAATATCAATGCTGTCAATAAAAGCTGCCCCCTTGGTTGTATGGGTCTTCATTTCGTCAAATTCGGCGACAGTAAGTTTGCCGGGTTTATTTAAAATGCTGTCAGCTATCGAAATTTTACCCACATCATGCAAAATGGCGGCATAAGAAATAGCATTGATTTCCTCGTCAGAGAGTGTAGAGCTGCCGCTCACCCCCAGAGTGCGCAGTCGCTTTAAAATCAGTTTGGTGGTAAGGCCGATATTGCGTACATGTTTGCCGGTTTCTCCGGAACGAAATTCAATTGCTGCGGCAAGCGCAGAAATTACTTTGAGATTTAACTGCGCAAATTCGGCCGTCTTTAAAGCAAGTTCGGCGGCTTTGCGTTGATTTTCGTCTTTAAGTCCCTGTGTGATGCGGTACAGCTCAATCTGTGCCTGTACGCGCTTTTTCAAAAAGGCGGCATTAAACGGCTTTTCAATCACATCGGCAATGCCGTAGTCAAAGGTGGAGAGCAAAGTGCTTTCATTGGGGTCTGAGGTAATGATGAAAATCGGCACATCGCTAAGCAACGTCTCAGTGCGCAGCCGGCTTAAATACTGCAGCCCCGACCATCCGGGCATGTGCAGGTCTAAAAGCACTGCAGCAATGTCATGCTGATGATTTAAGGTAAGTTTATACGCCGCCTCTCCGTCCGCGGCCTCCAGCAGGCTGTACTCCCCTTTAAAGATCTCACTTAAGATAGTACGGTTAATTTCAGCGTCATCCACAATCAGAATAATATCGGCAGCATGCATTAGTACGCCCCCTGTAAACATATGGTTCTGGGTGCAAAAGCTAATCATCAAGGTCCTGCAAGAGCGTCATGGTTCGCGTGAGCGCAGGCAGCAGAGCTTTGCCCTGCTCCAACGCCGCTACAGTGTCCTCGCAGCGGCACAGCATTACAATGCTAGCAAATGCAGTGTAAAGTTCAGTAAGCCCCAAATTGCCGCAGATGCCTTTTAAGGCATGCGCACTCTCCTGCAGCGCCAGGCTGTCCTGGGCTTTAAGCGCTGCGCTAAAAGCGCTAAGGCTCGGATCGCTGGGGAAGCGCTTTAAATACTTAATGTACAGCGCCTGATTGCCGCCAAAGCGCTCAAGCGCACCTGTAAGATCCAGCGGTTGTACGGCCTTTAATTCCTGCAGCGTCATGCTTGTTCTCCTGTATTGGGCACGCTGCGGCGGCGCTGGGCGCACAGGCGCGCTAGTGTTTTTTCCACTAAAGCAAAATCCATCGGCTTGGACACATGCGCATCCATGCCGGCGGCATGGGTAGCGGCAATATCCTCAGCAAAGGCATTTGCGGTGACGGCAATAATTGGCACCAGCTGCGCATCCGGGCGCTTGAGGTTGCGGATGGCAAAACTTGCTGTACAGCCGTCCATTACCGGCATGCGCATATCCATTAAGATGGCATCAATGCTAAAAGGCGCAGCGGCTTTAAAGCGCTCAACCGCTTCTTGTCCATTCTTCGCCTGCAGTACCACAACCCCGCGCAGACGCAGCAGATCGCAGGCAATATCGCGATTGAGATCGTTATCTTCAGCAAGCAGGATATGCATCCCTTTAAGCGGGGATTCCTGCGGCAGCGGCTCCTCCCTTTTCGTAATGGCAACGGCGGAGTCTTTTTGCAGCGTAAGCGGCAGGGTAATGGTAAATACCGTCCCCTCATTTAATTTGCTTTTAACCTGAATATCGCCGCCCATTAATGCCACCAAATTGCGCACAATTGACAGCCCAAGCCCGGTTCCGCCGGTTCCCGGCAGCCGCTGCTCGCGCGAGTAGGGCTCAAACAGCTTGGCAATGAAGTCTTCACTCATGCCGATGCCGTTGTCGCTGACCTCAAAAATATATTTGGTGTAAGTTTGCTGCTCATAGACTTCCTTAATAAGACAGCAGATGGATGCTCCATCGTGGCTGTATTTAAAGGAATTGGAGATGAGGTTGGTTAATATCTGGCGCAGCTTCTGACTGTCGCCTATTACCTTGCTGTGTACGATGTCGTATACGAGCTTAAAGCTGCGCTGACTCTGCTGTCCCATGATGCGGAACACATCAAGGTTTAAGTTTAAGAAAGATTGCAGATCAAAAGGCTCATTGTTAAGGCTCTGCGTCATCTCAGGGCGCGACACTTCCAAAATATCATCAACCAGCAACAGCAGCTGACGCGCGCTTAAATTGATTTTGCTGATGATCTGCGTAAGCTCGGGAGCATTGTCGCGATGCGCCTCGGCAAGCTGACACAATCCCAAGATGCCCGAGAGTGGCGTGCGCATATCATGGGACATGTTGGCAAAGAAGGCGTTTTTGGCTTTTTCATTGCGACGCGACAGCGCTAAGGTGTCTTTTAACAGTTTGTGTTCTTCAATTTCCTTAATCTTTTCGGCATCAATCTGCTTAAAGGAAATGATGCTTTCATCAAGATCGAGCGACTCATCAAATAAAATACGCACGTTAAACCACATGTAATGGCCGCTGCTGTTCTCGCGAATTAATAGATCGTGCCCTAAATCGCGGATGTAGTGGGTGGCTAAATGCTCGAGGTTCTGCAGCGAATATTCGCGGGCAAAATCCGGCCAATGCTCTGGGCTGATGATGTGCTGCATCACCTGCATAAAATCGGCATAATCACGCCGCTGGCCTAACAGTGAGCGGAAATAGCTGCGCGCCTTGAGCAGGGTAAAACGCCCGGTGCGGAAATTGACGCGCACAATATCCTGAAATGAATTGCCGAGTACTTTTAAGGCTTCGGTATTGGTTTCAAGCTGTCGCGATACGCGAAAACCGCGCCACAGCATCCAGGCTTCAAGTCCTCCAAAGCACACAATGAGCCCAATAAAGATATACACCACATAGTTGAAATCAAGGAGGATCTCCTCTTTTGGCGCGGTGATGATGGTAAACCAATTCGTGCTGGCATCATGGCAGTAATACACCATGTGCGGCCCTAAGAGCGGGCTATCTTGCAGCTCAAACATATGGCAGCTATTGTTCTGCTCTTGCTTGCACGGCACGGCGGTATGTTTGACATGGTCACGAATGGCAGCAAATAACGCGCGGCCCTGCTGATGTATCAGCACATTGCTGCGCTGCGCGCTGCCGTAGGCGTTTTGATAGAAAATGACATTACCCTTAGTATCGGTAATATAGGCGTTAAAACCCGATGGTATATCCGATACTAAAGCCTGTTCGGCGCTCTGTTCGGTGTAGATATCACAGGCGGCGGTAAATTTCAGTTCCGGCAGGGTGGCGGCAATCGTGATGACCATTGAGCCGGTGACGGCATCGCGGTACGGATCAACCAGCACTGCGCTGCCCGGGTGCTTGACGGCAAGCTTAAACCAATGCTGCTCCAAGGGGTTATAGTTTGGCAGCGGCTTGGCTCGGGAAATAAGCTCATCTTTGTATACGGCGTAGAAAGCCATCTTAATCTTGGGAAAGGCTGCGGCAATACGCTGCTGCGAGCTGTCGATAAAATCAAATAATTGCGCCCGGATCTCTGCTTCAGTCATCCCGTCTGACTGCAGCTGCTTTAAGCGCTCGCCCGCGTAATAGGCCATTAGGCTTAAGAAATCTTTTTCTTTTTGATATTCGTAAATAGCAGAAAAGCTGATGCGCTGCGCCAGCTGCAGACCGACGCTGTGACTGGCTTTTATCATGTTATCGCGCAGCAGGTACAGTGCACAGCCGGAGAACAGCAGGAACACTAAAAAGAGCGCAACGCCGTAGTTGGACAGCATTTTGCGCACGCGGTGTAGTCGTGCCCACAGGCGGGTACTAAAAAATAGATGCTTATGATGCGGCATTTTACATTATAACTCTTTGTTATAAAAGCTTTTTTTTTTTTCTTCAATGCCTTACGGGTTTTTTACGTAGTATAACGCCGCAGTTGCCATAGGGAGCTGCCTTTTTTATAAGAAGACGGATTGAATGCATATTCTGTGATGTAGCAGACATTTTGCCCACAAATAGGGCGATCCTGCGTGTTTTTCCACCGTTTTCCCGCAAGAGAGACGACGTGTAAAAATTAGAGGCTTGTCTTTCAGTTTTGAAATTTGGCAGGCTGTATCTTCCGTCATTTCCGCTCAACTGCAGTTTTTGTGATATTTATCGCATTTGTGCAGGTCTGCAGCAGCGGTGCTTGCGGGGCAGTCCGCGGTTTTTGCCCAAGCTTTGCACCCAATTGTGGGAAAAAGCGTTTAAGATCGAGGCATTAAACTAATTAAATGAAAAATAAGAATATTATACAAACATATCTGGAGGTAAACGACTTTCCCACAAGGCGGTAGCGCTATGGCAGTACACAGTTTCCCACTGTTTTTAGCTTAACCCACAAAATTTCCCACAGGTATTTGTCGGCAGTCAGATCAGCGGTGTTAAAAAAGTGCTTGACAGATGTTTGTTTTCATAAATAAAAATTGCGGCAGGTCGCAGTTGAGCTAAGCCTTAATTGATTTTAAAGAAAATTTACATTAAGTCCATGCAGCTTTTACACGCAACTGCTGGCAGGCTGGAGGCGCATGCTACGGGGAAATTGTGGGAAAGTGTCTTTTACGGCAGAGCGCAACTTAATTGCAGTCTGCGTCTCGGTCAGTGCAGACTGCTGCGGCTTACTAGCTTAAGGCGCAGCAGCTGCTCTATGGTACTCAGCCTAAGGTGGTATCAAGCGCCATCATTAAGAGAAAGCCTGCAAGCACACACAGCGTACCTGCATTAGAATGCTCACCCAAATGTGCCTCGGGAATTAACTCTTCTACTACCACGTAAAGCATCGCTCCGGCGGCAAAGGATAAGAGCCACGGCAGTAGTGGGGCGAAGCTGGCGGCAAAGCATACAGTGGCAACGGCGGCAAGCGGCTCAACAACCCCGGAAAAGGCGCCTTTTAAAAAGGCAAGGCTGCGGCGCTGTCCTGCCGCGCGCAAGGGAAGCGCTACCGCCGCGCCTTCAGGAATATTCTGAATACCCATACCTAAGGCCAGCGCTAAAGCGCCGGCGGTGCCCTCCAGACTGCCGGTGGCGGCAGCAGCGGCACAGGCTACACCAACGGCCATGCCCTCTGGAATATTGTGAATGGTAATGGCCAAAAAGAGCAGAGTATCGCGTTTTAATTGAACACGGGGGCCTTCGGGGGCGGCAGCGCCGAAATGCAGGTGAGGCAGCAGCGTATCAAGGGCAATTAAAAAGCCGACCCCCAATATAAAGCCGCCAGCTGCCGGCAGTAGCGGCAGCATGCCCTGTGCGGCGGCGCTGTCCATAGCTGGAATAAGCAGCGACCATACCGCAGCGGCAATCATAATCCCGGCGGCAAAGCCTAAGGATAATTTAGTAAACAGCGGCTTGGGCTCATCTTTAAATAAAAATACCGCAGCGGCACCCACTGCAGTCATCGCGCAGGTAAAAGCGGTGCCGCAGGCGGCATAGAAAAGCGGATCAGACATATACACTCCTAAGCTAAGTTGTTCCTATCTTAACACTGCCGTGGCTGCGGCTTAATCAGCTGTCGCTGGCACACTCTAAACTAGATTACGCTGCCGGGATTAAGGCGCTGTCGTCAAGCCTACGGCCGGTAAATTTTTCTCAGGTGGGAGCGTTTTGCAGCTGCGATCCATTTGCAGTTCATTTCGCTAGAATCAGAGCCAGACAATTTACTTAAACCCGTTTTATAGGAGCTGTTTTAATGTCCTTAATTAATAAAGAAGTTGCTGATTTCTCTGTGCAGGCTTACCAGAATGATGCTTTTAAGACCGTCACTAAGGCTGATATTTTAGGTAAGTGGTCGGTGTTCTTCTTCTACCCGGCTGACTTCACCTTTGTGTGCCCGACTGAGCTTAAAGATCTGGCCGCTAAGTATGCTGAATTCAAGAAAATCGGCTGCGAGATTTACTCGGTGTCCTGCGACAGCCACTTTGTCCACAAGGCTTGGCACGATGCCTCCGATACCATTAAGGCCATTGAGTATCCGATGCTCGCTGACCCTAATCATCGCTTAGCCCGCGATTTCCAGGTGTTAATTGAGGCTGACGGCATGACTGAGCGCGGCACCTTTGTAGTTAACCCTGAGGGCAAGATTGTGGCCTACGAAGTGGTCGCCGGCAATATCGGCCGTAATGCTGATGAGCTGCTGCGCCGCGTGCAGGCCCTGCAGTTTGTCGCCGAGCACGGCGATCAGGTGTGCCCGGCCAAGTGGCAGCCGGGTGCACAGACCTTAAAGCCGGGTCTTGACTTAGTGGGCAAGCTCTAAGCTAAGTTTATTCGTAAGCTTTACACCTAAAGCCGCGTCTCGGTTGCCAAGGCGCGGCGTAAGTTAGGGGACAGCTTCAGGCCTCATGGCCGGACTGCCCCTTTTTTGTACGCAGAATTAAAGAGAGTATACATGTCAGCTTCAGCTGAAATTTATGATGCCGTCATTGTCGGCGGCGGCCCGGCCGGCCTAACTGCTGCCTTATATTTAGCCCGTGCCCGCTATCGGGTTTTAGTAGTGGAAAAAGATCGTATCGGGGGGCAGATCACCATTACCCATGAAGTGGTGAATTACCCTGGAGTGGAAAAAACCTCAGGCGAAGCGCTGACCGCGACTATGCGTCGGCAAGCCGAAAATTTTGGCGCCGAATTTATGGCAGCTGAGGTGACGGCTTTGCAGCTTGACGGTACCATCAAGCAGCTGGAGACGACGCGCGGCAAGTTGCAGGCCTTTGCCGTACTCTTAGCTACCGGAGCTAATCCGCGCCGTTTGGGATTTCCGGGTGAGGATGAATTTCGCGGGCGCGGCGTTGCCTACTGTGCGACCTGTGACGGCGAGTTTTTTACCGGTAAAGAGCTACTGGTTATCGGCGGGGGCTATGCCGCCGCTGAAGAAGCACTGTTTTTAACCCGTTACGCCAGCAAAATTACTATGCTGGTGCGCCGTGATGCGTTTAGCTGTGCCAAGAGCATTGTTGATGAAGTGTGCGCTCACCCCAAGATTAAGGTGCTGTTCAACCATGAAATCGTTAGGGCGTCGGGCGATGCGCGCGGGATTACTGAAGCTGAGATGGTTAATAATGTCTCAGGTGAGCGCAGCGTCTATCAGGCTGCTGACGGCGGCTCTTTCGGCATCTTTGTATTTGCCGGCTACGTACCTAATACGGCTTTAGTTAAGGATATGGTGCAGCTTGATGCGCAGGGCTGCATTCTTACCGATGCCAATATGCAGACCTCTATTCCCGGGGTGTTCGCTGCCGGAGATGTGTGCGTCAAGCCACTGCGTCAAGTAGTGACCGCAGTAGCCGATGGTGCCTTAGCCGCTTGCGCGATGGAAAAAGTTGCTGCACGCGCGCATGAAACTACCGGTCTGGTACCGAAGGTACCTCATGCCAAGCGCTCAGCTCCCGAGCAGGCGCGCGCTTCACAGGTAGTGGCGGCAGAAAATGCCGGCACCTTTATCAGCGCGGACATGGTTGAGCAGTTAAATGCGGTGTTTGCACGCATGCAGTCTAAGCTTATCTTAGAAGTTCAGACCAGCGGAGACGACAAGGGCGCCGAGCTGCTTGCTGCTATGCAGGAGCTGGCAGCTTTAACCGATAAGCTTAATGTGGTGAGTGTCGCCAGCTCTGTGCCGGAACTGCCATGCGTGCGTTTGCTCCGCGAGGATAACAGCTGGAGCGGCCTTGCCTTTCACGGCGTGCCGGGAGGACATGAGTTTACCTCCTTTATCTTAGGTCTGTATAACGCCGCCGGCCCCGGCCAGAGCGTGGATGCAGCAGATTTAGCTAAAGCTCAGGCCATCAGTAAGCCGCTTAAACTGCAGGTCTTAGTGTCGCTCTCCTGTACCATGTGTCCGGATTTAGTCACCGCCACACAGCGTTTGGCAAGTCTAAATGACCTGATTTGCGCTGAAGTTTACGATGTTAATCTCTATCCACAGCTGCGTGAGCGCTATCAAGTGATGTCGGTACCCTGCTTAGTGGTAAATGAAGAACATGTTGCCTTTGGCCGCAAGAACTTAAGCGAATTGTTAAGTTATCTGTCCTCCTTAGGGCTAGCTTAGCGCATTCTTTCAGCTTTTGCTTGACTTGTAAGGGCGTGAGCGTGGCGGCAGCTTTAAGATGCCGTCGGTAACGCTTTTTTATGGGCGCATCTGTGGCACAATTAAAGGTTATGGCAGCTTTGTGCTGTGCTATTACTTGGACATGGAGCTACATTGATGAGCGCTGAAATTAATCTGATGCAGAATCTGTCGGAGACTTTATTTAAGCCGCGCCGCGAGAGCGTGGAAACTTCGCTGATTTCTAATTCAGGCTGTGCGCTGCCAGAGATTGATTTTGCGCTGCAGCAGTCTTTAGGCTTTGCGCCGCATTGGTATCGGCAGTTAAACCGTTTTTATTGGACGTGGCTGGGCGGCAATCTGCTGGATATT
The DNA here is from genome assembly GCA_944390105.1 of uncultured Succinivibrionaceae bacterium. Classification (GTDB taxonomy): domain Bacteria; phylum Pseudomonadota; class Gammaproteobacteria; order Enterobacterales; family Succinivibrionaceae; genus Avisuccinivibrio. The sequence goes on from CALXOV010000038.1 coordinate 16,798, forward strand.
GATGAAGCGCTGGCGAAAATTGCAGTGTCGCGCAGTGAGCGCACCCGCCCGACGTGCCTAGATACGGTGGATGCCTATGGCCCGGGTAATTGGATTTATGAATTCAATACCATTGCGCAGCGGCGCGTACAGCAGGCGTCCATCTGTACTGACCCGGAACGCAAGGCACATCATTACCGTATGGCTTCGCGCTATTTTGCCATTGCCGCCTATCCTAATTTAAAGGGGGATGCGCTAGCCGAACAGTCTGCGCTGCTGTGCCGCCATTATTACCGCGCCATCTTTACCGCTTCGCAAAGCTGCGGTTATTATAGTGAAGAAAGCTTTAATTATGCCGGGCATAAAATCAGCGCTTATCTGCACAGCCCGGATAATACCGCAGTGCATCCGTGCGTGGTGGTCATCGGCACCTACGAACAAAGCTGCACCGATTTCTTTCGCTTCTTTAACGATTATCTGCGCCCGCAGGGCATTGCCATCTTAGTGCTGGAAATGCCGGGACATGGCAATTGCGCGGCTTTAAAGCTTGAGCCGCAGAGCTCGGATTATATTAAAGTTGCGCTCGAGCATCTGCAGGAACTGCCGTTTATTGATGCTACCAATATCGGCATTTATGCGCGCGGCGTGGCGGCGATGGCGGCGCTGCGGCTGTGTCTGCTTGAGCCGCAGTATGTCAAAGCTGCAGTGTTCATCAATCCTTTAATTGATAGGGTGTATGTTGATGCCGCGGTTTTGGCCAATGTGCCTTTGTGCTTACGCTCCTCTTTGGCCAATCGCATGGATTTAGATGCTGCGCATTGGGATACACTGATACCGCAGGTGCAGATCCTGTCTTTAAAAAAACAGGGACTGTTGACCGGCGGGGTTAAGGGGCAGCCGGCGATTTTATGCCTGCACACCAAGGGACTGCAGCTGTGTGCTGAGGATGTAAAATTAATTGAACGCAGCTTTAAACAGGTGACTACTAAATCCCTGGCTACAGGCGGCTTTGGTCGCGGCAGTCTGCAGATGCTTAAGGCCGTGCAGACCTTCTTTGTAGAAAAACTAGGGACAAGTTAAGGATAAATTATGCTCTTAGCTAAGAGTGCTTCGCATACGTCGGGTAAACGCATTGTCATTAAATTAGGCACCAGCACGCTGACCACCGGTAGTCCGCATTTAAACCGTGCCCAGATGCTAGAGATTGTGCGCGCTGCCGCTAAGCTACAGGCGCAGGGCCATCAAATTTTAGTGGTGTCCTCCGGCGCTATGGCAGCCGGGCGCGAACTTTTAGGAGATCCGCGTCTGCCGGCACAGCTGAGCTCAAAGCAGCTGTTAGCCTCGGTTGGGCAGGGGCGCCTGATTGAAGTATGGGAAAGCCTGTTTGCTATCTATGGTTTGCACATTGGGCAAATTCTGCTGACGCGAGCGGATTTAGAGAGCCGCGAGCGCTATTTAAATGCGCGCGATACGCTAACTGCTATGCTTGAGCACGGTATTGTGCCGGTCATCAATGAAAATGATGCGCTGTCTACACAGGAAATTCGCGTCGGCGACAATGATACCTTAGCGGCGATGACTGGGATTTTGGCCGGGGCCGATCTTATTATTCTGCTCACCGATCAGAAAGGTTTATATTCGGCCGATCCGCGGCATGATCCTGCGGCAAAGCTTATTGCACAGGTGACGGCAGTGGATGAGAATTTAATTAAGCTTGCCGGCGGTGCCGGCAGCTTACAGGGCACCGGCGGCATGGCAACAAAGGTGCAGGCGGCGAAACTTGCGCTTGAGGCAGGGATTGAACTTATTATTGCCTCCGGGCGCGACCCGTCCTTGTTGCTTGAGCTGGTTGCCGGGGGCGGGGAGGGTACGCGTTTTGTGCCGCCTACTGCCGGCGCGCAGGCGCGTAAGCTGTGGCTGGCGGCGCTCAGTCCGGTCGGCACGCTGCAGGTGGATGCCGGCGCTGCGGCGGCGCTACGCGAACATGGCTCTAGCCTTTTGCCCTCGGGCATCTTGCTGGTATACGGCAGCTTTGCGCGCGGCAGCGCGGTACGCATTGTGGACCCGGCAGGGCATGCCTTGGCGCAAGGGCTTACCCGCTACAGCGCAGAGGATTTACGGCGCATTCAGGGGCGGCGCTCAGATGAGATTGTGCCGCGCTTGGGGTATTCGCGTGGCGCTGCGGCAATCCATCGCGATGATTTAGTGCTGTTATAGGGAGATGGTGGCATGGAAAATATAGCAGAGCTGTGCCGTAAGGCGCAGACGGCCAGTCGGCAGACGGCGTTGCTGAGCACAGCGCAGAAAAATAAATTGCTCGCGGAGATGGCCGTAAAGCTCAATGCGCATCGCGCTGATATCATGGAAGCGAATGCTACCGATGTGAAGGCGGCGCAGGACAAGGGGCTGGCTGCGGCTTTAATCGATCGTCTAACCTTAACCTCGGCGCGTTTTGCTGAAATGGTGGCGGGAGTAGAACAGGTAGCGGCGTTGCCCGATCCGGTAGGGCGCAGCTATGATGGACGCATCACGCCATACGGGCTTAATATCGTCAAGTATCGCGTGCCTTTGGGCGTCATCGGGGTCATTTATGAGGCGCGCCCTAATGTGACGGCCGATATTGCGGCCTTGTGTTTGAAATCAGGCAATGCCTGCGTGCTGCGCGGCGGCAAAGAGGCCATATGCACGAATCTTGCCATTTATCAGGCACTGCGTGAGGCTTTACTAAAACAGGGGATAGATCCGGCCGCGATTACTTTTATAAAGCGCACTGACAGGGAAAGCGTCGAGGAGCTGCTTAAGCAGGACGCTTACCTTGATGTCATCGTGCCGCGCGGCGGCGAGGCCTTGCATCGCTTCTGTCAGCAGCATTCGGCGATTCCGGTTATCGTCGGCGGCTTTGGGGTGAGCCATATCTACGCTGCGCCAAGTGCTGATATTGCCAAGGCGGTGCCGCTTATCATCAATGCCAAAGTGCAGAAGCCGGCGGCCTGCAATGCGCTAGATACGCTGTTAATAGCGACGCCGCTACTTGAGCCTTTATGCACGCGCCTAGCTGCACCGCTGGCAAAGCATCAGGTTAAGGTGCATGCGCATGGGCGCTGTTTTGACGTGCTGCAGCAGCTGCACTATCCGTATCTGTGCGCCGGCGTGGCGGAGGACTTTGATACAGAATGGCTGTCGCTGACGCTCAATATTGCTCCGGTCGCTAATGTACAGCAGGCTGCCGCCCATCTGCAGGCCCATCATGCGCAGCACTCGGATGCAATCTTAAGTAATGATCTGGCGGAAATTGATTTCTTTGTGCGCCGCGCCGGCTCGGCCTGTGTTTATGTCAATGCTTCAACGCGCTTTACTGACGGCGGACAGTTCGGTCTCGGCGCTGAGGTGGCAATTTCTACGCAGAAGCTGCATGCCCGCGGCCCGATGGCTTTAGAGGAGCTTACCACCTATCAATATGTGTGCCGCGGCGATTATCTGTGCCGCTCCTAGGCGCCATCGCCTCGCAGGGAGCAAAGCTTGTGCTGCAGATTTTCAGCCGCTGCGCCGGGTTAAACCGGCACAGCATGGTGCCGATATGGATCTAGAGCTTTACCTGTTCAATGCGGTAGTTGCCGCCTGAAGTGGGGATGAAGCTTAAGCGATGAGTAATGCCGGCGGGCGCATCTTCCTGATGATGCGACACGAACAGCATGCTGGTGCGCCCATGCTCCATAAAGTAGGTTAAAAAGCCGCGCACCAAGGCTCGCCCAAAGGCATCCAGCCCCTGCAGCGGCTCATCTAAGATAAGCAGCGGCGGGTTTTTCACTAAGGCACGGACGATGAGCAACAGCCGCTGCTGACCAAAGGATAAGGTCTTAAAGGACGCATGCTCCTTGTGTTGCAGATTGATAAGCGCAAGCCACTGCCGTGCCAGCTTGAGCTCTTCATCGCCAGGGTGCTGATACAGGCCAATGCTGTCGTAAAAACCTGAGAGCACTACATTGATGACGGGGGCGCTGACGCGGTAGTCAAGATGCAAAGCGCCTGAGACATAACCGAAAAATTTCTTAATATCCCAAATGCTTTCGCCGCTGCCGCGCTTAATGCCGCAGATGGTTACGTCATTGACGTACACCAGCGGATTGTCGCCGGTAATGAGCGAGAGCAAGGTAGACTTGCCAGCTCCGTTAGGTCCTGTGATCTGCCAATGTTCGCCGCGCTTTAGCGTAAAAGTCAGATCGCAAAGCACCGGACGATCATAGCTGACATTTACATGCTTAAGGCTCACTAAGGTATCTGCAACGGGCAGAAGAGCAAGCTTAGCTGGAGCGTGCGGTAGGGTTTGCGGGGTTAAGGTTCCGCAGAACAGCAGTGCGCGCGCCTCCTCATCTTTTTCAATGATTTCGCGGGCAGCTAGCTTGACGATGGACAGGTCGGCAATAATGCCCAAGGCGCTTAACTCAGGGGGAATTTCATCCGGGCGATTGACGATAAGCACTATAGGTACTTCGTAGCAGCGATGCACGTAGTTTATGATTTCAAGCAAATCCTGGCGTGTTGCTACATCAAGCGCATCAAAGGGGGTATCCAAGACTAATAAATCAGGTTTTGCCCCCAAGGCTTTGACCAAGAGCATGCGCCGGCCCTCACCGCCTGATAAGGTGCGGATCGGACGCTTGAGCAGCGGCGCGGCATGCAGGGCAATTACGGCTTCATGGACGCTTTTGGGGTCAAGGCCTTGCAGCAGATCTTCACCGGTGATGCCAAGTTCTTCCTTGGCATTAGCGGTATCGGTATTGCGCATGGCAAAGTCAGCGGCAAACAGTGCCTGCTGTTTTTCAAAGGAGACAAGCTCGGCATGTACCTGCTGCGGAGCGGTGCCGGAGATGAGCTTGAGCTCGCCGGCAAGCGCCCGGGCTATAGCGCTCTTGCCGCTGCCGTTCTGACCGATTAAGGTGACTAGCGCATGGGGCGGCAGCTGTAGTTGGGGAATAGATACGGTTAGCTTATCGGTTAAATAAAATTGAGCATTAACAAATTCAAGCATAATGCGTGGTCCATGTTTCGCGAAAAAATTCGATCCTGCTCCAGCTTTGCAATTAAAGTTGAGTACTTTTGTGATGCCGGAGGCAAAATCATAAGATTTTCTGTCACGGCAGGGGAAATATCCTTTAATTTTAGAGTGGGATAATAGCACGCGGCTTGAGTGCCTAAGGATGCCACATGAAGAAAATTGATAAGTTTAGAATCTTAGTCCTGTTAAAACCGGGCGATAATCAACCGGCTATTGAGCGCGCCAATGAATTTGCCCGTTTTATGCCGGATATTGAAGTGACGGCCTGCCGCATCGTCAATGACTTTGATGAAGTAACTAAGCAGAGTCTAGAACAGCAGATGCTGCGCGAATTAAGCGCTATTGCAAAGAGTCATCCCAATATTCAGCATTTTGTGCCGAAAATACTCTTTGCCAAGAATGTACCTGAAGCCTTTGTGCAGGAGGCGGCGGCCGGTGACTATACTATGGCGATTATTTCGGCCAATCGCCGCCAGAAGATAAAAGATCTCTTTATTTCAACCATTGACAGTCAGGTGATGCGCAGCATTTCCATTCCGCTTTTGGTGGTTAAAGATGCCAATGCGCCGCAGCGCCTTGAGCGCGTGATCCTGTTGGCCATCGATTTTGAAGAGGATAATCATGACCGGCAGCTTGACGAAGTCCTCTTTCAGGCCGCCAAAATCTTTGCCGATGAATTCAACGGGGAAATTCATGTGGCCAACTGCGTGTCGCCGCTCAATCGCGGTTACATGGGCGGCAATTCCTCGCCCTCGAAGATGTTAAGTCCTAACGCACATCAGCGCCGCAGCGATATCCATCAGGCCTTCCTTGATGAATATGCCAAGCGTCATGGCATTGACCTCGCGCATACGCATGTTGCTATCGGCCGCGTTGATGAGGAGATCCCGCGGCTGTGCGCGCAGCTTGAGGCGCGCATGGTGTGCATGGGCTCGGCCGCGCGCTCAGGACTGCTTTCGCCGATGAACAGCTCGGCCTCTGAATTAGTGTTAGAGCAGATTAAAGGCGATATCTTTGTGGTCAATGACGCGCAGCGTTATTTTACCGATGAGGATTCCTCTGCTGAAAATTAAGGCTGATGGGTAAAACCTTACAAGAAACTGCGCTGCCGTAAGCTTCTGCGGGTGAAGCCTAGGCGCTTTAGCTATCGGCGCTCTTTATGGCGCCGTGGGATGACGGGAGCTGCCGCTCCCGTTTTTATTTAGACATTAAATAAGAACTCGAATAAATCGCCGTCCTGCACAATATAGTCTTTACCTTCAGAGCGCAGTTTGCCGGCTTCTTTAGCGCCGGCCTCGCCGCCGTATTTAATGAAGTCGTCATAGGCGATGGTTTGCGCGCGGATAAAGCCGCGCTCAAAATCCGAGTGAATTTTGCCCGCAGCCTGCGGCGCGGTGGCGCCGACCTTAACTGTCCATGCGCGAACTTCCTTAGGGCCTGCGGTAAAGAAGGTCTGCAGACCAAGTAGCTTGTAGCCGGCGCGAATGACGCGGTTAAGCCCAGGCTCGCTCAGGCCCAAGCTTTCCATGAACTCGGCGCGATCGGCCTCCTCCATGGAGGCTAAATCGGCTTCAATGGCTGCCGAGACCGGTACCGCCACCGAATGTTCGCGCGCAGCAAGCGCACGCACCGCATCTAAGTACGGATTATTTTCAAAGCCGTCTTCGGCCACATTGGCAATGTACATGACCGGCTTTAAAGTTAAAAAGGCAAAGCTCTTTAAGGCGGCCAGATCTTCTTTGGTGAAGCTCAGCTCACGCAGCATCCTCCCCTGCTCAAGGGCCGGCAGACATTTTTCCAGCGCAGTAACCTGCGCTAAGGCCTCTTTATCTCCGCCCGTACGCGCGCGCTTTTCGAGGCGATTTAAAGCTTTCTCGCACACCTCAAGATCCGCTAACGCAAGCTCGGTATTAATGACGGAAATATCCTCAGTCGGGTTGACCTTGCCGGCCACATGAATCACGTTGGGGTCATCAAAGCAGCGCACCACATGGGCAATCGCGTCAGTTTCACGGATATTCATTAAAAACTGATTGCCAAGACCCTCACCTTTGGAGGCTCCTTTTACTAAGCCGGCAATATCCACAAATTCCATGGCAGTAGGCACGATCTTAGCCGGCTTGACGATAGCGGCGATGGCCTCAAGGCGTGGATCGGGGACTGGTACAATGCCGGTATTGGGCTCAATGGTGCAGAAAGGGAAATTTTCCGCTGCAATTCCGGCCTTAGTTAACGCATTGAATAAAGTAGATTTGCCGACGTTAGGCAGGCCGACGATGCCGCAGTTAAAACCCATGATTAAACCTCCGCAAAGCCGCTTGGCTTAAAAGAATTGATAAAGGAAGCCGCCCGTTCTGCTCCTTTGGTCAGGAGCAAAGTGATGCCCTCTAAGGCATGCTCGCCGGCTTCGGCAATTAAGGCGCGCTCGGCAGGGGCTGGACGCCCTAACACAAAATTAATCGTGTCGCGCGCGGGGTCTTTGCCGATGCCGATACGCAGACGATAAAAATCCTGACTGCCGCCTAAACTTGCCGCAATGCTTTTAAGCCCGTTGTGACCGGCAAGGCCTCCGCCGAATTTTAAGCGCACATGGCCAGGCGGCAGATCCATTTCATCATGCAGCACCAAGACTTCACTCGGGGCGAGACGATAGAAAGTGCACAGCGCGCCGACGCATTGACCCGATAAATTCATTAAGGTGGTAGGAAAGGCCAGCCGCACATCCGCTCCGGCCACGTTGCCGCGGCCGATTTGCCCGTGAAAGCGCTTGTCATCACTAAGGGCAATGCGGTATTTGTCAGCGAGCGCAAACAGCAGATCGCAGCCGCAGTTATGACGGGTGCCCTGATATTTGGTTCCGATATTGCCCAGACCTACAATTAATTTAATTTCCGATGCGGCCAATCTTTACTACCTCAGCTAAAGCCGCGGCGCTTAAGGCGCGGCAGGCGGCGCTGACGCTAAGCTTAGGCGTCAGCATAAAATTAGGTGCAATTTCATTTAACGGCACTAGCACAAAGGCACGCTCGCACGCGCGCGGATGGGGCAAGCTCAGCTCGGGGCTGTTCTGTACCACATTGCCATAGGCAATCATATCAAGGTCGAGCGTACGCGGCCCCCAATGCACGAGGCGCTGGCGCCCGGCAGCAAGTTCTAGCGCCTGCAGCCGATGCAGCAGCTCAAGCGGCGCCAGCTGGGTATCAAGCTGCAGTGCGGCATTTAAAAAATCCGGCTGCGCAGTAAAACCGACGGGTTTAGTGCGATAGAGCGCAGATTGTGCCTGCACCTGTCCAAGCTGTGCAATGCCGGATACGGCAGCCTGCAGCAACTGCCGGCTATCGCCTAAGTTGGAGCCTAGGCTGATGAGTACAGTAGGCACCGGTTTACGGCTCCAGATTCATGGCCGCACGCCAAGCGCGGGCGCGCGCTAAGCGCTCCTGGCGCTCTTTGGCATTATCGCTGCCAAACTCTTCCTGTGCTGCGGTGAGCAGATCGGCCTGCTGGGCCTTGCTCAAAGGCAGCGCTTGTGCTTTTTCTTCCTTGCGCCGCTTGCTCTTGCTGCGCCGGGATTTGCGCCTATCTTGGCGCTGCTTGAGGCGTTCGTCTTTTAAGGCCTTAGCTTTGACAAAACGCTCCTGCGCCTCATCGTAATAGTGCTGCCAGAACTTAACGTAGGGAATGATCTCAGGCTCAAATTGCGCGCGCAGCTTTATCATGTCAAAGGCGGCACGGAACAGTCCTTGCTGGGCAACGCTTTCAATTTGCGAGGCCTGCAGCTCATCGTCAGTTATCTGATAAACCAGATGGATCAGGCGCTTGATATCAGCGGTAATCACCGCCGGGATAGCAGTGACGCTGTGCTGCGCCGTCAGTGCGCGGAGGCAGGCTTCTTCGACTAAATACGATGTAGACGGTGCTTTGGGGGAGGATTGATAGCGCACTTTTAAATCGTACACCAATTTTTCAATCTTCGGCCACAAAAAGACCGTATAGAGAAAATGCGGCTTATTGCGCTTTTGCAGCAGGGTACGCTGATCGGAACTGGTCAGGGCGTACTCAAGGAAGCTGTCAAATTTAGGGGTGCCGATAAAGTCTTCTTGACCGGGGAACAGTAGCTGCAGAATGTTGTAGCGCTTAAGCTCACGATAGCTTTGCAGACCATGGCCGGTTAAAAAGAGCTTATTGACCTCATCAAACATGCGCGCATTGGAGATGTTCAAGAGCAGCGGAGCTAGCCGCGAAAGCGGCTCTTCGGTGCGTTTGGCAAGCTTAAAGCCCAGTTTGGCCTTAAAGCGCAGCGCGCGGATCATGCGTACCGGATCTTCTTGATAGCGTTTGTCCGGATCGCCGATGATGTCGATAACGCCGTGCGTTAAATCATACAGACCGCCGTGGAAATCTAGCAATGAGAAATTATCAATGTCGTAATAGATGGCATTGATGGTAAAGTCACGGCGCTGCGCATCATCTTCAATCGAAGTTCCGTAGCTGTTATCGCGCACTATCATGCCGTCGCGGCTTTGTACCGCATCATCGCTGTCGGTGCGGAAGGTGGTAACTTCAATGATTTCGCTGCCGTAGACCACATGCACAATCTTAAAGCGTCGCCCGATGATGCGTGAGTTAGTAAACAGGCGATGCACCTGATCTGGCCGCGCATTGGTTGAAATGTCAAAATCCTTGGGGGCCTTGCCCAAGAGTAGATCCCGCACGCAGCCGCCGACTAAATAGGCTTTAAAGCCGGCATCGCGCAGCCGGTATAGAGTGCGCAACGCCGCTGCGGAAATGTTTTTGCGGGAAATGGAGTGCTGCGAGCGCTCTAAGGTTAAAAGCGCCATGCCGCGCTTTCGGACTTGAGCTTTATGCTGCTTTAAAATTTCATCCAGGCCGTAAAGTAGGGCAGAAATTTTCTTAATCCTCTTAAATACTCAAAAAATTATCGGCTGCGGCTGCCGCGTGGCGATGTGCAGCCCATGCAGACGTCTGCTGCCTCAAATGTGGGCTCAAAAAATAACCGCGCTATTATACACCGCCTGCAGCTAAAACAGTACGTTATCCGCCGCCCTGTCGGCGACAGCTTGTGGCAGATAAAGGCAGCGCTAAGCGCGCTTAATCTATTTCAATATCGTGGCGCGCAATGGCATTAAGGTCAAAGCGCTGCGCGGCTTGCGGCCAGATTTCAGCTGGGGTGACTCCCTCAAGTCCGCGCGTATCTTGCCCTAGCAGTTTGAGGACCAACAATATAGCTTCGCTGGGTTGGTAGCGGCTTAAAATTGGCGCGGCATGGTTTTGTTTGGATAATTTGCCGCCGCCGCGGGCGGTAATGAGCGGCAGGTGGAGAAAACGCGGAGCTTTGGCACCTAAGAGTTCATAGAGATAAATCTGCAGCGGCGTTGAGGCAATCAGATCGCTGCCGCGCACTACCTCAGTGACGCCTTGGCGCAGATCGTCTACTACGCAGGCTAAATTATAGGAATAAATGCCATCTGAGCGCTTTAAGATAAGACTGTCGGGGATGAGCGGCACATGAATTCGCCCTAAACGCTCATCAGTAAAATCGCGCAGAGCAGCACTGCACTGCAGGCGAATAGCGCGCCCGCGCTTGTATGGCAGGTGCAGTTCGCGGCAGGTGCAGGGGTGTTCGCGAATGGCGCGGCGGCTGCAGGCGCAAACAAAGGCCTGTCCGCTGTGGATTAAGGTCTCCACGGCTTGCGCATACGGATCTAAATCCGTGCTTTGAATTAGCACCGGCTCGGGAAAGGCAAAACCTAAAGTCTTTAAATCGGCGATGATAGAGCCGGCGTATTCGGCTTTGCAGCGCGGCCGGTCAAGATCTTCAAGGCGCAATAGACAGCGACCGCCAGCCTGCAGGGCTCGCAGATAGGCTCCTGCGGCCGACAGCAGCGATCCTAAATGCAGTCTGCCCGATGGCGTGGGCGCAAAGCGGCCGCAGTACATGCCCAAAAAGTCTCTCCCCCATTGGCGGCAGGCGGTAGCCTGCGCTTGATATATAAAAACAGTGCCGGCACTCCGTTGATGACGGTATGCCGGCGGCTTTGGACGTCTGTGCAGTACAGCGCGCCGCTTCAAACCGCGGCAGTTTCGGTACCAGCCTGCCTGAAGCTTAGGGCTTAACCCTCAAGCTGCTTTTCTTTAATCTCCGCAACGGCTTTGCACTCCACGCACAAATCCGCTGTCGGACGCGCCTCTAGCCGCTTAATGCCGATTTCCTCGCCGCACTGCTCGCAGTAGCCGAACTCATCGCGATCGAGCTTTTGTAGGGTCTTTTCAATCTTTTTGATGAGTTTGCGTTCGCGATCACGGGCGCGCAGCTCTAAGGCAAATTCTTCTTCCTGCGATGCACGATCGACCGGATCAGGGAAGTTAGCTGCTTCACTCTTCATGTGTCCGACGGTGCGATCCACTTCAGATCTTAATTGATCGCGCCAGGCAGTTAAGATTTTTCTGAAGTGCTCTTTCTGCGCTTCATTCATGTATTCCTCACCCGGCTTTTCCACGTAAGGCTTGACGCCGGCAATCGCCAGGGGGCCCATTGATTCTAAAGTCTCTTGCTGTGCGCTCATAATAATCGTCCTTATGATCCGCTTATGGTTGTCAGCTGTAGCTGACTTACAGTTTCTATGGTATAGCTCGGCAGAAGCCTGTGCTTCAGAGGTTAAACCAGGCTATTTTTTTCAAGGCAAAGATTATCCATAAAACGCAGCAAAGTGACAAGAGTAAGGCGCACATCTTTAATTTTGCTGTAGCTTTTTTGCCCCAGAAAGTGACGCAGCTCAAAGATCGCAAAAGCGTAGCGCTAAGGTATAATCCCCGCAGGGCGTGGCAGGCCGCTGCGCTTGACTTATTGGGCGCAGTACGGGCAGCATCATGCAGGATCACAGCTCTTTATTTACCACTAAATCGTCAGGTCAATCCGCGGTGCGGCCGCAGGATGCAACACATGTGCCGGAGGACGCTTATCATCAAGCGCCTAGCGCTGCGGTATTCGGGCAGAATGTGGCGCCGCCCCCTGCACGCGTGGCGGAAAATCCAGCGGCGGCGATTTTAAATTTTGCCCCGCGGGAGGAGCGTGCGCCGCTATTTGCCGCCACCGCAGATGTGTCCGCCTCAGCTGCAAGCACGATGCTAAATACTGCTCAGAGTCAAGAGAAGGCTTTGTCAGCAGAGCCTGATGCTGGCGCAACAGCTCCCGCGCAGTTTTATGCGCGTACCGTCGATGCAGCTGACAGTCTGCCTCCAATTGTGCCGCGCACGCCAGCGCCGGCGGCAGCTGCGGACGGCGGCGGTGCGGGCAATGGCGGCAATGGCGGCGGGCTGCCGCCTGATGATGATAATAAAGATGATAAGCCCTCGTGGCGACGGAGGGCGGCACGGGCTTTCAGCGTTTTTTCCTTAAAGATCGGGCTGATTGGCGCCGGGGTACTTATCCTGCTCTTTATTTATTTTGATTCGGTGGTGCTGTCTAAATTTGAGGTCGATGACAAGTGGGTGCTGCCGGCGGTGGTGTACTCGCGCCCCTTGGAGCTGTACCCCGAGCAGCGCCTATCGCTTGAGCAGATGGTCTACGAATTAAAGCTACTTAAATACCGGCAGACCGATAATCCGCAGCGCGAGGGCGAGTTTGCAGTTAACTATAACACGCAGAAAATTGTGGTAATAAAGCGTCCTTTTGCTTTCCCTGAGGGGGTGGAGGATCGCATGTCGCTGTTGGTGGCTTTTGATGGACAGCGCATTGCACGCATCATGAATGCCGATTTAAAGCAGGATCTGGCCTACGTGCGCATGGACCCGGTGCTGCTTGATCGCATTAACCGTATTGACCCCAAAGAAGATCGCATTTTTATTACCTTAAATGAGGTCCCGCCCGAACTGATTACCACCTTGCTTGAGATTGAAGATCGCGCCTTTTACTCTCATATCGGCGTCAATTTCTTTGCCATTGCGCGTGCTTTTGTCAAAAACCTGCTGGCCGGTCGGGTGGTTGAAGGCGGCAGTACGATTACGCAGCAGCTGGTTAAAAATTACTTTTTAACCAATGAAAAGAGCTATGCCCGTAAGCTCAAAGAAATCATTATGGCCATCATAATGGATCATCGCTATACCAAGGAGCAGATCTTAGAGGCCTATTTAAATGAAATTTACTTAGGGCAAAACGGCAATGCCGGTATTTACGGCTTTGGGTTGGCATCCTATTTCTATTTTGGCGTCCCGGTCTCTGAGCTGACGCTCGATCAGATGGCGCTGCTGGTTGGTCTGATTAAGGGGCCTTCGTATTACGATCCATGGCGGCATCCTGACAATGCGCTGGAGCGGCGCAATACTGTGCTTGCGGTACTGAAAAACCGCGGTCATTTAACGCAGGCGCAATGCGAGCAGTACATGGCCTTGCCGCTGCGGGTGATCCCGCGCGGCTCAATGAATTATTCTAAGACACCGGCTTTTATGGGTTTGCTCAAACATGAGATTTCTACCCGTTTCGGCCCGGATTTTCTGTCCGGCAACGGCATTCGCATCTTCACTTCGCTAGATCCGCAGGCGCAGGCGGCAGCAGAGCAGGCGGTGGCCAATGAGCTTGATGCGATTGAAAAGGACAAGAAGCTGCAGGGCCTAGAGGCCGCGATGGTGGTAAGTTCGTGGCGCACGGCGGAAGTTAGTGCGGTGGTGGGCAGCCGCACGCCGAAATACGATGGCTTTAATCGCGTGATAGAAGGGCGCCGTCAAGTCGGTTCTTTGGCCAAACCCTTTGTGTATTTAACGGCTTTTGGGCGCGGTTATCATTTAGGCAGCATTGTCAATGACACGGCGCTTACGGTGCGCTTGGCCGACGGTAAGCTGTGGTCGCCTAAAAACGATGATGGACGTTTTCGCGGCAAAGTCAGCGTACTGCGCGCGCTGGCAAGTTCCATTAATATCCCCACCGTGCGCATCGGCATGGCGGTAGGTCTTACTAATGTGCGCGATACTTTCCGCAAGGTAGGGATTAAGCAGGATCTGCCGCTTTATCCGTCAATGCTCCTAGGTGCGATGGCACTGACCCCTTACGAGCTTAATGCCATGTACGCAAGCCTAGCTACTGACGGTATTTATCAGAACTTAACGACGCTGCGTACGGTGGTCAAAGATGGCGCGATTTTCTATCAACGCAAGCCCGAGCGCGCGGAGCGTACCCTTGATCCGCGCGATACTTATTTAACGCTCTATGGTATGACCGAGGCTACGCGCTCGGGCACTGGCCGCAGGCTGCAGCAGAGCTTCCCCGGGGTCACCATTGCCTCAAAGACCGGCACTACTAACGATCAGCGTGATACTTGGTCTACCGGCATTGACTCAGATGAATTGGTCACTACTTGGGTGGGTTTTGATGACAATAAACGCACGCCGCTGTACGGCTCATCCGGAGCCTTGCGGGTTTATACGGCTTATCTTAAAGCGCGCGGCGTCAATGCGCTGCAGCTTAGCCGCCCGCAGGGGATTAAGTTTGTAAACTTTGATAAGCAGGGGCAAGTGGTGGCTGACGGCTGCAATGAGCCCGGCCTTACCCTCTTGCCGGCGCGCGAGGATATGATTCAATACGTCAGGCCGTGTCATTTTAATACGGCTTATCCGGCAGCGCCGCAAGTGCAGGAGTATACCCCGCAACGCGTAGCACCAGCTCCTGCTCCCGCGCAACCGGAGAAAAAAGAAGAGCTCAATGCCTTTGAGCTCTTCTTGCTGGGTTTGTAGCGCCGCTCCTTCCCGGCACCGACCTGCGGCGCTTGTCTGCTGAGCGCTGCTTCTAGGGAGGCGCACCGGGGGGCTTGGCATGGGTAAAAACGTTAATTTTTGTGAAAGAGCGCAAAAAGCTGAAAATAAAAATATTTTATTTTCAATAAGGAAATATAATGAAACCACCTCTTCTTTTCACAAAAATTAACAGGAGTGTGTTATGCAGTTTTTACGAACCCTCGCTTTAGCGGCAGGTCTATGCACCGCTGCAGCCTGTAGCGTCCAAGCCGCGGAATATCCCAATCAGCAAAGTGGCGTGTTTACGCTGCCCAGCTTCACCTTCCACACCGGAGAGACGCTGGAGAACTTTAATTTAGGATACACCGTGCTTGGCAATCGCGCCGGCGAGCCGGTACTTATTCTGCACGGTACTAATGGCGGCTCAAGTGCAATGCTCGCTGATGGCTTTGCCGGAGAACTGTTCGGTCCGGGGCAGCCGCTGGATGCAGAGAAATACTTCATCATTATTCCCGATGCCATCGGCACCGGTAAATCCTCGAAGCCCTCCGATGGCTTGAAGGCTGATTTTCCGCGCTACAACTATGCGGATATGGTGCTGGGGCAGTATCGCCTCGTCACGGAAGGCTTTGGGGTGAAGCATCTGCGTCTGATTGTCGGCAATTCGATGGGCGGCATGCAGACTTGGCTGTGGACTGGCACTTATCCTGATTTCATGGATGCCGCTATTCCGCTGGCTTCACTGCCACAGCCGATGTCGGGACGCAATTGGATGACGCGCCGCATGATTATCGATTTAATTACCGGCGATCCGGAATATCAGAATGGCAACTACACTACGCAGCCGGCGATGGCGCGCATTGCCAATACCTTCTATAACTTAGCTACTAATGGCGGTACGCTCCGGCTGCATAAATTAGGCCCGGACGGCAAGAGTGCGAGTGCCTACGTCGATAAGCAGCTCTCTGCCCCGTTTAATAAGGATGCCAACGATACCCTGTATCAGTGGGCCTCGTCTGAAGATTACGATCCGACCGCAGGCATCAGCAAAATTGCAGCACAGGTCGTGGCAGTAAATTCGGCCGACGATGAGCGCAATCCGCAGATCTTTGGCGCCTTAGAAAAGGCTGCGGCACAAAATGACAACATCTCCTTCTACATCATTCCAGAAAGTGAGGAGACGTTAGGTCACGGCACCACCATGCAGGCCAAATACTGGAAGCAGGAGCTGGTCAAGCTGTTAGAGCGTGCCCCGCACCGCAAGATAGAAGAATAGATCTAAGTAAGGCTGCGCCTAAGCCTGCGTGCTGACGGCGCGGCTGCCATCAGGGCGCGTCCAGCCCTGCGGTGTCTTGCCTTGCAGCAGGTAGCTGAAAGCTAAAATTGTGGCAATGATGGCAAAAAGCTGCGGCGGGATCTCTTCGCCTTCTTTAAGCCGCTGCAGCTCACGCAGCAGCGTTTCATCCTGATGCACGTAGATGCCCAGCTCCTTTGCCATATCGACAATATCTTCGGCAAGTTTGCCGCTGCCTTTGGCTGCAAGATGCGGCGCTGCATCCTGCCCCTCATTAAAGGACAGTGCGGCGGCGGATAATTCTTTGTGCTTTGCCATATGGGCTCCTTTTTTCGTCAAACATCAAGCGACAGCGCGGACATTTCATCGCGTTGCTTGTCGGCCGCGGTCGGCTTAAAGGAGGCAGTGGGCATAAAAACATGCCCCAGGCGCGCCGTGCCTTCACGCGTGGTAATGCCTAAATCCTGCAATTTGGCCTTAAGTTGCGGCATCAGCTGCTGCACTTGCTTTAAAGCTTGCAGATTGTCGGTCACAATGTGCAGGTACAGCTCAGGCAGTTTAGCTTCAGCTTTGACCTGAATTGGACCTAATTCTTTTAAGTCAAAGAAGAAGTTTAAATGCCATACGTCTTTGCCGTCACGGTCGGTCTCCTTTTTTAGGTTAAAGCCACCCTCACTACCGCCGTCATAATTAGGCGGCAGCGGCACGTAGCCGCCCAAAAATTGCGCGAGGCCGCCGTGGGGGTCGGACAGTTGCTGCAGACGCTGAACTTGACTGAAGGTATCGTCAATCAGCGCGCTGATGCTGCCGGCACTCTTGTGGCTGCCCGCACCGTCCTTCAGGGCTCCCTTGATACGGCGCGTCAGCTCAGGCATCTCATCTTGATATTTGCTGACAAATTGCGTCACATTGCGCCCAATTTGACTAAAGCGGATGCACAGCAGTAAAAAGGCCCACTGATGCAGCGCCAAGGCCTGCGGAGAGGAGGGGGATAAAGGTCCGGTAACGAAGCTGAGCCAATTATTAACCGCCGTTAAATCCGCGACAGGGTGCTGGAGCTTACTTATAAAGTCATTGGCTTGAGCTTTAACGTCTGCAGGCACATCGCCGCGTTGCAGTAGCGCGTTTAAATCGGCAAACATGCGCTGTAGCGGATCGCCGCGGCTGGCAGTCAAGCTCGGCGCGCTCTCCGGTAGCGGCGCGGGGCTGACTTGGCTGCTTTTGCCCGTAAATAAAGCTGCCAGACGTTTGAAAAAGCCGCCTTCCTTAGTCAGTTTGGGCTCTACCTGCGTCAGCTCCGGCAGCGGCTGGCTGCCTCCTGCGGTGATGGCCGCTGCAGCCGGAGCGCTTAAAGTCTGGTGGGGCAGCGGGGCGGCGTTGGCGGCCGGATCGTTTTCATCTTTAAAATCATCGCCCGGTACGGTAGTGAGCACCGTGTTAAGCACATGCTGCGCCGTATCCTGCGCGGCCGTGGTGGCAACGTTTGTACTCTCAGCTGTGTTAGCGGGACCGGCGGCGCTTAGCGTACTGCCTGATAGTAAAGCCGCGGACTCCTCTGCGGCGACTCCTTGGCTTGACTGGAGTGCAGACTGAGCGGCTGCATCATCTGGTGTCAGCTTCTGCACTGTCGGTTGATACAGGCGGCGCAGCTGTACATTAGCTGCAAGACTTTCCTGCAGGGTATCGGACAATGAATTTGTAGCTAGCGTCCTTGGCGGCAGGGGCTCGGCTCCTTGCGGCTTTAGTTCAGGCTGCGCGGCAGCGGTTGTGGCAGGAGGCAGCTCATCTGGCTTTAAGCGCAGGTCCGCCGTCTCAGTATTAGGCGGCAGCGGCGCTGTAGGGGCCTTAGCTTGCGACTCTTCACTGGGCATTAAGTCAGCGGCAGGCTCTTTAGGGGCTGCCGGGAGGTCCTCTTCAGGTAAAGCGGCGGAGTCAGATTTTGTGGCGGGCGCTGTCGTAGTGCTGCTGTCAGGATCCGCGACATCATCAGCCGCTTTTGCGCCGGCAGCTTGCGGGGCAGCTGCAGCTTGGTTTTTATCCTTAGTTTCAGCTTCAGCTGCAGTTTCAGCGGCGGCAGGAGCTGGTGCAGTAGATTTTAATTCAGCGCGCGGGGTGCTCTCGTTTTTTTCCGCTGGCATGGCCTCTTGACTTGCCGGCGGCGCGTAGAGGGACGTTAGCTTGGCAGTCGCCGAGGCTGATGAATGTACCGGCAATGCCGGCTCTTTTTCGTCTGTAGCGCCAGCTTTCGCTAGGTCAGTTTTAAGCG
The DNA here is from genome assembly GCA_944390105.1 of uncultured Succinivibrionaceae bacterium. Taxonomy (GTDB): domain Bacteria; phylum Pseudomonadota; class Gammaproteobacteria; order Enterobacterales; family Succinivibrionaceae; genus Avisuccinivibrio. The sequence continues at coordinate 35,137 of CALXOV010000038.1, forward strand.
TGCTGTCGGCAGCAGTCTGAGCTTGGACTATGTCGGCATTTTCTGGAGCGCTACTATCCTGCAAGGGTTGCGGCTTAGCTGGGGCTTGGGGAGAGGCTGTCTGGGGTGCAGAAACTTCCTTGGCGGTAGTTTCTTCCTTGAGCTGCTCGGAACCCGTCTTTACAAGACTTTCCTCGCTTGGCGTTGCAGCGGCTACAGGGCTGGTCTCTTCAGAGGTGGCAATGGCTGCGCTATTTTGATATAGAGCACTTAACCTAGTGTTTTCGGTAGGCGGCAGCGCAGATTCCTCTGCCGACGTAGCGGCGTTGGGCTGGGACGTGGGGATGGCTGGAGTTTGGTGCGGCGCTAGTTCTTGCGCCTTAGTTTTTTCTGCTACCGGGGAAATTTCCTCGCTATTGTGCGTGGTAGCAGCATCGGTCTGCGCCGCAGACAGCTCTGTTCCCGCCGCTGCGGCATAGTCAGTAGCTCCTGTGTAGAGGGTGCTAAGCTTGGAAAGAACCTCAGAGGACAGCTCATTTTTAGTAAACTCGGCCACATCGTCCGCTAGAGCATTTACGTGTGCAGCATTGCTTTCGCTATCTACTGCGGTGTCGCTTAGCAGCATCGCTTCAATCGCATCGTAAGTGCTCTTTAAGTTGCTAGCTTCGTTGGCAGCTGCCGCGGACGCAAGGTGGCCGTCTGCTGCGGGGGGTGCCGTAGTTTTGGCCGCTGCTGCATCTGGTGTAGCGTCATCTGCCAAAGCCGCGTCAAGCTCAGCCGATAGCGCGTGACTGTCTGCATTTGCCGGTATAGGCTGCTCTAATGTAAGCGCAGTATGGGCCAAAGCAGTGGCAGTACGCGGTGGCTCGGCGGCGCTCTGACTTGGTGTGGCCTGGCGCTGGGCTGAGAGCAGTTCCTGGGTGCGCGCTGTGAGTTCCTGCTGCGCTACAAGCTGCAATTTTTGGGCCTTAAGCTGCGCTGCCGCGGTTTCCTTGGCAGTCCGCAGGGTTTCTTCCTGCATGCGTGCGACATCGCTTTGCAGTTTTAGAATTTCCTGCTGGGTTTTTAGTAGCTGCGCTTTGGATTGGGCAATTTCAGCCTCAAGCTCCGCCTGTGAGCGCAGCTGCGCCTTAATGCGCGCCACATCGTCAGGACTTAACAGTTCAGAAGTCTGTAGCGCAGCGGCATGCAGCGTGGGGTGCTCGTCAGCGCTTTGCGCGGAGCGTACGTGGGTCGGGGCTGCGGCGCTGTTTGCAGGCGGCTCCGGCGCATCATTTGGAGCGATGCTTGGCAGCTGAGCACGGCGTGCAAGCTTAAGCTCAGCCTCGCGGATATGCTCGGCTGGCGTTTGCGGTGACAGGGTGTGTTTTAAAATTTCCGTGGCGCTTGCGGCGGTATTCTCCGGAGGTATGGCAGGGTTGGGCAACTTGCCTTCAGCGGCTAGACGCTGGCGCTCCTCGCGAAACTGTTGCTGCAGCCGTGAGGCGCGGGCAGATAATTCCGCCAAACTCAGTTTGCTAGCTTGGGCATCGGGGGCGGGCGCAGGTTGCGTTGCTGCTTGTTCGGGCATAAACACGCGCTCGGTAGCCTGCGGCTGTGCAGCGGGAGGGTGCGGAGCGGCAGGATCAGACTGCGTGCCGATTAGATTGCCCTTTTTAGCCGTATCGGCGGCTTTGCTAATGAGGGCACGAATGCGCTCGGCCATCTGTGCACTTTCGTCATCCGCCTCTTCGGTCACTTTGTGCTGTTTGAAAATATCCAGATAGGTTTGATCGGGGGCTAAATCGCTGATCTGTTGCTCAATTTGTGCTGTATTAACCGTAGCTGCACTGGTTTCGGCAGGCAGCGTAGCTAAGACCGCGGGTTGATTGCTTTTAATATAGGCAATGGAAGCTGAGAGGGCATCGCTGGCGGCAGCTTTAGTGCGCAGATTGAGTGGCTGCTGCGGTACGAAGATACCGCGTACAGCAAGGTCGCGCTCCAATCCTGCCCCCATATTCTGCGCATTGGTCAGCGCAGCTAAACCCTCACAGATAAACTGGGCCAGATTTTGCCCTGCGGCAGTATTTTCCTGCAGCGCGGCAGGCAGTTTGTCATTAATTGCGCTGAACTCTGCGGCAGCATCGCGTTGGCGTACGAAATGGCGGCTGCTGGATAAAAATTGCGCCATCTGCTCTTTTAATTTGTCATCACGCTGCAATAAGGCTACCGAGAGTTTGCCAAAGGGCTGCCCGGCTTGCGGCTGCGCCGTCTCCTTAGGCGGGGCATTTAGCGTCGAGCTTAACTTATTTAAGGTGCGCGCCATGCTTTCGGGCAGTTCATCTTGCTTGGCTTTAAGCAGCAGGGTATAGGCTTGAGTGGCACTATAGTTGATAGGCGGGTGCTCTGGAGCGGTGGAGGCTTCCCGCGGGCTATTCTGCGTCCCTGCGCTATTAGCGCTGCGGGCGCTTAACTCTACTTCTTTCATAACCTACCCTATCAACTAAAAATACACTATGCCTAAATTTGTTCTCGGCGCAATAAAGATAAATTTTAGCAAATTGCTGCGATATTGTTGTGTGCCTTGCGGCGCGAAAACTGTCGTCAGATGTGCGTGTTTAGTCTTTGGCAAAGTTGTAGCTTGGGCTTAAAATAGCGTAGCTTTCATTTATTTTGCAAACAAAGCGGAGAGTTTATGATGCGTGGTGCCTTAATCGGCGGGGCTGCGGCCGCCGTAATGCTGTTTGCCGGCAGCGCGTTTGCCCAGCATGGTTCTGTCAATCCGATGGCCCCGCGTCAGCTCTCGCGTGCGGCTTACATGCAAGAGTACAGCTATGGCTACTCGATTTTGCCGGGCTCGGCGGTTGATACGCTGGAAACGCCCAATCGCGTGGTGGGCTGGACGCTCAATTATGATGTGTTTGATCGCTATATTCTGCGCCCGGTGGCGCATGCTTATGCTGCCATGCCGCAGCCGGTACAGACCGGTATCGGCAATTTCAATTACAACTTGACTGAGGTCAATAATGTCGTCAATAACCTGCTTATCGGTGAGCCGGGGGCATCAGCAGTAAGCTTAGGCCGCTTTGTGATTAATTCCACCATCGGCATCTTAGGCTTTATTGATGTCGCCTCCATGATGGGCATGGATAAGCAGACCATGGAGATGCAGACCGTGCTGGGCAAAGGCGGCATGGAACAAGGCCCTTATCTGATGGTGCCGATCTATGGTCCGACTACCGGGCGCGAGGTACAGGGCGATATGATTGATGAGATCCCGTGGTTCTGGCTGCCGTGGTATGTCAATGTCGGCTTGTGGGCGATCGATGGCGTGCATAACCGCGCGCAGTTGCTTGATCAGGAAGGCGTAGTTGATAATGCGCTTGACCCTTACGGGCAAACCCGCGACATCTTCTTAATGTACTCCGAGGGTAAGGTCAATCCGGATGCCGCCGCGGCTGCACCTGAAGAAGAGACTTTAGATGAAGCCTTTTTAGATGAAATTGACGGATAGAACATGGCACAGGAGCGTACCTTAGCGCAGTTGCGGGCGGAGATTGATAAGCTTGATGCACAGCTAATTGAGCTTTTACGCCAGCGCCAGAACTTGGTGCAGCAGGCCAGCGCCTGCAAAAGCGCCCACAAGGATGCAGCATATTCGCAGGAGCGCGAGGCCTTTTTGCTACAGGATCGCGCGCGCATGGCAGAAGCGGCCGGACTGCCGCCGGGGCTCGTGGAAGATCTGCTGCGCCGCCTGTTGCGGGAATCTTATAAAGGGCAGGGGCCTACGGCCTATGCTTGTGTCAGCCCCTCAGAGCGTCCCGTGGTTATCATCGGCGGGCGCGGGGCGATGGGACGTCTCTTTGCCGACTACTTTGAGCACTCGGGCTACCGCGTAGCCATTTTAGAGGCAGAAGACTGGGCGCGGGCCGATGAGTTGCTAAAAAACGCGCGGGCGGTCTTTATCAGTGTGCCGATTGCGCACACTCAGGCGGTGATAGCTCAAGCTGCGCCGCTGCTGCCGCGTGACTGCGTGCTGTGCGACTTTACCTCAGTTAAAGCGCCGATGCTAGAGGCGATGCTTAAGGCTCATCCCGGACCGGTGTTGGGGCTGCATCCGATGTTCGGGCCGGATATCCGCTCCATGGTAAAGCAGGTCATTGTCAGTGTCGGCGGGCGGGATGAAAGTAAGGGACAGTTCATTTTGGATCAGATGGCCTTGTGGGGCGCGCATATCTGTAAATGCTCTGCCGCTGAGCATGATAAGGCTATGAGCATTATTCAGGCGCTGCGGCACTTTACTACCTACTGTTATGGGCGCTTTTTAAGTAAAATTGCGCCCGATTTAAAGCAGATCTTGGCCTTAAGCTCGCCGATTTACCGTTTAGAAATTGAAATGGTAGGACGTTTGTTTGCGCAAGATCCTAAGCTTTATGCTGATATCATCATGGCATCTGCGCGCAATGTCGAGCTGATCCAGAGCTATCTTGACAGTCTGCAGCCTGAGTTTGCATTAATTGCCGCCGGAGATAAAGCGGCTTTTTTGGCCAACTTTGCTCAGACCCGTGCGTATTTTGGCGACTATGCCGCCAAATTCCTGCGCGAAAGCGGTGCGCTCTTGGCTAAAGTGCAGGATGAAAGGGAGGCGGGGTGAAGCGTCGTCTACTGCTTATCGTAAGCTGTCTTGCTGCTTTGCTGGCACTTTTGGCCGTGGCGCAAATTGTGCTGGCGGGAATGGTGTTTGACCGTAAAATTGACAGTGTGCTGTCTCGTGTGCAGCAGCGCGTGCCGGCGCTGAGCCTGCATTATCAGCCGCAGAATTCAGGCTTTAGTTCAAGAAGCGGGCGGATCGACTGGGAGCTTAAGCTGCCTGCTGGCAATGCGTTGGGACTGCCGGCTATCAGCGGCAGCACCATGCTTGAGCTTTCCTTTGGTCTGCTTAAAGTAAATGCCGCTTTTAGTAAGGTTGAGCACAGCGGCAACCTCGATGAGCTGCTCGCTAAATTGAATTTGCAGCCCATAGGTTACCGCGGGGCGCTGTCCGGGACACTGCTACCACCTAAAGTTGAGGCGGCGGTTAGGAGCACGCCTTTTACGTTGCCATTAACTTACGGCAGCTGCGCAGTGGGGGAGAATTCATTGTATGCCTCCGCCTCTGGCGTCGACGCTATCAGTGCGGAGCTTAATGTTGGCTCATTGCACTGCCGAGGCAGTGAACGCTATGCAGCCCAGGAAAGTTTTGCCGCTGATCTTAATGGATTGACGCTGCGGGTTGATCCGCGCTGGGACAGCGCTGCGCAGCGTTTGTACGTTGACAGTCTGCAGGTAGCGCTGTCGCAGCTTACGGCTGAAGTATCCACGCTGTTTATGATTGGTTTTACCCCCGACGCGCGGGTCAAAGATCCGACGTTGCGCGATCGTATCGAATTTACGGATTTAAGCGCCAGCCTGGCCTTTAGCCCTAAGGATGCTACAGGGCGCTCCTACCTTAGATTTGATTCTTCCGGTAATTACGCTTGGGCCTTCCCCTTTGTCGCTAAGGGAAAGATGCAGCCTTTATACCGCCTAGATAAACTTAAACTTGAGGGCCGTGCCGGGCGCGTAGCGGCAAAAGATTTGTTTAAGGCTTTGACGCAGTTGGATGCGGCAGAGGGCGTAGAACAGCTGCTAAACTGCTTCAGTGCGCGGCAGGAAGTGGATTTAACCGAGTTTTCTTTTGAGCATCAGGGCCAGCGCGCTGCTGCATCTGGCAAGGCGGCGGTCGAACTTGATTTTGCGGCTTTGAAGATTAAAGCGCTGCAGGCCGACTTTAAGCTTGCAGGCGGCAGTGCTTTCGTGCAGAGCCTGATCGGGACGGAATATGCTGATGCCTTAGCAGACCTAGTGCGTGCCGGTTACGTCACACAAGATGGGGGCAGCTACCGCACGCATTTGACCATCCACAATCAGGATATCAGGCTAAATCAACGTCTACTGCAGCTTAAAGCTGGTGAGGATTAAGTTCAGGCAGTAGCGGTTGCGTAAGAGCGGGCGCACAGTTAGGGCAGATTGAGCTTATACGTTTAATCTTTATTTTTTAGCCATAGAAAGGAGCGTTTTATGAAGTTTTGGCGAAGTCTGATGGGTAGCATAGCGCTGAGCTGTGCGGTGTTTATGACGTTGTCCTGCAGCGATGCGACTGCTGAAGCTGAGAACGCGGCGCTTGCGTTCATGGAAAAATTTCTAGCAGGCGATAGTAAGAGCGCGATGACTTACGTGAATATATCAGAGGATGATGCGCGCAGTGCAGAAACAGCAGCCGGCATGCTGGGCATGCTGTGTACGGCGGCCAAGCAGGAAAGCGCTAAACGCGGCGGGATTGATGAGATAGAGAGTGTGGAGGCTCAGCTGCTGCGCAATGATGAAACGCAAGCTGTGGTTAAAATCAAAGTTACTTTCGTAAACGGCAGTGTAAAAGTGGATGCGCTAAAGCTTATCCAAGATGGCGCCGGCCAATGGAAAGTAGTGCTGTAGAAGCCTTAATAGACTCTTGGCGACGATTGCAGGACATCCGCTGCTAGGTGCTGCAGTAGACCTGCAGATATCTGCGTGAGTTAGAGCGCACTTTTAGGATTTTGCGAGGCAGTAGCGCGTCGCCCCTTCAGGTAACGACTTATACTTGCATTCATTGATTTGATAACTGAAGAGGGGTGTTTTTATGCAATTATTTCGTCAGCTGCTGTGTGGACTGCTGCTGAGCGCAGCGGCTTTATTTACGCTATCCTGCGGCGATGCGGTCGATGACGGTCCGCAGGCAGTAGCGGTAGATTTTATGGAGAAATTCATTACCGGTGATGGCCAAAATGCAATCACGCTTTTGTACCTGCCGGAGGATGATGCGCGCAATGCCGAAATGATTGCCGGCAAAATTGGCGCTATGAGTGTGGCTGCTAAAAAGAAGACCGGCAGCAGTGGGGGACTTGATAAGATTGAGGTGCAGGAAACCAAGCTGCAGGGAGACAATGAAAATAAAGCCACGGTTCGCGTCTTAGTTACCTTCGGTGACGGTACTGCCAAAAAAGAGAATATTAAGCTTATCAAAGATGCTGAAGGAAAGTGGAAAGTGGCACTGTAACGCATGTGGCGCGGGCTGATCCACGCGGCGCTAGTCCTGTGTCTGTGTTTGCAGCCTGCCGCGCAGCGCTTGCCGCCGTCAGCAATACTGCAAAGTACGCTTAACCTGCCGCCGCTACAGCTTGGTGATGTCGTATTTCGCTGCGGCCGCGGTATTGATAGCGCTATTATTAGTGAAATCTCTAAAAGTAAATATTCACATGTGGGCATGGTGGCGGCGCTGCAGCCGCAGATAGTTATCATTCATGCCACCACGGATGATGTGCCGACTAAAGCTAATCAGGTGATAGCCTCAACCTTAAGCTTTTTTGTTCAGGAGGCCAAGCGTTTTGCGGTGAAGCGTTATGCCTTAAGTGCGCAGGAACAGCAACAGATCGCAGCTTTTCTGCACAGCCAATTAGGAGAGCCATTTGTGCTTGATGGCAAACGCGACAGTTTGTACTGCACAACCTTAATTGTAAAGGCTCTAGGAGCGCAACGCAGTGCGTCGCTGCGCTTTCACTATCTGCAGTTTTTCGGCATCACAGGCTTGTTCCTCTTCCCTGAAGATTTGTGGCAGGATGCACGCAGTCAGGTGATTTACTCTGCTGGAGAGCAATGATAGCAGTCGCTAAGCATACTTGTGCGCCGGCTTTGCGTTAATATTTGCAGTCGGCAAATACCTCTGTGCTAAATTTATTGCCCTTAGCTTATACATGCGTATCAGTGAGGTCATGAGGAAAGTCGCAGCGCGCGATGAACTCTTAGCCCATCATAGTGTGCCTACGTTGCTGGAGGATCTTAAAGGAATTAAAGCCATCTACTTTAATGATGGCTACGTAGATATACCCACACTATCCAAAAAACAAACGGATGCTCTGAAGCTATTTGGCATCAAACAACCGGTCTCAGGGTATAGGGAAGAACAGGCGATCCCCAACATGATTCGTTACGCGCGCAAACCCCACGGGGACAGCATACATGCATAAAGCGGAGTAAGACTTTGCTTAAAACCAACTAGTATAAAATTTGGGTAAAACGCGGGGCGGAGGTAAAAAATGTTGTTGGTGGAGATGGCGGGATTTGAACCCGCGTCCCAAAAGGCTTCGTCTTCAGTACTACATGCTTAGGCAGCCTTTAATCTCGGTACCAAGCTGCGGGATGCCGCGCCACTCAATACCCAGCTTGTAAAATTCTTTAATGCTTCCCTGACAAGCGGCAGATCCACACGAGCTGATGAAAAACTGACCCCAGTGCGACTAAGTGTCACCAGCAAGACTTAGAACTGAGGGCCTTACGCAGGTTATTAAGCTGCTAAAGCGTAGTTTTCGTCGTTTGCGACTATTTTTTTGCGACTGTTTAACGAGGCACCGCACCTCGACATGCACCTTGGAGTCCACGCTTCCGGTCGAATCCAGAATCATCCCCAAGCAGATCGCAATCATACATCTATTAAAGCTAGGATGCAAGACTTTTTGTAAGCTGCATCCGGCTGAGCTGCCTTAAGGACAACGGCGCGGCCGCATGCCATAGTTAAAGCCTCAGCTTAATGATGGCTCTTGAAAAATATGGGCGCGCAATCCCGTACAAGGTTGGTATCCCTTAGGCGGACGCGGCAATACCGCGGCTAGGTTTAGCAATGAAACTATCTGTAGACAATATGAGTGCCCCCTTGACAGAGGGGGCACTCATATCAGGATTGCCGCCTCCCATGGGGTCAGCTCGGCACAGGTGATATTGCGCTGGAATCTGCCGCGTGACGTGGTGGTGATCCCGGGCTCCAGTAACCCTGACACGTCAAAGAGAATCTTAATTTGTTCCACTTTGCACTGACCGATGAGGAAATGGCGCAGATAGCGGCGTTAAACCGCGATGAAAAGCATGACTGGTATTAGTCCACTCGTGATAGGAGCTATAGTGCTGTCTGTAGCTTAAGCGGCAGACAGCTTAACCCTACTAGAACGACTTTTTCATGATACGCTCTTTGGCGCGCTGCCATTCACGATTTTTAATCGAGTCACGTTTGTCATGCTCCTGCTTTCCGCGGGCAATGCCGATCTCAAGCTTAGCCCATGAGCCTTTCCAATACAGCTTGAGCGGAATAATGGTATAGCCCGAGCGCTGCGCATGTCCAATCAGCTTGCCGATTTCGCGCTTATTCAGCAACAGCTTGCGCGTTCTCTCTGGATCGCTTACCACAAAGGCGCAGGAGTTTTTAAGCGGCGTAATGGTCGAGCCTAAGAGTAGCATTTCACCGTCTTTTGGCGTCACATAAGCCTCGGAAATATTGGCTTTGCCGGCGCGCAGGGATTTTACTTCCCAACCCTGCAGCGATAAGCCTGCCTCAAAGCGCTCTTCAATAAAATAATCGTGCTGGGCGCGGCGGTTGACCGCAATTACGTTATCACCCAGCTTTTTCTTTTTTTTACCAGCCATAATAAAGCCTTAATAATTCTGTTAGTTATCTGAAAAACGCGGGGTCTAAGCCCGCGTAGCCAGACGCCATCGTAAGCGGCGTGCGGCAAAATGCGCGCTTGCGCATAAAATTCTGTACACGTGCGGGGAAGATGTCATTCTAACGAAAAATTTGGCTAGAATAAGGCTTAGTCTGCAAATTTTTTAGTATCGTGCCGATATTAAGAATGACTGCACTTGACTGTAAGCTATACAAGGTAAGTTTATGCCCACAAGTAATGCCGCTACGGATGCTCCGGATGTAAATACTGCGCCGACTGTTGCAGCCGCGCAGCCGGAGGTTGATTTAAGCAGCTCTCAGCAGAAAAATGCTAATGAATCTGTGATGCCCCCGCGCCGTTTCTGGCAGCTGTCGATCTTGCAGCGCGTTACCATCAGTCAAATTCTGTATATTCTGCTGTTTGCCGCCGCCGCGGTATTGATCTTTGTGGTAAATCATAATCAGCAGAGCGCACAGCAGGCAGTAGACGTCAACGGCATTTACCGCGTGCATGCGGCAGCCGCGTCCTTAGGCGCCGGCTTAGTCGCCGTGGATGGTGAAATGGCGCAGGCGCGGGAGCGTAGTGATTATTTTAAAAATGCGGCGCAAGATGCAGCTAAGATGCAGGATCTGCTTTCAAGCTTGCAGCAGGAAATTGCCAAGCTGCCGGATTCGCCGGTAAAAGCAGAATTATCGTCGGCGTTTAATCAAGAGCTGCAACCGGCGGCCGCACAATATTTGACTTTGACTCAAGCGGCACTGGCCAAGCAGCAGTTGCCTGCAGGGCTTAAATTACTGCAGCTTACTTCAGCAATTACAGCTGGCGTCAATCACATTGAGCAGCTGGCGGTGCATGGAATTTACCGCGCGGCTACGGGAGCAAGTCAGCTTTTATCCTACATTCCGATAGCCATGGGGATCGGTCTTGCCCTGATGGTATTATGCTTTTTATTTACTATGGCCTCGCTACGCCGCTCTCTGCGGCAGAATGCGTCGCGGGTACTGCGGGCTTTAAAGCGCATTGAGCAGGGCGATCTGTCGGTGCGGATTAACCCTAAATCCGGCGATGAAATCGGCCGCATCGCGGCTTTTACCGACAGTTTCGTCGAGAGTTCAGATAAAACCTTAAGCTTGATTCGCGATGATATTGAAAAGTTGCATGATATGGTCGGCAGCAATCGCAATGCGCTTGATACCGCCAATGGAGTGATCTTAGATCAACGCAATAAAGCGCAATACGTGGCGAACGCAACCGCTGAAATGGAAGATGCGGTGGAGCAGGTTGCTGAATTTGCTAAATCCACCTTAAAGGAAGTTAAGGGGGCAGAGGATGCCTCGGAGACGTGCCGGCGCACCATGTCCGATAATATCACCACGACGCATACGTTGTCAGATAGGCTGCGCGCTTCTTCAGAGGCCATCAACCGCATTCATGAAATGGGCGATAAAATTAAGTCGATTGTTACTACGATTGAAGATATTGCTGATCAAACCAATCTCTTGGCGTTAAATGCGACGATTGAGGCGGCGCGTGCCGGAGATGCCGGGCGCGGTTTTGCGATCGTAGCTGAGGAGATCCGTAATTTAGCAAGTAAGACCGCGGTGTCAACCAAGGAAGTTCGCTCTACTATCAGCGAGCTTGATGAAGCGGTGATTAATTCGGTGAATGTGATGGCCAGCTGCGAAGGCGAAATGGTTAATTCGCTGGCGCAAAGCTCACGGGCTAACTCTTCGATTGAGGAGATTATGGGCATCATTGCTACCATCAGCGACATGTCCGAGCAGATTGTATCAGCTTGTGAAAAGCAAGCGGCGTCGGCAGGCGAGATAAATCAGAGTATTGCCAATATCTCAAAGCTAGCTGAGGACAATTACGAACACATGTCCGGCATTCATTCCTCAATGTCAGAACTAGATGAGCTAGCTACCAGTCAAGCTGAGGTTATTGCGGCTTTTACCTTAACGAAAAAAAAGTAAGACCTATCTCCGTTTGCCGCAGGGGGCAGGGCGTCTTATCTGCTTAAGCTCACATTTTAAAAGTTTTTGTCAGCACAGCCTCGCCGTGGCTGTGCTTCACAGATAAAACATGCTAAAATCCGCGCGTTACCCTGTCTGAATTTGTGATCGGAGCAGGGCTTATTTTTGTCACAAAGGAGCATAAAAAATGGCATTAAGTGCTGAACAGAAAGCTAAGATCGTTGCTGAGTATGGACGTGGTGAGGGCGACACTGGCTCGCCTGAGGTGCAGATTGCACTGCTGACCTTCCGTATTACTGACCTGCAGCCGCATTTCCAGGCGCACAAGAAGGATCATCACAGCCGTCGCGGTCTGCTGCGCATGGTTGCCCAGCGCCGCAAGCTTCTGGATTACTTAAAGTCATACGACTTAAACCGCTATTTAGCGATTGTGGAGAAGCTCAAGCTTCGCCGCTAAGATTAGATAGCGTGGGCGGCCGAGGGGCCGCCCAAATTTTATTGATTCTGCCACGCGGAAGATGAATTAGAAAAAGAGCAGGATCTGCAGTATTGGAGATGTTTTAATGAATTTACAGCCTATTACCCGCACCTTTAAATACGGCCGTCATACTGTTACTTTAGAAACCGGTGCCATTGGCCGTCAGGCTGATTCCGCCGTAATGGCCTCCATGGACGATACCACGGTGCTGGCTACGGTAGTGTGCAATCGCCGTGAACTCACGGAAGGGCGTGACTTTTTCCCGCTGACGGTTAATTATCAGGAACGCGCCTATGCAGCAGGTCGCATCCCGGTGTCCTTTTTCCGCCGTGAAGGCCGGGCTAGCGAAGGTGAGACTTTAATTTCCCGCCTGATTGATCGTCCGCTGCGCCCGCTGTTCCCAGACGGCTTTGTCAATGAGGTGCAGGTGGTGGTCACGGTAATGTCCGCCAATCCTGAGATCCCGACCGATATTATTTCCATTATTGCAGCCTCCGCTGCGCTTGCTACCTCGGGTCTGCCGTGGCAGGGTCCGTTAGGTGCTGCTCGGGTGGGGTACATCAATGGGCAATATGTGTTAAATCCGCTGACCTGCGAGACTGAAAAGTCAGATCTTGATTTAGTGGTTGCCGGTACCTCTAAGGCCGTGGTGATGGTGGAGTCTGAGGCAAAGATCCTGCCTGAGGATGTAATGCTCGGCGCAGTGATGTTCGGTTACGAGCAGCAGCAGGTGGTGATTAATGAAATTAATGCCTTCAAGGAACAGGTCAATCGCCCGCTGTGGGATTGGCAGAAGCCTGTTGAAGACGCAGAGCTCTTAGCGGCAGTTAAGAACGAGACCGCAGCTGCTATTGGCGATGCTTTCCGTATTGTCGATAAACTTGAGCGTCAGAACAAGCTTGCGGAAATTGAAGCTGCTGCCATTGAAAAAATTTGCGCGCAGAAAGAAGAGTGGGCCGAAAAGAATCAGGATGTGGCTAAGATCTTCTTTGAGCTTGAGCGCGATATTGTGAGAAAGCGCATTTTAGACGGTGAGCCGCGCATTGACGGACGTACGCTGCGTATGATCCGTCCGATCACGGTAGCCGCTGGCGTGTTGCCGCGTACCCATGGTTCGGCGCTGTTTACCCGCGGTGAGACGCAGGCGATTGCCACTTGCACTTTAGGCTCCGAGCGCGATGCTCAGACCTTTGAGGATATGACCGGAACCCGTACTGATCGGTTCATTCTGCATTATAATTTCCCGCCGTATTGCGTTGGCGAAACTGGCCTTATCGGTTCGCCCAAGCGTCGTGAAATCGGCCATGGCCGTCTGGCCAAGCGCGCCTTGCGCGCAGTGCTGCCGGATTTGGAGCATTTCCCGTATTCTATTCGCGTGGTGTCGGAAATCACTGAGTCCAATGGTTCTTCCTCCATGGCCTCGGTATGCGGCGGTTCGTTGGCGCTGTTTGACGCTGGTGTGCCGTGCAAGGCCGCAGTGGCGGGCATCGCAATGGGCCTCGTTAAGGAAGGCGATCGCGTGGCTATTCTGACCGATATTATGGGGGATGAAGATCACTTAGGCGATATGGACTTTAAGGTGGCCGGTACCGCTGAAGGCGTGACCGCACTGCAGATGGATATTAAGACCGACGGCATTACCCGCGAGATCATGCAGCAGGCCTTAACCGATGCGCATGCTGCCCGCATGCATCTTTTGTCGGTGATGGGCAAGGCGCTGCCGGCACCGCGCTCACAGCTGTCGCCGTACGCTCCGCGCATCGTCACCATGCAGGTACCGCCGGAAAAGGTTAAGGATATCATCGGTAAAGGCGGCTTTAATGTGCGCGCAATTCAGTCGGCAACTAATTCGTCCATTGATATTGCCGATGACGGCACGGTACGTATCGCCGCTGGCTCTAAGGCCGCGGCCGATCAGGTCATCAAACTCATCTCTGACCTCTTAGTTGAAGTTGAAGTGGGCAAGGATTACGAAGGCAAGGTCGTGCGTATCACTGACTTCGGTGCCTTTGTAAATATTCTGCCTGGCCGTGACGGTTTAGTGCATATTTCGCAGATTGCCGATGAGCGGGTGGATAATGTTTCCGATTATCTGCGCGTCGGCGACAATGTGCGCGTGCGCGTGCTTGATATCGACAACAGCGGACGTATCCGTCTGTCGATTAAGGCCATCACCGATGAGCAGATGCAGAAGGAAAAAGCGGCCGCTTTGCAGGCAGAAGCTGACGCTGTATCCCTGCCAGAGGAAAATCTCTAATTTTTATTAAAGCTGCCTCAGCCCTCGCGTCTTGCGAGGGCTTTTAACATTTAGGAACAACAAATCATGCCTACCCGCGAGCATTTCTCTACCCGCTTGGGCTTTTTGCTAATTTCAGCAGGCTGCGCTATCGGCCTTGGCAATGTGTGGCGCTTCCCCTTTATTACCGGTCAGTACGGTGGCGCTATTTTCGTGCTGATTTATCTTTTCTTTTTAGTGTTTTTCGGCGTGCCGCTTTTGGCTATGGAGTTCTCTGTCGGCCGCGCTTCGCGCGCCTCGCTGGCTCACTCCTTTGAGGCATTAGAGCGTCCGGGCAGCCGCTGGCACTTAAATAAGTATTGGATGATTTTCGGCAATTACGTGCTGCTGTCCTTCTACAGCGTAGTTACCGGCTGGATGCTGTTTTACTGCATTAAGGGTTTTACCGGCGAGTTTGGGGTGGAAACTAGTGCTGAGGATGCCGGAGCCGCTTTTTCTGCGATGTTAAGCTCGCCCTCTGATATGTTGGTCAATATGATCGCGGTGACGGCAGTATCTTTTGGCATCTGTGCTTTAGGTTTGCGCAAAGGTGTGGAGCGCATCACTAAGCCGATGATGATCATTTTATTCCTGCTGCTTATTTTCATGGCGCTGCGCTCTTTTACCCTAGACGGCTTTGGCCAAGGCATGGCCTATTATCTGGCACCGAACTTAGATAATCTTACTAAATACGGTCTGCTTGAGGTCATTTCTGCTGCCATGGCGCAGGCCTTCTTCTCGCTGTCCATCGGCATCGGCGCGATGCAGATTTTTGCCACCTACATGAACTCTGATCACACCCTGATCTCCGAGTCCTTCTCTATCATGATACTCAATACCTTAGTGGCGTTGCTTTCGGGCATGATCATTTTTCCGGCATGCTTTAGCTATGGCGTGGAACCAGGACAGGGCCCGGGGCTCATCTTCGTGACTTTAGTGTCGGTATTCTCGCACATGGAAAATGGCGCCATGTGGGGCGGTCTGTTCTTCATGTTCATGCTCTTTGCTGCGCTGTCGACGCTAATTGCGGTGTTTGAGAACATTATTGCCATCACCATGGAATACTTCACCACATCACGCCGCCGTGCGGTGATGATTAATTTCGTCATTATCCTAGTTATCGGTATGCCGTGCTTATTTGGCTTTAACTATTTAAGCGATGTTCATCCGTTAGGCGGCAGCTCGACTTTCCTTGATTTAGAAGACTTCATTATCTCCAACAATATTCTGCCTTTAGGCGCCTTCTGTTATCTGGCCTTTATTACGTGGCGCGGCGGTTGGGGCTTTAATAAGTTCGTTGAGGAAGCCAACCGCGGCAAGGGTTTTAAGCTCCCGACTTGGGGTGTTAGCTATTACCGCTACGTGCTGCCGGTAGTGATCTTATTCCTCATTGCTAACAGCTACTACAGCGTGTTCTTCAAATAATATGTTGTAAAAGGCCCCGGGAAAAGCTATTTTATTGCATTATTTTGGTGCAAAAGTGATAGGTCCGGGGCACGTTTAGTGTAAGATCCCACGCAGTTAATGGTACCTGCCGCCAACCTCGGCGGGTATGGAATTTTTTGTTGCAAACACAGGACCATGTATCTATGGCTCGTGAAGAATTTAAAAGCCGTTTGGGCTTCCTGCTGATTTCAGCCGGCTGCGCGATTGGCCTTGGCAACGTATGGCGCTTTCCGTATATCACTGGACAGTACGGCGGCGCGATTTTCGTGCTCATTTACATCGCCTTCTTGCTTTTATTCGGCCTGCCTATCCTGACGATGGAGATTGCGGTTGGCCGCGCCTCGCGCCGCAGTTTAGGGCGCTCATTTGAGGTGTTAAAGCCCGGTACCAAGTGGTATCTCAATAAGTTCTGGATGATCCCCGGTAACTATATTCTGATGGCTTTCTACAGCTTAGTTACGGGATGGATGCTCTATTACACCATTATGATGTTCAGCGGACAGTTTGGACAGAATATCGATCAGGCAGCCGCCGGCGCGTACTTTAATGATCTCTTAGCTAAGCCCGGCGCTCAGTTTATCTGCGCTTTTGTGCTGATTGTCGGTTCTTTCGCCGTCTGTGCTTTTGGTCTGCGTAAAGGAGTAGAGCGCATTAACAAACCGATGATGCTTCTGCTTTTCGGCCTCTTGGTGTTTTTAGCGCTGCGCTCTTTTACTCTGCCGGGTTTTGCAGAGGGCATAAAATATTATCTGATGCCCAACTTTGACAATATGCAGCGCGAGGGTGTTTTAAATGCGGTATCCGCGGCGATGGGTCAGGCTTTCTTTACTTTAGGTCTTGGCGTTGGCTCCATTCAGATTTTCGGTTCCTACATGAAAAAAGACCGCTCCATTGGCTCAGAGGCGGTATTCATTACAGTGCTTGATACCTGCGTGGCGCTGCTGGCCGGTGTGGTAATTTTCCCGGCGTGCTTTAGCTATGCCGTGGAACCGGGACAGGGACCGGGTCTTATCTTCGTGACCTTAGTGTCGGTGTTTTCGCACATGGAATACGGCGCGTTATGGGGTGGCATTTTCTTCCTTTTCATGCTTTTTGCGGCGATTACCACCTTAATTGCGGTTTTTGAGAACATTATTGCCATTTCCATGGAGATTTTCGGCATTTCACGCCTTAAGGCGGTAGTGATTAACTGCATTGTCATTGTGCTGTTAGGACTGCCGTGCATGCTGGGCTACAATGTGTTGTCCGATGTCCATCCGATGGGCGGCGATCGCACGATCCTAGATACCTATGATTTCGTGCTGTCTAACAACATTCTGCCTTTTGGCTCAATGTGTTATATTCTCTTCGTCGTGCTTAAGCGCGGCTGGGGATTTGACAATTATTTAACTGAGGTCAATACCGGAAGCGGAGTCAAGATGCCGCATGCGGTGGTGTGGTATTACCGCTTGGTACTGCCGATCGTTATTTTCCTGCTCTTTATTCAGGGCTACATCTCAATTTTCGGCTAGGAAGCTCATCATGTCCGAACGTGAACAGTTTAAAACCCGTCTTGGGTTCCTTTTAATCGCCGCCGGCTGTGCTATCGGCCTTGGCAATGTGTGGCGTTTCCCGTACATCACCGGCATGTACGGCGGTGCAATTTTCGTCATTATTTACCTAGGCTTTTTGTTAGGCGTCGGCATGCCGCTGCTCACCATAGAGCTGGCTATCGGCCGTGCCTCGCGCCGCTCCATTGCCCGCGCCTACGAAATCCTTGAGCAGCCTAAGTCCAAGTGGCATTTAAATAAGGTGTGGCAGATTGCCGGACCTTACATTCTGATGTCCTTCTATGCGCTCATCACCGGCTGGCTGTTCTATTATTGCGTTAAGTCCTTCTCTGGCGGCTTCTCCGCTGGCATGGATCATCAGGCTGCGGCGCAGGAATTTGCTACGCTGCTTGCTCATCCTTTAACCATGTTCGTGTGTCTGACTACCGTGGTAGTCGCCTCCTTTGCGGTGGTGGCTTTAGGCGTGGTACGCGGCGTGGAGCGCATCACCAAACCGATGATGATTCTGTTATTTGCTCTGCTTATTTTCATGGCGTTGCGCTCCTTCAGTTTGCCGGGCTTTGCCGATGGTATGGAGTACTACTTAAAGCCCGATTGGTCTAAGCTTGAAGAGCATGGGCTGCTTGAGGTGCTGTGGGCGGCGATGGGGCAGGCTTTCTTTACTTTATCAGTAGGTCAGGGCTCAATTGAGATTTTCGGCACCTATATGGATAAGCAGCACACGCTAGCTAAGGAAGCCACCTTCATCTGCGGCCTTGATACCTCGGTGGCATTGCTTTCGGGCGTGGTGATTTTCCCGGCATGCTTTAGCTATGGCGTGCAACCGGATGCTGGCCCGAGCCTGCTCTTTATTACGCTCAATACCGTATTCGCCAACATGGGCGGCGGTAGCTTCTGGGGCGGCATTTTCTTCATGTTTATGATTTTTGCCGCTGTTTCGACTTTAATTGCGGTGTTTGAAAGCATTATTGCGGTGTGGATGGATCTGTTCTCCACCTCGCGCCTCAAGGCGGTGGTGATTAATTTCATCATTATCATGATTCTTTCGCTGCCTTGTCTGTTTGGCTTTAATTATCTGTCCGACATTCATCCGTTAGGCGGCAATTCGACCATCCTTGATTTCCAGGACTTTATTATTTCCAATAATATTTTGCCGCTGGGATCCTTGGTCTTTGTGCTATTTATTACCGCTAAGACCGGCATGGGTTTTAAAGCTTATTTAGCCGAGGCTAATACCGGTAAGGGGCCGAAGATCCCGGCTGCCTTCTTCTGGTATTACCGCTTTGTCATGCCAGTGGTCATCGCGATTCTGCTGATTGCAGGTTACGTATCAATTTTCGGTTGATAAGTAGGTTACGGTCGTACTTAAGCTTTCGATCCCGCCCAAGTGGCGGGATTTTCGTTAAGTCGCCCATATTTTGGGTAAAAAATAGTGCCTGCAGCAGCGTTTATGCGGTTTTTACCGCAAAGTACGCGCTTTTTGCGTTAAGATGAAACAGTTTACCGCTGCGCTAGCCGCGATGGCGGCTGCGCACGATGGGTAAGCGTTTTTTGGGTTGTGATTAAAGCCACTTTAGCGCATAAGAAGGCAGACGGCGCTGCTGTAGCCGTAGCCTGCCACAATATAAGAAGAGTTGTCATGTCCTGCCGAATTTATCATCGCTGCCTGCAGTTGAGCACGGTGCTGCTGGCTTTGAGCTGGGGTCTGCCTGCCGCCGTAGCCTCTACCGCTCAAGCACCTTTGTATGCTTCTTTAAATGTGCCGTCAGCAGGAGGCAGTCATGTCACAGCTGCCGGTAGTGGGGGCAGCTTAAGTATTGATGAAAAGCGTGAGGCCTATCAGCAGGCCAAGCGCGCGCTTAAGGCCGGAGATAGTGCTACCGCAGATCATTTGCGTCGCACGGTGCTACAGGGCTATCCGCTCAACGTATGGCTTGATTATTACATGCTGTCGGAGGATAAAAGTGCGGATAAGTTTGATGCGCTAATGCAGTTTATCCGCAGCGGCCGACAGCATGAGCTGGCTGATTTGCTGCGTGCGCGCTACATTGAGTATTTTGCTGAGCATGGCGATTATGCCAAGGTCTATGCATTAATCGGTAGTAAACCCGAGACGGGGGCATATCCCAGCCTTAATTTTAAGCAAAAAGTACAGCTATGCCGTTTTTATGAGGCTGCTTGGCAGGTAGGTAAGGGATCGGATGAAGCGGTAGCCTTTGCCGGACAACTGTATCTGGATTTAGACGGAGCCCCGCGTGCCTGCAGCGGCCTGTTGGCTCTCTACGATAGCAAGGGCTATCTTACGGATCGGCTTAAGCTTGAGAAATTTGAACGCGCCTACAGCGCGCGCTTTGAAGAAGATTTAACCGAGCGTTTGGCTACGGAACTGTCGTATACCTCGTACGCGGCTAAAGTCAAAGCGCAGATGCAGTTTTACGCCGAGCCTGAGCGCATCTTGGAGTATCCTCTCAATACGAAGGCCGATCGCCGTGTAGCCGCGCTGGCTTTTGGGCGTTATGCTAACTTAAATCCGCGTGATGCCGCCGCACAGCTCGATGTTTTCTTTAAAAATGCCCAGCCCAGTGAAAGTGAGCAGGTCGCAATTTTAAAGATTATATCTAAGCGCTTT
This sequence comes from uncultured Succinivibrionaceae bacterium, assembly GCA_944390105.1. GTDB lineage: Bacteria > Pseudomonadota > Gammaproteobacteria > Enterobacterales > Succinivibrionaceae > Avisuccinivibrio. The sequence continues at coordinate 54,997 of CALXOV010000038.1, forward strand.
TTAGAACGCGGGCGCAGCCTTGATGATGTCGGATGGGTAGACCAGCATCTGCCGGCAGTGGGTTGGGATATGGAGATTAAGGAGCAGCGACTGCGGCGGGCGATTTGGTTTGCGCAGTGGGAGATCGCCTATCAGCTGCTGCAGCATGTCGATGCAGATTTCGCCGCTGAGATCAATTGGCGCTATTGGCGCGGCCGGGCGGCACTTGAAAGCGGGCGCACGGCGGAAGGTCAGACCATTTTAAAGGAAGTGGCGGAAGATAGAAGTTTCTTTGGCTTTTTAGCCGCGCAGCAGTTGGGGCTAAAGCCGGCCTATCGCCAGCTGTCCTTAAGCTCGGCAGCTAAGTGGCCCGCAGGCGTTAACGGCGACGTGGCAGTGACGCGCTTTTTTGAGCTGTATGCGATGGATGATGTTAATGCCATCTACGAATGGCGCGAAATTGCTAAATACTCAAAACAAGAAACCGCACTGTTAATGGCTGAATGGGCGCTGCGCAGCGGTAATACGCGCTTGGCCATTGACAGCGTCGTCAGCTCCCAGCGCTGGGATGCGTTGACTTATCGTTTCCCGATTGTTTATCCAGAAATTTATCGGCGCAATGCAGCTGAGCAGCAGGTGTCGCTGTCTTTCATGTATGGCGTGTCGCGTCAGGAGAGCATGCTCAATCCGCAGATCCGCTCACCGGTCGGGGCGGTCGGCCTGATGCAGCTGATGCCCGCTACTGCCAAAATGGTATCACGTCAGCACAAGTGGCAATACGGAGGCGTGCGTAGCTTGACAGATCCGGCAGTAAACGTGCGTTTAGGGGCAGCTTATCTGCGCGATATGCTGGATAAATTTGGCAATAACCGCATTTTAGCTGCGGCAGCTTATAATGCCGGTCCCGGACGGATTTATCGCTGGGAGTCAAAAGACGGCCTGAAGCGCGATGCTGCAATGTATGTGGAAAATATTCCCTTTGCTGAGACCCGTAAATATGTGCAGAATGTGCTGCTTTACGATGCCATCTATAATAAGCTGCTGACCGGACAGGAGCGTAAGCTGTTAACGGATGCTGAGCTGGCCTTTGCCTATTAAGCAGCAAACTCTGCGGATCTTTTGCTGCCTTTATGGTAAAAAACCGCGTTCAGCTCTTTACAGCAAAAAATAGTCTGCTATCATTACAGCTCGTCAATTTGCCCAGGTGGTGGAATTGGTAGACACGCTACTTTGAGGGGGTAGTTCGCGAGAGTGCGGGTTCGAGTCCCGCCCTGGGCACCATTCCGTTAAGACCGCTTTAATGCGGTTTTTTCATTTTTAGCGCCTGTTTTTTCTGCTCTGACAGCTCACCTTTTACTTATACAGCTAAGCGCAAATCAAACATCCTTAACCAAAGTAAGGCTCATTTACGCATGTTGCATGGTTTTGCAAGCTCTTTCTTTACGTTTTACATACTTAAATTTTACAAAAATTTTACATTAATCTCGCATATGCGATGCAGTTCGCATTTTTGTAGCTTGAATATTGAGAAAATAAACTTTTGTTTCATCAAATCAGCGAAATGAGGATTGAGCATGCAGATAGGTAATAAAGCTGGGCGCTTACCGGAAAACAATGAATTAGTGAATATTCAGCGCCTAATTGCGCGCTATTACGAGGAGGCGCCTGACATGCAAGATCCGCTGCAGCGCGTTGTGTTCGGCACCTCCGGACATCGTGGAAGTCCGCTTAATCGCACCTATACACAGCGTCATATTGCTGCGATTGCGCAGGCCATTGCCGAGCTCCGTACCAGCTGGGGAGCGACCGGGCCGCTTTTTATCGGCATTGATACTCATGCCCTGTCAGAGCCAGCGTTGCATACGGCGCTTGAAGTGCTGTGCGCCAATCACATTGAGGTCGTCGCGGCTCCGGATTTTGCCTATACCCCGACTCCGGTCATTTCGCGGGAAATAGTACGTTATAACTTTGGACGCAACAGTGCGCTTGCAGACGGCATTATCATCACGCCGTCGCACAATCCTCCGACTGATGGGGGCTTTAAATACAATCCGCCCTTAGGCGGACCGGCCAGCCCATTTTTCACTGAGCCGATTGCACGGCGTGCCAATGAGATCCTAGAGCAGGACTGCAAGGCGGTAAAGCGTCTTAGCTGGGCGCAGACTTGCGTCTGTCCGGATCTGCATTTTAAAGACATGCTGACGCCTTTTGTGCAGGAGCTTGCCTCTGTCATTAATATGAAGGCCATCAATGCTTCGGGACTCAAAATTGCGGTAAACCCGCAAGGAGGCACTGCGCTTGCCTATTGGGATCGCATCAATGAAATCTACGGTCTGCAGGTAGACATCATCAATCGCGCGATTGATCCGAACTTTACCTTTATTCCGTACGATTATGACAATCATCAGCGTATGGACTGCATGTCGCCGTACACCATGAAGCCGCTACTTGCGGTTAAGGATAACTACGATCTGTGCATTGCTAATGATCCCGATGCCGATCGTCACGGTCTAGTGACACGCGAGGGACTGCTGCCGTCTAATCACTATTTAACTTCGATTATGCATTATCTGTGTCATAACCGTGAACATTGGCCGCGTAACTGCGGAGTTGGCAAGACAATCGGCGCAAGCATGCTGATGGATAAGGTGATCACCGATGCCGGCTATAGCGTGTATGAAACTCCGATAGGCTTTAAGTGGTTCTCAGAGGGGCTGTTTAAGCAGCAGCTGTGCTTCGGCTGCGAGGAAAGTGCCGGAGCATCATATCTTGATATGTCGGGTAAGCCCTTCACTACCGACAAAGACGGCTTTTTAGCAGGCCTTGCCGGAGCTGAGCTGTGTGCGGTAAGCGGGCTTGATCTGGTGACCTATTATCACAAGCTTACGCAGCAATTTGGCGATCCTGCTTATGGACGTATTGACGAGCCGACAACAGCGCAGGGCAAGCAGGCCTTTGTTCATTTGACGGAAAAGAGCGTGAGTGCCACTAAGCTGGCTGGCTGCGAGATTAAGCAGGTGCTGACAGCCGCGCCGGGTAATCATGCTCCGATCGGTGGAATTAAAGTAATTGCCGATAAGTGCTGGTTCTCCGCGCGCCCGTCGGGGACAGAGAACCTCTACAAAATTTATTATGAGTCCTTTTTAGGTCCGGAGCATTTAGCTTTAGTGCGTAAAGAGGCTGTGGATATGGTTACGCGCGCCTTAAATTGCGCGAATTAAGGAGAGTCTTATGCAAATAAAATTCATGGGAACTGCGGCCTCGGAAGGCATTCCGAATCCGTTTTGCGATTGTGCAGTATGCTCTTACGCTCGTGAGCATGGCGGAGCTGATGTGCGCACCCGGGCTTCGGTGCTGTTAGATGGGCATGCGCTGATTGACATGTCGCCAGAGTGGTCGGCGCAGTTAAAGCGTGAACACATGACGGCGCGCGTGCTAGACATGGTTCTATTCACTCATACGCATCCGGATCATTTCAATGTCGGTGAATTTGTCAGCCGTGCTACTGGATTTGCTTGTAATATTACAAGTCCGCTGCATGTCTTTGGCAATGACTGCGCGATTAAAGGTGCCTTTAATGCCTTGGATGGCCTGCAGGGCGATCGCTTTGTTTTCCATCTGCTCGCACCCTACTTAACATACGAGCATGAGGGTTACCGCATTACTCCGACTTTGGCCAATCACGCCAAAATGGAGTTGTGCTACAACTATTTAATTGAAAAAGATGGCAAGACCTTCTTCTACGGTCTTGATTCAGGATGGCTGCCGCAGAGTACCTTTGATTTCCTTAAGGGCCGGCATATTGATATGGCGGTTTTAGAGTGTACTTATGCCTTCCGCGAGGGTGAGCATACAGCCAATCACTTGAATTTTAATTCGCTCTTTGCCGAAATTGCCGAGTTAAAGCGCCTAGGCTGCCTTGATGATAAATCGCAGGTGGTGACTTCGCATGTGTCGCATTCCTCTACGCTCACTCATGACAAGCTGTGCGCTTTAATGGATGAGCACGACATCATTACAGCTTTTGACGGCATGACTCTTGAGATTTAAGGAGTAATTCATGAATATGATGAAAGCCCGCCTGATGGGCATGATGTTTATTCAATACATCGTGCAGGGCGCTTGGGTATTAACTTTGGGCTTAGTTTTAAGCTCGTACGGCATGCCGGAAATTATCGGCACCGCTTATGCAGTCTTAGGCATCGCTACCATCATGTCACCGATGTTCGTCGGCATGGTGGCAGATCGCTTCTTCTCCACCGAAAAAGTGCTGGCGATTATGCATCTACTGCTTGCCGCCGTGGTGTATTTGACCTCAACCTTTATTACAAATGGAAGTACTACGCCGACTTTAATCGGCATCTTCTTTGTCGGCCTCATCTATTATCCAACGGTGGCGCTGACGAACTCAATTGCCTTCCACCATGTGGATGGTCCGCGCTATTTCCCGGTGATCCGTGTGTTCGGCTCCATCGGCTACGTGGTTTTAGGTCTTTTCATCGGACAGATGGGCTGGTCGGGAGACATTATGACCTGGTACGTGGCGGTGATCTCCGCGCTTGTCATGGGTGTGTACAGCTTCACTCTGCCCCATACCCCGCCAAAGAGCGCCGGTGCTCCTTTCTCCATGCGCGATCTGCTGTGCCTGGATGCCATGTCGCTGTTTAAGGATAAGTATTTCACCATCATGATGATCTCAATTTTGATCCTGATGGTGCCGAAAACCGCATATTCAGCTTATATCCCGGTTTTCCTCAATGCCTTAGGCTTTGATAATGCTGCTTCAATGATGCAGATTGGCGTGGCAATGGAAGTGCTGTTTGTCTTCTTTATTCCGTTCTTCTTAACCCGCTTTGGATTTAAGGTCACCTTGATGCTGGGCATGATATCTTGGGGTATCCGCTCAGTGCTGTTCTCCGAGGCTGCAGTTGGGGGTGGAACCTATCTCATCATCATCGGTTTAGTGCTGCAGGGTGTGTGCTGGGACTTCTTCTTTACCGTGGCTGATATTTATGCCGATAAGAAGGCCGGCGAGAAGATTAAGGCGCAGGCACAGTCGTTGCGTTTCATTGCCTCTAATGGCGTAGGTTTATTCTTTGCTTCCTCGGCTTGTGGTTATCTTTTCAACAGCAGCGTTACCGACACCGGCGCTGCCGGCTTGCCGCAGTGGCGCGTGTTTTGGCTGTTCCCGGCCGGCATTGCGGTCTTTGTGTTCGTGATTTTCCTGTTCTTCTTCAAGGATGACACCAATACAGAGATCAAGAAGAGCTCCGCTAAGGCTTAAGCTTAATTTTAACTAACTATAAAGGAGAACTCAGAGAATGCTGCTGTTGTTACATTTGATTGCAGGGATTGCTCTGCTGGCGTACGGCATTTATGTGACGAAAAATGCAGTGCTCAAAGCTTGTGGAGCTTCGCTCAATACTTTTGTGGCACATTCTCTGGCCTCTAAATTATGGCCGCTGCGTGCGGCTGCCGCGGGATTGCTGACCACCGCTTTAGTGCAGAGTTCCAATGCAACTGCCATGCTGGTCAGTTCATTTTTAGCCCGCGGCATTATTACGCTTACTCCGGCGCTTACCATTATGTTAGGCGCCGATTTAGGCACAGCCATCATGGCGCGCGTGCTTACTTTTGATTTATCAGCCGTCAGCCCGCTATTTATTAGCTGCGGTGTCTTTTTGTTCTTAGGCAAAAGAAAAACTAAGCTAGGCCGCATCGGCCGCATCTTTATCGGCCTTGGACTCGTGCTGATGGCATTGAAGCTGATTGTGACTTCGACCGCACCGGTAGCGCAGTCTGACACTATGCAGCTTATCTTAGATTCACTTAATGGCCAGACTGTCTTTGCAGTGATTTTCGGTGCACTCTTGGCCATGATCTGCTATTCCTCGCTGGCTGCAGTGCTGTTAACTGCTCTGCTTGCCGGTGGCGGACATTTAGATTTTGCCACTGCTGCTGCCTTTGTCATTGGCGCTAATTTAGGCAGCTGCTGTCTTGAGATTTTAGGGGCAGCCGGTCAGGGTATTACCGCGCGGCGCGTGATGTTCGGCAACACCTTGTTTAAACTTACAATCACAGTAATTGCGTTGCCATGTATCGGCTTTATTCAGCCCGAAACCCTGCCTCTGTCCTTGCAGGATCAGGTGATTTATTTTCACGTTTTGTTTAATGTTGTAGTGTGCTGCGGCTTGATGCCATTTGTCTCTTTTTACGCCAAGCTACTGCAGCAACTATTTCCGGATCCTCCTGCAGCAGCTGATGAGAGCGAACCTAAATATCTGGATATGCATGCAGTAGATAACCCCGCTTTGGCTATTTCCAATGCGGTACGCGAAACTCTGCGTTTGGGGGGTTTTTTGCATGATATGTTATCCTGCCTTAATGAGGCTTTAACCGGTAAAACTTCGCTTAAAGAGCGCATGGAGCAGAAATGCAATCATATTCTGACGCTCAGTACCAGCGTGCGCGCGTATCTTGATCGTATCGAATTTGATGATGCGGATCTTAATGTACGCTGGCATCAAGTATTTACCGCAGTTATCTCCACGGTACATGCAGCAGATTTGCTACTGCGCATGTATTCGGAAGTGTCTATTCTCAATAAAAACCCAGAACAGAACTTTTCGGCTCATCATCGCGCGGATTTGCTCAAATTAACTAAGGTCGTCAATGAGAATTTAAGTTTTGCTTTAAATGCTTTCATGACCAACGGTAGCGCCGAGCTTGAGTTACTTGCCGCGCATAAGGCACAATTCAAGCAAAAGACCGACCGCTACAGCGTGCGTCAGCTATCGCGCCTACAGCCTGAGTCTGACAGTAATGAAGTTGGGGCTTTGATGCTGATTTTGATATCCGATCTTCGTCAGCTCAATGCGATTTTCTGTTCGCTGGCCAGTTCACGCTGGGCTCAGCAGGGCGCAATGCTTCAAGGCGCGCAGCATCCGGCAGTGGTGACCCTGATCCAAAATGAGTAGCGTCAGCCGCAACAAATCACCTTAAAAAAACTTTAGCTTTACTTTTATTAAGTTATAAAAAATTGTGCAGGTAAAGCTTTACAGGGGAAAATTTTCTGTTAATATATGCTCCGTCAATTTGCCCAGGTGGTGGAATTGGTAGACACGCTACTTTGAGGGGGTAGTTCGCGAGAGTGCGGGTTCGAGTCCCGCCCTGGGCACCATTCCGTAAAGACCGCTTTAATGCGGTTTTTTTGTTTTTATCCGTAACTTCGCGCCAGAGTCATTACATACCGCCCCGCCTCAACCAAGATGATTCAAAGATGTTCCCCTGAACTTTTCAAACTAGGTTCTACCTCTCCAACCGTGTGGTTTCCCTGCAGTTAGCTGCCGGTTTGGTAAAGGGATATCAGCGTCATAGGTACTGTCGGGACAAGGTACTCCAAACAGTTTGAGG
>CALXOV010000039.1 GCA_944390105.1 uncultured Succinivibrionaceae bacterium
GTAGGTGCGGCATTTTAGTGTTGATATAACATGTTGATTTATAAAAATTTTAAGTTCCGATGAGGTACTTTCAAGCTCTGTGCGCGCTTATTAAAATTGCTACTTTTACTCCTTTCATGAAAAAAAACTCTATTTGCTGGAAATGGCATGACTTAGAAGTTAAACTGAAAGTGACGATTCAAAAATATTAGGCACCAGCCAGGTTGTATTTATTTCAGATGAGTTCCAGCTTTAAGGAAATGAACGCAAATTATGATTCTTCAGCACATAGTCTATAAAAAAATTCCATATTTAGATAAAAAATCGTTTTACAAAAAAAATGCAAATTGCATAGCAACAAATACATTTTTTAACATTTTTTCACCTGCCTTATGGTTAAAACAAGCGAAATTAAGTGATAAAACACCTTTTTATTGTAATTTAGAATTTCAAGGAAGCGGTTGCGCTTATATTATAGCTGTAAATGAAGGTTTTCAAGAATATATTTTTAAAAAGTTATATGTTAATAACCATGGTACGTTTAAAATTAGGCTCTCAAGCTCTTATTTATATTATTATATTGTGTGGGAAATTTCCCTAAAATTAATTTGTGGTAACTATGAATGCAAAAGTTCATTTCCTCAAAATAAGTCGGTACGACTTTGTCTAGTAACTGTAACGTACAAAAGAAATAACGATATAAGAAGACTTATTGATACATTTAACTTGTTTGAAAACAAATACAAAGACTATAATTTAGACTTAATAATTATTAATAATGATAATCAGTCGCAAATAAATAATATACAAAAAAATAATATAACTGAAGTTGTTTCTAAAAACACTGGGGGGGCAGGTGGCTTTACAAATGGATTAAAAATAGCAATCTCACGTAACAAATATACAAATATTTTGTTGTGCGATGATGATATTGTTTTGCACCCTGAAACTATTTATCGAACATTTTCGTTGCTTCAGTTAACTTTTAATAGAAATTATATTATCTCTGGTGCGATGTTTGAGACTGAAGATCAAAATTTTTGTCATTGTATTTTTGAGTCATTAAATATGCGAGGACATCATCAAAATATTTTAGGTAGAATAAAACTTGATACAAAAGAAGCATTAAACGAAGCTATTATAAAGATGATTAAATTATCAGATTATGAATTTAAAAAACAATACGCTGCTTGGTGGTATTGTTGTATTCCAACGGAGCTTATAAAAAAATCAGGATTCCCTCTTCAGTTTTTTATAAGAGGAGATGACCAGGAGTACGGAATAAGATTACAAGCAAAAATTGTTACTGTAAACGGAATCCAAGTCTGGCATCCTGCTTTTTCAAGTAAACGTTCTATTCTAAGAGATTATTTGGGGAATCGTAATTATGCCATTATTAATATAATTCATTACGAGAAATACATAACTAATATAGTTTTTCACTTTTTTGTTAAATTTTATAGAGCTATAAATGATAAAGATTATTTATATGCATCTGTTTTAGCTTTAGCTTTGCATGACAGTTTTTCATTTAATAATAAAGAGGAAGAACTTGATAATATTTTAAGAAGAATATATGAAGTTAAAAATCGCAAATGGTATGTAAGCTTCTTCTCAATAGCAAAAAGCCTGCTTATACTTTTTGTTAAAGGGTCTCAAATAAAAGCAAGGCTTAATGGCTTTATTACCAAATAATTAGAGCAAATTAGTTTTGATATTTTCAAAGGTATCAAGTGCTGCTTTTATTGTTTTATCCATATCAATATATTTATACATACCAAGTCTTCCTCCAAGGACAAGATTCGGTGTATTTTTTGCTAAATTCAAATATTTTGCATAAAGCTCCCTATTATATGGAGTATCAATAGGATAGTAAGGGGTATCACCATCCTTATACTCCTTTGAGAATTCTCGGCATATTACAGTTTTTTCTTGATTATAAATTTTTTCTGCTTCTGGGTGAAAATGTTTAAATTCATGAGTACGCGTATAGGGGATATCGATGCCAGCTTCATTCATTACCGCAATGCCCTGATAATCACGAACATTAATAATTTCCCATTTAAAATCTAAAGATCTCCATTCTAGTTTTCCATACTTATAATTAAAAAACTGATCAGGGGCACCTGTATATATAACCCAATCTTGTTTTGTAATACTTTTAGCGACATCCTCATAAGCAGTATTTAATTTTACAGTAATTAACCTATTTGCAAGTAATCCATTAAAAAGAGGCTGGTATCCTCCAATTGGTATGCCCTGATATCGATCTACGAAATAATCTGAATTATAATTAGTTCTGAAGGGTAGACGTTTGATTATGTAAGATGGCAAATCTTTTGGATTCCTCTGCCATTGCTTTGTTGTATAGCCCTCTTAATAAATGCTTTATAGAGCTTCTCACCAATCAAGGATATTGCTTGTTCTTCTAAGTTTAGAGGATTAGGATTATAAGATAATGCAATTTTTTTCTTTAAAAATCTTTCACATTCAGTTGGTGATAATGTTATATTAAAGAATTGGTTTATGGTCTTCAAATTTATAGGCATTTGATATATTCTATCATTTGATCTTGTTAATACTTGATGCCGATAACTATTAAATTTCGCAAATTTTGATATATACTCATAAACTTCTGCATCTGAGGTATGAAAAATATGTGCACCATATTTATGGCAATTAATACCTGTTGCAAGGATTGAGCACAATGCCGGCCTGCATACCGGCAACTTGGATATCGTCAAGAGTTTGCGAGGGGATAAGCTCGCTTTCAGGATGGATGTAGACAATATCACAGCCAATATCTGCAAGGCGTTGGATATAGCGTCTAGGTTGCATGATCTTCATATGGCAGTCAATTAGCTTTTGCGTACGGCTGCGGATAAATTCGATTTCCCGCAGCGACAAACCGAAGTTCGGGACAAAAGTTCCGTCCATCAGATCAAGATGAAGAATATCTACATCGGTCTGCTCAATGAGCTCCATTTCACGAGCTAAATGCTGCACCGGCACATTAAGCAGCGAGGGACAAAGAATTTTGTGACGCATAGTCGTTGCTCCTAAAATGATGGCTCTGTCATATGTTTGCGCTGTGCGGCAAGTTGCGACGGCACATTAATGTTCGGATCCAGCGAGAACTTGTAGAGCGTATTCTTTTCAGAGTGACAAACGTGCTTTAGGGCAGCTTGTTTGGCGGATTTAACATCGTTGCTTAAGATAGCATCAATGATGCGGATATGTTCTTGAATTGATTTGTCTTTAATTGGATCTGACGATAAGCAGCGAAAGCGGTCACTGTGATCAAAAGTTTTGCTCATGGTTGAGATGAGGATGGGGTTGCTGCAGTACTTAAGCAGCGTCCAATGCAGTTCGGCATCGACGCTGATGAAATCAGTGCGTGCCTGTGGATTACACAGATCGGGAACATGCTCAAGCTTTTCTCGTAAGTTAAGAAATACCGAAAAATCCTGCAAGGTCTCAATTACACATTGGCACAGATAGGGTTCAATCAGCTTGCGTACGCTGTACACATCTTTAATTAGCTTAACCGTCACTGGAGCGACTACGGTTCCTTTTTGCGGATAAATCAGGATTAAGTCATCGGCTTTAAGACGCTGCAGTGCCTCTCGTACCGGGGTACGGGAGATGTTTAGCGCCTTTTGAATTTCGTCCTCTGAAACGTCCATCATGGGCTGGAATTCACCAGTTATGATCTTGCGTTTTAAGTATTTATAAGCTTCGTCAGATTTGCTCATTGTTTTTTTCAAATATATTCAACTGATATATTAATTGTAGTATTAGTTTGAAATAATTAAATTGAAAAATTGAAGAAAAGTGATCTTAATCAACCTTTCAAAGGGGATATTAGCCCTAAGTGATATTTAATAGACAGTGGCATACCTAGATATGGGAGTAATATACTGTGAAGTAAAATTAACTTATTTAGATATGAGCAGACTGCAGGTGACCGCATGCAAGGGTGAAAACTGTTGGACAGCAGAGTTACAACCAAGGCTGCAAGCCAGATAAGATGGTATTGCCGTAGCTAGGGAGCTTGGGTAGCTGGCTTGAAGGAGCCCGTTAGAGCTTTGCTTTCAGCGCTGTACGCAAAGCTGGGTTGGGACAATGCCGCCCCACCGTCCCGCGCTTTTGCTACATTTCTTTCCTATCTCCGCCGTTATCAAGAAATGCAAAATGCAGCAACATAAGATCTTCGATGCAGTCAGGATCTAGCCCTGTAGCTTCTTTGATGATTTTAAAGCGGTTTTTTAAGGTATTGCGATGAATGCTCAGACTTTGGGCAGTACGCTGCAGCTCTAAATTCTGTTGCATGTAGGTTTTGATGGTATCCTGCAGTTCAACTGACAGCTTGTTATGCGCTAAGCGATCGCGAATTAAATCCAAAAGAAAACGATAAGGGCGGATGCAGATAGCTGAAGAGAGTACGTCGCCGGCTTTGGTACAGTCCAGCGAATGGCCGGAGTTTAACAGGCAGAATTTGGCAAAGCGCAGTGATTTGAGCATGGAACAGACATTTACTGCGCGCAGTCCCTTGACAGAAACCATCTTCCTGCCGCGTTCGCTGCAGACCTGTTCAATTAACTGATGGTACGGCAAAGCTCCGTCATGCTGCGGCGAGAGCAGCAGCATCAGATCTTCCTCAAGCAGACTTACCTCATCGTTCTCCAGTTCAACTGCTAGGCGGCGCAGGATCTCCTGCAGACAGCTACAGCTGGCAAATTTATCTTCGCGCCCATCTAAACGGCGGATCTGGATAAGGTAAGGCGTACGGGGCCCCGAAAAATCATACAGCGAGGCTAAGTGCCGGTAGGAGCTATCATCAATGATCTGCTCATCATCTAGGCATTTAATCAATAACATATCGGTAAAGCGACGGCTCCAATTAATTTCACGATTCTTAATGGCCTGCTTAGTTAATAGCTCAGCGGTTAAGACGGCTAAAGCTGCGTAGCGTGAAATTTCATTGGGATTGCCGCTGACGCCTACTACAAATACCACCTTGCCATTGACGATAATAGGGGTATTGATACCCGGCGCATAGTGCGTTTTGCCGACAAGCTGCGGCTCGACATCTTCATCATAAATGCTTATGGGAACGCCTTGCTGGGCAACCGTCAGGCCGATTTCATGCAGCTCGCCGATGCGGCTCTTATCCCCTGAGGCCACAATGATCCCGTCTGTATTAATAACGTTCACATTGTGGTGAATGATCTGCATCGCTCGCTCAACAATATCGTTGGCAAGTTCAGAGGTTAAGATCATGTGTCCTGCCTTTTAGCTGCAGCTTGATAAAAGAGCCTAAACGCATTTGCTGCAGCCATCTGTAGCAAATGCTCACTTTGCGCCATTGACTCTTGCAGTGTAAGTGGACGTGGACAGATGGAAAACATCGCATCAATGCCGTAGTCATACAGGGCAACAGCATCGTCAGATAAACCGCCGCATAGCGCGATTACCGGCAGGCCAAATTGTTTAGCGCGCCGGGCTACGCCGACCGGGGCTTTGCCCTGACAGCTTTGCCTATCCATACGCCCTTCTCCCACCAGCACCAGATCGGCCCCCGGCAGATTAGCATTGATGTGCAACAGGTCAAGCACTTCATCGATGCCGCTTTTAAGTTTGGCATGGCAGCACCACAGTAGCGCAAAGCCCAAGCCGCCGGCGGCACCAGCACCCGGTCTGTCCATGCAGGCGCTTCCACGCTCGCCAAGTACTGCGACATAATTGCTAAGGCCTTGTTCTAACAGTTCTAAATCATTATCCAGCAGGCCTTTTTGCGGGCCGAAAATATGGGTAGCTCCGTTGGGACCGAGTAGCTGATTGGATACATCGCAGGTACCGGTAAACTCGCAGTCTTTAAGCTCTGAGCATAGATTGGAAATATCAATGCGTCCGATATTAATTAAATCAGCACCGCACAGTGGTTTGAGGATTTCAGCTCCGTCCATGGCAAAAAATCTGCCGCCCAACGCTTGGATAAAGCCGGCTCCGCCATCGTTAGTGGCGCTACCTCCTAGGCCGATGGAAAAACGGCGGCAGCCGAGGCTCAGGGCGTGCTTTACAGCCTCGCCTAGACCTTTAGTGGTTGCATTAATGGCGCGGCGCAGCTCTGGCTTCTCCAGAGTAAGCCCTGAACACTGCGCCATTTCAATAATACAGTGTTCGTCCTTGATGAGCATGGTACAGACAGTTGGACGCAAGTAGGGGCCGGTGACTGCGATTTTTTCGCTGCGGTAGCCTGATGCACTCAAACTGGAGGTTAAAGCTTCAATCAGCCCTTCTCCTCCGTCTGAAATCGGTAACTCCAGCGTTTCAGTTTGCGGTAAGAAGTTTTAATCCCGCGGGCTACGGCTGCGCAAGCCTGCGTTGCACTGCAGCTGCCTTTAAAAGAGTCAAGTGCGATGATTACTTTCATACATTATCCTTATGCATGTTGCTTTGTGCCGTCTATGGCGGACTGCAGCTGCTGACGCAGTTGGCGTTTATTGATTTTGCCGTTATTGGTGCGGGGAAAATCTGCCATTAAAATGTATTGCACCGGAAGCTGAAAACGCGGCAGATTGCGCTGTAAAAAGGCAGAAAGATCGGCAAGCCTCAGTTCGCTTGCCGGCGCGGTGCGGATAAAGGCGACCGGGACTTCACCATACAGCGCGTCTGCTTTAGCAATCAGTGCAACTTCAAGCACCGCGCTGCTGAAAGTGGTAATGAGGCTTTCAACTTCGGGGCAGAAAATCTTTTCACCGCCGCGGTTAATGATGTCTTTGACTCTATCTTTGACGATAAGCTCGCCGCTTGCTGTCAACATGCCGATGTCGCCGGTGTTGAAGAAATCCCCGTCAAAGTATTGTGCTACCTGCTCAGGCTGTGGGAAGTAACGCTTGATCACCATTGGGCCCTTAATCCAGATCACGCCACTTGCACCAGGAGGCAGTACGTGTCCAGCCTCATCGCGGATCTCAATGGCGCAGCCAGGGGTGACGGTGCCGGATGATGCGCCATCTTTAGTTAAACTCAGATCGCCGCGGTAAATCGTAAAGGGAGAAGTGGATTCAGTTAGACCGTAGATAGAATGCACGGCAGCTTGCGGAAATAAATGCTTAAGGGCTTTAATTGTTCCCATATTCAGCCGTCCAGCGCCGCAGGAAATGGAAGTCAGCGAGGACAGCGGATGCAGACCTTGCTTGGCGCTTTCTTCCTGTAGCAGGGAAAATACTGTCGGCGAACCATGCAGGAAAGTTATCTGATGTTCATCAATCAGCTTTAAGATGCGCTCGGCATTAAATCGCGGTTCGACGTAGACAGTAACTCCTAGATAGACGAATAAAGCTAAGATCGCGATAAGTCCGGTGATATGAAAAATGGGCACGCCTAAAATGGTGCGATCTTCGGACGTAAGTTTAAGCGCCTGAGCGTAGGCTTTAACCGCTGCTTCAATATTTGAGCTACTGATGACAGCTCCTTTAGGAGTTTCGGTGGTGCCTGAAGTAAACATAATAATTTCAGGAATGTCTGCAGCTGGCATCACCGGTTTTGCGTCAGCGCTAAGCGGTGCAGTTGCAGTAAAATGCAGCGAGCCTGCGGCAAAACACTTACAGGATGCAGGCAGCAGCTGCGGGAAGAATGGCTGTTTCGTTTCATCATAAAAAAACCGCCTTAGGTTCAATTGATGACAGCAGATGGGCGATACCTTCTTGCTTGAGCTTAGTTGACACCGGGATGACTGTGATGTGCAGACGGCTGGCGCCATAAATTAAGGCGCAGAAATCCTGAGTTGATCCTAAAGCTGCATAAATCATATCGCCGGATTTAAGCCCTTGCGCCTGCAGAAAAGCAGCACAGCAATCGGCGCAGTGCAGAAACTGCGTGAAAGTAAGGCAAGCGGCATCATTAAAAATCAAAGCGGGTTTATCGCGATATAAAGTCGCGCTGCGGTACAGTGAGTTATATAAAAAACCGCTCATAACTTGTTCCTTAATCTGCATCAATGGTTGAAGCATGCAGCGTTGCAGAAAGCTCCCCTAGGTGGGGCTTAAAAAATGAGGCCAGAGCGGATAATGTGCTGAGGCCTCAACAGTTTCCTCTGGTATTAACGCTAAATAGGTGACAGCAGATATACGTCTACTTTAAGCACTAGGGCTTAGTGAAGTACATGGAGATGCCTTGTCCGCCACCGATGCACATGCTGATCATGGCGTCCTGCTTATCGGTACGGTTGAGCTCGTACATCACTTTGACCGTCAGAATGGCTCCGGTTGCTCCTAGCGGGTGACCAATAGAGATGCCGCCGCCATAGATATTTACTTTGTCAGGGTCAAGTCCTATATCACGTCTTACCGCATAGGCCTGGCTGGCAAAGGCTTCATTGATCTCGAACATGTCAATGCTCTTTAAATCAAGTCCCAGTTTTTTAGCCAGCTTTTCTGACGAAAACTTCGGTGAATATCCCATCAGTTCAGCTTTAAAGCCGGCTACCGCATAGTCAACTACTTTAAGCAGCGGCTTTAAGCCAAGTTCCTTGGCTTTATCCGCGCTCATCAGCACTAAAGCGGCAGCGCCGTCATTTAAGGAGGAGGAGTTTCCGGCGGTTACGGTGCCGTTCTCCTTGACAAAGCATGGCTTTAATTTAGCGAGCTTTTCAATGGTCTGATCGGCACGCGGTCCTTCATCGGTATCAAAGATAGTGACGCGGCCTTTGCGATCTTTGAGCTCCACTGGCAGGATTTCATCCTTGAATTTGCCGTCGGCAATGGCTTTAACCGCACGCAGGTGAGATTGCAGCGCAAATTGATCCTGTTCTTCCCGGCTGACGTTGTATTCGCGAGCGACATTTTCCGCGGTAACGCCGTTATGATTACCGTCAAGCGGCCAAGTTAAGATGTCCAGCACGCCGTCTTCAAAAACTTTATGTCCCATGCGGGCACCCCAGCGCGCATCGTACACGTAGTAGGGCAGCCGCGAGGTGCTTTCTACACCGCCTGCCACTACGACATCGGCATGACCGGTTAAGATCTCTAAATAGGCATCGGCAATTGACTGCAGGCTTGAGCCGCACTGACGGTTGACTGAATATGCGGTTACGCTTTCAGGCAGGTCTGCTTTAAGACCGATGGCACGGGCAATAAAGCCGTCAGCACCGATTTCGCCGACTTCGCCTACAATCAGTTCATCAATTAACTTAGGATCAATTTGTGCGCGCTTCACGGCTTCCTTTACTACCATAGCGCCCATTTCAATGGAGGAGAGCGTCTTTAGACTGCCGCCGAAGCTGCCGACCGGTAGACGTACGCCGCTTACGATAACTACTTCTTTAGTCATGATAAAAATCCTTTATTTCAATTCAAGTATGGTTAACCGGCGGTGTTGGAGTGCCGCCTGATGCCAATCTTTAAACATCGCTTACGTTAGACAATCATGCCGCCGCCTACATTGATCACTTCGGCGGTGATATAGGAAGCCTCATCGGAGGCCAGGAAAGCCACCATATTGGCTACATCTGCAGGCTTACCGGCATAGCCGGCCGGAATTTTGGCCATCATGATGTCCCAAGGCTTGCCGTCATTAATTTCCTTAAGCTTTAAGGTCATGTTGGTTTCAATGAATCCAGGGCAGATCACGTTGCAGGTAATACCTTTCTTGGCGTTTTCACGCGCGGCGGTCTTGGTAAGGCCTACTACGCCAGCTTTGGCTGCGGCATAGTTGGCCTGTCCGATGTTGCCAAGCCAGCTTCCGGAGGAAATATTGATCACGCGGCCGTAGTTATTCGTGCGCATGTGCATGATCGCCTGCTGCGTGCAGTAGAACGTCGCGGTCAGATCGACATCGATCACCATCTGCCAATTCTCGGGAGACATCTTGTGCAGCATGCCGTCACGATTGATTCCGGCATTGTTGACCATGATGTCGATGGTGCCGTATTTTTCTAAAATGTGAGCAAAGACCTGCTGTACTTCCTCAAGCTTGGACACATTTACCTGATGGAACTCGGCTTGCATACCGGCAGCTGTAATTTCTGCTAAAGTCTCACTGCAATCGGCCAGATCGGGAATATTGACCTAGGCACCTTCCTGGGCGAGCTTTAAGGCAATAGCCCGTCCGATGCCGTTGGCTCCGCCGGTGACGACTGCGACTTTGCGGTTTAGTTTCATGGTAAGACTCCTTATTTGTTAAAAATCTTGGCTTTTAAATTGCACGGACCTTGGTTATAGATGGCGACGTCGATGATTTTGAGCTACGGACTGATGATGGGCTTGAAGTCCATTAAATCAAGCACATCTTTTTGTAAGTCAACTCCGGCGGCGATTTCGATGAGCTCTACGCCCTCAGGGATTAAACGGAATACCGCACGCTCGGTCACAATAATGACTTTCTGCCCCTTTTTACGAGCTAAGGGCCCGTTGAAGGAATATTGCGCTACCTGTTGGACCATCTTGCGGATGCGGCCTTCCTGGATGATGTGGAGCTGATGATCATCAAAGGAAAATTCGCATCCTGATGCCGTAAAGGTGCCGCAGAAGACGACTGCTTTGGCATTTTGCGTAATGTCAATGAAGCCGCCGGCCCCGGTGTAGCGCGGTCCCATCTTGGTAGCATTAATATTGCCCGCGCTATCTAGCTCGCCAAAGCCCATGAAGGTAACGTCCACCCCGGCGCCGTTGTAATAGTCCATTTGCTCAACGTGAGTAATCATGGCCAGCAGATTCTGTCCGATGCCAAAATCAATACCTCCGGCCTGCACGCCGCCGTAAATGCCGGACTCGACCGTGATCATGATGTCATCACCGATTTGCTCTTCATTGGAGATATTGCCGATAACATCGTTCGGAATGCCAGTACCCAAATTGATCACTGCGCCGGGATAAACTTCGGCCAGCGCACGGCGGCCGATCACCTTGCGTACCGTCAGCGGCAGCGGCTCAATGGCATTTTGCGGTACGCGGGCTTGGCCGCTGTAGGACGGATCAAAGACCCAGGATGAGGTTTGGCGATGATCTACGTTCGGGTTATCGCAGACCACAATGCCGTCAATGAAAACTCCGGGTACGGTCACCGCTTTGGGATTCAAGGTACCGGTCTGCACTACGCGCTTAACTTGCGCAAAGACCTTGCCGTCATAGCGTTTGGCGGCCATGACCCCAGCTAATACCTCAAGCTTCATCGCCTCTTCGTCAGTGGTGAGATTTCCCATTTCATCGCATTCGGTGCCGCGGATGATGCATACATCAATCGGGATCTAGCGGTAGAACATGTAGTCCTCGCCGTCAATTTGCATGATCTCAACAATGTCTTCTAAAGGTTTAGTGCGCTCATTCATCTTGCCGCCTTCATAGCGTGGATCGACAAAGGTGCCGAGGCCGACTTTCGACAGCTTGCCCGGCAAGCCGCAGGCCATGCTGCGATAGAGCTGTGCAATCTGTCCTAGCGGCAGGCAGTAGGCTTCCACTTGTGAGTTGGCAATCATCTCCATCCAGCGCGGCTGCAGTCCCCAGTGCGATCCGACAATGCGCTTTATCATGCCTTCATGTGCAAAGTGCTGAATGCCGTCTTTGCGATCGCTTTGCCCGCAGGAGTGCAGCAGCGTCATATCACGCGGATGTCCAGTTTCCAAAAATGATTTTTCTAAAGCCTTTAAAATGCTCTCGCTGGCGCTGACTAGAGTCATGCCGATAGGGCAGACCGTCATGCCGTCTTTGAACATGGCGGCTATCTCATCGGGTTTATAAAATTTGGCTTTTATCATGTAAATTTCCAATATGCAGTTAATGAAGACTTAAGAGATGCAGCGGCCCGCAGCGGGCCGCGTAACTCATTTAGGGGAAATCATTTATAGGTATAGAATCCCTGTCCGCTTTTGCGCCCTAAGCGCCCGGCCTTAACCATGCGTTCCAGCAGCGGGCAGGGGCGGTATTTGCTGTCGTGGAAACCTTCATATAGGCCGGTCATGGTAGCGAGCATGACATCAATGCCGACAAAATCTGTAAGCTCGCACGGTCCCATCGGCATGTTGGTACCAAGCTTCATGGCAGTATCAACATCCTCAGGCGAACATCCTTCCATGACCATGTATGCCGCTTCGTTCTGCATCGGTACTAAAATGCGGTTGACAATAAAACCAGGATATTCCGGAGCATCTACCGTGGTCTTGCCTAAGCTGTGCATGAACGCTTTAGCTTGGGTATAGACCTCATCGGAGGTGGCCAAACCGCGGATCAGCTCAACTAACTTCATGACAGGAGCCGGGTAGAAGAAATGGGTGCCCATCACTTGTTGCGGCCGTTTAGTGACGCTGCCTATTTCGGAAATTGACAATCCGCTGGTGTTGGACAGTAGCAGCGCTTCGGCTTTGCATACGGCATCAAGCTGCTTGAATACAGCTTTTTTCAGATCAATCTTTTCCGGCACGGCTTCAATTACAATGTCAGCTTCGCCAGCGGCGGCATAATCAGTGCTGTAGCTGATGCGGCTTAAAATTGCGTCAGCTTCTTCTGTGGTCAGGCGGCCTTTGGCGACTTTGCGCTCAAAGAGCGCAGCAAGGGTCGCTTTAGCCTTTTCTTGTGCGGCGGCGAAGGCGTCAATATTGACCGTGCTGAATCCGGCTTGAGCACATTGCTGCGTGATCCCGCTGCCCATAAGACCAGCGCCAATTACGGCAATCTTCATAATAAACTCCTGTATAACAATCAGTAGACACCAAACGTATTATTAGAGCTATTCTGTGCTGTGGCATTTAAGCGAACTCAGCATGCGGATGAAGAGGTCGCGGTTGCAGTCAAAGGTTTCGCAGTATGCGCACAAAGTAGCCATAACGATCCGCTCAGTGACAGGGCAGCGGGTGACGTATTCCAGACTTTTGAAGTATTCATTGCTCTTGAGCACACGATAAATGGAGTGATTGGCCATAATGGTGGATTCAATGGCAAAGGTTTTATGCGGCATATCTGCTGCTTCATACAGATCATCAATGCGAAAGCTGTCGGTTTTGTTTTTCTGCTGCTTGATGGCATATTGCCGCTGAATTTCATCAACGTATTCATCAATGCTGACGACCTTATTGATGCGCGCCCAGCGCAGCGATAAGGAAACCTCCAGTTTTTTGGCACCTGGTGCGACGGAGCGATCGATTTTGGCGTATCCGTCCTGATATAAAAAAGTTTTGCTTGGATTGATGAAAATACGCCAGTCAGCAGGATGCTTAATCGCAACGCCGTAGACGGCAAAATCGATGAGCGGCACAGCGGCGTCAATCAGCGCATCTTCACGGCGGTAGGGCGCCGGAGACTGATTGGTGCGTTTTTTAAATAATGCCATGGATTGATCCTTAATTTGCCGCAGCCTTAGCAGGCTGCAGCGTGCTTATGCGTTAATGGTTAAAGTTATTTGGCTACGGCGGCTAAGGTCTTCTCATTAATGGAGGAGAGTTCGGCACCGGAGTAAATAATGGAATCAATACGCTTGTGATATTTGGCCACTACATCTTCCGGAACCTTGGTGAATAGGCTAATCACGATGAGCAGACCACCGTTGACGATTAAGCTCCAGATAAGGGCGGAGAAACCTAAAGGCGGCTGGGCAAAGAAGGTGTAGTAGATGGCTACTATCAGACCTGCCATGGTACCGACGTAAGCGCCTTCACGGGTTGCTCGCTTCCAGAATAGACCGGCGATAGTGCACGGCAGAATCTGCGCAAAGAACGGTGAGGAGAGCTTGTAGGCATAATCCACAATGAGGGCGGGTTTGATCGCAACCACAATGATGGAGAGAATCATCAGAATGAGCAGCACTAAGCGGCCAAACTTTACGATCTGCTTAGGATCGGCTGCCTTATTTTTGTTTTCATAGAAGTGATGCAGATAAATGTCGCGCGAGGCCATGGCGCTGGCAGACAGCAACAGCGAGTCTGCATTGGATACGCCGAAGGCAAACAGGCACAGCAGTGAAATGAAGGCGATGAGCGGCGGCGCATACTGCGTGGACAGAATCGATACCAAGTTCTCAGAGTCCGCAAAGTTCGGGCCTAAAATCGCCGGGGCAATAATAATGCCGATAAAGACGATGAGTGAGTAAATCACTACGTATGCCATAGGCATGGTCCAAGCCATGTATTTGAAATTTTCTTTGCTGGCAGCTACGTAGGTGCGCATGAAGATGTGCGGCCACACCACGGTTGCAATAGCGCCGGTTAAGGCATTGCCAGCATACCCTTCCAATCGAAGGCACCGTTAGGACCAGGGGTAGACAGACGATCATACGTACCGTTTTCCGGCATCATCTGTACCGCCTGCACGAAGCCGCCGTCGGGGAAATAATGAATAGTGAAATACGCAATCAGGACAATTAAGGTGCCGAAGCCTAAGGTAATGTGGAAAGTATCCATCCACGCTACTGACCCCCATGCCTCCGCCAATAATATGGAGCGAGACTACTATGGTGCCGACGGCTACAGCAATGAAGTAAGGAACGACGCCTTCAGTGGTGACAACTACGGCATCACCAATCGTCACGAGCTGCATCGCAACGTAAGGTACGATAAACAGCATCAGTACTAAGGACACGATGAGGCCGAAGGAGTCGGAATAGAATCTGTTTCTTAAGAAATCGACCGGCGTTGTGAAGCCGTACTCACGCCCCAGCAGCCACAAACGATAGCCCATTACTACGAACATCAGGCCAGCAACCATGCCGCCGGTATTAGAGTAATAGCCGATGCCGTAGCGGTATAGAGCAGCCGGAACGCCGTAGAATGCTAAAGCAGAGAATACGGAGATGGCAGTTGTGCACATCAGAATAAACGGATTAATGCCGCGATCGGCGGTAAAGAATTTTTCTGCAGAATCGCTGGTGCTTTTAAACGATCTGGTGCCGTGGAAGATCACAAAACCGGAATAAATAAGCATGCCGACGATAATCAAGACGATAGAAGTTGTACTCATTGATAGAATCTCTTTTGCTGATTAATCGATAAACGCACTATCAAGGCACTTGTTTTTGTGTCTTAAAGAACGCGTTGTAATAAATGCCCCAGACTGCAGCGGCAATTACCGGCATGAACAGTAAAATTGCGCAGTGCAGGGTCAGCCAGCCGAACATGAGCGGATTCGGCAAAAAAGTCACCAAAATGTAGTCTATGAAGAAATAGACTACATTAAAGGCGATGAAAAGAATCTTATGACTTCTCTTCATAGAAACTCCTTAAATTTTTAGTTAAAATCACTAAAAACAACCGCTTAAGTGTTTTGGGCACACCTATGGCGGGGTTTGTTTAATGTTAAGGAAATGAAGATCAGCAAAAGGTATGAAGTTTCACAGATCAATCGGCGTAACTTATCTTTTTAGCTGTGATATATACCAATGTCTGCAATTTTGTTGCACTTATGGACCGTGATTGGCATCACGTAAAATGACCAAATGCACTTCTTGTTACATTACGTTCTCACTTAGCTTAGATAAATGGCGTTAAAAGTGTGATAGTGTTAACTTGTTTTTCTGATGGGGCAAAATTATTCCGTCGCTTGTTGCTGGCAGTGGATGTTATCTAAGTTAAGTACATTATTGTCAAAAGAGCACAGTGCGCTGTGCATTTGCATAATGAAAGGAGCGCTTTGCCGGCATTGAGGGGGAGAATTGCTGCGCAAAACTACATCTATATTTTTGCGTGCATACAGTAACGGTCAGCAGATCGCGTTTTACCGCGCTGTGAAGTCAGTGAAAGTTCTGGGCGCGCCGATGCTGAGATTGATTTTAACTTAATGCCGCGAAATTCCCCATAGCGTGGGGTAGTTCATAGCGTATGGACTGACCGTGGGGTTTGAGTACAAGTACACTGACAGTGCCGATCCTAAGTGCCGGATGCAGCGCTTTTGCGGCAGCGTTTAAAAATAGGGCACCTTGAGGAAAGATGCCCTGAAGTTAACTACCGCAAATAATGCAGGCGCTTAGCCTTGCTGGCGCGGCTTATAGTGAGGGTTGGGTTGCGGAATGCGCGCTTTGACGTCAAGCTTCCATGCATCAAGCAGCGCTTTTAATTTGGCAACAATATCCGGATGCTCGGCGCTGACATCCTTGGTTTCGCCGACATCGTTGTAAATGTCATACAACTCCAACTTGCCATCCTCAAAGAACTCCAGCAGTTTCCAATGCCCCTGACGTACCGAGCAGCCCGGGGTACAGCCTTGATTGGAGTAATGCGGATAGTGCCAGAAAATCGGCCGTTCCTCTAGATCCGGCTGATTTTGCTGTTCCAAAAGCGGCAGAATGCTGACGCCGTCCATATGCTGCTCCGGCATCAGCGGCAAGCCGGCAGCCTCAAGCAGCGTCGGATAGAAGTCGGTGGAGGTAACCGGCGTTTCAATCATGGTATTAGGCGCAATATGTCCCGGCCAGCGGATAATTAAAGGCTCGCGCGTACCGCCTTCATACATCCAGCCCTTGCCTTCGCACAAAGGCTTATTGGTGGTCGGAGAGCCTTCGGCGGTGGCCAGTCCGCCATTGTCACTGTAGAAAATGACGATGGTGTCGTTCTCCAGCCCTTCGGCTTTGAGGCAATCCAGCACGCGGCCGATATTGGTATCCAAATTCTCCACCATTGCAGCATAAATCGGATTGCTTTGAATGGTGCGGCGCAAAATGCGTTCGTCCTTCTTGTGCTCGCAGGGGAAGTAATCGCCTTCGACAAAAGGATTGATTTTATCAAGGCCCAGCATGCGCGCCTTTTTGCGGTATTTTTCCACCAGCTCTTCATGGCACTCGATCGGCGTGTGTACCGCATAGTGTGAGAGGTACATAAACCACGGCTGATCGCTGCCTTTATGGCCTTTAATCAATTTGATGGCCTCGTCGGTTAAGCGATCGGTTAAATATTCACCCTCAGGCCCGTCCTCTAAGGTTTCAATGCCGTAAGGGGAGAAATAGCCGTTAAACGGATGACCGAAATGGCAACCGCCGATATTGACGTCAAAGCCGTGCTTGTCCGGATAAGTGGCAAAGCGCTCTTCGTTGTGCTTGGATAGATGCCATTTACCGACATGCCACGTGGCATAGCCGCCTTTTTTCAGTGCTTTGGCCAGCGAAATTTCGTCAGTGCTTAAATGATCGATATACGGCACGTCCGCCAGCTTACCCTCAGAATGCCCGCCGATCCACTGCGTCAGCCCCAGGCGGGCCGGGTATTTGCCGGTTAAGATGCTAGCCCGCGTCGGGGAGCAAACCGGGCAGGAGGCGTAGGCATCCGTAAAGCGCGCGCCTTCCAGCGCCAGCGCATCAATGCGCGGCGTCTCGTAAAAGCTGCTGCCGTAGCAGCCGGTGTCGGTCCAGCCGTAATCATCGAGCAGAATGAATAGGATGTTGGGCTTCTTAGTCATGATTTTTTCCCTCTAATGCTTGGGCCACTTTGGAGTGATAGTGTTCGTTGATGTACTTTTCATAAATCGGCTGCACTTTCAGGTGCATTAAAATGCTTACTACGGCGCAGGCGGCGAAGGTGCCTAAGAAGTACGGCCAGAAATCAGGCGATACTACATCATCGGCATAGGCAAGACCCACCTTGGAGAAGACGACGTAGATTAAAGTTGCCAGCGACAGCAGAATGCACGAGGTGAGGATGGCGTAATGCCAAGCATGCATGTCGATAATCGCTACGCGCTGCTCGCGCTGCGCACTCGGGGTGCCCGGTGCTACAAGGCCCCAAATTACCAGAACCGCCAACTCCACGCAGAATAAAATGCCGTAGACATGCATCCAGTGGATCTTAATTAAGTCATTTAACTGATAGACGAGCAGGTAGTAGGCAATGATGTGGCCAATGATGGTGAACTTAGCGGCCAGCTCTGGCACATGCAGACGACGGGCAAACAGACCGATTAATACTAAGTTTACAATCGGAATGGCAATAAAGCCGGTGAATTGCTGCAGGAAAATGAACAGGCCGTTGGGTGCATAGATTAAGAACGGAGCAATGCCGATGGTAAAGACCGAGCAGATGATGCCGAAAATCTGTGAGACGCGGATCACCTTGTTGTCGTTGGCCTGCGGATTGACAAAGGGCTTGTAGATATCAACGGCAAAGAGCGTTGCAGCTGAGTTGAGTAGCGAGTTATAGGTGGAGAAGACGGCGCCTAACAGCACAGCCACGAACAGACCTAACAGCGGTGCAGGCAGAATATCGGCCACTAAGGTCGGGTAGGCGATATCGCGCGGATTTAAGCCTTCACCGTATAAATGATAGGCAATGAGGCCCGGGAAAATCGCAATGAAGGGCACTAAGAATTTAAAGAAGCCGGCAAAGAGCAGACCTTGCTGCCCGGCCTTGAGGCTCTTGGCACCTAAGGCGCGCTGAATCACGAATTGATTGGTGCCCCAATAGAAGGTTGCGGTTACCATAAGACCAGTGAAAACTGCGGCAATCGGGATGGCATCCAGTTCACTGCCCAGGCCAATAGCATCCAGTTTTTCTGGGTGGTGGGTAGCAATGAAGTGCAATGCATCGGTCACGCCGCCGCCGATTTTATCGCCGAGCGCAATCAGACCTAAAATCGGGATCAAACAGCCGATGATAAGCAGACCGTAGCCGTTTAAAGTATCGGAAATCGCTACTGCGCGCAGACCGCCGGCAACAGCATAGATGGCGCCGATCACACCCACGATAATGGTCATCAGCCATAGTGCCTCCATGCGGGTGATTCCGAGCGCTTGTTCAATATTAAGGATCTTCATTAAGGCCAGTGCGCCGCCGTACAGCACGGTCGGTGACCACACAAAGATATAGCCGAACATGAAGAGATAAACCACGAGTTTGCGCGTACCCTCACCATAATGCGTCTTTAAAAACTCCGGAATGGTGGAGAAGGCGCCCCCTAAGTACATGGGTAAGAATAAGATGGCAAGCAAAATAATGCCGCGCACTGCCCATACTTCCCAGGCCAGCGGCGTCATATTGCCAAAATAAGCTAGGCCGCTTTGTCCGACCAGCTGTTCAGTTGAAATATTGGTTAACAGCAGCGATCCGGCAATAAAGACCGGGCCTAAGGTATTACCGGCCAGAAAGTAGCCGGCGGAAGTTTCAATAGTGCCGCGTGTTTTGTACCATGAGTACCACGCGACAAACGCCATAAAGGCGATACAGGTTAAGACAGCAAACATGAAAGTCTCCTTCTATAGATTGCATTGCCGCTCAGTATAGAAAGGAGTTGCGCTACCCCGTTATGATGAAAAATAGTCATCAATAGTGACGGCGATCACTATTTTGCAAGTTCATGTGCAGACGTCAGGCGACGATACATGACGTCAAAGTACGGCAGCATGTGGTCAAGTGCCAGCCGATAGGCTGTGCAGAATTGATTAATGCGGGTGCCGCTACCATCGACCGTGCGGTGCTTGGGACAGCCGCCATGGCAGAATTTAAGATAGGGGCAGGCTGGGCAGGCATCAGGCAATTGCGCTTTGCCAAGTCCAAACTGCAGCTGGCGCGGCGTATTGATGATAGACAGCAGATCGCCGTGCAGCAGATTGCCTAAGCGATGCGTAGCATCCACAAAATGATCGCAGCTGTAAATGTCGCCATTTTGCTCAATGATCATTTGATCGCCGCAATAGGGTTTAAAGATGCACAAAGAGGGTTGCATCCCGGCATAGGCCATGAACCACTGTTCAATATGCTGCACAAAGATGTGCCCTACATCCTGCGGGTACCAGCGGTCAAAGATATCAATTAAAAATTGCCCGTAGGCGGTGGCATCCACTGTGGTAGCAATGCCGGTAAGCGGGATGAACTGCAGCTGCGTGGATCCTAATTCCTTTAAAAATTGATAAATCTTTGCGCCGTAGGCAACATTGTGCGGATGCACCACTGTCAAGGTATTAAACTCAATGCCATTGCGCTGCAGCAGCGCAATGGCGGCAACGACCTTATCAAAAGTACCGCGTCCGCCGCGATCTAGGCGGCAGCGATCATGCAGCTCCTGCGGCCCATCAATGGAAACGCCGATTAAAAAATTATGCTCCTTAAAAAAGTCGCACCAGGCTTGATTGATGATAAGACCATTAGTCTGTAGACTGTTGTGAATGATTTTGCCGCCGGCATAACGCTGCTGCAGGGCTACGGCCTTTTTAAAGAATTCAAGACCGCACAGTGTCGGCTCGCCCCCCTGCCAAATGAAGCTGATCTCACGCTGCGGATTGTGGGCAATATACGCAGCGATATAGCGCTCAAGGACTTCATCTGACATCGAAAGGGAGTTCGAGGCGGTTTTACCGACATAAAAACAGTAGCTGCAGCGCATATTGCAGTGCGCGGCGGAGGGTTTGGCCATCAGATAAAAAGGGCGTTGCATCAAACTTTCTCCTGCACCAAGGTAGTCTATCTAAGATATTAAGCGTTTAGTGCGCACGGGCTTATGATCGTGATCATAGGGCGAGTAGTAGCTTGATTGCTATACTCCATGCATCTTTTTAGCATGGGTAGTAACGATGAGTTTAGCCATCATCTGTTTTTTATTGGGCTGCGGCGTTTTTACCAATGTCATGTCGGCGCTGTTTGGCATCGGCGGTGGCGTGCTGATGGTGCCATTGCTGATGACTGTGTTCCCTCAGTTTTCCCTGCAGATGGTCGCTGCCACTTCTTTGTCGATAGTAATTGGTTCTGCGCTCATTAATTTAACTTATTTTATTCGCCAGAAAATTGCGATCAGTTATAAGGGGCTGCTACTGTGGTCCGGCGGCATGATTATTGGGGTGCAAGGCGGTTTTGAGTTAAGCTTCATTTTTCCGCCATTCATGATTGTCGGCATTTTCGTGACCACGATGTTGCTGCTTTCCATTAAAACTTTTCTTAAATTAAAGCGCAAAGGCGCAGAAAAACCGGATGCGGCAGTAAATCGTCGCGATTTGGCCAAAGGAACGGTGTTCTGCACGCTAGGGGGCTTGATCGCCGGCATTACCGGCATTGGCGGCGGCTCAATCATGGCTCCGCTTGTCAATCAATTATCCTTCGTGAAGCAGCCGCAGGTAGCGGTCTATACTAATTACATGATGGTGATAGGCGGCATCGGCAGTTTGTATGGTTATTTGACCAAACCCTGCCAACCGATGCTGGAGCATACGCTGCAGGTGGGCTACGTCAACTTCACCTTGGTGGGCATAGTGTTGCTAGGCTCATTTTTGATGAGCTTCATCACCATGAAAATTCGCGGTAAATTGAAAAAGCGTACGGCAGATTTTCTCTTGGGGATCATCCTGTTGCTGGTAGCTGGTTATACTTTAGCTGTATACCTGTACTAAGGCTGCAAGCTGTACGGAAGGGGGTTAAGATGGGATTTACGCCTGAGGATTGTCGCGAGTGCGAGGTATTTACGCTAAACGCCTTAGAGAAAGGGTGCTCCGTGTACGATCAAGGCGACACTGCGCTGCAGTTCTAATCTGTGGCTTTCCAACATTAGAATACTTACTAATCTATCTTTAGGCCCTTTCTAATTAGCAGCATTTCCCTTCCCAATATCTCACCACAATCTCCCCCTCGTTTCAGGCAGGGAGAGGCACTTCGTTGTCTCTTATTCTATAACGAAGCAGGGAGAAATCAAAATGTTTTTCCTATATAAAACAAAACCGCCGGATAACTTGAACGCTATCCGGCGGCATTGCTCAAAATCAATTTGATTGGTTTTAGCTGTTACCAGCAGCCAAAACCGAAAGAGTTGATTACGACAAACTGAATTTTTGCGTAATTAAACCCGCTCCAACGGGTCTAATTCTATCACAAAAATTCGGTTACAGGCACTTTTTTACTTTTAAAAATGTGAAATATACCGAATGGAAGACATAAGCCTGACGCGCTTGGGCAAGCTGTATGCAGAAGATTTAAAAGCCTTAGCAGGTGAGAGCTGCACGACAAAGCTTGTTTATGCGCAATTAACATCGCTGACGGAGTGCTCTTATGCCAAAAAGCACTTTGGTCAAATATCACTTACTACTGCTCAGATTTCAGAATTTATGGGCGGTTATTTATCGCCACGCATGATCCGCAGACAGCTGAATTTAATAGCAGCAAGATTTCCCAATCAATACCAAGAGCGCAAGCAGGGCAAACACTGCTTAATAAAACTGCGCCGTGCTGAAAAGCCTAAAAAGTTTAAATTGATATTTACTCTAGGAAACCAAGCTGAGCTGCAGGCCCCGTCCATGATTTTACTTGTCTCAGTTCTGCTCGATAAGGCGGCATTTAATTACCGGGGCGGAGACAACTTCGCGGTTTCAGCAAGCCAGCTTACCGATATCGCGGCCGAAATAGGGGTTTCCCAAAAGACAATTTGCAGCCATCTGCGAACTTTGCAGAAGTTAAATCTGATAGTTCCGCTTTCCGGCTGCAGTGATTTAACAGGGACTGAAATATTAAAGCAAGGTTTTAATTTCAGCACTGAAGTCTTTGGTGAATACTCAAGTAAAGTCAAATTAACCCGCAGCCGCAAATGCGAACAGTTGGTTCAGCAGCGCAGATACTCAGTTAAAAATCGGCAAATTGTACGCAGTGACCGTTCATTTTCGCAATCAGATCCCGCTCGCCGGGAAATTAAAAATCGCCTTAGCCAAGGCTTTGCTGAACAGCCTATTTTAGCGGCAGAGAAGCCTAGAGCTGCTGCAGAGACAGCATCACTTCCAGATCTGAAAAGCAGTCAGCGCGCTTTGGATGCGGCTATATCAGAGCTTAAAGCCTTGTACGGTAATACAGGCTCTCCGCATTCATTTTATCAGCCTTGGAGTTTCCCACAATCACAGCATAACAGGGGGTGGTACATGGGAAATTATTAGCCATGACTTCGGAAATTTTTGGTTCGGCTTTTATAACAGCCGGGAAATTTTTGGTCGCTCTATATAAATAGAAAGATCGATTTATAGAAAACTTTATTTAAACCGCGATGCAACGCAGCGAGGTTGTGGGAAATGCAGATATCCAAAATACCGCACAAGACAGAATTGCACCTTGAGCGCTATTTCAATGTAAGCGCCAAGCTTAAAGATCTGTGTCGAGCTTATGTGCCTGGCACAAAATTCAGATCCGGTTTAGAGCTGCTTTCGTACCTGTCACTCTTAAGCAAGATCTGCGATCTGCTTTCTGAGCTTTACTTGGATTTAAGCAGCAGCAACGCCAGTGCTGCTGATAACATTTTGAGCAGCTTTAAAGGCTTATCAAAGGATGAAATATTGGCAGATCTGCAGCACAAGCGTGACAGCCTGCAGAAGACGCTTAACGATACTGTCATGCTCACAGCGGGGCTCATTGAGGAGGGCATGGACGTTACCGGCTATAAAGACGAATTTTTAATTGAGCAGGAGCTTGCCTCGCCATCTCAGCTTAAATCGTCAGCTGGAAGCGATTTATCTGATCCTGACGCTGGGGACGACGTATGCGCCGATCTGCTTTATTACAGCGCATAGGGAGGTATGCTCCGCAATGTATATAACAGCACAGCAGCTGAAAAACACATTTGCCGCCGCAGGTGTTGAACAAGATCTGCTTATTACAGCGCATAGAGGGGTATGCTCCGCTATATACATAACAGCACTGCGTATGAAAATATCGCATGCTTCAGCTGAAATTGAGCATGGACTGCTTATTACAGCGCATAGGGAGGTATGCTCCGCAATATATATAACAGCACAGCTGTGCTTTTTCAGCTTAAATCAGCTTCAAACCCTTTATATAACAGCAGAGCCCAGGCTGTGCTGTTATGCATGTATATTTCAGCGCATAGGCAAACACGGCAGGAGGAGATTATGATTGCACAGAGCCAAGCTTTGGGCAGAACAAGGAAAACCTTATCAGAGCTGATTTCCGCTCAGGCACAGAAGCGTAATGCAGATATTCAGGAACTTTATGACGAGGAAGATCTGACCGAGCTCTTTACCGAAATAAAGCACACGTCTTTAGGTACAGATCTAGATGTCATAAAAATGATTTTGTTTATACATGCCAAGAGACTGAAAGATCAGCTCATGAATGAGGCTTTTGCGGAAGCTAAAAAGCGCGGATCGTTCTTCGCATTTACGGTAAACCTTTCATGGCGTAAAGATCCTTTAAACTTCACTGCTAAAATCATAAACGAGCCTGAGCAAAGCGGCAGACCGGACGGGATTTATTGGTGTCAAAGAAAGGGGCGTAAAGTTCAAGGCAAGGTGGTTTATTTCTACGAGCGCCTCATTAATCCTAAAGGTGATTTTGAATATCCGGCCAGAGCATTTAAGGGGGCACGCGACTGGGAGCTTGAGCTGATTATCAAATACGAAAAGCGCTTTGCCATGATCCGCAAACTGCTGTCGGGCATTGCCGATATTCAGCGCCGCAGCTTTGCCATGCTCAAGCATTATGAAAAGTGGATTGCGGAGAGCGGTGGAAGCGATTCCGGCAACGCTGGCGAGCAGGTTCCTAATGAACTGCTTGAAGCCCTAAATTAAGCCTCTTTTAAGCGTCATTTAAGCCCCCTGTATGCTGAAGCTAGGGGGCATAACTGCAAAAATCTGTCAGCGAGTCTTAAAACAGCCAATCTTGCCCCAACTTGCCGCGTACAGCGCTTCTTCGGCTGTCATACTGCGCCTGTTTTAAAGCAAAGGATATTTCATGATAGAAAGAGCAGCGCCTTTCCCTAAGAGCCCTTTTACTGCAGCTCAAAGGCCGCCATCTGTTAACACTTGGATACGACCGCTGCGTGCGGCTGCGTTCAAGCCCGCTGACGGCATGGAGCCAGAGCCGGAGATCTTAGGGTGGCGGGAGCTGAACTGTCTTTGCATGGAAGATCCTGAAGTGAGATTTGTCAGGATGCTGGTGCCGGAAACGTCGGATGGTTATCAAGCACGAAAATACCTGTATAGGAAAATGCTGAAGGCACCGAAATCGCTGCAGCCGCTTAGCGGTTTAACAGCGTTAGGTGCCTTTAAGTTTTCCTTTTACTGCACCTTCATGCGTGATGGCAAGCCGTCACTGTTAGGCTGCATCAGCGATGAAATCTCACCTCAGTTGCTAAAGCCCGGCACACCGGAAAGTGCGCAGGCTTGGCAGGCTTTTACCGCAAGATGCCGGTTATACAGAATCTACTAACCGACATAATGCTTATGTTGAAAAGAGGGTTATATGAAACTCAGAAAATCCAAGCAGGCAGTCAACAGTGAAGTGCAAAAAGATACGCGGCAGAATTTAAGCTCTGCAGTCGAATCAAAAAACCGCCATTTAAAACGCAACATCACAGCCAT
The DNA here is from genome assembly GCA_944390105.1 of uncultured Succinivibrionaceae bacterium. Lineage (GTDB taxonomy): Bacteria > Pseudomonadota > Gammaproteobacteria > Enterobacterales > Succinivibrionaceae > Avisuccinivibrio. The sequence goes on from CALXOV010000039.1 coordinate 25,228, forward strand.
AGTCTCTGCAGCGGTTATATTAACTTGCGGCGGCGCTGGGATCTTAAGTTATCAGCTGTCACATGAGTTTGATCTTAGAGCAGAGCTTATTTGCAAAGAACTGTCTCAGCACCAAGTTAAGGTAGAGTACATGCCGGAAGAAACCGGCTGGCTGTTTTTCAGAAAACAGGGTGTATTTACCATATCGGGAAAACTGCAGAACGATGAAGATTATAAGAGTGAACTGGCTCTTGAAGCCTATGTGCTCCCCTCAAAGCTGGAAGCTGAAATTAAATTACCGGCAGACGGGCATCCGGCAATTAAGCAGCTTAGAGAGCTGGGCGTTAAATCCATCTTTCTTGATGCAGACTTTAATGAAGCCAAACTGCAGTTCCGCTCAGAATCAGATCATCCGTTTGACAAAAAGATGGCTGAATTTGGCGGGCAAGTCAGCACCGCAGGCGTTATGGGCATAATGGATATTCCATATAACAGCAACACCTCAGCACCGCTGGCGCTGACGGTAGGAGCAACTGAAATAACGTACATCCCGGACTTTTATCCGGCAGCAAAAGTAAAGCTGGGAGAGCTGACCTATACCGCACCGGCAGTCAGTTTTCTGCAAACTGCAGATTTGACCGCACCGCTGTTTTCAATTCTCCAAATCGGGAAAATCTCAGTATCAGCAGGAGCGCAGGCATACCAGTTTAATAACTTGAAGTTAGAGCGCAGTCTCATTGAGTCCGGGAACAAGGAGCATAATGATTTCAGCGTTTACCTAGGCCCTGATAAGACTATGGGCTCGGTTGAGCTTGATGGGGAGAATTTACCTTTGGGCGCTGATCCGAATCCGGAAACGCTGACGGGACAGTATGTGCTCAATTTAAACGGCGCAGTTTTCACGGAGCTTGATCATCCGATCTTCACTGCACTGCTTAAACAAGGCTTCGTCACCAAGACTGAGGACAAAGTCACTGCCAATATTGATGTGGCAAAAGGGCAGACCAAACTCAACGGCAAACCTTTTGATTTAGATCATTTCATGCGCGGTGTTTTGACTGATTCACCGGATGCTCCGGCTGTTCCTAAAGCCGCGGCCCCAATGATTAGAGCGCAGTAAGAGAGAAACAAAGATGGCGGCTGATTCAACATTTTGGAAAAAGCTGAACAGCGTTTTATCGGGACATGAGCTGGGGCTGTTTTTAACAGCCGGAGCTCTGTTGATGATCTGCTTTACTGCCTACATGATGTTTGAGCGCTATGCGACGCTGGCAGAGCATTGCGCTAAGCTGCAGCAGGAAAATGGCGAGCTTAGAACCATGCTTAATGTAGAAGCGCTGACTGAAAAAGCAGATCAAGACAAGGTAGCCCGCTACCGTGAATTTCTGCTTAAAAAGTACAGCGAGAAATGATGAAAAAGCCTAAGTCTGAATTTCGGAAACAGGCTTGGGCTATACTGATTTTATTTAAGCTTTTAGGAAAACGGCACATGACACCGCGTACTAAAATCCTGCATGAACTGTATGCAGAAGATGATTTGGGCGTAACTGAATATATGGCGATTAACCTGCACACCTTGTGCTATGAAAAGCTTAATCAAGATGAGGCAGAATCCCCGGAGCAGGCTTTATACCGTGAGCGCTTATGCCTTGATTTGCAGATCTCCGAAGATCTTTATCTGGATTTAATCAGCCGGTCTTTTCGGCGCAAAATAGAAATTTCAAACTTCAGCGCAGAGGAGATCAGAATGTTGAGCAGACATCTTGCTGATGATTTGCAGGTTCAGGAAATCCCCAGAATAACAAACTTCGTGCAGGAAAATTTCACCAGGTTCTTTGATGCTGCGCTCGCGCATTTCAGCCAGATGCGCGTTCCCTTGGAACAGACAATACACTGCCGCCTGTACTGGAAGGAGTCAATAGAAGAAGTGGCGCAGCGGCTGAAAAAGCGCTTGGGCGCGAACTTGCTTCAGCTTGCAGAAACGAGAAAATCATGAAACTTACATTTAAGATCATATCTCAGCACAATCTTGGCGATCACGAGAAACGGCGAATAGTGGAGCACTGGTCTGAACGCATCTGGCATACGGTCAAAACTGCGATTTTTAACAATAACGAAGAGCTTCTGCATAACCCTTATTTCCTGATCACCGATTATCTGCAGGCACTCATTAACAGCAGAATGAGAACTTGGCAGCACATACTGCTCTGCAGCATTGCCTGCTTTGTTTTAACTCTGCCGCTGCACTGGATGTTTGGTTTCCCTTCAGCTCTGATGCTGCCGGTCGCGATGGCGATCTTTGCTTTTGCCCCTGAAAAAGCCCAGCGCGGATCTACTGCTTTAATTCTATTTATCGTGTTAGCCGTTTCCCAAAAGTACAGGGCAGTGCTTGCGTGTGATCAGAACAGCCTGGATATTTTTGCTGAAGGCGTATATCTGCGCCTGTCTCAGGCGCTGATGGAACTGGGCAGGATAGATCCTAACGGTGTTTTTATCTTTTGTCCGTACCATACCCTGCGGGATGAAATTGAACGCCTGATTGTCCTTGCCCAAAAGGATTGTTCTATTTTAGACAAACTGGAAATTGCCTGCCGGGAAACGCATAGATTAAAACGGCAGGTCAGGCTGCAGGAAGATGAACCGTTTTATGCGGAGTTTTAGCTGATGATTAAGAGGATCACTTGTCTTTATAGTCCTTAATCAATCCTTGGATATAGCTGCTGCCGGCAGGACGCTGGCCTTTATAGCGCATTGATTTTTTCAGGGAGTCATCAAGAGAGGTCAAAATCCAGGTTCCTAAAAGCCTGCGTCTTAGCTCTATGCGCTGTTTGCGCTGCTGGAAAGCCGCTGAAACCGCCGGCTGCTGCACTGCGTCATCTGAGACTGCGGCCTGAACAGGGGCAGTGCCTAAGAGCCAGTACGCAGACAGTGCCAGTGCTGCGGCAGATAGGGTGGAAGATGCTCTTTTCATCATGGCGTTTCTCCAAAATCTTAATTAAGAGTTAAGGTGTCTGCAGCTTGAAGTGCGTGCAGTAGGCTTGGAAATTTTTGGTCATCAAAATCTGCAGCTCAGCCTCTTTTTCCTGCTGTTTTATCGCAAGCAGCCGGTCGTACTCCGCTTGGCTCAGCAGGGATATTTTGCTGTGTTCATCAGCTTTCAGACCAACTTCAAAGAGCTGGGCATTAAGTGCTTGAAGATTGTCTCTGCTCAGCCGCGCACCGCGCAGATTGCGCTCCAAGTCCGCTGCGGCTTGGCGGCGCACCTGCTCATGGATATAGGTTCCGTCAGCAGTTTTTAAAGACTCAAAAACAGTGGCGCTGCTCTCATCGGCCAGTACATAATTTGCCTGTACTGCAGCTTCTAAAAGAGCGCAGACTGTAAGACAAATTCTGCAGTACTTTAAAAATACATTTCGTTTCATAAGAAAAAGGCGGTCAGTGCCGCCTCAGTTTTAACTTGCTACTTTACGGATTGGCTGTTTCTCAGCTCAGGATTAAACTCGCTTTCAGGGACCAACACCGCACTATTAGGATTGATCGGAGCGCGGACAATCTGTTTTGCCCCTTCCGGCATCGGCACTCCGGGGGCCAGCATAGCCCGGCTGGTGTCATAGTTTTCCGGGAGATAAACCTCAAGCGTGATCACTCTGCCGTCATCTAACACCTGTACACCGTAGTTAAACAGCATGGCATTGAGCATATCGCGCTCATAAGATTTTAAATGCATGTTTTTCTGGGCAAGGGCTTCCTGCACAAATGCACGTACCTTTTCCCGCATTTCGGGGGCCATCTGCAGGGGCTGATTGGGAATTAAGATCCCTTCCTTGGAGTTGAGCAGATCGTCGGGCGACATCAGATCTGAAACTGACGACAGGGGAGTGACCTGCTCTTCCTCTTCTTCCTCCAAAGTGATTTCTCCGCGCCGGTTCATTTCCTTAAGTACGCTGTCCACTGCGCGCAGTGACGGATTATCTCGGCTGTTTCCCGAACCGCCATTTGTGCTGTTAAGGCCTCGGCTGGTACTTTGCTTGTTTTCATCTCCTTCTTCGCCGTAACTGAAAAAGCCCTGCCTGCGGCCGCTTATCTCATTGTCATGAGCAGATGAAACGGCGGATGTTTCTGCGGCCGCTCTCTTGGCATAAAGCTGAGCCTGCAGTCCCATTTCCCGCTCAGCTTCTGCAATTTTCTCCTTAGTCTGTTGGTCCACGATTAAATCATATTTGGCCTGCAGCTTTTTGATTTGGGCGCGGCTGTCGGCGATGATTTTCTCTAAATCCGCCTTTTCCTCTCCATACAGTGGAGTTTTTCCATGCAGTTTCTGTAAAGCCACATACAGCAGAGTCTCCTGCCGTTCCAGCTCTTGGCGTGCCTGGCGCTCCTCCATCTGTCTGTCTGCATTTTTCATCATATTTTCTACGACCCGCTGCTGATTTTGCTGCCGTACTTCAAGCGGCGGCAGCTCGCGCTCTACGCTGAAGCCGAAAGTAGGGCTCGTGACTGTTACCGCATCATCGGCAGCCAGTACTGCCGGCGGCAGCAGGGAAAAACAGCCCAGCAGCAGGGCGTTTTTGACAGTTTGGGAATTGAAGATTTTCATTATTCCTGCTCCTTAAACTCCTGGATGATTTTTAAAATGTCCTCAGCTTTGCGCGCCCCGGTAAACAGCTTCATCCTGTTTTTCAGGCGATCTGCAATCAGCAGCGCCGGAGTGGCAGTTACGCCGGCATCGTATGCCTGGTCAAAAATCTCCTTTAAAGAAGAATGAAGCGCCGGTGATGATCGGCACTCCTGAAAACTTTGCGGATCTAAGTCGAATATGACAGGCAGTTTATTTGTGAGCGGGCTGCCCTTGCCGTTGCCGGCAGTGGACTCAAAGAGCAGATCTAAAGCGGCCCAGAAGGTGCGATTGTCTTTCAGGCTGTAAACGCACTCTAAAGCAGCCGCTTCATCCGTGCCGGCAGGATCGTGAAAAGGCCCGGCCATGTGCACCCACTCTACGGCAATTTCGTCCGGCAAGGCATCTGCTGCCTTAATAACTTCAGGGTGACAACTGCGGCACCACGGGCACTCCACGTCAGAAAATTCCCGAATAAGGAAACGGGCATCCGGTGAGCCGTACAGACGCAGATTGTCAGGGACGGTTTCTAAGGCGCGCTGATATTTAGTCAATAGAGCGTCGGCTTTGCTCTGATAGTCTGAAGCATTAAGCTGCTGCGGCGCGGACGGCAGATCTAAAGCAGCATGGGCCAGTGAGCTGAAGGGCAGGCTGCAGGCTGCCAGCGCTGCGGCAAATCGGGAAAATCCTATTTTCATTCTGCGCCCTCAGCCGGCGGCACTTCGGTTTCACGCGCTGACTCAGCGTTAAGATCTTCAATTGCCTGCATCAGAGCGCCGCTCTGCTGTGCACCGGATAAAAACTTAGTACGGTTTGTGGTGCGATCTGTGATGATCACCGCCGGAGTTCCGGTAATGCCGTTCTGCATGGCAATTTGGGAACTTGCGGCAATGCGATCTTTCATTTCCTGCGAGTTGATGCAGCGGATGTAGGCATCCCGATCAAGCCCGAAGTCGTCCACAAAGCGGCCTAAGATCTTAGAGCCGCGTCCGTTGCTGCCGGTAGTATCAAAGATCTGCTGCATGGCTACCCAGAAAGCGCGGTTGCCTTTCTGCTCAAAGACGCACTCGGCGGCAATGGCCTCCTGCGTTGCAGTCGGCTCATGGAATGACAGGGGAGTGTGCACCCACTCTACTGCGACCTGCCCGTTTGACAAATCTGCAACTTCCTTGGGGACGGAGAAGAAGTCTTTACAGAAAGGGCACTCCAGATCTGAAAATTCCTGGATGATAAAACGCGCCTGCGGATTGCCGTAAATCTTTTTGCCGTAAGGCACGCTCTCCTGCGCATTTTGGAACTGCGTAAATTTGGCTTCCATTGCTTTGGCCGCTTCATCACGGCGCAGCTCGGCGATGGCTTTAGCTACTGCCTGCTTAAATTCATTTTCATCTGCAAAGACCACTCCTGCAGGTGCAGGGACGGACTGCTCCGGCTTTGATTCAGCTGGGGCACTGTCCTGCTGCTCCGACATCTTGGCTGAAGGTTTATTCAGTACGTCATCGACGCTGAGCACACGCTCGCTGTAAGCGCTGTCAGCGGCAATAAAGGCGTCAGCTGCAGAACCTCCGCTGTTTGAGTAGGCAACTAAAGCTACAGCCAGAGCCATGATGGAAATTGCCAGAGCCTGATTAGATCTGCTGGAAAGGCAGAGTTTTAAATCCGGTTTACTGCGGTTTTTGCTCTCGGAGGCCGCATCAGCCTGAGTTTTTCCGGAACCGGCATTTTTGCGCCCAATGAGAAACGGTTTGAACAAAATGCGCGCAGCCTTATTTTCTTCTTTGCCGGACTTATCAAGAGGAGCCTCAGCTTTATTTTCATCCATAAAAAGATCCTTCAGCGATAAATTAACTGTGCAGGTATTGTGCATGTTTATCAGTGTTGGCGCAGGGTGAAGTGGGGCATCCTTGGCAGCGGCCGGAGCAGAAAGCTGCGTAATGAAGGCTTATCGTTTCTGGATTTAAGTGAAATGAAATTTTGTTAAACCGCTAATTTAAACACCTGCAGGCATGTATGATTTGTCAGTTTTATAAAATCCTTAAATAACAAATATTTATTTTTAATAAACTCTTGCAATTCTTTGCGTTGTGCTTAATAATCTAATTAACAAATACTTCAATTTAATTGATATTAAAGTTTTATACGGACAGAGTTGAGGAGACTTAGATGAACGCTGTGACTTCAGCTGCGGTAAAACTGCAGGATTTTGCTGATTTTGATGATTTGGTTCCTGCCAACGGGCCTGCTGAGGCAGCAGAATTTCAGATCGAAGAATATATTGCCGGCTCTGCCGCTGAACAGCCGCAAAAGAGCTCTGTGCTGCGCCGTGATGTCCCGCCTTCCGAGCTTGGATACATTCCGCTGCTGGATTCATACGTGCCGGCAGTAAAGGAGATCATTGAGCATTTCGCTCTGAAATATTCACCGGAAGATTTCTGGCTGCATCTTAATGCCAAGCTGCTTTCAGGTCTGTACGGAGATCAGCTCAACAGTCTGAATCCGTATTCCATAATAGAGTTTCTGCTGGTATGTAAAGATAACAATTTAAACCCGCTCAAATCCGAGGTGACCGGGTACTATGACTGGAATACCTGCAGCATCAAGACGCAGATCCTGCTTGACGGCTATTGCCGCATCTACAGCTCCCATCCCCAGACCGACGGCATGGAATACATCTGCCGCGGCACCCAGACGGTTGAGCTTACGGTCACTGAGTATTTCAAAGATCGAGACGGCAAGCGCCGCTCTCACAGCCGTTTGGAAAAAAGAGAGCTGCCGCGCACGGTAGAGTGCCGGATTTACCGCAAGGACAGGAAATACCCGACCGTAGGGTGTGCTGATATTGAAGACATCGGCACCAGCGCCGCATGGCAGCAGCACCCGCTGCAGATGATGCGCAACCGCGCTTTTACGCGGGCAGTGCGCATGGCCTTCAACCTTGAAGGGGCTTCCTACAGCGATGTCGAGGAGATCAATGCTGAAATGCAGCAGACTCTGCTGTTAAAGCAGCAGCTCAATGAAGCAGGCTCCAAGGCTTTGCAGGAAAAAGAAGCAAAGCTTAAGGCTGCAGCCGCTGATAATGCTGCTGAGTTTTTACGCCTTAAAATTGCTAAGGCCAAAACAGAGCAGGAGCTTAACTGGATTGAGCGCGAGATCCAGGACAAGCCGGAGCTGGGCATGGAGCAGTTCCAAAAACTGATGGAGCAGTGCTCTGCGCGCCGTACTGAAATCAAGTCCGCCGCCAGTCCTAAGAAGCCTGTCGTTCAGGTGCGCAGTATTGACACTAAAGTATCGCCGGTGTGCTTAGATATTGCAGATCTGAAAAATTTACAGCTCTAACTTAACGCCTTGCTGGGCTCTTTGCGTAACGTCCCCGGCAGATCACTGCAAAATAAACCTTTCATTTAAAAATATTCCTATTAACGATCTGCTTTGCCGCCAAGGAAGATAAATAGATGTTCAGGAAAATCTTATGGACCGGAGCTAACGTGCTGTTCACATCTTCTTCATACCGACCAGGCGGCTTGGAGATAGGTTAATGCCTTGTACGCAGGCTGTGTCTATGTTTTTGTCTTAAAACAACACGCAGGTGTTAGGTTATTTCACTAAGCAGGATATTATGGAGCTGTGCCCCGCTTTAAGTCTAAGCTCGGTGGAGGGAGCACTGCGTGAACTGACAGCATCCGGCTTTTTGCAGCGTGAAGGCCGCGGACGCAGCACCCGCTGTTTCCGTAAGGGGTAAGCGATGACAAGATCACGGAGTTCTATGTCATAGAAGCAACAACAAATTGATATTTTTATGAATATATCTATCAATATACGAGATCCGGCTGTAATGATTAAATACGTATATCCCATTATCAAGCAATCTATACAAGCCCACAAAGAAATAGAGTCAGCCATATAATTCAGATAGCTCTTACTTTTCTTTGCTACAATATTATTTAACGGTAATACCGTTAAATATCATTTTCACGAACGCTTATTCCGTCAGCTGCTGCATGGCGGCAAATAGGTCGATGCGGCTTAGCCTGTCTATTGTGTAACGGTAATAGCGTTAAATTTTACAAACGAGGCTTGGAAATCTTATGGGACAGCCAATCAAATTAGAGTGCTTATGCTGGGTTCCGGCAGGAGGCTGGAATGAATCTGAACTGATGAATCTGTTCAGGGCTGTATGCGGGGACAATCAGCTGTGTCCTTTTGTCAGGGAGATGAATCCTGACGCTTTAGAACGTCTGCTTGCCCAGATGGCACAGCTGTGGTCTGAGACGCACTCCGCTTCATCAGTTTTAAGCTACGCTTTGCTGTGCACGCTGGTTGAGACGGAAGAACAGAAACAGCAGCTTCCCGAAACCATCACTGACGAGCTGCTGCTTTCACTGCGTGATCGCGGGCTTGATCATGCTAATGATTTTATCAGCGGCTTGTGTGCTGAGCGCATGAAATCTGCTGCTATGAACATTATGCAGATCTGGTACATAAGCCGGCAGCTGCTGCAGGCGCTTAAAAGCTTTCAGCTTTTGGGACTGGGGTATAAGAACAGTCAGGGCATGGTCAGCGCCAAATGCTGCAGCTGGACTGTATCTGAAGTAGTGCACATGCTGACGCTGCATAAGCTCAAGCAGCAGACAGAAGCTGCCGCAGCGGCCAATGCGTCAGACATTGCCGCTCACTCCTCCGAGCCGAAATCCCCTGAAGAATTTAAGCTGTGAGGTGCGTATGAGCAGAATTGTTGCACTGACAAATCAAAAGGGCGGTGTAGGCAAGACCTCGCTGTGCTGGAATCTGGCCGTTTATCTGTCCGCCAGATTCGGCAAAAGGGTACTGGTTATAGATCTGGATACCCAAGGAAACATTTCGCACACTTTGATCAAGCAAAGCGACGCCTCAGAGATCCCGCATGACGCCTTAAATTTCTACGGCTGCCAAACCAAGATGCTGTTTGACGTGAACATGTCGCCTGACGTGCTGCAGCCGATGCGGGCCTTTTACGGCTGCGACTTAATTTATACCGAGCCCAATGACTTGTCTCTGACCCAGTTTGTCTATCAAAAGCTGCATGACGATCCTGCAGGAGATCACAACGCTCCGCTCAATCATTTCATTCTGACGGTTCGGGAGTTTGCCAAAAACTACGACTACGTGCTGATAGACTGTCCGCCTTTCATCGGCCAGCATATCCTGGCAGCGCTCATGGTCTGCGATTACGTCATAAATCCGATTCAGCCGACCTCATTTGTGCTGGACGGCACGTCAGGCTTTTTTCAAAACCTGCAGCAAATCGGCAGGGAAGAGATCTTTTTAGGTCTGGTGCTCAACAACGTAGATAAGCGCTGGGTAAGGCATGAGGCAATGGAGCAGGTGCTTAAAGAGCAGCTGGGCGACAAGGTTTACCGCACCACCATTCATCATCGCGCTCCTTTTGATGCGGCCATCTACTTGAATAAGCCTTTGTGGAGAGTTCCGGCCTGGAATACCGCTCACGAGGAAACAGAGGCTTTTGTGCGCGAAACCGTATCACGCATGAATGAGCGTGAAGGCTTTGTGGATGAACTTACGGTACAGGATGAGGAGATGGAAAAATGACAGGATTGCTGGAAGGTGTGGTAGCTGAGCAGACTAAACTCACGGCTTTGGACAAGCGCAAGGCCGCTTTTGCCTCAGATCCCAATACCGTAAGCTTTGCCTCCAATATGCTCTTTGGGCGCAAGAGTGAGAAGATCAGGGAAATTAAGCTTGATGACATTGAAATAGGCGCGCAGGTGCGCCGCACTTTTTCAGAAACGGAAACAGCTGAACTTGCCGAGAGCATAAAAGAGCACGGACTGCTGCAGCCGGTGACGGTTTACGCTATTGAGAACAACAGATTTCATTTAGTCTGCGGTGAAAAGCGCTGCCGCGCCTGCAGACTGGCAGGACTTACCGCCATCACGGCATACATTATCAGTCCGCCCAAAAATGATATAGAGCTCATTGCTCTGCAGATCATAGAAAATCTGCATCGTTCCAATCCTCCTACCTTTGAGATCGCATCTGCCGTCAGCAAAATGGAGCAGTCCGGGCTGAAGGTTGAGCAGATCACGGAGATGATCTCATGCAGCAGGGAGTTCGTCTTTCAGCTGCTGCGCTTTGACAAGCTGAGTGCTTTGGAAAAAGAACGCTTTGCTGACTGTTCAAAGCAGTTTTTACTGCGGTACTGTCAGTTAAAGAATAAAGCTCCAGAAGCTGCGGCCAAGATCTTGGAAGCTGCTGAAAAAGAAGAGCGGGAAGAAATCTACCGCATGGCTGAGACCGCCCTTGCGGCTTTGCAGCGTGAGAATAAACCGAGCGGAGGCAAATCCGGTACGAACGGCGCTAAAGACGGTTCGCGGATAAAAATCAGCCTAAACCTGCATGATCTTGATAAAATAACTCCGGCAGCATCAGACATGTACCGCACGTATATGGATGAACACCCCGATGAAACAGAGCAAAGCTTGATGATGAAGGCTTTGTCTTTTTATCTTAATTCCCTCAAAGGAAGCGGCGATTTTGGAGCAGGAAGCAGAGCAGAGTCAGAAGTATGAGTACCGCATCAGCGCCTTGGATGAAAGTAAGCGCATGCGCGGTGATCTCAAAATGTACAACATAAAGAGCGGTGAAATGTGCAGCCTGCCGTTTACTGCGGGCATGGCGCGCAAGTATGCCGTGATTTATCTGTTTACCTGCTATTTTGCTGAACAAGGGAAGCTTGCATGGGTAAATCAGCTGCTGCGCGTGATGGGATGGGACGGCAGTGCTGATCTGGCGGCGCGCAGACGCTGCCAGATGGCGCTGCGCCGACAGATAGTAGATCTGAAACGCGACTTCAATTTTGAGGTAGCTGCAGTAAACGGCCGCGAATTGCCGGAGCATGACGGCTCACGCTACTACAAGGTAGTAAGCTTCGGTATTTTTAATGAGGACAAACTTCTTGAGCTGCTGCGCGCCAACCGCGAGATCTTCATCCGCATCATAGAAGAAGGGATGAAGCGCTGATTTCCCGTTTTCCCGAAACGTTATTTCAAACAACTCTCCGTAAATTTTCCTCAAACTTTCCAGTATTCTCCAGTACTCCCCGGTAAATCTTCAGGCAGGCTTGACTATACAAAAAACACAGTTTGCCTGTTTGTCGACTCTGCAGGTTCAACCTGCAGTTTTGACAAAAAGCAGATCGTTTGTAGAAGAGCATGATGATTTTAAATCGTTAAATTTTTGCTGTAGAGATTACACCTTGTTTTTGTGCTAAACTCTTTGTATATCAGTTGACAAAGCCAATCATAAGCGCTATTTTTAATATCATCATTTTTGATATTAGAGGTACATAACGTCAACTACCCCCCGCCTAAAGAGGCGGGGGCTTGAAGCTGCAGAGCTTTAAGCCCAGGTTGACTAGCCTAAGTCCCGCAGGGGACTGCGCTTATCAGGAAACAGGCACCGCGGAATGTTGATCCAAGTTCCGCGCTCTGCGGTCTGTGGTAAATAAGCTCTGAAGGGTAAGGAGCTTTATGCTGCAGGCGCTAAACCCTGATAAGCCTTGGCGATGGATCACAACGTGTATTTAACACATGGAGACATAACTTGAGAGTATATGTTTTGAACATGCGGGGAAAACCGCTGATGCCGTGCTCGCCGGCCAAGGCCAGGCATCTGCTGAAGGCCGGCAAAGCCAAAGTGGCAAGGCGCACGCCTTTTACCATACAGCTGACCATGGCCACTGGAGAGACTAAGCAGGATGTTTCTTTAGGCGTTGATGCCGGGTACAGGCATATTGGTCTTTCCGCCTCCACGCAGAAGGCTGAGCTTTATGCCTCCGAGGTGGAGTTAAGGCAGGACATCCCGGAGCTGCTGTCCGAGCGCCGGGGCTTAAGGCGGGCGCGCAGAGCGCGGAAGACGCGTTATCGTGCCCCGCGCTTTAACAACCGCGTGCACGCTAAGCGTAAAGGCTGGCTGGCCCCCTCTGTGGAGAACCGCATTAACGCCCATCTGTCGCGGATTGAGGAAGTGCTGAAAATCCTGCCCGTCACCTCCATTACCGTAGAGACGGCGGCCTTTGACCTGCAGAAGCTCAAGCATCCCGAGATTTCCGGTCAGGAATACCAGCAGGGCGAGCAGGCAGGCTTTTACAACGTGCGTGAATATGTCCTTTTCAGGGACGGTCACGTCTGTCAGCACTGCCATGGCAAATCCAAAGACCGAGTGCTCAATGTCCATCACCTGGAGAGCAGACGCACCGGCGGCAATGCGCCGGATAATCTCATCACCCTGTGTGAGACCTGCCATAAGCAGCTGCACAGAGGAGAGATTAAGCTGAAGGCTAAAAGGGGAGCCTCCTTTAAAGCCCCGACCTTCATGGGCATTGCAGGATGGGAAGTGCTCAGGCGCTTAAGGGCAGCGCACCCTGAGCTTAACATCTCCCATACTTACGGCTATCTTACCAAGCACAAGCGCATACAGCACGGCATGGCCAAATCGCACTGCGCTGACGCTTACTGCATTGCAGGCAATCTTAAGGCCCGGCGCCTTGAGGGGTACTTTTTCCAAAAGCAGACCCGCCGGCACAACCGCAAAATTCATAAGCTCACTATTCTTAAGGGAGGCATCCGCAAACTCAATCAGGCCCCATACGAAATCAAAGGCTTTCGGCTGTTTGATAAGGTGCAGTATCAAGGAGAAACCGTCTTTATCTTCGGACGCAGAGCCTCAGGATATTTTGACGTGCGCCGCCTCGACGGCTCCCGCATTTCAGCAGGAGTAAGCTGCAGGAAATTAAAGCTTATCGAGAAGCGCAGAACCTATTTAACTGAAATTAGACCACAGGAGGACGGCAATTCCTCCCCCGCTTAAGAAGCGGGGGTATCCTTGCCGTAAATTGATGAACACAGTAAGCTCGGCAGCGTATTTCACGGCCCGCTATCAGAGCGCCAATAACCGCAGATCGCAGGGTGGTACACAGAGAGGCAGCAGGGCGGCTTTTAATGGACGCTCGGCAGGCGGCACTGGGAAATCAAACAGTGTGTACCAGTTTGTCAAGACTCTGGACAACGACGCAAAGAAGGCAGAGCAGATCCGCAGTCTCTTAGGTTTAAACCCGGTAAGTATTATTGAAACTGACGGCTTTATCGTAGCCAGGACTCCATATAATCCTGAGTTGGTACAGCAATGCAAGGCTTTGCACGGCGGCTACTGCAAGGCGCTCAAATGCTGGTTCTTTGCTATGGAGCAGAAAGATCAGGTCTGTGCGGCGGTTCAGCGCTTTTTCAGCGGCGGAGCACAGAGTGCAGCTGCACCTAAAGCTCATGGGACGGCTCAGCCGTCTCAAACGGTTCAAACGCTTAAGTCAGCGCCAGGATGCCCGTCTCCTGATTTGTCTCTTGCCCAGCTTATGCAGGTCAGCCGCGTAATGCCGCAGGGAGCAGAGTTTGCCTTTACGGAAAGTGACGGCGTAGTGTTCTGCCGGGTTCCGCTTAACAGTCCTTTTACTCAGACTGCGCGCAGCTGCGGCGGTGTTTGGATCAAAGATCTGCGCGCTTGGGCGCTTAATGCAGCCGCCCGCAGGATCTTTGCCCCAATCTACAATCAGTTAAAGCGTGCGGCAGGTTACTATCAGCACACATGAGAAACGATTATGTACCTCAATAAAGGCAGAGCGTGAACTCTGCCTTGCTTAAAAGCAGGGAATGTCATGCATGGTTTTGCTGGGTGGAGTCATCGTATCTGTGTCAGTGATTTTTAGGTGAGAGCCGATTTCTACGGAGGAAGCTCATTGGTGCAGTCCGGTGACGGGCATAACATCGGTAAAACTGCAGAAGCTGGAAACGAATGGAACTAACAAGGTGAAAAACAATGGACATTGACCACAGCTTAGAAGACATCGCAAGCCTGTGCCGCACAGCTGAGCTTTGCATTGAAGATCTAAATATTGACGCGGTTATTTTTCAAGCATCTATTATTCTGCACTCTTACCGTAAGCCTGAATTATGGAAAGATGTTAAGCAGGCGGCAGGCTACGGCCAGCGCCTGCTTAAGCTATATCAGGAGTGCTGGGATTTCTGTCACAGCGAAACTGCAGCAGGACTTCCAGACTTTGTACGCAGCCAGTGTAAGGATGGGCTTGAGCATCTAAGAACGCTTCTAATAGAAGACGGATATGTGGCGCTGTGCCTTGAACACGGCCAGGAGCTTAACCATCCGGAGCTGCAGGATTTATATGCGGCACGGGGCAATGAAGAAATGGGGAACAAATAATGCGCATACTCCTTGCTTTGTCTTATAACTCGCTGGCTTCCCTGCTTTTATCCATGCTGTGGGCCAGTCCAATTTGTTATTTAATTTGTACTGAACGGATTAAGGTAGATCCCTGCACCCTTTATGGAATCGCTGCGGTTGTGGCGATTCAATTTCTTAACCTGACTGTGCACTCCGGAGTGTTCACAAAATTTGCCAAGATCATTACTGCACAAAAGCGCAATAAAGCACTCAAAGAGCTTATGGGGCCGGAGTGGGACTCGGCTTATATCATCTTAAGTAAAGGATTGACAGGGGCTGGGATCAATCTGCTGCTCTGCGTTCTTACGCTGGCGCTGCAGTGGGTGCTCAGAGATGCGCTGCATGAGTATGTACTGATTGGTGAAGTCTGCTTTGTTGCGGTGCTGATCTGTCTGGCTGGAGTGCAGATCATATCCTGCAGCTTTATTAGTTTGAAACTTGGTTCTTTGAACATAGAGGCTCTGCGCATGGAGCTTAAGGGTAAAAAGCTATGACCAATAAAGAGCTTAAGAAACTGCTGGATAAACTGCCTGACAGTACTGAAATCGGTCTTAACGTGCTTACCGATGTGGGGACGGAATTTTGGAGTCTGAGCATGGCAAAAGTGATGCACATGGACGGCGGTGAGACGCTGGCGCTGGGGCAGATCCGCCTGCGCAAAGCGCTGCCATCGCGCGTACTGCTGAAAGTTGATAATCCCGGCGCAGACGGCATAGACGTTGATCCGGACGGCGTAATTGATCGGGTGCGGGCCCGCTATGCTTTTGACGAAGACGATGTGAAGAACTCCTCGCCTGAAGATCTGCAGGTGCTGATGCTGGGAGCCGTACGCAAAGATCTGCAGGAGCTGGTACGGCTGAATGACGATCTGCTGCGGCTTTACAACAACAAAAAGCTCACTGAGCGCTTTAAGGTGTAGGACCTAGGCTAACATCCTTAATATTTGTTACTTTCGGAGAAGTCAACTACCCCCGCCTAAAGAGGCGGGGGCTTGAAGCTGCAGAGCTTTAAGCCCAGGTTGACCAGCCTTAGTCCTTAAAGGGACTGCGCTTATCAGGAAACAGGCACCGCGGGATGTTGATCCAAGTTCCGCGCTCTGCGGTCTGCGGCAACAAAGCTCTGAAGGGTAAGGAGCTTTATGCTGCAGGCCGAAGATTTTGCCGGTAAGCTGACTGACATACAGGCGCATTAAGAGAGCAGCGGTGCTCAGACAGCAGACTGTGTACAGAAGTTGATCGTTATAAAGGGGAAACTATGAGCTTAATCTTTGCATCTGTCTTTGTCGGTCTGCTGCTGTGGTTTATAAGTCACGTTATTGCCGGAAAAACAGCTTATGCGGCATTTCATCGCGCCTTGCGCTCCGGCTCGCAGCTAAGCTGTGTGCGTCGGCTGTTTTTCTGGTCAAAAACGCTGTTCCTTGTCCTCTGCGTCTTAAGCTTGGGAATTCTGGCAGTGGCGGAGGTGCATCTGCCTCATGACGCGGAGTTCACGCTGGCGCATTTTGTGCTGATGCTCCCTATAGCCTTTGCCTTGAGTTTCTGTTTAGAGCTCTCTTTGAGCTTTAGGCGCATATATCTCAGACTCATGCGGCAGCGCAGGCTTAGAGGGCGCTGAGATCTTATTCTCATTTGCTTCCCCCATCGTTTATTCCTTAATTTTCATTATGCTTACTGCTGAACAGCAGACTATAGTAAAGGCCGCGTCTCAATTAGCGCCTCGGGAAACGCTCAAAATTGAAGCCTGTGCAGGTTCAGGCAAGACCTCTGTACTTATCGAGATTGCCAAAGCTAATCCCCAGGCGCGTTTTTTATATCTGGCCTTTAATCGCTCCATTGTCGCTGAGGCTAAAGAGCGCTTTCCCCAAAACGTCAAAATCTACACCACGCATGGGCTGGCGTATTACTGGTATGCCTATACATACGGCACAAAGCGTCTGCAGAACATTAAACCGACGCTTAGAATTTTTGACCTCAAAGAGATTTTCCAGACTCTGGACAACAAAGAGCTCAATCAATTGCTGCTGCGCTGGCGTGCCTTCTGCTGTTCTGCGGCAAAAGAGCCGACTGATGAACAGATGGCTGCAATGTTTCAGGCTGTGCAGGACGGAAGGCTGCCGATGACGCACGATTTTTACCTTAAGTGCTATCAGCTTTTCTGCAAACCGAAATTCCGCAATTACGAGTACGTGCTGCTTGACGAAGCACAGGACAGCAATGCAGTAACTTTGGCTGTTTTTACGGACAATAACTGCCGCAGGATCTTGGTAGGCGACAGCCATCAATCCATCTACGGCTTTCGCGGCTCCATTAACGCCATGAGCATCATTGCCGCCGAAAGAACGCTGCATTTATCCCGCTCTTTCAGAACTGTGCAGCCAATCTTAGATCAAGCCAACTTTTTCTTAAGGCGTTTTGCTTCAGACAAGGACAGCGTGGTGCCGATGACTTCCGGTGTTTTGCAGCAGAGCGCAGAGAAACAGAGCTTTGCTAAGATCTTCCGCACTAACGCGGCGATCATCAGCGAGCTTGACGCCATGGCGCAGTCCCAAGAGTACAGCTGGCATCTGCAGCGGCCTGCCGATGCAATCTTCAGCTGTGCCCTCAGCCTTTTGGCTTTCAAAGAGCGGCGTTTTAAAGATCTTGGTCCAACTTACGGCTGGCTTAAGCGATTCCAGAGTCTGGAAAATCTTGAAGACTACGCTGAGGAATGTGCGGATGTAGAGATCCTGCAGAATCTCAAGCTGCTTAAAA
This sequence comes from uncultured Succinivibrionaceae bacterium, assembly GCA_944390105.1. Lineage (GTDB taxonomy): Bacteria > Pseudomonadota > Gammaproteobacteria > Enterobacterales > Succinivibrionaceae > Avisuccinivibrio. The sequence goes on from CALXOV010000039.1 coordinate 42,859, forward strand.
ATCCTGATTTAGGCTCAAAGCTGCCGCAGCTTTATGCCAAAGCCGAAAGACTTGCTGCTAATGTACAGTCTCGGTGTGTGCTGACAACGGCGCACAGCGCCAAAGGCTTGGAGTGGGACAATGTAACGCTTGCTGATGATTTTCCCGATTTGGCAGAGGCGTATGAGAAGTCAGGGCAGAAAAAGAAGCGCGGAGAGCGGTCAATGACGCTCCAGGAATTTGAGCAGGAGCTGAATTTGTATTACGTAGCACTGACGCGGGCCAAATATGATTTGATTGATCTCAGCCCGAACGGAAAATACTATGCCTCATATTGTTAGATATATCACTCCAGATTGCAACCGGTTTGGGCGGAACGCTGGCTGCATAAAATTACTTTTGTACTAACGTGATAGAGCAGCAGGCGAGACTAACGGCATGAGTTTGGAAAAATCAAATTTTTGCTCTGCTTGCCACACATCGTAGTCTGCCTGCATAGCCAGCCACATTTCAGCATCAGGACCGGGCAGGACTTTAGAGATCCGAATAGCTAACTCTGGCGTGATTGCACTTTTTTCATTTACAAAACGGCTGATCGTTGCCTGTGATACTCCTATCCGCTCTGCAAATTCCCGGTTTGACAAATGCAATTCTTCTAAGTTTTCTTTCAGCAAAGCGCCGGGGTGCGGCGGGTTATACATTCTTCCCATCAGTGATAATCCTCATAGTTCAAAATATAAGCGTCACCATTGATAAATTCAAAGGTTATGCGCCAATTCCCGTTAACATGAATGGAGTAAGTACACTCCCTTTTTCCGTTCAGCTTATGCAGTCTGAAGCTGGGAAGGTTCAGCATTTCAATGGTTTTAGCGTTATCTATGGCCTCTAAGCGAACTCTGAGCCTTTTAGCATGAGAGGCAATAATTCCTGCAGCAGATCCGGTCTGGAAAAATACCATCAGACCCTTGTGTTTCCAAGTTTTAATCATTTTTATCTATAAATCTATACTGCCTTGCGGCATAATAGCATCGCAATACGTATTACGCAAGACGCAAGACGCGGCGTACATGAGCAGGGCGACAAAGGGTATGCTCCGCAAAAGCTTAAACAGACAGAATTATGCCTTGCCGATCTTGCCCCAAATCCATATTTAATCCGCACATCTTCCGGGCAGAATTGCATCCTGATTTTTTTAGCCCTTAAAAAGCAGGTTGCACTATGCCGCATATAAAAAAACAGAACGCTTCTTTAAAGTATAAGAGTTTAGCCTTAGCTGTTTCGTTTGCAGTTACGGGAACCGCGCATGCATCCGGGACACAGCTTGCAGTTAATACCGGCATTCCCGGTTACAGCGAATTTTTCAAAGGCGCAAGCTTCAGCGCACAGTTAAATCAAGAGCTGATGCGCCCGGAGGTGATCTCTGATCTTGATGCTTTTCTAAGCGAATACCGCACTTCCAATCTGACAGCAGAGCAGGTAGGCGCCTTGGCATCTAAGATTGAATACGGGATGCGTCTAAAAGGCTATGCGGCCGGGGTAGAGGTACAGAAAAGCCCGGACGGCAGCCGTCCTTTATGCCTCATAATTACCCTTAAAGGACACCGGCAGACCACTGTCGATGCCGCCGCTATTTCGGCTTATTTAAAGCAGGAGATGGCAAAAAATCAAGGTAAAAGCGCTGAAGACTATCTGTCATCGGCCGCCTCGACCTTTAAATCCGGGATTGAAGCTGAAGACAAAGAGCAGTGGGCGGTATCGCAGGCCAAATCCTGGGCGCAGAGCACGGCATCCAATGCCGTAAACCAGACCGCAGGCAAGCTGGGGGATAACGTCAAATCGCAAATTCAGCTGATGTACGATGAAGAAGAAGGAACTATTCTGCCGACCGGCAAAATCTTAATTCCCTTGATCGATCATGCCAAGAGCACTTACTACACGCAGCTGTCCTTTAACGAAGGTTATGATGAGCGCTATTTAGGCCATTTAGGTTTCGGCGCTCGCTGGTATCCGAGCGCAGAGACCTTAAAGGACAGGGGCGAGTACGGCATAGGCACTAACTTGTTTTACGATCACGACTTCTCCCGCGGGCATAAGCGCTATTCTTTAGGCGGCGAGTTCTTCTATGACACGCTGCAGCTTTCAGGCAACATCTATCAGCGCCTAACCTCTTGGAAAGACAGTGAGGACTTTGATGCGGCGCTGGTGGAGGAGCGTGTCGCCAACGGCTGGGATATACGCGCCAAGTATGCTCTGCCCATGTACACTCCGCTGCAGTTCACCGGCGGTCTTACGCAGTGGTACGGCGATGCCGTAGCTCCCTTCGGCGCAGGCTCAGCAGATGACTTGATGGAAGATCCGCTGATCTACGACATCGGTCTTAATCTCAATTTAACCAACGCCATTTCCTTAAACTACAGCTACAAGAACGCAGCCGGTGACGGCACAGATCAGCAGTTCGGGCTTAACTTTAATTTCCCGCTGGATAATTCCATCTCTAAGAGCTTTGACTTAGTGCAGTCCGGCACCGTCAACACCGTAGATCAGTCTCCGTATGCTTTTGTGGACAGAGACGAAACTATGCCGCTGGAGTACCGTGAAAAGTCGGGCAAGTTCGCCATTTCCTATTTGGGCGCTTTGGGCAGCAACCGCCATTCCTTTGCCTTAAATACCGGTCTTGATTCCGGGAAAAATAAATTCCAAGGGCTGACTATTACGCCTAAAGATCAATGCGTGATCTTAGATAACGGCGGCAGCTATACCACCGATGAAAGCGGCAAAACTGTGGCAACCATTCTCTCCACCATGCAGTGCCCGCAGCCTTACACTTCAGCTGTCGTCACAGTGCGCGCCGGAGACAGCCAGAAGGACTTTACGCTTGCCGTCACGCAGGAGAACTTCACTTTTGAGGCAGAGCAGGACGAAATTTACTCGGACGAAATGACGCGGCTGAAGGTTGAAGGCGCGCCGCAGGCCGTTTATGCCGTAAAGAGCAGCTATAAGGAAAAAGAGAATACAGCAAATAGGGTTTCGGGAAACGGTCAAACACGCTCCGGACTGCCTTATACCCTTTATTTTGACGGTAAGCCCTTAAACGCCGACAGGTTCCGCGCCGATGACAGCGGCAAGGCAGAGCTTGATTTAGTTCCCGATGAAACAGTGGATTATTCCTATGACGCAGTCGTGGTGCTGACGGCCGCTGCGGGCGGACAATCGCAGGCCGTAAGCGTCAGCGTAGGCTCTGTGCATAATGTCAGTTTCGGAGACGCGCAGGACGGCGGCTTGGTGTGGGGAGATGCTAATCATAACGGCATCCCTGATGTCTCCCTTGACTTATCAGGCGGCAAGCCCGGCTCTGAAATCATCATCGGCGGCGAGGATCTTGACAAGGTAACCGTCATACCAGAAAAGCCGGTATTTGATGCAGACGGCAATGCCAGCATCATCATTGAACAGAAGCCGGGGACAGACATCGACAGCTCTACCGTCATTGAGATAGATCCGGGGACCGGTGAAAATCACGAAATCGTGATCACCAATCCGACTTTTGATCCCCAGATTTCAGTAAGCCCAGAGCAGCTGGGCTACGGCGAGGACTTTACCGTACACATTACCGGCGCTAAGCCCGGCTCGACCATTTATCTCAAGCCTGCCGGTCCTAACGGCGAGTGCGTGCCGGAGCCCAGCACCGTAACCGTGGATAAGCACGGCAATGCCGATGTGACTTATTCAGGCGTAGAGCACTATGTGCCAGGCGGCTCTTTCTCCATTGATATTGAAGTGGAAGTATCAGCAACCGATGGCGGCAAGAAAGAAATTCATCAGGAAGTGCAGCTTGAAGATCCGCAGCTTGATATTGCAGGGCAGCTGCCTGACGGCGGTCTGGTCTTCGGCGACTCTGACGGCGACGGCAAGGGCGATGTAACTATTGATCTTGAAGGCGGCATCCCAGGTCAGGAAATTGATATAGCAGGCCCCGATGCCGACAAGGTAAGTATCGAGCCCAATCCGCCGGTCTTTGATGATGACGGCAAGCTTACCGTGACCATCGAGGAGAATACCGCCGGCAATAATCAGGATATTGAACTTGAGATCGGCACCGGCGGCTCTGAGAGCGAAAAAGTCACCATCACCCATGATTCCTATACTCCCGTCTTAACTGCGCCGGATGCCGTTGATTACGGCGGGCAAAGCGGGATCAAAGTGAGCGTCAGCGGCGCAAAGCCGGGCTCAGCTGTACGCTTCCTGCCCGTTGAGGGTATTACTGCCGCAAATCCTGAGAGCGTGACGGCAGATCAAACCGGCTATGCTGAAAGCACTTACAGCGGCATTGCTGATTTTGCGGTCAAGAATTTCACCATAGAGGTCGAGTACACCGCCGACAATGACGGCACCTTAAAACGCCTTGCCCATCAAATCACTTTAAACGATGCGGTGCTGAGCTTTGACGTACCTGAAGGCTTTATCACTGCCGTAGATCAGGAGCTGGTATTTGTGCTCAAGGGGCCGCAGGCCGCAGCCGGGCAAGAGGTCTCATTCAGCGTTTCGGGAAACGGCGAGCTTGATGCAGAGAAGTCAGATACCTTATTTAAAGCTGACGGTACTGCAGTGGCCGTAGTCACGCCCCAATACCCGTATCATGAAGCCGTAGCGGTGAGCGCGCAGGCTTTAGGCGGCCGCAGCGTGCAGTCTGCAGCCGTGGAGTATGCGCTTATCAAGCAGCCCCTGCATTTTGATTACAGTGACGAAAGCCTGAATTTTAAAGGTCAGTCTAAGACCTTCGATTATGACACTCCGTTCACGCTCATTGCCCGCGATTTAACGCCCGGCACCAAGATTGAAGTCAGCTCACCTGAAAAGCTGAGCGCTGACGTTGGAGCGGACGGCACTGCGATACTTAATTTCAAAGGCATAACCGATACATCAGTAAAGAGTCTGCACGTGCAGGGCACTTATTATCAAAGCGCAGATCCGGCCTCCAAGACTGAGTTTTCCTCCGACGAGATCAAACTGTATCAGTACACTGAGCAGAACGGCACTAAGCTTACCTTAAGCGCGACAGCGCTCAATGAGTTCAATGAAATTGATCTTACCTTAGCTAACGGACGTCCGGACAGTGCTGTGAAATTTACGGTACAGTCCGGCAGCGCGCAGATTGTCCAAGACGCGAGCTCTACTGACGGCAGCGGCAGTGCTGTGATTAAGATCAAAGCTGCCGAGCCTTACGACGCCTCTGTGCCCATTGTCATTGCCTGCGAGCATGTAGGCAATACCTTAACCTCGCCGGATATTACACTGTCTTATGCTCAGAGCATTGAGGCGCAGCATTTAACCTACGAAGTCAGCCCAACTACCGGCACCCCCAATGAGATTGAGTACGATGATCCGTTTAATCTTAAGATCTCCGGATTGCTGGAAAATTCTGTGGTGGCCTGGGACAGTGATGCTGATCTAAAGCCTAACGCGGCAACATCCATTGCCAATGAAGACTGCCATGGCACAGCCGGCTCACGTACCTGCTCTACTACTATGAGCTTTGCCGGCATTAAGAACTATGCATTGACCAAGATCTCTGCCGCTACGCAGGCTATTAAGGGCCGCTTTGCCCGCAATATCTCCGAGCTTAAAAATCCGCAGGGCAGCTTTACTGCCCCAGATCTTACCCTTAAGCAATATGACAATACCTTAAGCTTAGACGGCGGCATTGATCATGTGGATGCCGGCGATACCTTTACGGTTAAGCTGACCGATGCTAAAAACGGACATACTCCAGTATGGAGCGTGATTGACGGGGCGCAGGATGTGACAAAGGTCAACGACAGCGGCCCGATTGCTAATAACGAGGCCGCTGCCACCTTTAAGGTCAATGATCATGCTGCAGAGCACACCATCATTGTGCAGGCTGAAATTATGGGCAAAACACCTACAGTGTCCGTACCTATTCAGTTAGATCCTTCAGATGCCATCATCGCCAATTTAACTGAGCTTTCAGGATTGAAGTTTGAGACTGCCTTCACCGCCAATGTTGCTCCGGTGCGCCCGGATACCGATGTTACGGTTAAAGTGATCAATAAGGCCGACAGCTCGGTGCTGGCTGCAAAGACTGTGCATGCCGGCGCGGATGAAGAAGCGGTCAGCTTAAGTTTTGACGGCTTGTCCGGGAGCACAGCCTACAGCACGCAGGAAGTGAGCCTCATGCTTACTTACATGTACAACGCCAATGAGCAGCGAACCGACGAGAATAAAGGTGATATTAAGCTCTACGACTACGCGCTTTCTGAGCCGCAGGCACAGGATAGCAGCAGCGCCTTTACTGAAGGACAGCAGAAGACGGTAACCGTCTCCGGCGGCGTGCCTTATGCCCCGGTAACCTTCAGCTCCTCTAATGAGTACTTTAAGTTAAGCAATGCGGACAGCACCTTTGATGAAAACGGCAATGCCAAGGTGATGGTGACAGCTGAGATCCCGGATACCCTGTCGGACGATGCCTCTTTGCTCAAGACCATTATTAAGGCTCAGTCTCCGATGCAGGGCGGTAAGAGCTCGCCTAACGGGGAGTTTACGCTTCAGCTGACCGATTACAGTCAGACTATTGCCCTGAGTACTCCTTCCTTGGAGTACAACCAAGGCTTTGATCTGCAGATAAGCGGTGCGCGGCCGCAAACTGCTGTCAGCGTAACCTTAAAGCAGCCGGACGGCACTGAAATTGAAAACGTCTCCGGCACTGCCGACGCAGTCGGCAGCGCTGCGCTGAGCTTTGCCGGGATCAGCAATCTAACCCTGTCTGAAATTACGGCAGAGCTTACGTACTATGCCGATGCGCAGAAACAGCAGACTAAGAGCTTTAACCTGAGCTTTGCGGCCCATCAGCTGGATGATTTAATTATTGAGAACGGCAATACCTTTAACGAGGGCGATAAGCGCAAAGTGACCGTCAATACCGGCGTTCCGGGGGCAGAGGTTTCTTGGAGTTCCACTAGCGAGCTGTTTAAGCTTGAGAACACCAAAACCACAGCAGGGCCTGATGGTATTGCAGTGGTTTATGTGACCGCCGAGGTGCCGGCTGTACTGGCAACATCCAGCCTTAGCGGTAAGCTTGAGGCGAGCACCACGCTGCAGGGCGGAAGCTCTGTCAGCGCCGACGTCAGCGTTACCTTAACCGATTACAGCAGCACTATTGCTCTGGATTTGCCTGATGATGCCGGTACAGATACCGTAGATTACAAGGAATCGTTTGTCATTAAAGTAAGCGGCGCGCGTCCGGACACGCAAGTGACCTTAGCCTTAAAGCATGATGGTCATACTGAAGCTGCCGCTGAAGGCAAAGTACTGGAAGACGGTACAGCAAAGCTGCAGTTTGCAGAAGGTCTCGCGGACTATGCCTTAGAGCAGGTGACGGCGGAGCTTACTTACTATGCCAGCGCTGCCGGCACTGCAGACAGCCCGAAGACGGCAATCTTAAACCTCAAGGATTACAACCCGCAGTTAAGCCTGAATAAGACCGGAGCCTTTACTGAAGGCGAAAGCCGCACTGTAACCTACGCAGACGGCAAGGAGGGCGCAGCTGTGACCTGGTCCGATTCAGATTACTTTGAGCTGTCCAATGAGCAGCCGGTATTTGACGCGCAGGGCAAAGCCACAGCGACAATTACCGCTAAAGTGCCGGTCAGCGTTACCCGTGCGGCCTTAAGCGGCACCGTTAAGGCATCAACCGCGCTGCACGGCGGCAAGGAAGACGTGCTGACCACGGATGACTTAAGCGTGACCTTAACGGAGTATAAGAACACCGTAACTCTGCCAAGTTTCAAGAGCAAGGCTGATACCACGGACTATGAAACCGCTATCCCGGTTAAGATCTCCGACGTGCGCCCGGGCGCTGAGCTTACCTTAGAGCTCTACAACGGCAGTACCAAGCTCGAGACCAAGACCGCGACTGCTGAAGACGGTACTGTGTCAGTGGACTTCAAGGGCATAGAGGATTACACCGTCAAGAGCTTAACTCTCAAAGTAAGCGGCGCTATGCAGAACGCCCAGACGCCGGTAAACATCGAGAAGACCATCAGCCTGTATCCTTATGCCTTAGAGGACATCAAGATTGATAACAAGGCCGGCAACAGCACGGACTTCAACGAGGGCTTAACCCGTACCATTACTATCGGCGGCGGCCGCCAAGGCGTAGCCGTAAAGTGGACGCTCAGCGATGATTCCATCTATGAGCTCTCTGAGGACAGCACGGAGTTCAACGCGCAGGGCATTGCGTCTGTGACCGTCACTGCCAAGGTGCCGGACACTATGAGCGCCGCTGTGGACACCAGCTTTGCCTCAATTTTAAAGGCTGAAACTACGCTCTACGGCAAGCAGAGCAAGTCAGTGAACTTATCTGGCACATACAGCACCTTTAAGCCTGCAGTTACTTTAGCCAACCCGTACAGCGGCATATATGTCAATGACAGTACTCATGTGACCGATAAGGCCAATACCATCGACTTTGACGAGGAATACAGCCTGCAGGTAACTAATGCCCGTCCTAATACTCCCATCACGGTAAAGAGCGCTGGTGCGGTAGTGCCGACTAAGAGCACCTTTACTGCAGGCAAAGACGGCAGCATTGAACTGACCTTTAAGGCTATCAGCTCTGAAGATCATGCTGACTTAAACGGCAAGTCAATAGAGATTGAGTACACTTACTATGATCGCGCCAATCACAAGACCACTAAGACTAAGACGGTTAATCTGGTCAATTATGCTGTAACCTTAACTTCAGATAAAGAGGTCATTATCGGCAATGAAACCTTTACGGTGACGGCCAAGGGCGGCAAGCCTGGAGCTAAGGTGGATTGGAGCATTGAGGGCAACGGCGCTTATACCGCTAAGGATGCGATATTCGACTCCAATGGCAATGCCGAGGCGACCGTACAGGGGGTGGAACCGTATACAGGTACTATAAAATCACAAATATTAAATCTTTCTGATAACAGTTTGATGGTCTATTTTGTTTCAGTCACGCCGCATATGTATAAACCGGAGGAAGTGACGAGCTCCTATAATGAGCAGCATAGATTATCTCCAATGGCTGCTTTTATTATCGAAGATATACCTAATGCAAATATTGAATACTCAATAGAATATGAAGGTTCAAAAACACATGCTGGTTATAGATATCCATTTGAAAGAGATTCATTTAATTCTAATAACGCAGGTAAAGAATCTTTAAATAAAACAATCTCAATGCCAATAGATAGCAATGGTAAACAAGAGATTCTTCTCTGGTCGTGTGTAGTAAGACACATGCAGGGACACATCATCATTAAGAGAGAAGGAGTGATTATTTATGATGCAGATATAGATGTAACTGCTGATTGGGATTAAGCAAAAAGTCCCCCGTTGGGACGGGGGGATTATTAAGTCATGAATATTCAACATTTATTAACGATTATCAACATATGTGATAGAGTAAATATAAGTTTTACCGAGCCAAGTGACTTGATATACGTCTTGGTCTCCGGCATGAGATGCTACAGAACATAATGTATGTATTGCTAATCTGCCACTATCATCAAATTCACGTTCTCCGCAGTTATACCTTTCCAAAAAGTTGGTATGAGCTGGATTGCTTTGGATTAACTCAACTGATACGGTTTCTCCTGGAATACCACCGGTAATGTAATGAGTCTGCTCTCGTTCAACCATATCATGAACGAAATTGCCGGCTCCTTCAGCTAAGCCAAAGGCTACCATGTATTTTGCCGCAGCTGAAATTGATGCTGCATACGTGTTTACGGTACCTGTATACGTATTTATGTATTAACAGTCAGCGTTATATCTTTAGTTTGTCCTCTGTATTCAATACGCAGTTGTATTGTGAATGTGTGGCCTGTGAAAGAACAACCATCAGTCAAAGTTATCTGACCTTTTGAGTTAAACGTCCACGTCTGGCTGAGTTTGTTTCTCCATGTATTATCATGTCCGGTGCCGTTTGTCATACTTAACGCAGTAAGTTTTATTGATTCTCCAGGTATGCCACCGCTAATTATGGCCTTTGCACTTCTGTGATCTGACGTTATATAGAAATTGGATATATCAACATTCAGCACCGGAAAATTAAAGCTAATGGATGATTTAAATTTACCTGACATCATTGATGTAGCGATAGTTATAGTCCCTGTATACGTATACAGGTTCGATAAAAGCCGTATGTTCGTCATTTATAAAAGAAGAATTAAGCGTATCTAATCTTCTGCCTGTAGATTTTATTGTAGGAGATAGAATCAATTATTTAACTAGAGGATATAAAGACGGTGATGTATGGGTTATTGAAGGATGCCAGCACGCTGATAATCTAGGACAGCCAATTAAATGTACTACTGATGCTCAAATTCAAATTGCATTTCCATTAGAATTCTATGAAAGAAGAATTAATTTTGAATACACATTTGGTAAGTTCCATGGAAGCAAAGAAGCGCTATTGGGTTCTGGCATTACATTTTATTCTTTAGATGGTAAAACTCAATTACCAGGCGGCTATGGTTTTATTGGTCTTGCCAGATTGGTTGATACTGCAGTAGGCGATTATAACGTGAAAATAAAATTCGGAAGTTACGAACAAACTTTGAAGTTGCGTATTTTAAATAACAAGTAGCATGTTGCTTAAGTATACAGGGACTATAAGTGTTGAATTTAACAGCTTTACTGCGTACTATGAGCTCACATCTGAAGTAATGTATATCCACCAATTATATAGAATAGACGACAGATTAGTGAAACGCTTTTATAAGACGACCTTTAAACGAGGCGATACTGTTTATATGCGTTTTATACCAGATGCTGACTTCGATGCATCCGCCGACGGCGGGTTTTATGTTGCAGTAAGACGTTCTAATTCTTCGTATGAAGTATTGGATTTATTGTTGCCCCCAGATGATAATAATCAGATTAATAGAGTAAATCACATCTACTCATTTAATGTAGATACTGACAATTTGATTTTCGTTATTACCAGCATTAACACCGATCAATGGTCAAACTCTACACAGGATAGAGTTACCATGCAGATCAGCATAGATCATAATTTTAACAGCTATGCAGAATTTAAGATCAGATATGACGAAGATTAAATACAGCCCATATTTTTGCGTGGGCTTGCATATTTAAGACTATCCTATAGAGGTTCACGACGCGTAAATGACATTCCAACGCTGCTGTCGTTACTAGGCAGGGTAAAATCGAAGTCAAACTGATCACCAGCATAAGTTATATCAGAGGTCATTAAGATTTCATCATAAACACCTTGCTTTTTAGAGTTTTCATCGAAGAACATAAGGACGCTGAACTCAGTTTTACCAGCAGTCTTATATACTGAATTGTCGAAAAATATATTTTCAAATTTATAAAGTTCTTCACCATCGTAAATAAATGAAACATCAGCATTAAAATCCGTATCATCTGTCCCCGTAGTGCCGCCTTCACCGATTTGTATATTATTAATCCGGACTTTAACGTTGATTTTAGTGCCTGGAACGCCAGTAATTTTAAAGCCGTGATCGCCGCCTCTATAGTATGAGCCTTGGATACTGCAGTGATCAAAAGAATCACTTTGACATTTACGGTTTGGCGACATATCCTCGACTATAAATGGATGTAGTTTAATAAGCTTCGATGTTGTCGCAATGCCCTTTATCTCTACAGTTATAGTCCCTGTATACGTATTGATGTCAGAGCTAAATGTATCTATATGGGATGCAGAATTTTATTTAAGCATTGCTCAGTTTACAGCTGATGAACATCCATATTATTTAGGTATTGGATCTATTAATGGCCCAACTCATTCGAGACCCACTCAAGATAGAGTCACTATTAAGTTAAAATTAGGCGATAGAAAATTACCGCCTTACGCTCTAATTAAAGATCATCTCAACATTAAAGTAATTAGCATAAAAACCATCTGTAAATTCAACAGTCATAGCATCATTGGCTCTACATTGTGCACTCATGGCATTTTGCACAGTTTCAACTGTAGCAGTAGGAGATCCTATAGCGTCAGCTAAATATGTACTTTCTGACGTGCCTTTATATTTTTGATGCACGATAATGAATAACTTAAAGGACTTTAAATTAACTGACGCAGAAGAAGTTGTATTAATATTAAAATGATTGTAGATAAACTTTCTTGGCGTCACATAAACTACTTGCTCAGGTGCACTTTGTCCTATTGCTAACGCAAAACTATCATTCACAAAACCTGATGATGTAATCTTAAAGCCTTTGATTACACTAGGATCTGAGATCTCAAATGATCCTAACTCTATAACAGATGTATCATTAGGGCTGTTCGATTTTCCGAATTCAGAAAAATAGCAACCATGAGCATTGTCATATTCATTACCTATAGGATTTACTGAGGCATAATAAATTTTATCGAAGTCTAAAGTCTTTAATTTTCCAATAGCGACTGATGTACTTTCTTTCACGAAAGCACTTGTAAAATTAGTTTTTATGGTACTTGTATACAGTATTTAGCTTTTTGTAGTTTATATAGAATACTCAGAATGATGTATTATTGAGAGATGTTTTTATTAGAAGCAAGTATTGATCTTTTAGTTAAAAGACTGCCAATATTGGATACTGCTCAACAATAATGAATTTTAAATAACAGGCCATTTGCTGAATATTAAAGCACGTAAAATTTTATTCGGAGGATTGTATTCATGAGCGATGAAATTAAAAGCGAAGCTGCACCCAATATAAATGAAGTACTGCGGTCAAGGTTAATCAATCGCAGGCTATTGTCTGCTGTAGCTAAAGGTCTGACTTCAGATCAGCTTGATAAGGCAATAGCTGTCCTGCATGAAATAAAACAGCAGACGATTGAGCGTGAAGAAGCAGAGCGCCGTGCTAGGGAACAGGAAGAAGCAGGACTGCGCGAAATTTATGAACTTGCCAAAGCTAAGAACATTCTGCCTGAGCGCATGGCTGAGTTCTTCGGCGCGATCGCCTCTGAACAGAAAGAACCTAAGAAGCTGCCGCCCAAATATCGTATGCGTGATGATGCTGGCGTGTATGAGTGGGGCGGCAAAGGACCTGCTCCGCATTGGCTTAAGCAGGCAGAAGATAGCGGCCGCAACCGCGACGAGTTCTTAATCGGAGATGACGGTTTGACCGCTCTGGAAAGAAGCGCACAGCAGATTCAAGCTTAATCAGCTGTCAGCTAATCGGTGAGCTCTGCGTAGATTTCATCTATCCAATCATTGTAAAGCGCCATTGCTTTGCGCCTGGAGTACAGGTAGTCATCCCGGCGATAGGCTTTTACTACTTTGGCATTGGGGCATGCGTGCTGCAGGCAGGCTTCGGCGATGTAGGGAGGCACTTTGCCTTCATGCTTGGCAAAGAAATTGGCGGCAACTGAGCGCAGGCCATGCGCGGTCAGCGTATCTTTGAAGCCATGATCTTTGAGCGCCTTGTTTAAGGTCTGTGGGGATAAGTGCAGTTTTGGATCGCGCAAGCCGGTAAATACCCATCCATGCTCTTTACTGCCATATTTGGAGAATGCCTTGATTAGGCACAGCTCAAGGCTCTGAGTGGTTGGCAGCAGGAAGATCTCCTTAGTCTTGGTTTGCCGCACAGTCAGAATGTGCTTCTTTAAATCTAAGTCAGTGATCTTCAGTTTGACGGCTTCACTAGGGCGCAGGATAGTGCGCAGCTGGATCTCAAGCAGCAACTGCTGACGTTCGCAGCACTCCTCTTTAAAGGTTTTAAGCACTTGCTTTAGTTCAGCACGCAGATGTCTATAATCAAGCGTAGGGCGATGGGAGCTGTGCAGCTGCGCAAGCCGGGCGGCTTTTTTAACTAACGGCAGTGCACTTAAAGTCTTCATCGGATCATCCGCCAGCACGCCCACTGCGGCTGCAAAGCCGGTCATCTGCCCGTAGATGCGGGCCAGCAGGGTAACGGTATACCAGCTGCCCGCATCATAAATCTTCTGCAGGATTAGGTGCTGAAACTCAAGCGGGCTTAAGCGGTCGGCGCGCAGATCGCTGAGGGCGCTTAAATGGGCGTACCAGACTTTATCCAGCTTAGTCATGGTGCTGCTGCGCAGCACTGGCTCCATTTCAGCGCGGTACAGCTCATAGATCTGACCGATTTTAGGCGAGCGGCGCAGCTTTTTGATCTGCTCTGATAATGAGTTTGTTTCCATAAATGATCTCCATAAAATAAGGAGATCTGAGATTAGCCTGTGTCTGCAAACTCTGTTTAAGCTATAATGGGAACACTTATTCGCATCAGCGACGCCCAGACGAGCGACATCTGTCGTGACCGTGCTTTCAGCACGAGCCAAATCACTTATCCTGCATCTGCAGGACAAAAGTTGCCTTACAAAAGACAGTCTTTTCATCGCAGGCGTTTGCCTGTTTCTTAAAACCGCACAGTTGACTTTGCAGCAGAAACTCGTTTTCTGTCTTCAAGATCTCTGTGTGATTTACCCGCAGTCGGGGACAATGCTTCCCCGCACGCGGAGTGGTTTGTCCCCGCATTTTATGGAGACAAATCATGACATCTATGATCCGTTACGCTTTACTGCCGCCTAAAGTCTTAGCAAAGCTTCTTTTGCTGAGCGTCAGTCCTATAAGCAAGGCTATTCAAGCTAAAAGGCTTGAAGAACAGGTCTTAGGCTGGACAGACAGCAGCAGTAAAGCCTATACCGGCTGGAGATCTTCTGTTGATGCAGAAGCTGAAATCTCCGGCTCCAAGCTGCGTCTTGATCTGCAGATCCGCGCCAGCAATCAATGCATTCCTATGGAGTGCCATGTTTATGCAGAGTATGCGCTGCCGTCAGCATCAGATCCTTTAGATCTGCTCAATCACTGTGAGCAGATGACCGTATCGGACGTCAAAATTGATGGCAGAGATGTTTATTTGTGCCCGCGTAAAGAAGCTGTGCAGCAGAGTCTCGGTAAGTTTTGCCGCAGACATGCAGCCAGATTCTTTATCTTGTACGATGACTTCGTGCTCAGCAGAGCGCCTGCAGCATTGCACAAACATTTTAAGCTCGACCTTCATAAGGCTGAGCATCCGGAGTTTCCACAGGGCTTTGGAGCTGCATTTTGGATTAGGGAGAATTTGAGCCTTAATCAAAAACAGTAAGTTCCTGCGCTTTTAGGAAAAACTTAAAACCCTTCAGGGGCAATTTGCCCCGGCGGGTCAATTGCTCCTGAGTTCTTTTAGGAGCAGTGACAAATGAAATTATTTCATTTTATTTTCAGGCGATTTTTGCCGGTTTCTAAAACAAGCCAGGCAAATGAACTTGAGAAAATCCGTCAAACCCAAGAGCATCTTGCGCGTGAGATGGTAAGATTAAGGAAGGAACTAACGGAACTTAGGAAGTTAATTTATTATCTGGCTAAACAAAGCAATATCTACTATGGCGCTCTGGTGAGTGCGTGGCTGGGACTTGCTTTTGTTTTAGTTATAGAGTGTTTTGAATTTTACTTTCCTAATTTGAAAAACGATGCTTATTACATAGTAGGCAAACCGCTTGCCGTTGTCCTTATATCCTTAATTTATTTATGGAGAAAACGGAAATGACCACAGAACAGATTATTTGTTTGATTATAGGCATTCCGCTGTTAATCTTTTTGGGATTTAATTTTATTAAATACTTATTTAAAACATTGGACGGTTTAGACGAGTTAAGAAAGTTATAGGTGCTCTGCTTCACCGCTTGCGCTTATCGACTTATAACTAACCAGCCATTCATGCCGCTCCTGCGGCATCTCACCCTAAAGGGTACAGCGTACCCTGCGGGGCACAGTTTGTACCCTTTGTTTATTTAAAGAGGTACAAATCATGTCTTACTGCAATCATTTAAAGGTCAATCCCAGCACCGGTTTAGTCGGCGAGGGCGTGCGCTTTGAGCGTACCCGCAGGATCACCGGCTATTTAGTCGGAGATTTATCTCGCTTCAACAATGCCAAGCGTGCTGAAGTACAGGACAGAGTTAAGCATTTGCGCTTAGCTTAAGATTCTGCGCTTTTAGGAAAACCTTAAAACCCTTCAGGGGCGGCTGCCTCTTGAAGGCAGCCGTTCTGGAGTTTTATCTAGGATAGCAATGATGTTAAATCGTAAGGTCAACAATCAACTTTATGCTGAGATCATGGAGCTGAAAAAACAACTATCAGATCTAAAGCAAGAAGTTAATAAACTAAACAGCACTCAAGGCAAAATAGCAAAGACCAAAATTTGATGCTTAAAAACGTTTTTGTTTTGTCTTTTCCATCGGTTTTAGTTATAGCAGGCGCTCTTTATCTAAAAATAGAGACTTTGCTGACTGAAACCTGGCAGAAGATAGTATGTATCTTAGTTGGTCTGTTGGTTTTTATCGTGGCTCTTTATCTTTGTTACAATGTGATAAAGAAAGAGAATGGTGAATAAAATGAACTGGTATTTTGTTCTTATGCTCGCCGTAATCCTAGGTGTTGGCGGCTTTATTATCTGGATGATTCTGGATATTGGCAAGTCTTGGAAATAACCTTTTTAAAGGTTGCTAAGTAAGAGGTTGCCATGCTCTCATTTACAACATCTTTATGGATCTTTATCGGCGCTCTAGCAGCAGCCGGAGCTTTATCGCTGTTTGTGATCCTTAAGAAACGGCAAACCTGCCAAGAGATGAGTTAGTAACCAACCCAATCCGCATACTGCGGACATCAAACCCAATAGGGTACAACGTACCCTTTGGGATGTTTGTACCCTTATGTTTAACTTCAATAAAGAGGTACAAACCATGAACAGCATGATTAAAGATGCTTTAGCTGAAATTGACACCGAAAACGAGCTTTTTAACGAAAACGGTGAAGCTTTGCAGCTTTTGGAAATTGCCAGAATACACGGCAATGAAAAAAGCGCGGCAGAGCTGTTTCAAACAGCAGCTAAAGCTCTGCAGATGGACTATGAGATCTATGTTCATCTCGTGTGCGAGGCAGCTCGATCTCTGATTATCAGGGCGTATCACGTCGGTCAAAAAGCCGATTTAGCGCAGCTCAATCAGATCTTGCAGAGCCTTGATGCTGTCTTGTTCAAGAACGGCGCAGTTATGCTGCTGCCGGCAAAAGAACAGGAGAATTGTCCAGTCCAAGGCTTTAACCTCGGATGGAACAGTCCTACTAAAACTAATGCTAAAACCTTGCTGGCGGCTTCCTGCTGCTATATAGCAAATCTGCAGATCTGGGAGCTTTACAAAGCTCAACCGGATGCTGCCGAAGCAGCTTGCCGCTATTATCAGACAGTAATGAACGCAGGTCTAAGTGCATCTTTTGATGCCTTGGGCTTTGCACAGCTTATTGACTGATAGTTTTAGTTTAGTCTGCAGCGCTGGGTGATCCATTACGCTGCTGCAAATCCGGCTGCCGGAGATCTTCTCCGGCAGCGGAGTCAGGTCTCCGGTTTTTTATTTTCCTAAACCGAGGAGACTTAATTTGGAAGAAAGAAATCCCCTTGTCCGCCATGAGTTTGAGCTTGGAGATCTGCACCGACGTGTAGAAAGACTTGAGCGCAAATCAGGCAATGGCTTATGGGATAATTTCTGTATCCTTAATTTATCAAGTCTGTATGCTATTATCGCTTATACAGCTTTGAAGTATATGGAACAAGGCGGCCTTTCGGCGCTGCAGCTTGCTGTGTCAGTATGCGGCATAGTGAGTACGCTCGCTGGGGCAATTACCTGTGTTTTGATAAAAGACTAAGGAGATCTTCGATGGAACTTGTTGAAAACTCCGGCTTATATTTAGGCATAATGGTGGTCGTAAGTTTAGCTGCAGCAGTAGCTATTATTTATTGTGGCACCAGAAAGAAATAAAAGCCGACAATAGTTCACTCCACTTCTTCTTTTTCTTTTTAAACTCCATTTAGAGAGCTTTAATTAGCTCTTAATCAACAAACTCTGCCGGGCAGGCGCATCTACCCGGCACGGGTGACATGCGTTTATCTCGGCATTTTTATCCATTCAGGAGAACGCTATGTTAAACGCTAATGATTTTAAGCTGATTAAATTCGTCCAGGAAATGTTTGCCGGCATCGGCAGCACGCCTAAAGTCAATTGGGGCATCGGTTATATTAACTTTTGCGCCAGTACGTGCTCAGATGTTTTTTCTGAGTGCTGTGACGAGCAGGACAGTTCTATCAGCTTGAGTTTGAAGCTTGACAACAGTTTGAGCAGGAAAGGGCAGCATAATGAACTGCGGATTTCGGATTTGGCGGTAAGTGCATCTTGCGAGATTTACGACACCACTTACTTCCCGTATTGGGAAAATCCCGATCTGCAGGACTTAGTGCCTGAGCCTGTTATTCAGGTCATAACTGAAAAAGCTGAATGCTTTAAAGGAACCGACACTGAGGCGTTTATGCTGGATGATGTACTCAGCATTAACTTCGGCCGCGAGGCCGCTTGCGCCTTAGCTCAGCTCTTTGAACAGCAAAGCGAAAAGAACTGCTGGACAACCTTCTGCTCCTGCGGTCTTTACAGCGAAGATGTTGCAGAAACTTATCTGCGCCATCTGAGCCGGTTTAAAGCACGCGGCACCAACTCAGCAGCTTAAACTTTGGCAGCAGTAAATCACTGCCTAATTTTTCATTCCCCTTACCGGGTATTTCTTCCCGGCAAGGGCAAGGAGTACTCGGTTTTTCTTTAATTACAGGAGTACTCCATGAATCAGTCTGAAATTATCAGCGCAGCCAAAGCCTGTCTGAACCACGGCAAAGCCAATATTTGCTCTTTAGAGATGGATGACGTCTTTTCAGAACACATCGACTCTGAGCTTATTAAGGCGATTGCCGAATGGCAGTTTGTACGCGGTACGCTTGATGTCCTGCTTACGCAGGCAGATCATGCCCTTGCGGGGTATGCCCTGCGCATCCGGGCAGCGGTGCGTTGTGAAGCTGACGGATCTATGTGTTTTGAAGATGGAGATGCCTTAATGGCAGATCTTTCAGAGCGCGGCGATCTTAGCGTACAGCTGCTGCATGGTGAGGATGTGCTGTTTGATTCCCAAAAGGATGAGAGCGCCTTCTTTGCAGGCATTAACTGGCTGAGCTGGGAGAGTCTTGAAGATTGTTTAGGACGCGACGGAAAGCGCTTATTGGCACGATTCAAGAAAGACTGCTGCAGTATCATTGATGCGGCGCAGACGTTAAGTCAGTTTTGCTGAGCTAAATTGCCTTGCCGCCCATGCGGCCTGGCGATTATGTTGCTGCCGTTTTCAGGGGCCATACAGCGTTATGCTGCATGACCTCTTTTGATGGCAGTATGTCTGTTTCCCGATTGCCCAAAGAATCAAGAGCAGTTTATATGGCAGCTCCTTAACTGGAGCTGCAACCGCCGCCGCGCTTGAAAGCCGAGCCCGGCGGGGTTACAGTTTCAGCATTTTAGGAGATTGCCATGACTTACTATAATCATTTGTACGTTGATCCGAAAACCGGCTTAGTTGGTGAAGGCGTTAAGTTTGAGCGTGTCAGAAGGATCACCGGCTATTTAGTCGGAACCCTGGACCGTTTCAATAACGCCAAAAAAGCAGAGGTTGAAGATCGAGTGAAACATCTGCATGTGAGCAAGCCGCAGCCGCCTATTGAACAGCCGGTGCCGCAGCTTCATGAACATGCAGCTTAATCTTTTTATACAGGCGTTTTACTTTATGTAGAGCGCCTTTTTTTTATTTCCGCAAGCGCCACCGGAAGCTCTGCACATAGATCATCGAATGGCAGTTCTTTGCCTGTGTCATAAAATTTATTTGCTCATACAGTTGTCATTTTAACTCCGGTGTCTTAATATCAACAATAGTGATGTTTTTTAGGTAAGAATATAATGGTAGAACTGCAAGCTGAAGACATATTGCGCATAGCCGGATTCATGGGATGCGACCAAGCTGAATTTGCCGCTAAGCTAGGGATTTCCAAAGCCTATATGTCACGCATTATTAACGGCAAAGATCCTTTGACTTCTTCTATTGTTGACAAAACTATGCGGCTGGTGGAGCAGTTTATCAAAGACCATCCGGAAGACAAGATCACGCAGACTATATGCGATCTCAGCTATAAGAATATGCCTAAAGAAAAAACCTTGTCCATGAGATGGCTGCGCAGACTGTGGGCTGACTATACAGAGGAAGATCTCAAGATTTTAAGCCAGCGCCGCAGAAGCTATGTGCATGAGATGAATAAGGCAAAGCAAAAGACAGAGGCATCTTAACCATTAGCAGTTAAGGAAAAACTATATGTCAGCATTAAATGATTTAGTAAAACAAATAGCAAATCCAGAATTGCGAAACAAGATACAAGATGAAATTTCAAAGCTGGTAAAGCAGAAGAAATTTGGTTTAGTTTTTGAAGAACATCTTCCTGAAACCACAGTGCTGTATGACATACCGGTAAAAGCAGGTGCCTACGTTAGTCTTAAATCTAAATCAAGCTCTATGCTCTATAAGGTACTTCAGATTGTAGAAGATAAAGCAAAATGCGCCGATACCGTGGAGGGGGGAATACATGAGTTTAGTGTTAGTGAGCTTGTCACTACAGCAAAGCTTGGTGAACCAATTTACCCATATTTAAAGAAAATCGACGAGTGCTGCAATGCTCCTGACAGTCCTTTGTGGCACACCTTAATAGAAGCAGAAAACTATCATGCACTGCAGCTTTTAGTATATCTATATTCAGGAAAAGTTGATTGCATCTATATAGACCCGCCTTATAACACAGGAGCAAAGGACTGGAAGTACAACAACGATTATGTTGACAGCAATGATGCCTATCGGCATAGCAAATGGCTGTCCATGATGAAAAGAAGATTGGAACTTGCTAAAAAACTATTAAATCCGAAAGATTCAGTTCTTATTATAACCATTGATGAAAAAGAATATTTGCACTTAGGATGCTTAATAGAAGATCTTTTTGCGAGTGCAAATATTCAAATGGTAAGTACCTGTATTAATCCCAAGGGATCTCCTAGGACAAATGCATTTTATAGAACAGATGAATACATTTATTTTATAAAAATAGGAGATTCTGCGCCTGTCCCCCTTCCCTTAAACAATGAATGGCTGGGAAACATAGCTAATACCAATAAAGGTAAACCACAATGGGCCACACTTTTAAGAGGTGGAACTAATAGCTATAGAAAAGATAGACCAAATATGTTCTATCCAATTTACGTAACAAAAGACGGCAATTATGCTGGTGTAGGAGATCCATTACCTATTGATGTTCAGAGACAAACAGTATCCCAAAGCAATAACAATATAATAACTGTATGGCCTTTACATGATGACCTCACAGAAGGCCGCTGGCAAGTTAGCAAAGATACATTTGTTGAACTTCAAAAAAATCATTTTGTGAAATTAGGTAAACCTAGTAAAAAGGGTGTTGCGATATACTATTTAAAAGAAGGAGAAAGAATAAAAGTTAAAAATGGATCTTATTCAATTAAAGAAATTGATCCTAAAGATAACTCATATATTCTTGATAATGCGGATTACAAGCCATTGTATGTACCATCAACACAATGGCAGATACGTTCTCATAATGCCAGTTCCTACGGAAGCAGCCTTCTTAATGCATTTTTTGGAAAAAAAATATTTTCATTTCCAAAGTCATTGTATGCAGTTAAAGATGCACTAAACTTTTTTGTTGCAAATAAACCCAATGCTCTGATTTTAGATTTCTTTGCTGGTTCAGGCACTACACAACATGCAGTAGAGTTGTTAAATTACGAAGATAATGGCCATCGTAGATGTATTAGTGTAACAAATAATGAAATTTCTGATGATGAATCAAAAATATTTAAAAAAAATGGTGTCAAACAAGGAGATCCAGAATGGGAATCACACGGTATTGCAAGATATGTTACTTGGCCGCGTATCTGCTCCTCAATAAAAGGAGTTGATGTTAATAGAGAGCCTTTGAAAGGCGAATATGGCTGTGATATTGACGCTTATCAAGAATATGAAGGAGAAATTATTGATCCTGATACAGATAAAAAAATAAGAAAGAAATTTTATCAGAAGATAAAGCAGCCCGCATATCCTAAATTATCAGCTCTTAAATTGAGTGAAGGATTTAAAACAAACGCAGTATTCTTTAAATTAGGATTTCTGGATAAAAATCAGGTTGCACTTGGACAGCAATTACAGCAGTTAACTTCTATTCTTTGGCTCAAAGCTGGAGCAATAGGTAATTGTCCTGAAATAGAAAATCCTAATCAAGATTTTATTATCTTCCCTAAAAATAAGTTTGCTGTTTTAATTAAAGAAAAATCGTTTCCTGAATTTATAAATGAATTAAATAACACTTCTGAAATTACCACTGTTTATATTGTGACTGATTCACAATCAGGATATAAGGAAATGATTTCTCATTTACCTGCTTTTATAACTAACTCATATCAGTTATACAGCGATTATCTTGATAACTTCCGTATCATCTCAGGGAGATAAAAATGAAAACCACTCTCTTTAGCTTTCAAGAAAAAGCTTTACATGAACTTATAATCAAACTGGATGATGCGAACGCTAGTTATAAAAGAACACATGCGCCACAAGTAATCTCATTTACAGCCCCAACAGGTGCCGGCAAGACCATTATCATAGCGTCTTTAATAGAAAACGTGTTTTTTGGATATGATACTTTTCCTGAGCAGCAAGATGCCATTTTCGTATGGCTTTCCGATTCACCTCAATTAAACGAGCAATCGAAAAATAAGATTGAGTTTAAGACCGATAAGCTGCGCTATGGGCAATGTATTACCATCAGTGACGAATCTTTTGATAAAGAAATGCTTGATGATGGTTTTGTGTACTTCCTGAATACGCAAAAACTGGGTAAAAGCTCTAATCTCGTTAAACACAGCGACGCCAGACAGTACACAATATGGGAAACATTAGCGAATACTGTGAAGGAAAAAGGAGATCGTTTATATTTCATCATTGACGAAGCTCATAGGGGTATGCAAGGAAAAGATGCTGCCAAAGCAACCAGCATTATGCAGAAGTTCATTAAGGGCAGTCCTGAAGATCAGCTGCCGATTATGCCTGTAGTTCTAGGAATGTCAGCTACTTCACAGAGATTTGATACTTTAGTTCAAGGCACCACATCCACTGTTCATAAAGTCGTTATAAAGCCGAATGAAGTAAGAGCATCTGGGCTGCTGAAAGATCGAATTGTCATTGTGTATCCAGAGGAGCAGCATAATGCCGACATTGCTGTTCTGCAGGCTGCCTCCGATGAATGGAAATCTAAATGGGACCATTGGGAGCAGTATTGTAAGGAGCAGCATTATGCTAATGTAAATCCTGTGTTTGTTATTCAGGTTTTAAATGGTAATGGAGAAAACCTCACAGAAAGCCCTTTAGATACAATTTTGCAAAATATTGAAGAACGCACTAATTTCAAATTTACGAAAGGAGAAGTGGTACATACCTTCGGGCAAACAACAAGTGATATTAATGTAAACGGTTTGGAGATCCCTTATGAAGAGCCGTCGCGTATTTCGGAAAACCGCAAGATAAAGGTTGTCTTATTCAAAGAAAATCTTACTACGGGCTGGGACTGTCCGCGCGCTGAAACAATGCTTTCATATAAACATGCAAAAGATATAACCTATATCGCTCAGCTGCTTGGACGTATGATTAGAACACCTTTGCAAATGCGCATCCAAGTTGATGAAACTTTAAATGATGTGCATCTTTATCTGCCTTATTTTGATGCTGATACAGTAAAAGAAGTAGTAGATGAATTGATAAATACTGAAGGTGCAGAACTGCCGACAGATATAACAAAAGAAGCTGCCGGACACAGCAGTTATGCAACTCTTACCATTAAGCCGCGTCCGGTTTCTCAGGCGCAAGAAAACACCCAGCCATTATATGAACAGATACCGACAAATAATTATGCCCGAGCTAAGTCCGCAGTATCTTTTTCAAACAATTTAGAAAATAACAATAATACTCAAAGCTTTGCAGACGCACAGATAAATAATAATGAAGGCAATCATAATATATCGGAACGCCAAGCCAATTTATATGGCGGAAATATACAATTTGATACCAACGAAAGTAATTCTCCTTCATTGAATAATAAAAGCTTTGAGAAGTTTTTCTTAGATGGAGAATTAAGAACGCAAACTCATAATAATGTTCTTAACGAGTCTTCAAGAAAGATACAGTCTGATTTATATAATTCAAAGATAGACAGGGAAGCTGTTGTCAAATTCATTAATGACAGTTCACTGCCTACATATAACATCAGAAAAGTGAAAATTAAAAATTATCTGACTTCACTCTATGATCTTACGCGCTTATTAACACATACTGGAATAGAGCCTAATGCTCATGATCAGGTATTAGAAGATATAGTCAATCTTATAAGAGAATATTGCGAAGAACTGCGAACCAAAGATAAGTATAAAGAACTGTCAAAGAATATAAAACTGCTTAAACTTTCAAAGCAGAGTTTTGATATTTTTGGAGAACAGATAGTTCAAGAAAGCAACTACGATCTGCTTGTTACTGATGCCGATATAGACAGACAGTTCTATCAAGCTGAGAATATTCTGGGTAAAGAAGGAGCGGCTAATTACTATCTCAAGAAATTTAACACTGACGGCCATGACGGTTATATAGATGCGCAGATTGATGTGATCTTATTTGCAAGTGATAAAGACTGCATGAATAAACTGCAGTCATACGCAGAATCAAAGTTTAAAGCTGCTAAGGATAAGTATCGTCGAGCTGTCACTGCTTCTAATAATGAAAAGATCATCAGCCGCTATAACAGTATTATTGCAGATGGTGACACGGTTAGTGATTTAATCTTCAGACTCCCTGAAACTATACAAGTCCCGGCTGATAAAGATGGTACTCCTTATTCTGATCACTTGTTTGTCGATGCTGCTTCCGGTACGGCTGCTATTAAATTAAACGGGTGGGAGCAGGGCGTTATAGCTGAAGAACAGCATAAAGAAAGTTTTGTCTGTTGGCTGAGAAACTGGGTAAGACGCTCCTGGTCTTTATGTATTCCTTATCAGGTTAATAATGAGATTAAAGGCTTTTACCCTGACTTTATCATTATTTCCAAGGATGAATACGGTTATCGGATTGATATTTTAGAGCCTCATGGAGACGGCTTTGCTGATAATTTTGCCAAAGCGCAAGCATTAGCAAAATATGCTCAAGAGGCGCTTAAGGTCAGCACTGCGATCGGACGCATACAGCTTATAAGAGAGCTTGCAGATAAAAACGGAAATAAGCGCTTTAAGCGTTTAGACATGACCGACAGTGTTGTAAGAGAGAGAACCTTAAAAGCCATGAGTACTGACGATATTGATCAGCTGTTTATTGATAAGGGATTCTTCGACGACTAGATTATGGCAGTAAAACCGTATAAAACTTAGATACAGCATCTCAGTTTATTTAAATGCTTATTTAAGTAAACTGAGTTTTACGGATTTGGAAAAGCAGGGTGGTTATAGCCGTAGATGCGCTCAAATCCAGTGTATTAACGAAAACGTTAAAAAGATTATAAAAATGTTTATTGCAAAATAAATGCTTTAAATTTAATCCGGTTGCGAGTATGCTGTATATAATTACAGAAAGAGAAACCGTGTCATGATCGTCAGCTTCCGTCACAAAGGGCTTGAAGAACTTTACAACAAGGGAAAGACTAGAAAAATCGATCAGAAATTCTGGCCGAAACTAAAGATAATGTTTGAGACTCTTACAAGACTCGAAAGTGAAGAAGCCATTATGGCTCACCCAGCTTGGGCTCCCCATAAACTTCATGGTTATAACCCGAAAGGACAGCCTGTTTCAGAACACTGGTCGCTTAAGGTTTCCGGTAACTGGCGGCTGACGTATCTGTACAATAACGGTAATATTGAGCTGACTGATTTCATGAACTATCACTGAGAGGTATTGGATATGCCGATGTATGATCCTCCGCATCCGGGTGGCGTGCTTGAGTCATGCTTCATTGATGAAAAAGCCATAGAGGATGCCATTGAAACAACAGGGATCCCGCGCGATGTCTTCTGGGGCATTATTCACGGGACACACAATATTACTCCTGAAATTGCGTTCATGCTGACAAAAGCCATACCGCTTCACAGTCCGTCTTTCTGGATAGATATTCAGGCTGACTATGACAAGTGGCAGGCAGCGCATAATATAAGCTGGCAGGAAAAAGTACAGAAGAAGTTCGGAAATCACAAAACAGCTGTTTCTTCTGGAAATATGTCTCCCGCATGATCGGAGATCTAAAAAAGGAAACGAGATGCGTCTGTCAGTTTCGGAACAGCTCAGGCTGATTTTCTTCAGAACAGGTATCAAAATTGGGGACGTCGCCAGAGCAGTTGGCATGTCCCCGCAGTCTTTCAGCGCCAAGCTGCGCCGTAATTCATTCAGTTATGATGAACTTGAAAAAATCGGTGAGTTTACAGGGTGCCGCTTTGTGCAGTACTTTGAGATGCCGGATGGCGAAAAGATAGGCTCGGCAGTGTAGGTGTAAGGTAAGCATCCTGCTGCAAGAAAGAATTTATAAATAAACAGCAAACACTCTCCGGCTTTGAAATATATTCTTGAAAGAGTCTTGAATTTTAGTCCAGAGTCTTGACTAATAAATGATGCTGCTGCATCTGCGGTTTTAATCAATCCGGCAGCGCTGAACGTAAACACCAAAAATTACAAATTCCTGCCGTCAGACTTCTTGTCCAGAGTCTTGACAAAAAGTCCACAGTTCTTGATAAATTTTAAAGTACTGTAAAACTATCATTCATTTTGATTCTCTAAAAATCGAACCAAATTCTTTAATACTAGGCACGTATTTTGTTTGTTGCCCCAACTTATACCCTTTATTTATGTATGCCTTCATAAGATTAATTGATTTTTTGGCATAAGCAGGGGGCAGGAACATGTCAAATATTCCTACGGAAGCATTGTTTGCAAGTGATTATTTAAAATTGGATCGGCAATATACAGATGCTATTATTTCCCGCACAAAAACTCTTAATATAGCTGAAGATTTTTTAATACGTGCATTAGCATATGCTGAATCTAAGGACGAGATTCCGTATGAATTATGCAAGTTTATCAATGATCTTACTGTTTTTGCGAAAAATCTTAGCTGTGAAATTTCTTTTGCTCCGCATATAACGTATCTGCTGAAAAATATAAAGGGCGTGCTTAGTCAGATGCAGAAATCTTCACATAATAATAAACTTTCATCTGAAATAGTAAATCAAATCAATATGTTAATAAAGCGCTTAGGGCTTTTAATCGCAAAATCTCGGCACTCCGTCAGCGTCACTGAAGGGAGACGGGATCTGGCTTTTAACTATCTGCTGGCGTCAGAAAGTTTTTCATTTGGCTGGCAAATTAAATCTGCAGATAATTTAGAATCATTGGATACGGCTTTCTATGCAGCTTGGCGCATTGATAAGCACCGAGCTAAAGCATCACTCAAAAACCTTCTGCAGATAAAAGTTATGCCGATGGAAATCTCTTGGCTTTATCTGGCATCCAGCAGTCTTATTTATTTTTTAAGGCACCGTATTAGACTTGACGATCTTCATTTCCGCTTTTCTAAAACGGCCAGAGCAATCATAGATTTAAATATTCTGACACCTCAGCATGGCGCAGTATTTGAGCTGACAAAAAAGATCGGTAATAACGAAGTCTGCTTAATCCCTTATGATCAATTAAGCGGCAAGCAGCTTAGCAGTTATCAGAACTCTCTTAAACTTTTACACTGACTAAAATGCGGACTTCTTGGTAAGTCTGCTGCTTTTTATTCTAAAATAGTAACGGTAATACCGTTAACTTTAGGAAGAATTATGTCAGTTGACTATGAAGTGATCACTGCAGCAGAAAACCAGCCTGCCGGCGCGCTTACCGTAAATGAAAGCGTTGCAATAGGCTTAAGGCCGCTGTATGAGTACCTGCTGTCGCTGAACTCGCAAAAATCTCGAGTCAGTATGCTGTCTGCAATTAAAATCGCTTTAGCTCAAATAGGCTTTACACCGGAGAACTTTGATTGGCGCAATCTTAGGGAAAACGTGGTTACTGCCATTATCGCTAAGCTGGGGCTTACCTACGCGCCGGCAACTGTTAACAACATTTTGGCTGCTCTAAAGGGGGTGGCGCGCCGCGTGTGGGTTAATGAGTTTATCTCGACGCGTGAGTACGAAATGATCCGCAGCATTAAAGCAGTACGCGGCTCAAGACTCAGCAAAGGCCGGGCTCTTTCGGGGCAGGAGATCCACACCTTGTTTGAGAAGCTTAATGCTGAAGATACAGTGCGCTCGCGGCGTGATGCGGCTATTTTTGCCATGATGTCTGAGTGCGGATTAAGACGTGCGGAATGTGCAGCACTGCTCTTTGAGAACATTTCGACCGATCCGCAAAATCCCTGCTTAAAGGTGATCGGCAAGGGCAACAAAGAACGCATTTCCATGATCCCCCAGGATGCCTTCAAAATCCTTGAGGATTGGATCGAGTATAGGGGAAATCAATCTGGATTTTGTTTTCTGCAGATCAATAAATATGGCGATATTTTGACGTCCGGTCTTACTGCACAGCGGATCTACTCCATTGCCAAAGAGTGGGAGCAGAAGCTTAATATGCAGTGCTGGAGCCCGCATGATCTGCGCAGAACCTATGCCTCATCTCTGCTGGATCTGGGTGTTGATATAAATACGGTCAAGGAAATGATGGGGCATGCCTCTATTGCGACCACGCAGCGCTATGACAAACGCAGCAGTCGTCGCATGAGAGAAGCTGCCGATAAGCTTAAACTGCTGAGCTGAAGCGGGATGCACCATTTAAAACGGTATTGATAAGTAAGGGCGGACATAATACCTCTGTAATTTTTAAGCTGAGGTATTAATGAAACTCTGGTTTATTCTTTGTTTTATAGGTATTTCTTTAATGGCTGTATGTTTTCCGGATCAGTCGGCTGCCTTGATCCGGGGGCTTAATTCTCTGTATCGAGAACTTGGTATTACCAGCTTTGATGATTTTGCCGAAACCGGAAAAGCGCTGTTTAACGAGGTGAAGGGAAAGCTGGGACAGTGATCAGAAGGGATCGCTGAAAGGGTCAGAGCCTAAGCCGGATAAGCCCGTCCCTGAGAAATCTGAAAGGCTGCCAGCCGGATCCGGATAGTCCGGAAAACCGCTGTCGCACGGATCTGCATCCGTCATAGAAGCTGATGTCTTTTGCTGTCTGCTGTCTGACAGCTCTATATTGCGTTTCCGCAGCGGCAGGTCATGTTTCTTCAGACGGTATGGGCGGATTCTATGCTCCTGAAGGCCATTATTCAAGTGACGGAATGGGTGGCTTTTACGGCCCGGACGGACACTATTCAAGCGATGGGATGGGAGGTATGTACACGCCTGACGGTCATGTGTCCTCCGATGGCATGGGCGGATACTATACTCCGTATTAACCACGGCAGCAGTTTTGCCTTTCCGGACATCTCACGGTAAACACCGCCTCCAGAGCCAGTCGGAATGCGTCATTCTGCGTTCTGAGAAAACGGTGAACCACGGCCAGATCCATAAGGGGCATCCGGCTGAAGTGCGCTTCACCGTTCTTTCCGGTCATTTTCCCGAGCAGCATGTATGCCGTTCCCCGCACTTCCTGAATCTTTGCCTTAGTGGAAAGAGCCACGGAATAACAGACCGGATCAAACAGATCATGACACCTTACTCTGAGCCTCATTTCGTGCTGTCTTGTCTGTGACGGGGACAGAAGTCCCAGCAGCTCAAAGAGGGAACTGCCCGCATCCTCGAACAGGAATCCGCTGTCTTCCATGAGACTTTCCCGTTTCTGCAGGAGAACGTCCGGCAGGGTCTTTTCCATGCTGAGCAACATGTCTTCCGCCGTCACTTCTTCGTCACCGGTTTCAGGAGAAGGCATTCCGGGGACATCTCCGGCGGCAATAACTGCAGGGATCTGAGCGGTTCCTCTTTCCGTGAAGGACTTAACAAGTCTTCTGGAACTGATTCCCGCTTCAGAAGCCAGTCCCTTCAGTGATTCATTCAGAAACGACATGGCGCGGTCATAGACGTCACGTGATGAAATACTGAAATCCATGCAGACGAGAGGATCTTTTGCAGGAAACATGAAGAAAGTCATCTGCTTACGGAAGTACTCTTTTCTCTCGTCTGCGGCTTTAAGCAGATCAAGAGCCAGAAAACACGCTCCGATACGGATGTGCAGTGCCATCTTCATGTTTTCCATAAGACGGAAGGCGGGAGTCTCCTTGTGTGAAACAGACATTCCGGTATTCCTCATTTACTTTCTTTCGCAGGTTTTTTCCCGTTTTTATCCAGCGTACACCCGCAGGCGCGGTCAGTGCAGGCAAAGAATGGCTCGATGCTCTCGCCGGTCTTCTTTCTGGTGATAAGACGCATCGGTTTGCCGCACTTAGGGCACACAGGCAGCACCGTGACCGGCTTTCCCTGCAGATCATCATAGGTCTTGGCGCACTGTGCATTGCGGCATTTCCAGAAAACGCCGAACTTACCTTTATGGCGGATGATGAAATCTCCGCAGGCCGGGCACTTTTCCGGCATCTGGGGTCTGCCGCGATTGTCGTCAAGAAAAGATCCGCATGTTTCGTTCTGGCACTTCCAGAAATGACCTCCTGCCTTCTTCTGAAAACGCTTGAGCGGTCCGCCGCAATAGGGACATTTCGGCGCAATGTCAGGATTAAACAGCGCTGCGGGGCGTCCGCGTTCGTCCTGATAAACTTGCCGGCACTCGGTATTAGTACAGGCAAAGAAAAAACCGAACCTGCCTTTGAGTCTTTTCAGCGGGCTTCCGCATTTTTCACATTTAAACTGCGGCTCCTGGGGTTCCGGCAGTCCTGATGACAGCAAAGCTGAAATTCTTGCTGCATTTTCGCTGCTGCTGCATTTGGAAATTAAGTTATAGATCCAGCGGCAGATATTGATCTCAAAAGCGCTGTCGTCCTGCGTTGAATTGACGATATTATCAAGCCCTTGTTCCCATAGAGCAGTCATTCCCGGGGACTTAAGATCTTCAGGCAGCGCCTGCATAGTCTTTATCGCCTTGGGCGTAGCTTCAAAATGTCCGTTTACCTCTTTTATCCAGCCGAACTCCTGCATGTTGCTGATGATCACGGGGCGGGTAGGCTCTGTGCCAAGGCCGTTGGTCTCTTTTAAGGTTTTCTTGAGCGCAGGATCGTCAATGTATTTGGCGATATTGCTCATTGCTTCTACCAAGCTGGCGTTGTCAAAGTGCTTGGGCGCTCTGGTCTTCTTAACCAGGAAGGAAGCGTCCTTAATAAAGCCGCGCTCTCCAAAGATGATAGGGGGCAGCAGGGCCGGAACCGTCTCAGCGCCGCCGCGCGATTTTGCGCCTGCTTCATCCTGTTCATCTAAATCCGAATCATGAAAGAGTATGCGGTAGCCGGGCTTTACCAAAGTGCGTCCGCGCACGGCAAAGCGTTCGCCTTCACATTCTGCTTTTACGGTAATAACGTCATATTCAGCCGGTGCGTAGAACTGAGCAATATAGAACAGCCTGATAATGTTGTAGATCTTAAATTCATCAGGGGTAAGCCCGCTGGGATCCTGCTTTCCCAAACTCGGAATAATGGCATTGTGTGCATGACCTTCCATTTTCTTATCAGAGAAAGCTCTGCTCTTTCTTGTCAGATCGCATCCGGCGACAAAGCCGGCCATGGCAGGATCTTCAGAGAGTGCCTGAAGGATCTGCGGCGCATCGGCAAGCTGCGAAACCGGCAGGTACTGACAGTCGGTACGCGGGTAGGTAGTGAGACTGTGGCGGCTGTCGTAAAGCGCTTGGCAAATGTCCAGAGTCTGGACTGGCGTCAATCCGAAGTGACGCGCAGCGTAAATCTGCAGCTTGGACTGACTGAAGGGAAGCGGCGGAAATTCCTGAGATTTAGTGCGATCTACAGCAGTGATAGTAAGGTTTTTGCCTTTGATCTTGTTGAAGATCTGCTCAGCCGCTTCACGATTAAAGCAGTGTCCTTCGTTATCGCACATCCTGTCGTCCGGCACCCATTTGGCTTTAAAGCACCCGTTCTGTACCGCAATCTCAGCTTCAATTTCAAAGAAATCCCTGGATTTAAAGTCGGCGATTTCCTGATCTCTCTGCACGACAAGGTTAACCGTAGGGGTGATCACGCGCCCGATGTTGACCACTTCGCGCTGTCCGCCTGAGCTTGCCAAGCAGGAAAACAGCCGGGAAAGATTCATGCCGACCAGCCAGTCACAGCGCGAGCGGGCTACGGCGCTGCGATAAAGCGGCATGGTGTTTTCCAGATCTTCTATGCCGTCAAGGGCGCGGGCAATGGAGGTTTTATCAGTAGCGGTAAGCTTAATGCGCAGCGTGCGGCCCTGATAATTGCAGTGATTAAGTACATTGACGGCAAGCAGCTGCCCTTCACGGTCAAAGTCGGAGCTTACTACCACTTCATCGGCCTGCTGCAGCAGTTTCGCGATGGTGCTAAGCTGCGCTTTGGCGCGCGGCTGCGGCAGCCAGAACCAATGCTCAGGGATGATGGGCAGATTTTGGATGCTCCAGGTTTTGTACTTCTCGTCATAGTAATCCGGCGGCGCTAAGGTAAGCAGATGCCCGGCGCACCAGGTGACGGCATCTTGGTTTCCCAAAATAATATAGGAGCCGTGATCTTCATAATTTTTGCCGTTGTTCAGCACTTCAGCCAGGTTATGCCCCTGGAACTTCTTTTCAGCAAGATAAACTCTCATGACTGCCTCTTATTTCAGCACTCCTTTGCGGGCTTTACCGAAAGCCTGCCGGTACAGCAGTTCGCGATCACTGACTAAGCCTTGCCTTAGCAGGTTCTCATAAGCTGGCGGCCTGCAGCTGTTTTTAAGTTCAAAAGGAAAAGCATCGCGGTGCTGCCGGATAAAGTTCCAGTCTGCTGCAGTCAGATCTGTTCCGCAGGAGCAGAACCTCTGCCATACCGAAAGCTCTGCAGGAGAATAATCAGCGCTGTGTCCTAATTTCATCTCGCTTAAAGAAGCATAATCCGGCACGCAGACGGACATGGGATTTCCTTGTGCGCTAAGCTCAGTGCGCTGCACTTTAATTTCAGGAGTTTGGGAAACCGCTGATGCGTAATGCTGTCCGGAGTAAAAACGCTTGCGATCATATTTAACCCGGTTTGACAGCATAGGACTTTCGGTATGCGCATAGTCCAGCTGGGCAAGCACGTGTTTGTAGCTGCCTTGCTCGATGCCGGCTCCGTGACGCTCGGCTGAAATATAGTTGAGCGTTAAATCGCGCGTTCCGACACGAACATCTTTAGTATGCCCCTTCAGGTTGATGACTGGGGCAGGATCCTGCGGTTCCAACGGTAAGGATTCATCACTGGAGCAGCCGCTTAGAGCTAAAACTGCCGCACTTATAGATGACAATAAAAGCAGACGTGTTTTTTTCATGTAAACCTCTTACAACGATTCATCCTGAATTATGCAGACTGCCTTGAAACAGCGGTTTGACAGATGGGGCAACCTTGCCCCAAGAAAAGCCCTGAAATGAAGCCGCAGTCGGCATAATCCTGCGCACTGTCAGGAGGATCGCTATGAGATTTTTGGAAAAAGCCAAACATAAGCTGGTAAAGAAGCTGCAGGGGACTGAGGTGACAGCTGCGCAGCATCCCGGGCCCGATAGGGCAGAACAGCAGCCGCAGATCTTTGACAGCGGCGAAGCTGACGGCTTTTACGTATGGCCTCCTGAAGTTTTGCTCAGCAGCACCCAGATCAAACCGCTCATTATTGATATTTCAGTGGCACTGGGCGGCATGAAAGATAATTTTGATAAATATCTGATGCCTTCAATTCTGCAGACAGCTCTGTATATGCAGCAGCTTCCGGCGGCTGAAAGTGTTAACGGCGAGCCTGTTAGAGCCTTCGGGCATCATGTCAATGCCGGCGGGCTGCTGCTGCACTCTTTGGAGACCTGCTATTTTGCGCTCAATGACTCGCGCCTGGCTTTCTTCAATCGCGGGGTAAACCCTGCGCAGCGTGACGAAAACCTGAATGTATCTCGTATTGCGTGCGCTTTAGCCGGACTTCTGCATGACATCGGCAAGCTTAACGATCCGATTGTTGTGACCTATACAGCGGTAAACGGCATTAAGAAAGAGCACGTCTGGTCCTGCATTGAATCTATCCCGGAGTTTTTAGCCCGCGTTCACGGATTTCCTGAAACCGCAGACGTGTATAAAGACGAAGCAGAGACCGGCAGAAAGAGACCGCGCTATTACCTTAAAGGCTGGCGCAAAGGGCGTTCAGATCGCCATGAGTTCATCGGGCCTTTTCTGATGCGCTCGTTTCTATCTAAGGCCACCATGCGCCTGCTTTCCGTGGGCAGCAATGCATTGCTGATGGATTTTATGACAGCGATTGACTGGCGTCTGCTGCCGAACGATTACACCGGGGTACGCAAGAATGTGGTATTTGACGTGTGGAACAGCGCAGATATTACCTCCTCCGTCAAAGATAAAAAGCTTTCATCCTTAAATTCACTGACGCCGCTGACTGTCAATTT
Source organism: uncultured Succinivibrionaceae bacterium (assembly GCA_944390105.1). Lineage (GTDB taxonomy): Bacteria > Pseudomonadota > Gammaproteobacteria > Enterobacterales > Succinivibrionaceae > Avisuccinivibrio. The sequence continues at coordinate 77,431 of CALXOV010000039.1, forward strand.
GGATATTAAGCGCAGTCTGTGCAGCGCCTTATGGCAAATGGAACTCAAGGGGCTGCTTCCCATTGATAAAGCGGATTTAAATTGCTACATGTTCACTCATGCAGCCGCAGATCCGAGCATTAAATTCTTTTGTCTTTTGCGCTTTGACGAACGGTCAGCAGGCTTTTTAATGAAGTGGATGCGCGAGGCCAGTGAAATAAACGGAACTGATGTTCTGCAGGATCATGCGCCAAGCAAGGAGAATATTTATAAATTATTGTTATTATGCGACTTATTAATACAGTCAGACCGTCCTGACAAGCTTTTTTGCTGTCTGCCTGCACCTTTAAAACCTGTTGAGGGAGCAGAGGCTTTTAACGCTGTTTGTTTCCGCTCCTGGCAGGACTGCATTGATCCTAACGGTGAGATCTATGCGCTCAATGAGACGGCCTATGCCGAGCTTACCTGTGAGTTTGACGGCACCGGTCCTGAAAAGCTGCTGAACCATGCAGGTACAGCGTCAGACGAGGCCATGGGCAAGATAGATCACGGTGCGGTAATTTGGGAAAACGGCAGTGCGCACGTATCAGATGGACTCAGACAGCAGATAAAGGAAGAAAGAGGCACAGAAAGCGTTCAAGAAAAAAACAGTACTGTAAACATCGAAAACGATAAAAAAGCATTCTCAGCAGAGCAGTCAGCGCAAACAAGGGAGCAAGAGAGGGCATCCTCTGCTTCAGAACAGGATAAACAGGAACTGACGCAAAGAGAGTCTCCCGATCCGGCAAATGACGCAGATGATGCAGAAGAAAGATGCTTTAATCAAAATATGCCGGACATCGTACCGGCAGGTTCTTCAGCAGCAGTACAGTTAGATTCTGCACCTGAGAAAACAGCATTGTCCAAACAAACAGGGAGCAGTGAAACTTTAGCTGATTTTCTACCGGGCATCGCTCCTGCAGCAGATGAGACCGATGACGATGCTGAGCTCATAAAAGATGATCTTTCAGTTTTCGCTCCTCTTGCGTTCGGCAATATGCCTGCAGTCCTAGCGCTGGAAACTGCGAAAACTGCAGGCAGGCAAAGCGAGCGGCATGAGGAAGAACATGCAGCAGATCTTCGCAATTTTGATCAGGCGGCAGCCGAATTTGCCGAGCGGCGCGCTTTAGTGGATGACGTGCTGAATCTTAACAGTCCTGACTTATCAGACCGAGAGACTGATGCAGAAAAGGCCGATCCGGCACAGCGGCAAAGCAAAATAGCGCAGCTGGAAAACAGCATCCCGAACAAACAGTTTGCCCGTAATCTGCGCATCATGATTGAAGCGCGCATCCAAGGCAAATTTTCCTATATTGATTTCGTCACAGCAGACGGCAGACACTGCTACGCAGCCTTCTTGTGGAATAACAGCGTGAAGCTGAACGCTCAGGCAAAGCAGCTGCTGTCGGCGCTAAAAAGCCATGATCTGCTGACCGGGCTTGATTACGGCACAGAGCAGGTTGCAAAGGAAATCTATTACTACGGCTGTGCTCAGCTGGATCGGAGGATCACAGAAATCTTTACTGTTTCCGGCATCAAACCGCGCAAGCTTAAATGCCGCGAGCATCCGTATGCCCGTATTGAAGGCAGGCCGCCGGAGGCACGCAGCGTCGTTGAGTTTCTCAAATACCGGATATTGTCTCTTGATCCTGACGAAACGCTGTACGGCTGCAAAGCGCGCGGATTTGCCGAAGATGCTAAGGGGCGGCATATCAATGCCCAAGTATTAAAGCGGTGCCTTGACGACGTGGGGGCAACCGGCGGCAGCAGCCGCATCCATAAGCTGCTTACCTGCAGTGCCCAGACCACACCGCCGTATCTAATTAAAGAGCACGACGATCTGGTGCTTTATTTTGCGCTGCCTGAGCGGGAAAAAACAGAAATTCAGCGCGCAAACTCTTAAGCTTGCCCCAAGTTGCGTGCTGTTTGAGGCTTAATTTGCGCACAATGACATCATCTAACCTGCGAGATCCTGCATGAAATTTGATTTTGAACCTTATAAGTTTGAACTGCTGTATCGCCCTCTATACGAATTCAGGATAGCCTTTGTCTGGGCTTTGTGCGCTGCAGCAAGCTACGCCTGCGGACTTGTCGTTTTCAGTTTTCCGCAGAAAGTGCTGCTGATTCAGTCAGCGCTGTGCTCCGGTATGGCGCTGCTGTTTCTGGCTAAAGGCTGGAACCTCTATAAAATTCATCAAAGCCTCTACGGCAGCAAACTGCAGCTGGTGCCTTTAGATCAATTCATCGATAAGGCCAAGCCGTTCATTAAAGAAGACTGCATTTGGCTGGGTGAAGGCTTCAGGTGGACGCCGGAGCAGACGCAAAGAGCTTACGAAATGTTTAAGCTCAAATGGTCTGAGATGTCAGAGTATGAGGCATTAAGCTCCAGACTGCAGCGCAGGCTGAAGCGCGCCGGCAATACTGTCAGCAAGCTTAAAGCAGGCTCTCATTCTGAAGGTTTGCTGTTTAAGACGCACTGTGCCTTAAGCTTTGTCCGCGATTTTGTCAAACCGTTAAAACCGCAGCCGGTAATGGGACAGCGCTGGATACACGGGCTTAGCACCAAGCACGAGCAGATAGCTGTTCCGGCCTCTTGGTTTAACGGCCATCTTTTGATCTTAGGCACTACCGGCTCTGGTAAAACACGTCTTGCCGATCTCCTGAATACGCAGGCTATCATGCGCGGAGAAGCGCTGGTGATTATTGATCCTAAAGGCGATACCGAAATGCGCGACAACGCCAAAAAAGCCTGTGATGCTTACCGCAAATACTGCCTTGACAACGGCCTGCCTGATCCAGGGGAAAGGTTCTATTTCTTTCACCCGGCATACCCCGAAGAATCCGTGCGGCTGAACCTGTTGGCAAACAGTTCGCGTGATACTGATATTTCAACGCGCATAACCAATCTTATTCCATCGGCAAACGGCGGTTTTGATCCGTTTACGGCCTTCGGCTGGATGTCTATCAACGCCATCGTACAGGCGCTGCTGTTCGTGGGTGAGAACCCTACCATCAACAGCATCAAGATGCATCTTTTGGACAGCATGGAAAAGCTCACCGACCGTGCTGTAGATGCGTTCTGCCATTTGTCTGATCAAGAAGAAAAAGATGCTAAGGGAGCATTGAGCCATCCGGCCTATGACAATCTGGTGCGCTCAGGGGCGCGAAAACTCAAAAAAGTGACGCCGGAAATGCTGTGCAGCATTAAATGCGATATTTTCAACGAATACTACGCAAAGGCTAAAGATGCGACCAACATTGCCGCTTTGGTCAAGCTGCGCAATCATCCGCGTGAGCACTTTGCCAAAATGATTAACAACATGCTCCCGCTTTTAGATATGCTTACGGTTGGCACTTTGGGCACCATGCTTTCTATGTCGCCGGGCGATGATCCGCTGATGGAGCGGCGCACCATCAACACTCTGGATATTCTGGATCGCAAAGGCGTGCTGTACATCGGCCTCGATTCTCTGTCTGACAAACAGGTAGGAACGGCAATAGGCTCTTTGGCGCTGTCTGATATAGCCGCATCCGCCGGCACTCTTTACAATTACCGCAAGGAACGCCCGCCGGTTAATGTGTTTGTAGATGAAGCCTCTGAGTGCGTGAATGACAGCTTTATTCAGATCTTAAATAAAGGACGCGGGGCCGGTTATCGTCTCATGGTAGCCACCCAGACGATTTCGGACTTTGTAGCTGCTTTAGGCTCAGATGCCAAGGAGGAAATGGTTTTAGGCAACGTCAATAACGTCATTGCGCTGCGCACCAAAAATCCGACCTCGCAGGAATTTTTATGCAATGACTTGCCCTCTACGGTGATAAGGCAGCTGGTTCATTCGCAAGGCATCAACTCACTTACTACCCAGCCGCTGCTGCACGGAGCCTCGCAGTCTGAACAGTTAAAAGAAACGGAGGCTCCCCTGATCGCTCCGCAGCTTTTCGGTCTGCTGCCGAATTTAGAGTACATAGGCATTTTCGCCGGCGGCAATGTAGTCAAAGGCAAGCTGCCGATCATCGTTTCGGGCAGTGCTGAAAAGAAACAACAGCAAATTAAAGAAAAAACCGGAGATTACGAGGTTAAATTTGATATTGATGAATAGGGCGGCTGATTGTTATTTATGGAAATTTGTTATGGCAAACAATGAAATTTACAGTGTGAGTGACGCTGTACTGGATTCTCTTTTCGATACGCTGCACAAGTTAAGCCCGGAGCTTATTCCCTCTTTGGAAGATCTTCTGACTTCATGTCCTCAGCTGCGCTCAGTGCTGCGCCGCTGTGTACTGCTGCTGTCTGAAAACCTGCGCGATAAGGCCGAGCATTTCCCGCTTTGCCATATAGCGATTGCATCAGCCTTAAAGCAGTATGCATCCTGCCGTCCTCATAAAAGTACGGAGCAGTTTAATGTACGGCTGGACAGATCAAATCATGAGGTTTGGACTTTTACTGACATATTGGCGCTGCAGATCATGCGCTTGTGCGCAGTGCAGGTTACAGCTCGCACTTGGAGCTGGAATATTGAAGATGCCTTCGGCTGCAAAGATTATCTTTTCAGACATTTGGTAACCTCAGGTGATGATGCGGATGTCAGCGAATATCAGATTAAAGATCCGGGAAAACTGCATAATGACATTATGCGCGTGCTGCTTACAGAACGGGTTTTAAGGAATATGGAGCTGCATATGCCTAAAACTGCAGAGCAGGCCGAACCGCTGCAGAAAGGCAGAACAGTTATTCCGACGTTTACAATCGTGCATTAAGAGGCGTACCTGCCATGCTCAGCCCCAAATATCTCAAGTACTGCACGCTGGTGTTTGTATTGGAAGTACTGCTGCTTGCGGTTTTCTCCTCGCCTAACTATATTTTGAAGGTAATGGCGATTGAAGGCGTCAACATTGAGGATGCTTTAGGTCCGGAAACGCTGCGCCGCATTGATGCGGATGCCTCTGAGACTTTCAGTGCGCTGTTTGTGGACTCAGGCGCTTATGCCGGAGTATGGCATACATTCATTCCGACTCCCGATGAGCGCAATGCCTCCGAGGGCATTGAAACGATGGCATCAGGCTTGTTTGCGTGGGTCGATGATCGCTTAACCGCCTGCATGATCCTGCTGTTTCAGATGGTAGAAAGACTGGAGCTGATGAAGTTGTGGCTGCCGTTTTCGTTTTTTGTCGTTTTGGGCGCGTGTTATACCGGCATGACGCTTAGACACATAAAGCAGGGAAATTTTGCCTTTGCCTCGCCGACGGTCCACCGGCTGTCGCTGCGGATCATACTGGTAATGCTGACGCTGCTTCCTATATTTCTCATGCTGCCGCTGCCGATCTCGCCGTACATTTATCCCATCATGTACACCATAACGGCATTTATGATCCAGGCGATCATTGCCAATATCGCTAAGCGTCTATAAATTCTGAATCGGGAAAAGCAGAAAAATATAAAGCTGCTGCGTCAGGGCAGCTGCTAATACAGCTTATTATGAAATTACTAAAACAGCGCTCAAAACTATAATCGTCAAGTCAAGGCTCCTTCCTTCTTTGGAAATGATCTTCTAACTTTACTTTTTGTGCCCGACAGTAAGGCGTGGATAACGGCTAGGAGATCGTTCTTATTTTATGACTAAGCTAAAATTAAAATCCGGTTACAGACCGTAAAATAACGCCTATTGAGTTTATATTCAGATAGGGAAAAGAGCAGATGTCAAAACTTTCGATAGAGCAAAAGACCATACGTGAGTTGCTGACCGACAAACGATCTAATTTTCTGATCCCGGATTACCAGCGTCCTTATGCCTGGACAGAGGACGAGTGCGATACCTTATGGGACGATCTCTTTGCCTTTTGTTTCCCTGACTGCGACTACACTAAGTTTGACCGTGACTCAGAGTATTTCTTAGGTCCGATTGTTACATATCAGAACAAGCAGAGTAAATTGGAAATCATCGATGGTCAGCAGCGTCTTACTACCATCCTACTGCTGTTGCGTGCTTTCTATGATAAGTTTGAACTTATGCTGGATGAACAGTCCAAAAGTCTGCGCCACAACATCTCTATGTGCGTGTGGAAGTTTGACGAGTTTGATCGCCCTGATCTGCAGCAACTCAAAATTGATTCCGAGGTAGCCTCCGATGATGATAAGCAGAGCTTTTTGGATATTTTGCGCACAGGAAAAGCTGAAGACAGTAAAAGTAATTATGCCAAGAACTTCTGCTACTTTCAGCAGCGCCTTGAAGATCTGCTGCAGCACTATCCGACCTTTATAGTTTATTTTGCTACACGAATCTTAAATAACGTGATCTTACTGCCAATAGAGGCTGAGTCTCAGGATACGGCTCTGCGAATATTTTCTACCTTAAATGATCGCGGTTTGCCGCTTTCCGACGCCGACATTTTCAAATCCAAGCTTTACGGCTTCTACTCTGATCGCGGGTACAAGGAGGATTTCATCAATCGCTGGAAAGCACTTGAGGCTCTTACAAAAGAGATATTTCCTAATGCTCGCAGCGGTCCTATGGTGGAGCTATTTACTCAGTACATGTACTACAAGCGGGCTAAAAACGGGATTGTCGGCACTTCTACACCAGCTTTGCGTGTGTTTTTTGAGGGCGGAAACAATTATCAGCTGCTGAGCTCAGATAAAATAATGCCGGATTTAGAAGCTCTAGCACACTTTTGGGAACGGCTGATACTGCAGGACGGATTGTCTGAAAAGATGCAAAAGCAGCTTTTTGTTCTCAAATATGCTCCCAACAGTATGTGGACGTATCTTACCAGCGTTTATTTCTTTGCCTGTCGGGATGCTTCCAATCATATTGAAGATGCTAAGCTGGAGCAATTCCTTGACAAAATTACTGCCTTCATTTTCGCTTATACACTGCTGCGAACTACTGTAAGTGCGCTCCGTGCTCCTATCTATCCTGAAATGAACGCCCTTGTCAAAACCAAGGAAATCACTTTTGCCAAAAATAAATTCAATCGGACGCAACTTGAGAATGCTTTTGCTAATTTCACGTTCAGTAACAGCAGACCGATCACCCGTTCTCTGCTGACATGGTGGGCCATGCGTAATCCACAGCAGCATGTTCTTGATCCTGAAAGTCCTTTCGATATTGAGCACATTTATGCTGCAAGACGCAAGGAAGTTAATCCCTTAAAGAAAAAGTCTAACTTTGAGTCATTAGGCAATAAATCCATATTAGAGCGACGTATCAATATTCGTGCCTCAGACTATCGTTTTGAAGATAAGATCAAGATCTATTTAGGCATAAGCGGTGGATATAAAACCAAGATTGCTGAATTGCAGGCATTGGCTTCACAGCCTGAGCCGCACTTTACCGAAGAAGATATTGAGCAGCGAACCAAGTCCATAGTGTCAGGCTTTATGGACTATCTTACGGAAAATCAGCTGCTGTCGTCAGACTAAACCACGGGCAAGATCTTGCCCGGTATCTGCTATCTGCGGACAGGAAGATTAGCTGTGTGTTTACTTAATTGCTAATAAACAGCAGATCAGAGCTGAGGCTTTATTAAGAAGGAGGCTGTTTTTCCTCGCCGCTCAAGGATGCCCCAAATCCCGCCCTGCATAAACTTCAATTTTTAGACAATGCACCCTCGAAAACAGCTGACGAGGTCTGCATGAAACCTACACAAATTCCCACTCATCACGATGATCCGCAGTGGATCATCATCTGGCCGATAGATGAGCTGCTGCCGATTGTGGCCTGCGGCTGCGTCGGCATTCTCTTTTCCCAAGCGGCCATTATGCTGCTTATCGGATACTTTGTGTCCCGAGCTTACCATCGCGCTAAGGCAACCAAGCCTAACGGTTTTGTCGAGCACTGGGCTTATTCAAAGGGGATCAGCTTCTGCCGCAGCAAGACCATGAAAAATACTTTTAATCGACACTTTATACCGGATTGACGGAGCGGTTTATGGATCTGAGAAATTGGAAACAGCATTACCGTTCGCTTAAAACTGAAGCCGGTTTATCGCGTATTGCGCTTGCAGGCAGCGGACTTGCTTTGGCAGTACTGGCCTTTATGGCCTTAAATCAGGAAAAGATTGTGGTAATTCAGCCGTGGACTTTACAGCGCGCCGGCTGGGTAGGGCAGGAAAGCGCCTCACAGAGCTATAAGGAGGCATGGGGGCTTGCTCTGGCGCAGATGCTGGGCAACGTCAATGCCGGCAACCTGAAATTCATCTCAGAGCGCTTAGGACCGCTGCTGCCTTTGGAAATTTATCAGGATTACATGACCACGCTGACAGCGCAGGCAGCGCAGCTTGAAGAAAACCGCATCACTACGCGCTTTGAACCTTCAAGGATTGTTTATGAAAAGTCTTCTGACAAGGTTTTTGTTTACGGCAAGTACTACACCAAATCGCCGGGTATTAAAGAGCAGAAATCCGAGCGCACCTATGAATTTGTAATCGGTATGGATGCCTATCTGCCGCAGGTGCTGTCCATTGATACCTACGAGGACGAGCCGCGCACGGAAAGACGCTTGGAAATGCTAAGACGCAGAGCGGAAAACGCAAAGGATCATAAGAAGGATTAATCAAGATGTTAAATAAAAAAAGCCTGAATCTGCTGGCAGCCGCGATCATTCCGCTGCTTGCGGTATCGGCTGTTTCTTACGCAGTGGACGGCGAAAGAGCGCCTTTGACCTCTACTCAGCCTGCTGTTATCACCCTGCCTCCGGCTGTTTCAGCGGTATCTGTAGATCCGGCTTTAGCCGCTGCGCAGGATCCTAAAAATCAGGAAATTGCCGAATTAAACGCTAAAGTAAAAAGCCTGCAGGATGAACTGAAAAAAGCTCGCGAAGCCATGGGCGTGTCGCCTGACAAAATCCCCGCAGTGCCCAGTAAAGTGGTTACTGCAGGCGTTCCTGAATACCAAACCCAGCAAAGCAACGATCTCACGGTAACTCCGGGAGTCAATCAGATTGTGACCATTGCTGTAGGACATACCAACAGACTGATTACGCCGTTTTCCCATCCTCAGGTTTCATCAGCCACGTTATCCGGCGGCGATGCTGCCGGAACCGGCGGTGAAGTGAGCATTAAGGATAATGTGGTTTATATCAGCACCAACAAGGTAGTGCCTATTTCAATGTTTATCATTGATAAAGGCAATGAAAACGTCGCTATTTCTCTTACCCTGCTGCCGCGCAAGATCCCTTCGCGGGAAGTACATCTGACGCTGAACACCCAGGATCTGCAGACCGTGTACGGCTCATCTGAAGCTGAAAAATGGGAAAAGAGCCAGCCTTATGTTTCCGGTATTAAAAAGGCGCTGCGGGAAATAGCCCTGCAGCGTGTACCTGGCGGCTATCAGCTCACCTCAATTCCTAAGAACTATGCCTTGCCTTCATGCTCTGCCCAGGGCTTTCGCGTAGATTTCAGCAAAGGGCAGCTGATGGCAGGATCTAAGCTGCACTACATAGTAGGCAAAGTCACCAATGTTTCGGCGCATACTTTGGAGTTTCGGGAATCCTCCTGCGCAAACTATGACATTGCTGCAGTAGCGCTGTGGCCTTACAACATGCTGGAGCCAGGGCAGTCATCTGAAATCTACGTTGTACGGCACGCACCCGGCAGACAGGAAATGCAGCAGGTACGCACTTCGGTTTTAGCTAAGTAGGGACACTTATGGCAAACGAACAGAATCAGAATCCGCAGCAGCGCCGCAAATCGACTTTTCTTGACAAGCTGTCCCCGCAGCAGCGCAAATGGGTCACGGTAGGATCGGTGATAGCCATTGCGGTGCTGGGCGTGTATATGCTGACGCAGGAAGACAAGCCGCGCACCCGCAATAACGAAGTTACTAATGTATTAACCGACGTCTCATCCCGCGACATGGGTATTGACTCGCTCTTGGCGCAGATCAAGATCTCCAATGACAACGTGCAGAAGCTGGAACGGGAAATCAGCAAACTGCGCAAAGAGCAGGAAATGACGCGCTCTGAGAGTTCAGAAAACCGCAGAGCAATAAGCCGCGTGTCTAAGCTCGAAAAAGACTTTACGGCTGCATCTCAGGATTTAAGCAGCAGAATTGAAGTCTTAAGCCAGAATTTAACTCGCGCCAATGAGGAGAACGCAGAGCTGAGGCGGCGCTTAGAAGGCGTAGGTTATGCTCCGCCGGCAGCGCAAGGGGGGCAGTCAGGCGGCGCTCCTCAGATTTCAGGAAACGGACAAACTTCAGCAGATGACAGCGGCTCCGGGCCTTCCAGCGGCCTGAACTCAAACCGGCCGTCATTTGATGAAATGTCCAAGAATTTCAAGCGTCCGGCTAAGCCTGACTTTTTAACCCAGCCGATTGATCTGAACGATCCGGAAAAGCTCTATGCGCAGGCCCCTCTGCCTGCGGCAGCGAGCGCTGTTACGACCGAGGATGGGACAGTTCTGCCGTCGGCAACACTTACCACCAATTTCATCAGCGCAGCAGATCCGGAAGATGATTCATCCCAGTATGAAATGCCGGAACCGGAAATGTTTATCCCGGCAGGATCCATGCTCAAAGGCGTGCTGCTTGCAGGTCTGGATGCTCCTACCGGCAATGAAGCCCGTAAAGATCCGTTCCCGGTGAATGTAAGGATTCAGCAGGATGCCATTATGCCTAACGGCTGGCGCGCTGACTTAAAAGAGTGCTTTCTCTTGATGTCCGGCTACGGCGATATGTCATCAGAGCGAGCACTGCTGCGCGGTGAGACGCTCTCCTGCATTAAAGAAGATGGAGCAATCATACAGGCAAAGCTGCCCTCTTATGCCGCAGGTGAAGACGGTAAAGCCGGATTGCGCGGTCGTCTGGTGTCCAAGACCGGATCTATTCTTGCCAAGACTTTGCTTGCCGGTTTTGCCTCGGGCGTCTCTGAGGCATTCGACGTGAATATGACACCTACGATCAATACTTCATCGGACGGTACGGTGAGCTATGAGCAGGTTTATGCCCCGGAGGCTTTCCAGGGAGCAGCCATTTCAGGCGTATCCAACGCTTTAGATCGCTTAGCCGACTATTACATGTCTATGGCTGAAGAAATGTTTCCCATCATTGAAATAGACGGCGGACGAGAGGTAACGGTGATTGTGTCCAACGGAGCCACCCTAACCAAAGTCAGAGAAGCTGACGGCTCTGCGGTCAAGAAGCAGAATGTCATTACAGACACGGCTCCTGCACAATGATTGCCCCAAAAACCGATGTTTTCAGAACCGTACATTTTTACACTAAGCGCAGTCAATCAGGACGTTGAAGCATGAACAGAATTTTAACTACACAGAGCACTGCGGCCGCGCTGCTGGCCGGCAGTTTTCTGCTGATGCAGGGCTGTTCCAGTCTCGGCATCGGTGAAGATGAATTTTCCTGTCCGGGCAAACCCGGCGGGGCGCAGTGCAAAAGCTCATGGGAGCTGTATCAGATGACCAACAACGGAGCTGTCCCGGCTTCGATGAAGGCAGATGACGCAGAAAAGGAGAGTGCTGAAACTGCCGCGCAAGGAGGAGTGAATGAAGATTATGTAAACAGCAGTGATGCGGATTTTATCGTAGAAAACTATGTGGCTCCGCGTCTGCCGGATCGTCCGGTGCCGGTACGAACCCCGTCGCAGGTTATGCGCATCTGGATAGCACCGTATGATGATACCGACGGCGATTTCATCGTTTCAGGATATGCCTATACCGAAATTGAGCCGCGCAGATGGACTTTAGGCGTAGCAGATACGAACTCAGCAGCCGGGCGGGTTTTTGAGCCGCTCAAAGCTGAAAAAACAACCCCTTAATTTTATAAAAACAGGAAAATTGTATGGACAACAAGATCGTTTGTGAAAAAACGGGCATGCGCAAGTGTTTTGCCGGCGTGCTCAGCATCATGGGCATTTATATGCTGCTGCAGACAGCCGGAGCAACCGGCGGCGAAGAAGAATTCGGCGACATTTATACGCAGATCACCGAATGGTCACAAGGTACGTTAGGCAAGCTGCTGGCTTTGATCTGCGTCGTGGTCGGCACCGCCTATACCATTTCACGCGGCACCTTGATCTATGCTGTGATCGGCATTGCCATCTGCTTAGTACTCTATAACGCCCCTACTATCATTGATAATCTGATGGACGCAGCGCTGCCTGCTGAACAGGCAGTTTCAGCTGCAGCGGCACAGTTAAGCAACGGTCTGCTTTAATTTTTACGGCCCGTCTGACGACGGGCTGCCTGTCTTAAGAGAAAGAACATGAAACATACCGCAGCTGCCGTTGCTGCAGCCTTCACTTTGATCAGTGCCGCAGCTGTTGGAGCTCCGGTATTTGACGGCTCAACCTTACAGAACGGAGCGTTAAAGACGCTGCCGCAGGATACTGAGCAGATAACTGCGCCAAGCAGCAGTCAGCAGTCTGACAAAATTTCAGCTGATGCTGTGCCGGTGTCTGACAATCAGGAAGAAGCTTCGGTCTTCGACACCGCCGCAAAGCCGCAGGAGAGTGCAGGCAATGCACCGCAGAAAATATTTAAAGATTTTAACAGTACTGCAAAATTCACGGATAAAACACCGGAAACACCTGCAGACTCAGAGGCAAAAACCGTATCTCCGGTAATCGGTAAAAGCATTAAAAGCGTGCAGCAAAGCGACAATCCTTTTTTGGCAGCCCAGGCAGACAAGCAGCGCGTTGAAAACAGCATAGCATCGCTGCTGGGTATTAAGCTTGATCCCAAGCATAAAGGCAATCCCGAACAGGAAAAGGCTGATTTGGAAATGGTCAAAGAGATGCTGAAAGTCGCCTCTCCGCTGCCGGTACGATCATTAATTGCAGTTGAAGCTAACGGCAATCTGGTGCTGATGTCAGAAAACCAGAGATTCATTATCAAAGGCTCGGTCTATGATGCCTTTAACAACATGAAAGAGCTCAAAACTGCGGCAGATATAAGGCAGTACGCCTTTAAAACCGACTATCGCCGCTTAGGGCTTGATCCGGAAACCTTAAACTCAGCCCGCATCGGCTCCGGTCCGCTTAACGTGGTGATCTATGCAGATCCGCTGTCGGAGAAAACGCATCAGCTGATGACTGAGGCGATGGAATTGCCGGATTTGGAAAACTACAGCTTTTACTTTGTCATGATGCCGGCGCTGACAGAAGAATCCAAGCTGGCAGCGCTGAAATTTTACTGTGCGCGTGAAGCCGGCAATCCTGAAGCCGGCAATCTGCTGTATCAAGGCAGATTAAGTGAACTCAAGGAAACGCAATGCGACAGCACTGTATGGGATAGAACCATGTCGGCCGCCTACTACACCGGCGTTGACGTGGTGCCTTTTTTTGTAGGTGTGGACGGCTCTATAAGCCGCGGCATTCCGCAGGAGGGCATGAGCAGCTGGCTTACCAAGACGGTGCCGGTATCGCTTGCCAGGCTCAAAGATCTGCAGCTTAAAAAAGAGCTTGAGGAAAACGTAACCAATAGGGCGCTGCAGCAGGACGCTGAGCAGGAAATCGCCGATAAAGAGGCGCAGCAGGGAGTTCAGGATGAGAGCAGCCCGTTTGCCGATCTCCCAGTACAGTATTCAGACGAAGCTTCAGCGCTTGAAGCGGATGATGCCGATTTACGGGAATTTACGGATCGCAAACTGCAGGTACGCGCCAAAAAGCTGCATGACAGCTATAAAAAGAACATAGAGCGCTTAGATCGTGCTGCTGAGCGCAGCCGCAACCGCTATGAAAAGGTATTAGCCCGTACTGAAGGGGCGATGAAGCAGGTACGCAACTACTCGGATGAAAAGCGTCAGGATGCCATCGCCAGGCTTAATCAAACCAATACTGATGCCTATGAACAGCACCAGGAAAGGCTTAGAGAAATTGCCTCAGATCGCGCCGAAGCGGTTAAGGAATACCGCGCAGATCTGCAGCGCTTAAGAGAGCAGCAGGCAGAACTTCAAGGAGAATAATAATGAAACAACCCGGCATGTCGTCATTGTGTCCGGTCATTGCCTACGACGAGGACAGCAAGATCTTTTATAACGATGACAATACTATTGCTTTCGGCTTTCTCTGCCAGCCGCTGCCCGGCATTACAGACAGCTTAGAGGCGCAGGTGCGCTCTCTTTTAACTACAGATCTGCCCTCCGGCACCACTTTATCCTTTATGCTTTTCCGTAGCCCGGATATTGATGAACTGCTGGACGGCATGCTGTCGCTGCGCGTTAAGCATATCCATAAGCTGTTAACTCCGATTGTGGTAGATAGAACAAACTTTCTGCGCTATCACACCCGCAATGCGCTGACGGCCAGCGTCAAGGGCGGCATTTATGATTCGGGGATCATCGTAGATGTGAAGCTCATCGTTACGGTAAAAATTCCGGTTAAGGATGGTTTAGATCCTGCTGAAAAAGATCTGGGCATCGCCGCTGAAATGCGCAGCCGTATTGAATCTGCGCTTAAGGAAATTAATTTTGCCCCGCAGGTTTTATCTGCGCGCTTATGGCTTAGAGTCATGAGTACGCTGCTCAACTGGGGAGATACCGCTTCCTGGCGTAATTCCATTACCACCTGGGACCGGGAGTCACCACTGTGCGAGCAGTTTTACGACTACAACACGGACTTAGACGACACTGAGCCTTCACGCATGTTTTTCGGTTTGGGAACCAGAGAAACGCCTCGCGAGAGCAGCCCCGAAGATATTTATGAGAGCTTCGTGCAGATGCTGTCCCCGAAAACCTGGCCGAACTCCATGTGGTTTGGCAATGCCATACGCTATATGGGTGATTTTCAGGGTTCTGACAAAACGGTAAAAGAAAATTACGCCATCATCTGCCATGTTTATGTACCGGATCATAATAAGCAGAGCAGCTTTTTTACGCGCAAACGCCAGACTACAGCAAAGTTTGCCTACGGCCCGCTGATTAAGCTGCAGCCGCGTCTCGGGCTTGCCATGAACGATTTGGAGACCTACAACAACGATCTTTCAACCGGCGGCAAGGCGCTTAAAATGTCCATGTCGCTGATGCTGTTTGCGCCGACGAAAAAACGCCTGCTGGCCGCCAGCACCGCTATACAGCAGCAATTTGAAATTGACCATTTCAAGCTAATGCCGGATAAAGGCATTCAGCGCGAAATGTTCGTAAGCTGCCTGCCTTTGTGCCTGGACAGCAAATTCATGTTCTCCAATGAAAGCCATCGCGCTTTTTCGGTCACATCTTCAACTGCGGGCACGCTGCTGCCTATATTTTCGGAATGGAAGGGAACCGGCACCGGGCATATTGCCTTAATATCCCGTACCGGGCAGCTGATGACGCTCTCTCTGCACGATTCCCAAACCAACAAGAACGCATTGATTGCCGCCGAATCCGGTTCCGGCAAATCGTTTTACACCAACGAGCTGTTGACCATGTACATGAGCGAGGGCGCTAAGTGCTGGGTAATTGACATCGGCCGCTCTTACGCCAAGCTCTGTGAAATTCTTGACGGCGAGTTTATTTCCTTTGAAGAAAGCAAACTGCCGTGCCTGAACTGCTTTGAGCTGGTCAAGGATTATCAGGATGAACACGGCTCACTGGTGGCTATTCTGCAGACCATGATTGCGCCTACCGGCAGCTTGACCGATCAGCAGACTTCTATCCTGGAGCGCGTGCTCGATGAGCAGTGGAGCAAATATCAGCAGCGCCTGACCATAGATCTCATTGAAGCCGGCCTTCAGGCAAAGGCCAAAGAGCTTAATGACATCCGCATTTTGGATATGGCGACTCAGCTGTATCCCTTTACCAGCAAAGGCGCTTACGGGCGCTATTTCAACGGCAAAAACAATATCAGCTTCAATTCAAACTTTACCGTATTAGAGCTTGAAGAACTGTCAGGCCATCCTAACCTGCGCAAGGTGGTGCTGCTGCAGCTTATTTTCCAGATCCAGCAGGCCGTGTTCCTGTCAAAAGATCGTTCGCAGAAAAAGCTGGTGATGATTGACGAAGGGTGGGACTTGTTAAAAGAGGGGCAGTCCGTCAAATTCATGGAGCATGCCTATAGAAAGTTCAGAAAATACAACGGCTCGATGATCATCGCTACGCAGTCCTTAAACGACTTGTATTCAAGCGCTGAAGCCGGCAAGGCCATTGCTGAAAACTCCGCGTTCTATTTTCTGCTGCACCAAAAGCCTGAGACCGTAGAGCAGGTAAAAAAGGAAAAGCGTCTGGATTTATCCGAGGGCGGATACAACTTCCTTAAAACCGTACATACCGTGGCCGGAGCATTTTCGGAGCTGTTTGTTAAATCCGAAGCCGGCACCGGAGTAGGGCGGCTTATCGTATCTGATTTCCAGAAACTGCTGTATTCAACCGATCCTGAAGACGTGCAGGCCATTAACAATTACGTACAGCAGGGGCTTACTTATGCCAAGGCGATTGACGCAGTGCTCAAAGATCGGGGGCTGTTTCACGATTTCACGCCCAGCTACGGGCAGTCGCCGTGGCTTACCCCTGAGCAGGCAGAAGAAAAGCACATCTGCCCGCTTGATCCTGACAAGTCATATCAAGACGGCATTGAGCTGATGCAGATCGCCCGCTGGGTTCAGCAGTCTATGCAGGAAGCGAAAAGCGCATAAGGAGGAGCTATGAAATTTGATTGGAAATTTGACTGGCAAATCCTGCTGATTTGCATCACGGCTGTTCTGGCCGGTACGGTTTTACTGCTTTATCGCGAGGTGTCGGCCCTTCAGGAAGCGTATGACAGCGAACACCCCGTAGTGGTTATGGACTGGAACGATATATCCAATCCCCAAAACTACAAAGATAACAATGCTGAGGCGGCTATTGATGCTGCCTATCAGGTAGCGCAGGACTTAGCTGCGGCCGGTTATATCGTGGTGGACGGCCGCGCTGTTAATCGCGCACATCCTGACAGCAGGATCGGCAGTGAGCAGATTAAAGCCAGACTGAAGGCAGGGCAGTAATGAAGTCAGTAAGGCCGCAGCTTCTGGGATTTAGATCTACATGGGGCCGCTTAGCGCTTGCCGCAGCGTACTCAGTCCTGCTGCTTGCCGTGCTCTATGGTGTATTCAGCTCACGCTACCAGCTGTATATCCCTAAGCTTGCCGTGCAGTGCTTAAGCTGGAATTTCGGCGTGGTGGATAAATGGCAGAAAGATGTAGAGCTGGGCAAGCCTTATGCCTTCTATTCGCGCGGCATGGGCATTTATGATGACGGAGAGAAAATTGCCAAAATCTTTGCCGCCGGAGCATTTGACACTGTTGAAATCGATGCCGATGAAAATGTGCGCGTCAACGGTGAAGTGAAAGCGCACGGTCTGCAGATGGCAGCCAAGCTGGGGCATAAGCGGGAGGACTTTATGGGCAAGGCCCTGCTTGAGCCGGGGGAATTTTTCGGCCTCGGTACAACTTACACTTCCTTTGACAGCCGCTACTGGGGAACCATTCATGAATCGCAGATCATTGGCCGCCTTTATTTTCTGCTGTAGCTTGTGCGCAGGCGTACAGGGGGCAGAACAGCCCTTAGTGACTATGGGCAGCAAACAGGTGTTTACGCCCGATGATCTGGTTCTTGCAGACAGGCTGCAGGAACGTGCTGCCTCTTACGGCAAAGAGCTTAATATGGCGGTTCCTCAAACCGGCAAATTCAATACGCAGGCTGAGCAAATACGTCAGAACATGCAGCTTAAGCTGCAGCAGGAATTAGCCTCACAGCAGGGCGGAATGTGGGGCAATGCCGATTTTTCCAAGGCCCAATTTGATACTTTGATCTTCGCCTCATTTTCGCTGCCGCGCCAAGCCCTTGAAACTATGTACAAGGCTGCGGCAGGATCTGAGCGTACTGCCATCGTATTTCGCGGTCTGCCGCCTGGATGCCGCACCATCAACGCAGCAATCCGCAAAATTCAAGAGCTTGCAGTCAGCATGAAGCTGAAGATGCCGCCTAACGTGCTGATAAATCCGGTATGGTTTAAGCAGTACCAGGTAAGCTCTGTGCCGACAATTCTGGCTTTAGAAGGAAAAACCGAGTCCCAAAGCGGAGATCCGCAGACGGGAAAAGCGCAGCCTAAACCCAAGATCTTGGCTTCAGTACGCGGTCTTTTAGATCCGGCATGGCTGTATCAGCGCTTAGCTGAAGGGCACAGCGGTGATCTGGGAGTACAGGGGCCGCTTGAGGATATTGCCGAGCGCGATCTGATTGAGGAAATGATCGCCAGAGCAGGGCAGATTGACTGGCAGCAGAAGAAAGAGGCTGCTTTGTCCAGAGTCTGGACAAACCTGCCGATTGAAGAACTTACACCGGCGCAGCAGCGCAGAAAACGCCTTGTTGATCCGACTTTTACTGTAAATCAAGATCTAACTCTGCCGGACGGCACCATGCTGGCACGCAAGGGAGAGCGCATCAATCCCTTGGACAGACGGCAGTTTGACCGACTGCTCGTGGTGTTTGACGGCAGCTCGCAGCGTGAAATTGCTTACGTTAAAGCTCGCTTGGATCAATGGCGTTCTGAAACTCACACAGCTCCGCAGCGCGTGCGGCTCATTCTTACCGGCATTGATCGTGAACGAGGCTGGGACAGCTATCAAAGCTTGATGAACTTTTTTGACGATGAAATTTTTGTGCTCACCCCGGAAGTTAAGCAGAGCTTTGCTTTAGAGCACCATCCGTGCATCGTCTATGCAGAAGGCAGAAATTTTGCCGTTGAGGAATTTTCTCTTGATGAAGATTAAAGAGTTCATGCGCAGCGTGCTCGTACTGCTGCTTACCTTGCAGCTGAGCGCCGCCATCCAAACTGCCGGCGCTGCTGATACAGCGTCAGGCGGAGCAGGAGCGGAAGAACCGGATCCAGGCTTCGGAGGCGCAACTCCGGGAGCCGGAGTAGGTACGCCTACCGGCGATGCTAACGTTGATGATATTGAAAACGGCGGCTGTCCGGATTCTTCAATGCTTTCAGGAAAACTTATTTCAAATGTCTGCTGGACCTGCATTTTTCCCATTATCGCATTAGGCATACCGTTTGGAGCCGACAAAGATGAGGCTCCGGCAGATCGCTATGAATCTCCGCTTTGTTTATGCAAAGACAATCTGGGCGTGCCGTATCCCGGCTTTACTTACGGACTGTGGATGCCTTCAAAAGCGGTTGAGTTCGTGCGTCAGCCCGGCTGCCTTTCTATGCTTAACGGTGCCTCGCTGGGTTTTAACCGCACCATGCAGGGTGAATGGTCAGAACTTGCGCATGACTCTACCGATCAAAGCTTTGCTCACTATCACTACTATACTTTCCCGCTGCTTATCGTCCTTGATATGTTTGAGAAAATGGAGTGCATCAAAGATCACTACATGGACATAGACATCCTGTTTATGAGCGAGGTGGATCCTACTTGGTATGACGACAGCATTGCCTTTTTCACCAATCCTGAAGCTGTGCTGTTCGGCAATCCTGCTGCGGCATTAGCCTGTGTCCCGGACGCTATGTCTGCTACTGCAATGCAGCGTCCGATTGAATCTTTATTCTGGTGCGCAGGCTCTTGGGGCTCCATGTATCCGCTCACCGGCAACAATGCCGGCTCATTCGGTGCCGTAAAAGAAAGCTCATTATTTACTGCAAGGATGCTTACCGCATTGCACCGGCGCGGTTTTTTAAAAGTCACTTACGGCGAGAAGGCTATGTGCGACGCCTACGTGACCGCAACGCTGCCGAAGCTGCAGTACAAAATAACGACGCTATATCCGGTTCCGGAAACGCGAAGTGCGCACGTAATCGGTGAATCTACGCTGTTTTGGGGAGCCAGCCGTTCTGTACCGGTAACGGGAGAGGACTTTATTTACCTGATTTGGACATGGAATGACTGCTGCATGTCCATTCTGCCCGGCTCAGCCTAAGTAAGGAGAAAACCATGTATTTTGGCAAGACTCTGACCAAATCAATCTGCAGCGTACTGATTCTGACCAATTTTGCGCTGGGATTTGCCGGCATCGCCCGAGCAGCTCCGCAAGGATCCGGGACTTATGAAGATAAAGTTGAAGGCTACAACAACGGCATGGACTTTCTGCAGAAGGCCCAGGAAAACGCCCGCAAATTCTCCGTTTCCGAAAACGGCAATATTACCTTCGGCAATGATCGCCTCGACGGTATCAAAAATGAAAACGGCTCTGCCTTCAATGTAAATCATTTGTCCCCGGATACCGCCCATCCTGAAAATGCTGATCAGTATTATGTTTCCGGGAAACTGCCGAATATCGATGACTTAAAAGGAGTGCATGGAGCAAGCGAAACGACTCTTGATGATCTGGGCAAGAGCAATCAGGGGATCTTGGAAGATGACGCTAATTCTGACAGCCCGACTATTCAGGGCATGGTGTACGGCGTCCTGAATGATACTGCGAACCTGAATAAGCCCGGCTTTGACAACGATCCGATGTTAAGCAATATTCAAACGGTCTTGGAGGGGACTAACGGCAACCCCTTTACGGACTGCGGTATTGACTATCAGATCCTGAACATGAAGCAGACCGCCCATAACTCGGAAATGGTGCAATGTCTTGATCAAAGAGCAGACAGCTGCACTCTGACGCACAACCCGGTGCTTGCTATCTTCAAGTATGTAAACAATAAGGCGGTGTACGGAATATGCGGTGAAAACTGCATTACCTACTACATCGGGGAGTTTCCTTATGACACGAATGACCCGCTGCGCCCGGGCAGCTGCTCAGAAAACACAGTTACCACAGAGCTGCAGCTCGTCAACAAAGAGGCCATTTTAAACGCCACAATTTCCAGTGTGGACTATGCCGGCTCAGTATTTGCTTATATGCCTGCAGAAAAAGCCGCTTCACAAGATAAGACCTTATTTGGCTATGACAGCGACGGTGATACTATTCTGACTCCTTCACAGCTTACCTGCAGCTCGTCAAATGCCGGCGCTACAGCATATCCTGAAGCTGACATAACCAGTATTGTTAAAAATGCCCAGGAAGGCAAAACCTTTACTTTTAAGATCCAGTATAAAGGGGCCGTGCCATACGCGGCGCTTAACGTTAAGTATGATCCGACCAAGGTAGCGCGCAGCGACTCCTGGCAGGGCACAAATCAGTGCCTGCTTAATGCGGAGGCAATCAGCAGCGGGGAACTCAGCGGCAGCGTCAAATGCACTTATGATGCTGTAACTCCTAACGGCACCGTGATCCTCGCCGGAGTTCAGCTTGATCCTAAATATTTAAATCAAAGCTATGGGCTTAAAGGTTCATGCACGCAGGCTGAAGTCACGGTTAATGTAAGCAGTATTGATCAAACTGCTGATTCTAATTTAACCGAACAGCCGCTGTGTCAGGACTTAGAAGAAAAAGGCTGCGGCTTCGTGTCGTCTCGCTGCCTAAAATACGGTAGCAACGAACGCTTTCACAAAGCCTGCCTGATGTATCAAAGCACTTACGACTGCGGCTACACCAATGATGTGACGGTTCCCCAAACCGTTGAAAAGTACGCCTGCCCCGGTGCGGTGGCCTGCATGGGAACCGACTGTCTCAATATCATCATCGGCTCTGAGGATTCCGAAAAGGACTTTAACAAAGCTCTTGGTCTGCTGCAGGAGAGCCAGCAGGCCGCTAACGACATGTCCTGTACTCATACCGGACGCTATGACGAAAACGGCAATGAAATATTTGACTGTAAGCTGTTTTCCGGTTATGCCGACGAGTGCCGCAACAGCTTTCATCAGCCTTTGGAATGGCTGGGTGCTGACAGCTGCTGCTCCGGCGGAGGCGTTGCAGGCGACTGGGCTATGCTGGTACGTCAGACTTTGCAGATGTCAAAAATCGGCGCGGTCAAAGAGCTGGCTGTGTCAACGGACTTAGCAGGTTTGTCTGAAGATTTAGCAGAGCAGCTAACAGATGGAACAGGCTGGTTTGCAGATACTGCCGGCATTGCAGGTATGGAAAGTTTGTCTATGTACGGCATGGGATGGGACTTATTTAAGACTTTTTCCGGGATAGGCAATACTATTGGTTCCGTTACCACGCCGATCACCAATGCGCTCAACAACTTGATACCTTATGCCGGATACATCTTTGAAGGTGTTTCTTATTACGCTCAGGATGTGATTGTTTCATACGTAATGGATCAGTATGTGCTGCCAAGTATTCTCGGTGCTGTAGATTCCATTATCAGCTATGTGACAGGTGCTACCGCCGGAGGAGCTGCCGGAGCAGGCCCTGCAATGACAACAGTTGAGGACTGGGTAAAGCAGAAGATGTTTGACAACGGCTTCAGCGTAGGTACGACTAACGCAACAGTAAACTTTGTAGGAAGCGCCATCAGCTTTGTTGGCACTGTTTATGCCATCTATTCTGCCGCCAAGCTGGTAGTTGCTCTTGCTTATGCCTGTGATGAAGACGAATATCAGCTGCAGTCCAATATCATGGTCAAGAAGTGCGATAGAGTAGGGAGCTACTGCTCTGAGGAGTGGGATTTAGGTTTGACCGAAGTGTGCGTAACCCGCTCCAACACCTACTGCTGCTTTGAAAGCCCCTTATCAAGGATCTTGAACAAGCAGATCAAATACGGCCTTAAAGGCTGCGGACGTGTATTATGGCCCAGCAACAATCCCGGTTGCGCATTTGGCCCGAATGGCGAGCACCCTGACTGCAGCCCGATCACGCTTGAGCAGCTGGAGTCGGTTGACTGGACGCAGGTTGATTTAACCGAGTGGCTTGAGCTGCTTAAAGCGTCTGATGTCTTATCAAGTGACGATGTGTCGCTTGACGGCCTTACTGATAACTTCCTGCCGACAGGCGGCGTGGATAAAAACGGAAATGTGGTGAAGTAGGCATTAATATATGCGCCAACTTCTGAAAATTAGTGTATAATAATATCAACTAAGTTGATATTAACCATGTAAAACGGATTGTAAAAAATATGCGTACTAAGTGTCTTTTTATGTTAGCTGCCTTGAGCAGTGCGCTTATTATTAACGGCTGTGCTGCTTTTATGAGTGATCAGGAAAAAGCTGAAATGTACAGGGAGCAAGCCAAAGAAGATCTTTATTATTATGCAAAAAAAGGCCGTCCAGTGCCGCTGTATCAATATTGGACTGCTGGCACAAACTATACTTATTATGGAGAGGATCTTACCCCGCTGCGCGGCTGGATCGGTGCTTATACCCTTGCTGACTATGACATTGATAAACTTATAGCGGGAGAGCGGCAGGGGAACGAAAAAAGCTTTTACCTGACAGCTGTAAGTGAGTCTCTTAAAAAAGATTGGGAGCGCCTGCCTGATGGAGAATACGGACCGGCAATTTTATCTAAATTCGGCTCACCGGCGGGCGTTGATCCGGTAGAGTACAAGACCAAAGTATTTGATCATCCAAGGATCAAAGATCTTGAAATTAAATTCAACGCCATGCATCGCGTAAACCGCTCCTACGTCAAGAAAAACTGTCGGCTTATCGTAGATGGAATGAATGACTCATTGCCTGGGATCTTTAAATTCATAGATCCGAAGTATGACGATCTGTATATGAAGCGCATGTGGCCTGCTCACATCAGTCAAATAGCATCGTTCCGCTATGCCAAGACCACAGATCTTGATCATGCTGACCGTACTTACATGAATACAGATTACCCGTTCGTGGAAGAACTGAGAGGTACGGAAGACGAACCGAACGTGGTCGTGTTTGTTGAGCACCCGAGCGAGCAGGCTTTTCACGGTCTTGCTTTCTTAGTGCCACAGTATAAGCGCTTTAATGTAGCTTTTTATCAATGCGATGCAGACGAGCTGCAGCAGGCACGCGGACTATTTATTAAGAACAATCCAGAGGCTCTGAAGATCTCTAACGAAGTCCGAAAAGCAAACGGTTTACCGCAGGAGCAGCCATCTGATCCTACATGGTATAACGATTTAATGTTCTTATAATTTAACAGTACTGTAAAAAGCCGCGCCAAATCCGGTGCGGCTTTTTAGCTTATAACGCTTCCCAACACCAAACGCTCTTTATTGCTATGAAACAATGGCATATCATTCTATATACATTGAAACGCATTTCATGGGGATTAAGATAATGACATCGGTTAATTTGCAAATCAAGCTTGACAGCGAGCTTGCAGCATCGGCAAGGGAGCTGGCAAAGTCTATGGGATTTGATGTCCCCACCGCTGTCAGAATGTTCATTGCTCAGTTTGTCAAAGAACGAAAACTGCCCTTTGTTCCCAGCGAGCCGGATCCTTTTTACTCAAGGGAAAACATGGATTTTCTGCGCAAAAGCCTAGAGCAGATTGAAGCCGGGCGCTGCGAGAAAAAAACTATTGAAGAATTGGATCAAATGGCGAAATGAAAAAACTCTCAAATTAGGTTTTGTTTTATTTTCCGCTGCCGCCTGACAGCGGCTTCTTTGTAATATCAGCTTGCAAAATCAAAAAGATTGCTTATTATAGGTACTGTATAGCGTTAATTTACAGTTTACAGATTTAAGCGATTTAAGGCATGATTAAGAGCTTTCGCCACAAAGGATTAGAGGAGCTTTTTACCAAAGGTAAATCCAGGTATCTAAATCAGATCTTTTATAAAAAGCTCAGGCTTCAGCTAATGTTTTTAGATGCCTTAAACGCCAATCAGGAAGCGAAGATCCTGGCTACCCCATGGCGTCCGCATAAATTACATGGAAAAAATCCAAAAGGACAGGATATTGAGGGGCATTTCAGCTTTACTGTTACTGGCAACTGGCGCTTAGTCTTTATTTATGACAACACAAGCGGAGATGTTTTTCTCACTGATTTCATGGATTATCACTGATAGGGGGTAAATATATGGAAATGTATGATCCGCCCCATCCGGGCGAAATGCTGCAAGATTTCATGGGGGATCTAACCGTAACTCAGCTGGCATCAGATCTCGGCATCACCAGAGCATCATTGTCAAAAATAATTAACGGCAGATCTTCAGTCAGCCCGGAAATGGCTCTCAGACTGGAAAAGGCTTTCCCTTGCACTACTGCTGATATGTGGCTGACTTGGCAAGCAAATTATGATTTATGGCATCTGCGGCATGATGAAAATAAATTAGCAAGTCTTCTGAATCATGTGAAAGCCAATGTTACTAATTTAGTGCCCGCTAACTTATAGATAGACTTAAAATTCAAATCTTGCGCCAGTTTCCACAAACAGGGGGTGGGGAACTGACGCAGGTTATCTGTAATACTTTTAGAAAGCTCCCAAAACGTCATAATAAACACGCAGCCGCGCGAAGCCTTCTCCCTTTCCGGTAACCGAAACGCGGGTCTTGAATGACACGATGGAGTTTTCCGGAATATCCCTGAAGTATTTGGTAACATCCACGTTGGGCGATGTCTCCCATGACGTATTAAGCTCGCAGGCACCTTCGGTCTCAGGCGGGAAGAAGCCGGGATAGGGAGCCTCATAAACCAAATCCATATAGCGGACATCCTCGCCGCCGATATACACCTGCAGATAGTCGTCCCATTTAGCAAACTCTAAAGTGACCTTTTTGATAGCTTTAGGCTGCATTACCCTCATGCGCGTCCAGTGCTCGTAAATCTTGCACCTGCCTCCCCAGTAGTTATCACCGACGATGCCGATGAAGGTATAGGCATTGCCGATGTCCTCATTCACCAGATCTGCCGTCACGCCCTGGGCAGCATCCTCGAAGCGCATCACGCAGGTGGCTATTTTGCCCGACGTATAGCAGTCCTTAAGGTAATTGCAGTAGCGCTCGCCGCAGCAGGGCACCTTCATGCCGTTTTCCAATTCAACGTATATGCGGTTTTGACATTCCTTCAAATGGCAGTCATCGTATCCGCAGCAGTCAACAAGCCCTTCAGGAGCAGCTACAGAAATATACCCGTCACAGGCCGTAAGCTCACAGTTTTCCTTACCGCAGCAAGGCAAATCTGTCTTTTCAGGATGGACTTTTGAATCAACCGAAGTCTGGCCGCCACACTCCATTTTGTAGCACTGCTCCTTACCACAGCACTGTAAACCCTGTTTCCCTCCCCATTGTCCGGTAGTCTGCAGCTGGTATTCGCACTTGACCTTCTCGCAGTTTTCTTTGCCGCAGCAAGTTTTCTTTTCGCCTGAAACCGTGGTCACGCTGGTGTAGCTGCCGCAGGCTTTTGAGCGACAATCATCGTAGCCGCAG
Source organism: uncultured Succinivibrionaceae bacterium (assembly GCA_944390105.1). GTDB lineage: Bacteria > Pseudomonadota > Gammaproteobacteria > Enterobacterales > Succinivibrionaceae > Avisuccinivibrio. The sequence goes on from CALXOV010000039.1 coordinate 103,545, forward strand.
CAGGAAACACCGTCGGGTGTTTTAGTATAACCGCCGCAGTTCCCTTCTATGCGGTAGTTAAGACAGACGTTGGCACAGTCTTCAGGACCACAGCAGCTCATGCCGCACTCGGATGTCTGTACAGGGGAAAGGCACATATCATCGCCGTGAGCTATCGTGTTGTTATCCTGACAAATAAGTTCACACTCACGCTTGCCGCAGCAGGGGACGCCGCAATCGGACATAGTATAGCCGTTGCAGTTTGCAGCTTGACCGGAAACGGAGCTGGAGCCGCCATTGTCGCGCGGTCTAACCCAGTTTTGCTTTGCCTGCCTGCCTATTTCAACCAGATCAACACCGCGAGAATACTGCATAGTGCGCTGCAGCACATTCTGGCGTTCACCATCTCCGTCAGCAGCATTTGCTGGGGATAGAGTATTCAGGCTAATCAATAAAATCGGCAGGATCAGCTTAACAAGCTTTGATTTAAATTTTTGAGAAAAAAACATAATGCACCATAGATCCGACTTATATCTGCCTATTTTGAATTTACGTTTTATTTAAAAGATCTGCCTTTGGGGCAGGCTTGAACAAAAGTGTGAAGATCCGTTGGTATATTGGCTTTATAGAACCGTGGTAAGGAACAATGCTACGAAATGGAGTGCCAAGGGCTTACAAGCACCGATTCTAAGGTCTATCCAGAGCAAACTAATTTAGCTTGCTGTGGTAAGGAAAATTGCAACTTAGTTGCCTGTGACGGATATATATCCGTGCAGGCTCCGACAGGATTGCAGACCTGCTGCGGATATGAGGACTGCCACAATAAGGAGTGCAATAATCTCACTCATACCGTAAGTGTAAGCGGCAAGGAATATGCCTGCTGCGGGCAGCGCGATTGCCATACCAAGTCTTGTGATAACTATACCACCGGCTTGCTGACCGAAGTATGCTGCGGATATGAAGCCTGCATTGAAGATCAGTGCACTTATACCAAGCGCTTTGGCTCAAGTACCGAGCCTTTTGAAATTAGGCTTTTTCTTCATCCTGAAGAAATGAACGAAAAGATTTATCTGTCATTTGGGGCAGAAGAGTGTGCCACCTTCTTAGTAAACAAGCATATTGAAACGGAGTATCACTATAACTACCCCGGATGCAGCTTAGGCTATAACCGCCCGGATTACATTCTTTACGATCTGTCAAAACCCGAAGTTCGCAAATACTTTCATGAAGGAGTGAATTGGATCCGCGGCTCCGTTCTTAATCCTGACTCGGATAAAAATATGGAGTTTAAAGGATGCGCTAACTTTGAAACCTTCATCAAGATGAAGATGAATACGTGGAAGACCGATACTGGTTCTATTAAAGAATTTAACGGCAGCGAATATATAGGAATTTAACCCAGATCCTGACAGCGGCCGTCATGCTCCGCTGTCAGTTAATTAACGAGCTCTTAAGGCCGTAAAATCAAAGTCATTTATTGATTAGGATTAGGCTTAATGCGTACTGTGAGATAAGCAATTTTGTCCTGATAAGTAATTTTAAATTTTGCCCAGCTTCCTGCGTGATTCTTTGCTCCGCCAGAGCCGCACGACCATCTGCTGGTAAAATATCCCAGCGAATTAAACTTCTGACACTTGTTCAGCAATGGATTTGCAGATCCGTCATTCCAGTTATGTTTGCCGTAATGCTCCACCATTTCTGCGCAGAACTCGCCTGATTCCCCGTTGATATAATTGACAATATCAACATATGTCACCTGATCCTGATAAATAGTGATTTCCCGGTCCAGGCAGTCCTTATACCCACAGCAAATTCCGAAAAGTCCGGTCAAATATTCATTGCAGTGTTTTGTATAGCAGTCGCGGTAGCCGCAGCAGGCAACAGTTTCACCTGTATCAATATTTACCGTTGAGGTGTAATGGCTGCATTCCTTGTCATGGCAGTCATCGTATCCGCAACAGTCAACAAGCCCTTCAGGAGCAGCTACGGAAATATATCCGTCACAAGCTGTAAGATCACAGTTTTCCTTACCGCAGCATGGCATATTTGTCTGCTCAGGATGAACTTTAGAATCAACTGAAGTCAGGCCGCCGCACTCCATTTCGTAGCATTGTTCCTTACCACAGCACCGTAAATAAAATGTCCAAAGGCTATGAGCACGTTTCACAGCAATGACGGCCCTACCAGCCAGCAGCACTCAATACAGCAGCAGATGTGAAGATCAGCTGGCCGATGCAGCCTGCTGCAAATGCTTAATCCTTGTTTAATTATTCGGCACTCAGCTTTGTCAGGATGCCGCCGTAACCTATTTCAGCGACAACATGCCGAACATCCCGAGAGTTGATGAACAGCTTTTAGCCGAGCTTAAAGGCCCGTTAGCGCTTGATATAACCAGTAAAGGTAAGAATTCCTACATGTATGATGAAATCTACGGTGAACCTGTAGGAGAAATCATCACTCCGGCTGACTGCAGGGTTTTTGCTGTCAAATACGCAGCTGGCATAGCCGACAAAAGTGCAGTAGTCTTTCAGGGGCACTGTTATTTATATAAACCGCCTCAGGGCCGGCATTTAAGAGATCCGTACAAGTTTAAGCGGGATAAAGATCTGGCACAATGGCTGCGGCATCATTGCCATAAGCATTTTCAATTAGGCGGTTTTGCATCATATACGCCTGCTTAGTTGCGCTGCGCACTGTTTGCAGGGAAAAAATATTCTCAAAATACAAAATCGGTTTAAAAGGAGTGTTTGTTCGCCCTAAGTTTTGACAACTTACCAAATAAAGTTAGAGCTTAGCTTCTATTCAGCTGTATAAAGGGTCCGCGATCCCAACAATGCACCAAAAGCCGCGCCCAGCTTTCGCAGTATTTGCCACAATGCGGCTTCAAAACGAATGGCCGATCAGCATGCGCCATTCATCGCATGTTTGAGGATTGATATGGTCAATGAAAAAACAAGCCCGGAGTTCAGCAAAATTCTAAGTTCCTTAGAAGACGGAGCTGAAACGGCAGAAGATCACAGCTCAATGTGCAGCGAAGCCTCTGGGCAGGCTGAAGCAAAAACAGCAGAGAGTGCTGAACAAAGCTTAAGTGCAAAGCTCACTATCTCTTTAGAAACAGCAGATAGAAAGTCCGTTCTGAAGCAGATTTTCGGCTCATTGCCGCTGTTTAGACTTCAGCGCGCCATTAAGGGGCTGCAGGAAATTTTGGCAGAAAAACAAAAAGAAATAGAAGATGAAGAGCGCCGCACAGCATCCAGGCAAGCGGATATGCTCGCGATCTTGTCTCAGATGAAAGCCAAAGGTATTGAACTAAGCGAATTTAAGCATTTTGTGTATGCAGATGACCTGGACGCAAAACTTAAAAACAGCAAGTACATGTACACAGATGTAAACGGCATTACGCGATTTTGGTCTGGTCAAGGCAAAGTGCCCACGACATTAGCAGAACTTATGGCCAGAGACGGCACCACCAAGGAAGACTATCTGCGCGAGAAAAAGAAAAAGCCGGATGAACTGCCTGCTGACAGCTCCCAAACTTTACCCCAAGGTACTGCAGCAGCCGCCGGCAATACCGACAAAATTAGCTCAAATAACTAGGAGATCATCAAATGCCTAATATGAAAGCAGTTCGCCAAAATGCGGAAAATCTGCTGGAGAAAGCACAGTTAAGTGACGCTGCCGCAATAGCTGCAATGCGCTCTCGCGATCAGAAGATCGCTGAAAAGCGCCGCACTTACGCTATTGCTCGCGAAAAGAGAATTGAATCTGAGAAGTCCAGGCTGCCGGCTGAAATGGAGGCCCGCGAAGGCGTGCTGATGCCTAACTACATCAAGCACAGCCATCAGGACATGATCGTAAAAATCCCGCTAGACAATTCACGCATCAAAATCATTGCGTTTGATAACTATGAGCACATCGGCAATGCTTTTCATGCCTTATCTGCAATTTTGTCAGTTCGGGAAGGCCGTGAAAAGGTTGAAACGCTGCTGGATGAAATGGATAAGGAATTTACCCGCAGTGTGGTTAATCCTATTTTAAAGCAGCAGCGCTACGCCGTAACTCAGTTTCAAAAACTTGGTGAAGCAGTAGAGGGAGATCTCAATACTGCCATTAAGCGCGCCGGCAAACCTATCATCTTTGATTTCAGATCCAGAAATCCGCGTACTTCAAAATGGCTGAATTGGTGCGCTCAGGCAGACAGCGCAAGCGTGCTTCTTCTGCGTCTGACGCATTACGGAATCATTACTGAGCGAGACTACTATGATCGTGTAACCGCAATGGTTAATGCTTTAAACCAGTACGCCTCATTCGTTTATCAGGCCCGTCAAACAGCGTTCCGCAGCTTAAACCGCGCAGCAGCGCGTAATGAGCAAAGCCGTAAAGAGCTTGAGCAGGTAAAACAAGATCTGCACGACAATGAGGCTCTTGAACTAAGTGAGGACGGAGAGCTTTCCCAAATTAAGGAAACTGCAGAGCAGTCGGCAGCTGAAGCTGAAGGCTCTAATGCAGAAAAAGCGCCGGAAGCTCCTGCTGCAGAAAAGCCGGCTGATAAAAAAGCCGCAGACGAAAATAAATCTGATGTTGATAAAAAAGAGGCATAAATGACTGAAGAAAAATCCGACAATCAGGAAAAAGCTGATCTGCCGAAGGCTGAACCGGGCTTTAAGCTCGATACCCAAAAGGAGATTGCTGCAGGACGCAAAGTGCTGCCTAAAGCGCTGCGCTTTACGCTGCTGGCAATAGCCGTTTTGGTAATCGTAAAGGTAATCTTTGATCTAACTGCATAAGCTCATGGATCGTGACCGTTCGCAAAGCGAGCTTTTAGCCGAAGATCCTGAATTTGTCCGTCGGGTAATCTTGATCTTTCGGGAGCTCGCTTATCTGCATCGATATTTCCCATGCTCAAGGGATGACTCCGCTAAAACCAGGCATAGCGGGAAAGCAGGGCACGGCGAATATGACAGACAGGTGAGCAGCTGGATTGAAAAGATGATTTCGCAGGTACAGCTCAAGTACCGCACCTGCGGATGTATTTCAGATCCGCAGGTAATTGAAGAGCTTGAAAACGAGATAGGGAAGTTAAAACTGCTGTATCGCGACAATGAGCTTGCCCATGCCGCCATAAAGACCTTCTGTTTTTTAGATGACAAGAGCACAGATTGCGCCCGCTGCTGTTTTGCCTCAAACTGCATCCAGCGTTTTACCGACGAGCACTCGGTGTACGAAGCTTTCATCAAGTCTTTTGACTTCAGACAAGTGTTCTGCAGCAGTTTGTTTCTAGCCAGGAGACTGCAGATTTCCGAGCTTTAGGAAGCAGGAAATTTGATCGCATTTTTGGCTGCTAAGCAGTTAAGTTAAAAAGTACCCACATTTAAAAACAAAAGCGCTTTCGTTTACCAGTTTCTAAAAAGCTTATTTTTGATATAATGCTGTCATCATAACGAACGCTCTTTCGTTTAAATCTTTGAGCCGCAGCTCCACCGACGAGCCCCATCTCCAAGGCTGCCATTAGGCATGTCCCTCAAGCAAGGTCATTATGACTGTTCCTAAGCTTTCAGTTCATTACTTAAGGCTTAACGGACAGCGGCATCTGCCATTCATAAATGACAGCAGCGATGTAGATCGCTGTTTACGGCACGCAATTTTTTCTGTGAAAATTAAGTCTTACTGCACTGCATAAGCAATAAGTCAGCTTAATTGCTGATTTGGCTGATAAAATCCATGGTTTTGTGCTGCAGTTTCATGCTTAGTTAAGATCTGAACCGTGACGTGCATACAAAACATTTCGTGCGAGTAATTTGCATAATGTTTTTCCCGGCTTAGAGCCGGAAGCAAAGGTCATGTACTGTGATTTTTGCTTCTGACTTTATGTCACCTAAGTTCCTTAATCCTTTTTTAAGGAAGTCCCAGCTGAGACTTATCAGCAGTATGCAGCTTGACTGCATAAGCATTCTTTAACCTCCCCGGGCGAAAGATCACTTACTCCCGGCGGAGCAGCGTGATTGATCGCCTGCGGCAACATCAAAGGTGACAATCATGTCTAACACTTCTGTTCTTGTCCTGAAGGACGCTTTTCGCTCTAAAATCCTTAACAACATCAAAGAGACCGGCGTGTACGAAAGTACCGTTATGCCCGAAGATGTGCCTCTTTATTCAGGCTGGAAAGTAATAGATCCTCTTACGGATCAGCTTTCTTGTTTAAGAGTTTTAGTACCGTTCCGCGAGCTGCTGAACGGTATTGAGGGAATAAGCAAATCTACAGCAAGAAAGATGCCTGATAAGGCTGTTTGGTTTACTTTACTGGTAGATCAAAATGCCTCTGAGTATGAAGCTAATATCCCGGAATGGGACAGCCGCTTTGTACCCGATCCTCAGCATATTAATCTCTTGATTGACGTGCTGATGACTCCCTTGAAGAACGGCTATGGCCGCGGCTATTACGGTTGGGGTGAAGCTGGTGTCGGCAAGACATCAACTGCTCTCTGGCTGATGTCGCTGCTGCGCATGGCCTGCGTGCACATGAACTGCCGCCCCAGCATGGAAGTTGAGGAATTTTTCCTCAGTCAAATTGCTGTTGACGGAAAGTGGACGCAGCAGGCCGGCCCAATCATGAACGCAGTTCTTCACGACTGGCCTATCTTAATTGATGAGCTGGATCTGGCTCCGTCTGAATTTTGGCCGGCCCTCAATAACCTTATTGAGGGCAGACGCTATGCTGTTCCCAGCTATCCTGGAAAACAGCTGCAGGCTAAATCCTGTTTTCGCGTCATCGGGTTCGGCAATACCGGCCCCTCAGGTTCGGAAATCGGCAGTTTTGCAGGCAGATCTCAGATTGATGCTTCAGTATGGGATCGCTTCTACAAAGACTACTACGGCACTTTAACCGCGTCAGCGCTCAGCGCGATCATTTCAGCCAATTTCGGCGACAAGATCAGCTCTGATACAGCAAAGCGCATTAGTGCTTTTACTGTAAGTCTGAATAAGGCAGCTGCGTCTGGAGAGTTTCCTGAACTCTTAAGTCCGCGCGGTCTTATCGCCATGTGTTCAATGTTTATAAGAAACGAAAACTCAGTCCGCAGTCCGCTGCTTTATGCAGTCGGCACTGTGATAGGCGGAGTTTTAGACGATTCTTCTAACCTTGAAACCTTGCTCAACATTTACTGTTTGGAAATTTGCGAACAAGCCAAAACTGTAAATGAGATCCAGAAAGAGTGGAAGGCACGTTTCTGTGCACCGCTCAAGCAGAGCTCCGACTCTGCGTCTGAAGAATCAGCAAATACCGAGGGTACTGTTACCTCCGGTGATGCTGATCCTGATAACTCCGTCAGTGCTGATGAACATTCAACACAGGCGGCTTAAACCTTACCCCATGAGGGCAGTAATGTCCTCATGCAGGGATATTGCTGTCCTTTTTAGGAGAGCAATATCTATGAAAACCGCTAAATCCGCCGATTTGGCATTGTTAATCCGCAAACTTCAGCAGGCTACTCATGCTTCAGTAAAAGCTCCCGCAGTAGTTAATAACACCCAACGCGCCACAGTTGCCGTAGTGTTTGATACTTCTGCAGGCGTCGTACAGCGTCAGGCTGTAGACAGCTTTCTGGATGCTTTGAGATCTGTTTCTCAGTTAAGCTGCCGCACATTGCTGCATGAAATCTCTCACGGGATCAAATGCAACGTGCAGTGGGCCTTGGCCAACCTCGTTTTATCAGGTGCTAAGGCTCCGGTAGAGATTGAAGTAATTAATCCGTCTATTGACGGAGCAAAAGCTTCAATTGTGCTGGCTTTCAGCTGCGAGGACAGAAAGTCTTTTCTGAAATGTTTATAGGAAAAAATCATGAATAACAATTATGAAAATCGCTTACGCAATAACGCCAGCCTGACTCAGGCTCTCAAGAACCTGCTTTTGCAGGTGTCTAAAGGCAGGATCAATATTGATGCGGATCAAACCGTCAGCATTGAGCTTGCCATAAAAGGATCGGATAGGGACTTTAATCGCTGTGTTAATTCCTTATCTGCTGCTCTGCAGGATGTAAAAGTTGAAAACCGCATCAAGACCAGCTCCGGTTTGCCCGGAGTTTGGCACAGCGAAACAACATTGAAATCTAAGGGCGTCTTAATTCAATTAAGACATCCGCTGCAGACCTGCTGATCTTTTATAACTTGTCATCCCTCTGGGGACTTGTCCCCAGCCGGGGCGGTCTCTGAGGATTTTATGGAGACCTAAAAATGGCATTTAAAGAACTAAACCTGATCCAAGGATCGAAAGAATGGCTTGAAGCACGCAGACATCACCTTACGGCGACGGAAGCTGCTCATGTGAAGTCCGGTTTTACCAGTCTTTACACGTTAATAGGCCAAAAGAGAGGTGTGATCCCGTTAGAAGACATTTCGGACAAGCCTCCCGTAAAAGAGGGCAAATTCTTTGAGCCTTTGGTTAGGCAGGAACTTGCCCGGCAGCTGCCGAAACTGCTGGCTGAAGGCGAAACAGACTTTCCGCAGCCTTGCTGTGAGTCCGTCGAGGAGCCGTTTTTTATGGCATCCCTGGACGGCTATTCAGCAGTGAAAAATGTCGTCATTGAGGTAAAGAACATCTTCAGTCATGCCAAGAGCAACTATGAAGATGTTTGCCGCAATGGTCTGAACGCAGCGGTGCCGCTTAAATACGGCTACTACTATCAGATCCAGTGGCAGCTGTTTGTCACAGGCGCACCAATGGCCCTGCTGGCTTTTCATTGGTCTCCCGATGGTGAAACATTCCATCCCGAGAACATCCGCATTATTAAAGTAATGCGTGATGATAAAGCTATCGCAGAGCTCACGGAGCTGGGCCTTAAGATTAAAGCCATACTCAAGCAAAATCTTGAAGTAAAGCCCGGTCCTGGCGATACCGTGTATCTGTCTAAAGAAGTTACTTCCTCAGTGGAGCCTTTTTTAGATGAATACCGTTTTGTTGATACTGCATATCAGCAGGCGGTCAGCACGGTAAACACGCTCAAGAAAAAACGCTCAGAGCTGACAGACAGGCTTAGTGCCGTACTCCTTACCGGCGATGCCGTTAAGGTTGTCGGTGCGGGCATTGCGATCAGCCGCATTGAGCGCCAAGGCGGATTTGATGTTGAACAGATGATTAAAGACGGGATCATCAGTCAGGAAACTGCTGAAAAGTACCGTAAAGCAAGCTCATTTTCTACCAGGATCACGATTAGTTAATTCTGCGCTGAAAACGGCCTGCTGATTCACCTAACCAACATTTCCGCATCTTAGATGCAGGGCGCTTTGCGCATATAGGCCGTTAATGGCTGATTCCCTTAAGGGGTGTTTTTCATCCCTTAAGGAGAAAACGCCTCTTAAGGGTTTTGTTTAACTTAACCTTTGAGAGGTCAAAATGAGTTTTCATTTATTCACAAAAATCAATCTGACTGCTTACAAAGCAGAGCAAGATAAAGATGAACAAACTAAGCAGGAAAGACTTAAAGCAAGAAAAAATCTCAATGCTGTCATTGTGGGTGTTTTGACATCTACTTTGATTATGCAGGTAAAATTTTTAGCCATACAGCCTTTTCTTAGTAAAGATGAACAAGCTCAGCCTGAGTTATTCTGGCTGTCTTGTGGAGTTTTTGCTGTAGTTGTGATTCTTGATGTAGCATTGATTTGCTATAATTATTTTAGATAAAAAGTCAAGGGAGATTAGATAGAATGGTTGCAGGCATTTATATTTTAATTGCTACCCTTATTTTTGCGGTACTTTTCTTCGCATTTTTGCTGACTCGTCCGTAAAATCTAAGATAAAGGTCAAGGAAGATAACAATGGTCATTGGCATTTATATTTATATTGCTGTCCTTGTTTTTGCGTTGCTTTTCTTCGCATTTCTTCTAACTCATCCGTAAAGTCTAAGCTACAAGTCCCTTTAGGGGTGCTGCTCCCCTTTAGGGAGAAAGCACCTCTTAAGGATTTCCCAACTCTGGAAAATTTTTAAGGCGCTCAGAATGAGTTTTCATTTATTCACGACAATCAACATAACCGCTGATAAAGTGGTTGTAGATGATAAAGCAGATCCCATTGGAAAATTGGCAGCTCGCAAAAGAGCAAATTTAATTCTTATAGGGATCTTTGGCATTGTTCTCAATATTGCACTGTATTACCTGCTATTTGAGAGTGCTCTAAAAGCTGAATTTGAGCTTCAGGATTGGATAGCAATAGCCTGTATAGTTGTAGGTTTTATCGTTACGGCATACTGTGCTTGCTATAACTGGTTTAAAAGAAGCTTATAGGCTTTAAGCTTAATCCGTCCCTTTGGGGTACTTTGTGCCGCGGACGGGACATGATGTATCTCAAGGGATTTTTATTCCCATTAAACATGAGGTACATCATGGATCAAAAGAACCGCAATAATGCTATTCTTAAGGCAGAAAAAGAACAAAACGACAAAGAGATCAAAAATGATCTGCTGGAGTCACGGCGTAAATTTATCTGTGCTATTTCACCAGCTTTGCTTGCCATTCATGCAGGTTTTTTCAGTTTTGTTTATTATTACTGCCAAAATGCAGATCACCAACTACTGTATAAACTAATTTATTCAATTTCTGCTTTTGGGTGGGGATTCATAGATTACAAAATATTCAGATATATTTGGTTTTCTGCAAAGGAGAAATAATCTATGGATATTTGGACTTTTCTCGTATTTGCTCCGTTTTTCGCATTTCTTATGTACATGGCTTATACCATTGATAAAACAATGCGTGAAGACAGTAAACGCAAAAAAGATCAAGAAAACCATTAAGATATTTTCCTTTAGCTCTGTTTTGAACCTGCTTTAGCAGGTCCAGAAAAGCACAACTCACCAGATCGCTCACGCGATCTGCCAAAGGCGCAAGCCTAAAGTCCGTCCCTATGGGGTACATAACTACCCCTGCAGGGGCTGATGTGTATCTCTAGGGATTTTTCTTTTTAATCCCAAGTAATTGAGGTACATCATCATGACTACTGCCACTAACCCCGCTGTCGCTTCTGCCGTCTCTGAAGAACTCGTCAAGACCTTTGAAACCTTGGTCAAGAGAGCTCAGACCACTGAAGTATGCCTCGCGGTATTCCGCTGCATGGACAGCTATGCCGTCATCCCGCAAAGCGCTTTAAACGACTATCTTACTGAAAACGCTGTTGACGACTCCGCCACGACGAAGGTTCTGCCTTCGTTTAACGGGGAGATCTTCAGCAAGGAGATGTTAAAGCCGTTATCCGACATTCGTCGTGAGGTTACTGACCACATGAAGAATGTCGGTGCGCTGATTGGGAAAAGCGGAACTTATGCTGTGCCGGTCCAGCAGCACAAGGAAATTATGAATTTCCTTGAAGATGCCAAAAACAGATATTTCAACTATCTGAACGGCACCTTACTGGCAAACTACGACGACATTGTGGAAGCCCACCGCGCGCAGTTAAGCAAGGTAGTAACCAACCCTGCCGTACTGCAGGCGCTGCTGAACAAAGTGCCGTCAAAGCAGGAGATCATTGATCGCCACAGCTGCTTCTACCAGTTCATGGGAAGCAAGCTGCCGGATCGGGAAAATCTTGAACAGGCTGCCGGAGAAATCATCTCAATGGCGGAAGCTTACAAGGAGCAGGATCATGCCTTCATCGGCAAGATCACCTCGCTCTTTAAAGAGTTCCTGTCTAATTTTTCAGATCAGGATAAGACTGATGCCCGTCTTGGCAAAAAGCTTTCCGCATTCGTCAAGGCCGTTGACTCCGCTTTAGACTTTGAACAGAGCATCCGTTTAGTGATGGTCGGCTCGGAGCTTGAAGCGCTGGCAGACAAGTCTTTCAGCCTGCTGCATGAACTCAAGCAGAAACTCTGTGTAAATCTGACGCAGCGTCAGCGCAAGCTTTATAAGGATCAACTCCTGTCAAAGCTTAAGCTGGCGGCTTACGTCTTAAGCAGCGAAGTCCGCCTTCAGGACTACGCAGAGGGCAAGATCACCGTACTTGAGCAAAATTTCTGCTTAAACGGATCTTTACCACTGGCGTTTGCATCAGAGCCTGATAAAGCAGATGACAGCAGCAATGTTGTTTCTGCTGCAGAGCAGTCTATGCCGGATGAAGAAGGTACTTTTGATGCTTTCTTTGCTGACAGAGCCGCTGATGCACAAACCGCTGCGGGAACTCCGGTTTCTGCAGGCGCTGCAATGACGCTGGGAGAAATCAAGCTGGACTTTTCTGAAGCTGAGCCCTGCGGCTCTGCGGAAATTAAAGCCGAGCCTGAGCAATCCGAAGCGCCGGCAGAACAAGCTGCAAAGCCAGTGGAGCGTTTAACCATTGACGATGCTATCGAAACGCTGTCTGCAATGATCGGCAAGCCGCAGCCTGCACAGCAGGCTGTACGGCATGTCGCAGCCCAGGACAGAGCAGATCTTTCTGCGCTGTTTCATTAACTCAAATTCCAGAGTCTTGACTGTCAAGACTCTGGACAAACCATATCCAGGTTCATAACCGCATTTCAGGCGCATAGCGCTTGGGTGCGGTTTTTCATTTTTGGAGACATAAAATGAACATAAATTCCGAAAATCCCGAAGTCTTAAAGCGTGCTAAATCAATAAGAGCGGTTATTCGTTCTTTTAGGTTAGGTGAGCTTAAAGATAAGATTCGTAAGCATTCCTATTTAAATCTGGTGTTCTGCAATGAAGCCAAAACAAACGGTCAAACCGTTTTTTTACCTTCAGAGTTAATAGCATCGGAATTTTGGGATAGAAGCCTGACTCTTGGACTTATGGTTCATGAGCTTGGGCATTGCTCATTCAGCGATATGTCCAATATGGAGTATCGTTTATATTGTGCCATGAGAGAGTTGTACAGACTCTGTCCGGCCTTTGCTGCAAAATACGCTGATGAAGAGGTGTTTGCAGAAGAAGCCCAAGAGATTAAATGTCTTTTGGCTTCGTTTGTAAACGTTTGGGAAGATCTCAGAATTGATTTTCTGAGCTCTCTGTCTTTCTCGTCCGGCAAGATGCTGACCATGTACAGCAATGAAGCTCTCATCCAAGACAATCTCATGAAAATGGGAAACACGGATGAAGCTGTCATGCAGTACTTTAAGTCCGCTCCGTTCTCGCGGAGTCTTGGGCTTTATTGTCTGCTGCTGACCAGCGTCGAGCTCTTTGACGACGGAAAGACGGCTCTCAGCGCTCAGCGGCGCTGCTGCGATCTGCTTGGCAGATTTTTGGCATCAAAGCTGACACAGCAGCAGATTGATCTGATAACTGAGTTAAAAGATCAAATGCTGGACTTCTGCAGAAACCAATCGCCGTTATTCATCATCAATTTGGTTGATTATCCTTTCAGACTTGCCGTAGAGATCATGAAAATCTACGTCGATTACCTCATGACTCAGCAAAGCAAGCTGCAGGAGGGAGCATCTGCAGATCAAGACCAAAACAGCACTCAAGACAGCTCGGAGCAGCAGCCGGCATCTAATGCGGGCAGCAGCGCCGGACAGTCTGACAGTGATGCCCAGTCTGATAATGCGGAGCAGCATAGCGATTCCGACAATTCCGGTAATTCCGGCAAGGGCGCTGGAAAATCGTCATGCGGCGATAATCCATCCGCTCAATCAGACAGCAGCTCTGACGGTTCCCAAACAGAGAAATCTGCATCGGGACAGCAGAGTGCCGCCCAGTCTTTGCTGGACGCACTTGCGTCTGACGCAGCGAAAGCTGAAAAGACCCTTGACGCACGTCAGGAGTTTTTACAGGAGCAGGCCCAGAAGTCTGCCGAAGCCGGCTACGAGCCCATCGAGATCTCTGCTGCAGACACTTACAGCCCGGATCGAGACTGCATGACTAATGTCAGCGGCACGGCGGTGGCTCGCAGAGACGATGTTGATCTTCATTGTGATGCTAAGCTGACTGATGCGATGCTCAAGGCATGCAGCAAAGCTAACGCTAATGCTGCAGCCCGTTCTCGCACCAAGAAATACACTACGCTGATGAATGAAGTCCATTGGCGCAATGCTATTTCCAAAGAGGCCGATAATCGCCTTGGCAAGGAACTGGTGAAGGCAATGCGCGCCCAAAGCTTGAAAACCTATAACCGTAAAGGTAAAAGCGGATTCAAGCTCGCGCGCAGCACCGTCGCCAAAGTCGCCAATGGTCAGCATGTAGCTAAGCCTTTTGCCAAAAAAAGCTTATGCGAAAGCTTAAGTACTCACGTAGTTTTGCTGTGTGACAGCTCCGGCTCCATGAGAGACCCGCTGTCAACTTCAGGCGTAGTGCGTACCTTAAGTTTGCTCAGTCATTGCTTCAGCAAAATTAAGACTGACAAGCTGAAGATTTCACTCTACAGCTTTGCAGACCAAGTAATGCTGATCAAATCCGGATGTTCAAAGGAGCTTGACTCCTCTGCGCTGCAGGGCATGCCCTGTATGGGCGGCGAAACTGAAGGCTGGACCGCTATTGCGGCGGGAACTGATGAACTGCTCAAGAGCAAATGCGATCGCAAGATCATCGTTTGCCTTACTGACGGCTACTTCAATAGTTCCTCTTTAAGATTCGATATGTCAGAACTTCACAGCGCCGGCATTGAATCTTACGGCATCGGCTATGGATTAACGCTGGATGATTTGGCTTCCCCGATTTGGGGATTACCGAATTTTGATACGTGGATTTCCATCACCGATCTGCAGTCACTTCCCCAAGCTGTTTCACAGCTTTTCACCGAACTGGTCAAACAGTCCGCAAAGTAGGCGTCTGCCTGCGGTGTGCTCTCAATTCTGAGAGCACATGATCTTTCTTTTACTTTTATAAAACAAGGAGCGCATTATGCGTACATTCTCAAAAGACGTAGTTTTAACTGCCTGTAAAGGACGTTATAACGAGTTAGCTCTGCATTTTTTCCCGGAAATGTCACGTGCTCTTGCCTCTCCAGGCAGACATGTGCCCGATCCGTGGAAAGATCATGGCAAGGATGGTTTCCGCGTAATGCGGGACTTTAATGTTACAGGCTACATGGTCTGCAACAATAACTTCGGATTAAGCGGTAAACCGTTCAATCTGTTTAATTTGATGCAGTACACTCACCGAGTATCTTCATTTAACGAAGCGCTTGAAATGGTGGGCTCGTATCTTGGCTGCGAACGTACCGGCATGTACATGAAAGGCAGTACGGATCGCAAGCCGCTTACGGCTGCACAGAAAGCTGAAATAGCTGAGGCGCGCCGCAAGGCAGCTAAAGCTGAGCAGGAGGCTGCTGCTGCACGGCAGCGTCAGCTGCATAGGGGCAAAGCATTGATAGACAATCAGCTTCAGTCATGCGTATCGCTGTTCAGCGGGCAGGCTGATGAAGCATGGCAGTATCTTGAAAGCAGGGGGCTTGGCGCACTGAAAAGCGCACCGGAGTCTTTGCTCTCAGATCTGTCTTATTGCCCGCGCTGCCCTTATTATGAAAACGGGAAACTTGCCGGGTACTACGGGGCTTTGATCTCACAAATCAAAACTTCAGACGGGAAGCTGTGGTCGCTGCACAGAACTTTTCTGAACGGCGGGCGTAAAGCACCGGTCAGCTGCCCGAAAAAGATCATGTCCCCGGCTTTTGACGCTGAAGGACGTGCTCGTTTCATCAAGCTGGGCGATGTGCCGGATCACGGTATTATCGGTATTGCTGAAGGCATTGAAACTGCTCTTTCTGCAAATATCGGTATGCGGATTCCGGTGTGGTCAGCAATATCTGCCAGTTTTATGGTTGAGTTTGAGCCGCCCAAAGACGTCAAAGCTGTTCTGATCTTTGCAGATAAAGATGCGAATAGAGCAGGACAGCAGGCCGCGTCAGAGCTGCACAATCGCCTTAAGGCTAAAGGTGTGAAAAGCTTTATCGTTACTCCGAAATCCGAGATCCCAGCAGGATCAAAGGGTATTGATTGGAACGATGAACTGCGCACGAAGGGCGTTTTTGCCTTTCCTGAGCCTTTCAGCACCTTATACTTCATCATGGATCATCAGAACTGAACCAGCCGTTCGGCAACAGTCCAGAGTCTTGACAATCTATGTAGAAAAATTGCTAAAGCAGATCTTGGTCTTATCCAAGGTTCTGCTTTAGCAGCTCCCTTCGTTTCTTTTTCCTCTTCAATAAAAACTTGTCCAGAGTCTGGACAAAACAGTTTCATTTAACAATTTCCCATATCTGCAAAATAAACATTCAGCCATTTAAACGCAAATCATGTTTTAACTGCGTTATTTATTATTTTTTATAATTGGCAAAACTTCATTGTTAAATATTGGTTTTCTGTTTTTGATCGGTATCAAAAAAAGTGATATTAAAACCTTGACTTTTTTGCAAATGGGTTTATCCTGCAAGTGATCTTCCGGCATGGCTGCTCAATACCAGGGCTGCCGCAGGAAAATTCAAGAGAGTCTTTGAACACATACTGAACCTTAGACCTTTGCTGCTGAACATGATGGATTGACGATGAAAACTCTGCTGAATTTACTGAACATGAAAAATCTCTTGTCTTTATCCTGCAGAATGTTAGATTTTGCATTTTTGTCGCTGGCAATGTGTATGCTGGCATCTATGTTTTTAGACACGGGCTCCGGCATCATCAGCGTGGTTTTTTCGCAGATCTCCGTATGCCGCGGTGCGATGATGGCTTTTAAGGCAATGAAATAAGGGGAAGGTACTGCTATGAACGTCTTGAACTGCTGGTTCAGAGATTACTTAAACTTCAATGGAAAAACTGACCGTCGAACTTTTTGTATCTTTATTTTGATTTCATCAATTCTATCTGTATTGTTTTTCATCCTTAAGACTGTTTTACTATTTCTATCAGCAACTTCCAGCCATTCATTAGGCGGAGGTGATACTGGATTGGTAGTAAGTTATTTATTGCTGCCGGATATTTTTCTACCAACATATAAATCACAAGCTTATATAAGTCTTGTATATCTTTTTGTTCTTAATATTCCTATCATTACAGCTTCTTATAGAAGACTTCATGATGCTGGTTTTATAGGAGCTTTGGTTTTTATTCCTCTATGTATAATAATTACCATAAGTTTAATCTTACAAGGGAGAATTTCACCATTGCTCATTGCAGATGGGTACATTTTAGGTTTTATAAAAACAACAATTTCACTCTTGGATGGTTTATCAGTTAGTAACGTGTTGATATTAATATCGTATATTTTTTTATTTACATTGCTTTTAAAACCAACAAAGCATGTTTAATTCTTGTATAAGGGCAGAATGATATAATCTGCCCTTGATTATTTTGCTTAGAATTTATTCTCTATTTTCCTGCAATCCCCATATTATTAGTAGTCAACAGTAACTGTTCTTTGTCAGATACAGATCCGGAGCCTGCGCTTACAGTCATTGATACTAAATCGCGAGCGTAATTCTCCTTTTCGTTATTGTCCAATCCCATGCTCGTTGTTAATCTATCAAAATCCCTGCTGCTCATTAAAGTATCGTAAGTACTGCGCGCAGCTCCTTGTATTTTGGCTACATTACTATCTGAACTAAAATTAATTTCATCAATTTTTGCATTAGATGGATCTAATGCATCTTTTGTACTCATGGACAAAATGTCAACCGCTCCATCAACATTGCGAGCGTATATTGATGCGCTGTTATAAAGGTTTTTTAAATTTTGTTCAAAATCTAATCCTTGCATGTTGAAGTTATCTGTTATATCTTTATTTGCCAACACTGTTGCAGCGTCATAATTTCTGCCTGTAGTTGTTTCACCCGGATCATATAACCCTAGTTTACCCATTAAACCAATAATGCCTTGTTCAACAGCAGATCTTGTTTCTTCAGGATTTAGCTTTTCATTTGTCTTATTACCTCTAAATACTCTTAATTCATTAAGAGTATTTAGAGCATCTTTACGTATAGGCTCTCTTGCGGCTCGCAGCTCAGCATTATTTTGATCGCCTGTACTAGCAACATTCTGATTGTTTTCAACGTTGTCGGCCCTGAGATCAGAAACTGCATTTTCTTTAGTCTGCTGCATTAAACTGCCTTGCAATGAGCTAAAAGCTGTTGGGCTGAGATTTTGCAGCTGATTTGCAGTAGGAAACTCCGGCATTGTGGCGCCTGCTGCGGCAGCGCTTGGAGCTGCCAGATTAGGAGAAGCTGGAACCCGCGGATCACCAGAACTAGGTGATTTAACCTGCTCAGCAGAAACCGTCAACTGGTCTGGAGTTGCAGGCGTAGAAACAGGCTGCACTTGTTCAGTAGCCTTAGCTTGAGGAACCTGAGCTTCATGGACAGGTGTTGAATAAGCGGTGCCCGCATACACACCACCTCCGACTTTTGGTACATATCCGTTAATATTAGAATTAGCGTTCTCATATGTACCGCCATACAATTCAGATGCATTGTTCATCATAGGAACGTGACCCAATGAGCTCAAGGCGATCCTTTTAGCTTCTAAAGTTTCATCTTTTCCTTCTGCGTTATAGTAAGTCAGTAGAGCATTAAGTTTACCGGCTTCTGGATTAGTTGAAAAAGCATCACCGTTTTTTGAGATAAAAGACGCCTCTCCGGCATCTAAAACCTGCCTATCGGCATTGCTGAGTGATTGTCTAAAGTTTTCGTAATTCTTATTGAAGGAAGCCTTTTCAGCTTGAGTCATACTTCCTGCTGCGGCAATTAATGACACACTGTTAGATAAACCAATACTTGATGCCAATTGATCCATTTGTGTTGCTGTCTCCGCAGTAGAAAGAACTTTTGACGCTTCATTACTCAATGAGCGCTGAGTTTGCATAGAAAGGCCAAAAGTCTCACCTTGAGACGACATTTTGTTATATGCAGATGCTGTTGCTCTGCTTACTTGGCTTGCTGCATTCTCGCTGAACGAGAAATTATCTGATTTCATTTTATCAAATACACTCTGCAGAGAACTCCCATTAGCGGTTTTGCTTTGCGCCGAGCCTTTAGCCATAAAGCCCAGACTTAATCCTACTGCTAAATCTCTGGCCTGAGATTGTGACACCCCGGCTTGCTGCGCCACACTGTTGCCCATAACTTCCTGTACAGCAGCACTAATTCCATGAGTTCTGGCAGCATTTACACTTTCAGAAAATAATGCACTTTGAGTTGTGCTTGATAAATTAGATCCTTGTAAGCCTACAGCGCTGCTAAAAGAGTCTCTAAATTGCTTAGAAGCATTAAATGCATCTTGATGAGCTCTTTGCGCGGAGCTCTGTGCAATTTCACTTAAGTTTATATTAGGAGTTAAAGCATCAGAACCGCTTAACTGAGCTTTAAAGGAATCACCGGAGTATTTAGCCTGCATTGCCAATGCAGATCCAGGCGTTACAACATCAGGTGAAGCAATCTTTTCATTGAAATGATCAGCGCCATTGAGCCTGCCTGTAAGCGAGGTAATGGCAAAAGCTGAACCGGATACAATAATAAATGTCAAAAGGGGCGTTGCAGCCGCGAACATGCCTCCGGTTGCTATCCAAGTAGATACTGTCTGAGAAATATGGTCTAAAGCATAAAATGAAGTAGGGTTCAGCCCGCCTGCCGAAAACTCTGACAGCTCGCGCGTCGCTCCTGACATGATGAACATATTGCAGATCGCAATGACCGGCAGCCACAGCTGAATCCAGACCAGCAGCATAAAGTATTTGAAAAACAGCTTCAGTCCGAAAACTCCCAGCAGCATGATGAAGCCGGCAAACGGCGTAATTGCATACACGAAGCCCTCAATAAAGCTCATAATGGGGCGCATGGTGTCAAAGAACATCGTCTGCTCTGACGCCCACTGCATATTGCGCTGCGCAATGGCCTGATTAATAGCGACTGCTGTGGTGCGATCATGGTAATCGCTGTAGCCTCGCGCCATGCCGGCACGAAAAATATCGTAGGCAAGAGAAGTCAGCATGAAATCCTGTGCATTTGTCGCATCAATACGCAATGCCTCAAGAGCATCAGCGGTCTCTACGCCCACGTCCACTGCCTGTGCGTAATTCCACGTCAAGTTAGGATCTTTATCCTGCACACCGCCAAGTTTGACCGCAAGCTGCGTTAAAGCCTCGCTGTTGACGCCGCCGCGAAAGGTATTAGTTGTTTTATCGTACAAAACTTCCCATGCATCACCGCATGTATAATCTCGCGGAGTACCGTTTTGCCAAACCTGGGTATAGTACACGTCTGAGTTAAAGGCCAACGCTTGAGAAATCGGCAGCTCATTTATCTGCGATATGGTCTTGCCTCCCCATTGCGGCCCCAGCTGCACCGCGCGGAAAGTGCAGTAGCGCACGTAATCTCCTAAAGAACGGGTGAAATCACCGCGCTGATCATTATTTATTTCGTCAATGGACTTGCTTAGCACCGGATCGTTGCCAAGTCTGATTACGCTGTTTAAGTAATACAAGGCATTGGCATAACGTCCGCCTGCCCCGTCACCTGATCCGGTTAAAGTTGCCGTGGCTGTCGGCATCTGAAATGCCGTTTCCATCATTTCAGTGACCTTAAAGCCGAATGTGGATACCACAGAGCCGATTACAGCCGGTCCTAACGGCACATTATCTACTTTGCGATCCTGCTGCGTATAAACATCATGGATATTGACGCTGACGGTAGGGAAATAACAGATCATCCAAAACAGATAGCAGACTGCAGCCGTCTGAATAGGGAGGCCACGGCCGCTAATAACTGTCTGTACGCAGATAATTATCACGCCTACGAGCAGTGCCACGGCACATGCCGTTGAGAAATCTGACGTTCCGCAGATAGCAGCTACCGCATTGAGCACCTGCGATAAAAAGTGGGCATCGCCCACAGAATAGATATTCCAAACGTCCATTGTATTGCGCCTTAATTGGTGGGAATGATGCCTTGCTGATTGATGATCTTGAAAACATCGGTAGGGGTTTGATTGTAGGTTTGAATCAAACGCTGCGCGTTTTCCTTAATCTGCGACATTGAACCGTACTGGCCTTCAAGCACCATGTAATCGCGATCTACCTGCGCTTTATTGTCCTGAACCTCTTTAATGGCCTTTTCAGCGTAAGCGCCTTCCTGCGTGCTGAGCGTCTCCATCACCGACTTGTAGATTTCATCTATGGTGTGCTTGGCGGAAGCCAAGGCTAAAGCGTCAGCGTTCTCATGCACAAAATATCCGGCGATTGAAGTAGGGTTGGCTGAATCAAGTGATGCCCCCATTGTTGCTAAAGTAGAAATATCGGAGCCCACTGAAAAGGGCAGCGCCAAAATGGCGTTTTCGCTGGCAGCTGAAATCTTGCCGCTGCTGCTGCCGTTATTGGTCGCCATGGCATACACAACTCCGCCGTCGCAAGGGGCATTTACATCATCAGTGCCGCATAAGCTCTTGTAAAGCTTTCTCTTATAGCCTTCAAAAGTAAAAGCAGCATCAGTAGGGTTTAAGCAGCCGTCTGTATCCTTAGTGTCGCACCTGTATTTTGACAACGCATTGCCGCCCTCAGCGCCCTCAATAAAGTCCTTAAGAGCTATACGGGGGATCATAGTTTTGGTTTTTGATGTTGCATCCGTGCTGTTCTGCCCGGTGCCGCTGGCTGAGGCAGTAGTGCTGCTGGTTGGTTTTTCAATGATCACAGTGCCGCTCACTGACATCAGCAGCTCTGCAGTATCATCGCCGCTGAATTTATAGCGGGTTTCTAAGCCGGTCTCTTTAATTGCCTTCCATACTATATTGCCGTAAGTATTGTTATCTGCGGCTTTCTGAGGATCATTCTGAGTCTGCGTCTGCTGCGGAGATCCCGAATTAACACCGCTGAATGAGTTGGTCACGGACTCGAAGACATCGCCGACGCCGCTTGTCATGTTTGACAGTGCAGAAGTCATGGTCTGCTCACCCGTTAATACTGATTTAGTATTGGTAATAATGCCTCGCGCCATCTCACAGCTGTTGCTCAGCATACCGTTTAATGCCTGCACTATGTCTTGGAATTTCTGAATAAGAGTTTGACAAATAGAGCAAACTTCGGCCAAAGCCATCTGAAAGAGCAGTCCGACGGCATTGGCGGCAATAGAGCGGAAAAGCTGTACCAGCTGATCTGCATTGATGAAGCTGAAGCTGCCTCCGAACAAATCAATACCGCCGCATCCGCCCTTAAACGACGGCGGGACAAAAGTCACGATCCTTGGGTCAAAGATCTTGGCACGGGCATAAATGCTTCCTCCTGTAATAACGCCTCGGTTTGCAGCTGAATAAGCACCTGCAGAAGTGGTATTTGCCATGCCGCCCAGCACTCCTTCCATCACTTCATCTACAAAGCTTGCGGCCATCGCATTGCCGCCGCAGGTAAGGGAAAGAGTGACCAGTAAGGCTGTGTTAAACCGCCCAAGCTTTTTGGCGACTTTAAAAGTTAAAGTCTGCGCCTTATCCCAAGTGATTTCAGCTTTTAGGGAAACGGCAGCCAGGCTCTGGTCTATAGCCGCAGATATACGGGTTCTGGAAAATTGCAGGATGTTCATTAGTAACCTCTAGGAATGAAATCAGCAGGGATCTTGGCGTCAGCTGCTTTCTGTATGGCCTCAACTAACACGCCGGGATCTACGAAATTGGTGTCTTTTCCGTATGGATTGGTTTCTTCTTTGATGTCTTCTAAATGCTGTGCCAGCGGGGAGCTGCTGTCTAAAACCGACGCTAACGATGTTATATCGTCAAAAGGGCGCACGTAATCAAAGTCTTTGGCGGGAAGCCAGTGGTAGCGCTGAGCTGCGGATATGGCGCGTCTATTTAGATCTGACAAAGTAACAAAGCCTTGAACCAGCGGCTTAATTTCAGCCGTTTTAGCATCTAGGAAAAACGAAGACGGCAGGGCGCGGATCTTCATTTGGCTGATGATCCCAGGATTCACAATGTAGTCAGGAAATAATTCTGCCGTGGTGTTGCCCGGCTCCGGCTCGTCTATAGAGACTGCTTTTACTGTTATGCCGAAATTGTTGCTGGCCGTCTTTAAGATCTTGGCTTGCTCATCACAGATATAGCAGCGGCTTTTAAATACAAAGAAAATACCGACGCGATCATATAGTTTTTTTAGCAGGTGACTTTGTTCTGCGTTGATATAAGAAGCGCGGTTTACATTCATGGAGCCGCCCAACGGAGCACGGGCAATCTCGTCAAGATAAGGATCACCTTCCACAGCCATCTGACCTGCGTAAGCAAACTGTTCAGAACGATCCATAGCAAAGCGCTGCAGATAAAGATAAGCACGCAGATTTTCAACCGTAGGCTTGTCCCACGCAACGCGGCGATAAACTTTTAAATTTTCCTCGACCCAATCTGCAGAAAATACCGGCGGCGCTGATGCTGCTGCACTGTCCGGCTTCTGACTCTGCCTCGTGTCTGGCTTATTTTGTGCTATGACCGGTTTTTCTTTTTTAGGCTCTGGTTTTTTCGGCGGCTGCGGCTCTTGGGCATACCACCAGTATCCTTCAGCGGATTTGTCCCAGAAAGAACCGGTGCCGGGCAGTGCCGCCATTGCCGTACTGCAGCACAGCATTACGCCCGCTGCTAGGAATTTGCGCATGTAATAAGCTCCAAAGCACTCAAATTAAAACTTACATTCGGGCAGAAGTTTATTGCATCAGCCTTGCTGTGAAGTGCCGGTTTTGGGGCAATCTTTGCTGTGATTCAGCTGACGGATCTGGTTTTTCAGCAGTCTTGAAAATTAAATTCACGGCTTTAAAATTAAGTCTATCTCTAAAAATTACTTTGTATAACAAATAAATGACTTTACAGAATACCGTACTGTGCGCTGCTATATATATAACAGCGCAGCAGCTTGCTTTGTGCCCGGCATCAGCAGGCGAGCAGAACATGCTTTCCGGCTCTGTATATGAAGCGGTAGGCATACAGGAAAATATTGATCCGTTCTTGCTCTACTCCATATCACTTTTGGAGTCAGCAGAAAGAGCATCGCAGCGGGGATTCGTAGCTCCGTCTCCATACGCTATACGTACTCCTGACGGAGCTGTTTATCCAAACACCTACGACGAGGCTGTTTCTGAGCTTGCAAAGCAGATCAGCAAATACGGAAAAAGAAAACTGGACGTAGGATTAATGCAGATTAACGGCCAGCACTGGGACAAAGTAAAAGAGCCAAAAGATCTGCTTAACCCTTACACTAATGTGAGAATAGGGGCCGAAATTCTGCAGTACGCGCTGTCATGCAGCGATGATTTAGAGCTGGCGATAGGGCGTTACCACTCACCGACTGACTGGCGAGCACGAAACTATGGTTCACGTGTTTTGGCCGTTTATAGAAACCTGCAGGAGTTTAAGTAATGTTTGAGCAAAACACGATGGCAACACCGGTAATTACACCGCGCATGGCTCGGGACGACTGCAAATACCGCGATGAGCTGCAAAAGCGCCTGTCCTCTATAGATGGAGAGCAGAACGATCTTCTCTTTGATTTATCTGGCAGCAGAGAACTTCAGATCACGTCTGCAAATATCAATTTAAGCGAACTGGAAAACGAGCTCTGGGATCTTGTCAAAACCGCTTTTACCGGAAATGTTATGCAGAAAGCAGAGGTTGATACTGTGGCTTCAATGTTTTCTTTCAGCCCGACGCTATGTGAAATATTCAAGATCAGCGCACCTGAAAGATTTGATTTGCTCAAAGATAATTCTCTGCTGTCTTTTACCCTTACAGAGCAATGCCAAAGACAGATGCTGCACCTTTTTAACCAGAGGCTAAGCAGTAAATGCAGCGATGTTTACCATACCCGCTTCTGGTCTTGCCTCGTTATTATTCTCCAGTCCGAGACAGCTGAGAACTCTAGTTTTAAACTTGGTCTGCTGCCTGAACTAACAGCTGTATTGAAGGGCAAATCCTACATGTCGCTTATTGAGTTTCTCTCATATTTTCCAATTCAGCTAACGCTGCGCTGCTCTGAGGAGGTTATTGCAAACATTCTGCACAGCCAATCAGTGGAGGAAGAAAAATCATTCCTGGAGCTTAAATACCTGCAAATCATATCCGGCTGCCGCTGTAATGCTAAGTTTATAGCCAACAAGTTTGCAAGGCTTGTGGATATGGGGATTTACTAAAATCATACGGAGTAAGCATAAGCATGGAAAATTCAGCTGATCAATGGAAAATAGCTAATATCCACTCTAAACGCCAATTAGACAGAGTAACGGTGGCATTTGTGCTGATCCGATATGGATTTTCACCCTCAATTATTCGCTGCACCACCCAGCTGCATCAGAAAACCGTATCCAGGATTAAGGAGCACTTTGTGTCCTGCGGAGGCAGCGATTCATTTCAAAAGAGCGGACACAAAATAGCGCCCAATGTGATCTTAAAAGATCCAAGAACCTATTATGCCTACAATGAGCTGATGGTGCTGTATGCGCATTTTCATAGCGGAGATCCCAGCGCCTTTTTAGATACGGAGGCTCTGCTTAAAGCGTGGAATTTCTACAATGCCCATGTCAACGGAGATCCAGACAAAATAGGGAATATTGATATAAATGCCATGTGGTATTTGTGCCTGTACCTAAACGCACTGGGCGTGCTCTGCGAGGAAGAAGATGGGGGCAGAATATTGTTTTCTCACAGCTCTCATGCTTACTATTACCATTCCAATCACTCAGCACTGCCTGTAGAAAACAGCGGCTATATCCAGATGAGATCACTAAAGGAAATCCTTAAGAACAGCAAGAATAGGGAGTTGCAAAAAGCATCTTAAACCAAAATCCATTCATAATGTTTTCCCGCGTATTCAATTACAGGCAGCAAGCAGAAAACAGTGTTTTTAAAAAAGCTGCCTCTAAATCGTTTTGATGATCTAAAAAAATTGCAGCTAAAACCAAACAAAGCAAGCTCAGTAAGCAGGACTTTTTAATTTTCGGTATGTTTGATTAAGGCCCTTATTTAACTTTTCCAATTCCCCTACTCATACCGCCGTTAAGCGAAAATTCGGCAATACGCCGCGCTATCGCTTATCTTGATCGGGCTTTTATAGTTGTGTAGAATAAATTTAGCTTTTTTGAAAAGCTTTGCCTGTTTGGGAACGGCTTAAGCTGTGCCCAAAAGATCGGGAAAATGTGGATCTTAGAAGGAAGTAAGATTTGCTTTTTTTGATTTAGAAAGGTGAGATAGCTAGGCAAGTCATTGATATTACAGTGTTTTTAAAAGGATATTGTAATAATATGATTTTTGTGTGAAGATGTAACTTCGCATAATTTATATTATGTCAGCAAGGGTTTAGTCGGCTTGCATCATATCTTGGAGAACGGCAAGTCAAGCTTAGTTCGTCTGTATAAACAAGGAGATTTCTTCGGCTTTAGAACCTTGTTTGGCAACAAGAATTATCATTGCAGCGCTATGGTGATGCTTACATCCGACATCATCTGCATCCGTCCGCATAATGTTGATAGCTTTTTTAAATCCAACATTGAGCTGGTGCGCTTTCTGACCTTTCAGCTGTCGCAGGAGCTTTATGATGCCGAGACGCGGCTGTCGCGCATTGCTTACAATAAAACCATGGATCGCGTGTTTGACACAACGCGTCATCTGACTACCTATTATCCTGAATATCCGTGGACTTACCGCGAAATCGCTGAATTTGCCGGTTGCGAAACTGAAACCGCCATCCGCATAACTAAGGAGCTGCAAAAAAGCGGCTTGCTGCAGGCTCATCGTCCGGTAAAAAAGTGAGGGTGCCAACGGGGTATACGCCTTGCGCATTAGGCTGATTTAGGTTGCGGCGGAATGGGGTTTAGATTGTAGCTCTAAACTCTCTGCTGCCGCTTTGCAACAGATGCGCCAGCAAAGCGCTCTGCTTGCTTGTCAAAGTGTGCGCACTTAAGCGCGGTGCCTTTAAACGCGCAGGGAGTTTGGAGTTAAAGTCGGGCGTAGCTGACAGCTTATAGTAGAATACGCTCAGCGTGTGGCATCTGCAGGTAGCGCCACGATGACCTAAACCCACCTTCAGGAGTACAGGAGATCTCAGCATGGAGTGGAAAGCTCAGCCCATTGTGCGCCGTAAGTCGCGGCAGATTAAAGTAGGCCCAGTTTTAGTTGGCGGCGGCGCACCGATCTCCGTACAAAGCATGACCTGTACTGATACCTTGCAAGTTGAGGCTACGCTGCAGCAGATTCAAGCCTTAGCCGATGCCGGAGCGGATATTGTACGGGTGTCGGTGCCCTCGTTGGAGGCTGCTGAGTGCTTTAAGTTGTTGTGCGCGCAAAGCAGCGTACCGCTGGTGGCGGATATTCATTTTGACTATAAGATTGCGCTGGCCTGTGCCGATTACGGAGCAGCCGCACTGCGCATTAATCCGGGAAACATCGGCGCGCGCGCCAAAGTTGAGGCGGTGTGCCGCTCGGCGGCTGATCACGGCATCCCGATTCGTGTCGGCGTTAACTCTGGCTCGTTAGATAAGGATTTAATTCACAAATACGGCTCGCCGTGCCCCGATGCAATGGTGGAAGCTGCGCTGCGTTCGGCGGATATTTTAGAGAGTCATCAGTTTAAGGATTATGCTTTCTCAGTTAAGGCCTCAGAGCTTAATTTGTGCCTTGAAAGCTATCGTAAGCTTGCGGCGGCGACGGATGCTCCGCTGCATTTAGGGGTTACTGAAGCCGGCGGTCTGCTCGGAGGCACCGTACTGTCCTCTATCGGCATCGGCATGCTGCTTGCTGAAGGCATCGGCGATACGCTGCGGGTATCGCTAGCGGCCGATCCGGTGGAGGAAATTAAGGTGGGCTTTGCTATCTTAAAGAGTCTGCATTTGCGTACGCGTGGGGTAGAAGTCGTTGCTTGCCCGACCTGTGCGCGCCGCGGCATTGATGTGGTTGGCATCGTGTCTGCCCTTGAGCAGCGTCTGGCCGACATTGCACAGCCGCTAAAGCTTGCGGTGATGGGCTGTGTGGTTAATGGCCCGGGGGAGGCTGCGCATGCGGATATTGCAGTTTGCGGCGGCGGTAATGGGCAGTGTCTGATTTATGAAGATGGCAAGCTGCAGGGTAAATTTCCGGCGGCACAGTCCTTAGATCTGCTCGAAAAGCGCGTGCGCGCTAAAGCCGCGCAGGCGGTTAAGGCTTAAGCAGGTAAGAAGCGGCCTTAACGAGGTCGCGCCAGCGTTGGGCTTACTGCTGCAGCTGTTTTGCAAGGATGAGATAGAGAGAGGAAGTAAGCGGCAGCGTAAGCCATTGTTGTAGTCTATGTCCTTTGGGGCGCTTAACTGGCGCCGTCTATTTCACGCCTTTTGCACTAATTCCTTTATTTTAAGTAAAAAAATAAGCTTTGCTGTGGCTTGGTTAAGGCTGTGTCCATGCTAAGTTGCACTTTTTCTCGTGCGGTAGCGCCATGCGGTAAGCGGCGGCGTTGCCTTGAGAGGGTATCCATAGACCTTGACAAGGCGAATGCGGTTTCAATACTCGCATTACATGGCCTGCGGTTGTCCGCAGTGCTGCGACGTTGCCTTGTAATGAAGCGCTTTTTCCCTATTATGTACGCTATTTGCACTGTTTTAATACATGCACAAATATAGGGAAAACAAGGTAAATATTTGGTGAAAAAGAGGAATTTTCTGTATCGTCATAGGGAAAATGGTTCGCTAAACACGAAAGAAATTGAATCGCACTCACAGATTTTCAACAATCAAGGCAGACCACTTGGTTCAACAATCAAGTCGATCCTTTAGTAAGTTTGAGCTGTTTGCGAGGATATAAAAATGCGAGCTTACTTGTATGTTCCTTTAATGCTAGGTCTGCTGAGCGGTGCTCTGCCTGCGATGGCGGCGGAAGGAGAGCCGACGCTGGATGCTGTGGCTAATGGTTTTGTTCTGCTGTCGGCTATGTTGGTGATCGTGATGTCGATCCCAGCGATCGGTTTATTTTACGGCGGCTTAGTGCGCGCTAAGAATGTTATGTCGGTACTCGAGCAGTGCCTCATTGTCTTTGCCCTGTGCATTATTTTGTGGTTTATCTGTGGCTATTCGTTGGCGTTTTCCAGCGATGACGGCGCGCTGTCAAGTATCATCGGCAATTTGCAATTAGCTGCCCTGTTGGGAACAACCGCCGATACTTTAAGCGGCTCCCTGTCGCTGTACACCTGGTTTATCTTCCAAGGCGCGTTCTGTGCGATCGCTGCATGCCTGATTGTCGGTGCCAGCGTTGAGCGCGTGCGTTTTGGACCGCTTTTAGCAATCATCGCGCTGTGGGCCCTCTTTTCTTACGTGCCGTTAGCTCACATGGTGTGGGGCGGCGGCTTCATTGACAGCGTTTTCCATGCCTACGACTTTGCCGGAGGTACCGTGGTGCATATTGATGCTGCCGTAGCTGCCTTAGTGTTAGCGAAGTTCGTGGGTAAGCGTTCTGACTTAGGCAAGGTGCTGATCACGCCGCATTCGCTGCCTATTACCTATATCGGCATGGGTTTCCTGTGGATCGGTTGGTTTGGCTTTAATGCAGGTTCTCAGTTAGCCTCCGACGGTATTTCGGCCATGGCCTTTGCCGATACCGCAATAGCCCCGGCGGCCGCTGCTCTGTCGTGGATGGCTGCAGAATGGGTGATTTACAAAAAGCCGACTACTTTAGGCTCTGCCTCCGGCGTGTTGGCCGGTTTAGTGGCCATCACTCCAGCCTGTGGCTTCGTCTCGCCGCTGGGCGCCTTGATCATCGGTCTGATTGCCGGCCCGGCTTGCCTGTACGGCGTGCACGGCTTAAAGCGCTTAATTGGCTTAGATGATTCTTTGGATGTATTCGGCGTGCATGGTGTCGGCGCTATTGTCGGTGCGATCTTAACCGGCGTGTTCTGCGCCCCTAGTTTAGGCGGTGTCGGCTTTAAGGCCGATATCACCTCAATCGGCGGTCAGGTGTATGCCCAAGCGGCTTCGGTGGTAATTGCCATTTTGTGGGCGGGCGTGGTGACCTTCTTAGCGTGCGTCATCGTTAGGGCTTTATGCGGCGGCTCGCTGCGCGTGACCGTAGATGCCGAGCGCGAGGGCTTGGATCTGTACACCCATGGCGAGCGCGGCTACAGCCTGTAGTCGGCCGCTGCCACAACCTTAGTTGTTCCTAAAGTCGTTCAGGCCGCGCAAGCGGCCTTTTTGGCGCTGTAATAGCGTTCCTGCACAAAAAGTCCGACATCAATTAATACGCTGGCTAAAACCTAAAGCGCAGGATTAATGTTGCGTTGGCAAAAGCTTATAAGGATGAGGGATGGAAAAAACAGGCAGGGCGCGCAAGCTGCGCCCTAAAGCAAGCTCTAGGGCACAGGCGCTGCGGCACTTATAGGTTCGCGCGAGCTTTAGTAAGTTAAGATGCGGCGCGTTTAGTTTAAGGCCGTGAACTTATAGCTGATAAAGCGCTGTAGCGGCTTTTCCGGGCTTACCAGCGGATTGATGTCTTTGAAGGCCGTAAGATGCGGAGCATCCGGGTAGTACTCGGGTTCAAAGCACATGCCGCTTTGATTGGCGTATGCTTTACCGTCATCGCGGGAGATGATCGGGGCACCAGCATGGATGTAATTGCCCGAATAGAACTGGAAGGCTGGATAATCCGTAAAGACCTCAAGCTTAAGCTTGCCGTCCTCGGCAATCGCCTCAACTGCGCATTCAGAGCTGCTGCCTTCAAACAGGTATGGATGATCGTAGCCTAAGGCGGCCTGCATCTGCGCGTCGTTCATAAAATCCTGACCTACGGTTTTTTGCTTAGTAAAGTCAAAGGCTGGGTGATCTTTTACTGACAGTACGCGCCCCGTGGGGATGGAGAGCTCATCTAGCTCTAAGAACTTATCGGCGTTAAGGCGCAGGGTATGGCCTAAAATCGAGCTGTTGTGGCCGTTTAAGTTGAAATAGGCGTGATTAGTAATGCAGGCCGGGCAAGGCTTATCGCAGGTGCCGGTATAGGACATGGTCAGGCGATTGTCATCGGTAAGCTCAAATCTGACTTTAAGATCAAAGTTGCCGGGGAAGCCCTGATCGCCATCGGGCGAGTGCAGGGTTAGTACTAAATAATTGGGGCCTTCTTCACTGAAGATAAAGCGGCGTTTGTCAAAGCCGTCACGGCCGCCGTGCAGGCAGTGCTTATCGCCGGAGTTCAAGATGTAGTCTTTACCGTCGACGCTAAAGCGCGAATTGGCAATACGGTTGGCATAGCGGCCGATGGTAGCGTTAAAGTAGCAGGACTGGGAGCTCCACTGCGCCGGTTCTTCTACGCCCAACAAGACCTCACGCGGTGTCGCTGCACCTGCCGGGACTTTAATTGAGACTAAGGTAGCGCCCCAGTCCATGACGGTGACGCTCATGCCGGCGGCATTGGAAATAGTCTTTAAATTAGGATGCTGTGAGTAGCACTCAGCCATGGTTGTATCCTCAAACTTACGGCAGCGACAGCTGCCGTTATCAATGTGTGAAAACGTTAACATCATTGTAACATCCTCCCGTAAGCTAAAGCTTACGGGCTTCCGGCTGAGCGGTTTTTAAGCCGCTCTCCGGCAGGTTCCGGGTGACAACTCCTCAAAGAGACTGCAATCCCGGCTATCCGGGCAAGTCCTGCCCTTCTGATGTTCTCTGCGGCTGTTTCTGCTGACGTGTCCGCATACCGCACAGCTCTGTGAAGTGTACTGCGCCGGCACCTTAATGAGAAGCCCTCCGCTGAGCTTTTGCTTGTGCTCAATAAGGTACGCCGCCTCGCCTAAGCCCCTGAGAAGAAGCGCGCAGTTAAGACCGGCTTTGGCCTTAACATTAGTCCCAGGCTTATCCATGCTGCCTTGGGCGGATTGGGTCATATTCTTAAGTTTAAGTGCTTCTACGCTGACACACTCGTGGTTTTTGCATATTTCAGTTGTGGCCTCATGCATGATGTCCCGGCACCTTGCGAAAGATTAACACTAAGGCAGCCGCTTCATCCGCGCAGCTGAAGCTACGCGGTTTGCGCGGCCTGTTTATATAAAATGCGCGAATTTGCGCATTTAGACAGAATTTTGGACAAATTCTGCTTTAACGCGGTAAATAATGTAATAGCATGAAAAAAGGATGGATTTGGCATAAACGCCGCGTGCTTTGCGTGAGAGTTTTTCTGTGATTGTCTTCACATAGTCATGTGCATATTGATCGATATTGAGCAGATTGTTTTACTATGAGCATAATACAGGTACAGAACTGAGGTTGATGCCATGCCCCAATGTGTTGTCATTGCAGATGATTTGACCGGCGGTAATGCCACCGGCGTACTGTTAAAGCAGCTTAATTACCGTGCGATCACGGTACTCAATACCGCCAATTTTAAGCCGGAGTTCATCCATGACTGCGACTGTGTGATATATCCGACTGACAGCCGCGCACTGAGCCCTGAGGAGGCATATCGGCGGGTGTATGACAGCACTAAGCTCTTGTCTTCACCTGAAGTTAAAGTTTATTCCAAGCGCATCGACAGTACGCTGCGCGGCAATGTCGGCGTGGAAATTGATGCGATGCTTGACTGCTTGGGCTCCGATTATGTCGCCGTACTTGCGCCTGCATTCCCCTCTTCAGGGCGCATCGTGTGCGGAGGCTATATGTTAGTCAACGGCATCCCGCTGCATAAGACCGACATCGCCATTGACCCCAAGACGCCCGTTAAGATCTCTGAGGTGGCGGCACTGGTGCGGGCGCAGAGTAAGTATCAGTTAAGCTCGTTCTACCTTAAGGACTTAATGTCAGGCGCGCAGCCTTTGGCGCAGCAGATGGTGGAGGCCGTTAAGGCCGGCAGCCGCATCTTAAGCTTTGACTGCATTTCCCAGGAAGATTTAGAACTGATTGCCGATGCCTGCATCGCTTCAGGACTTAAAGTGGTTGCCGCCTGCCCCGGCGTCTTCACTGCTACTTTAACGCGCAAATTAGTCAAGCCGCAGGAGCAGCAGGAAAAAGCACGCATTTTAGCGGTTATCGGTACAGTACATCCGCTGGCCAAAGTACAGTTAGATGAGTTCTTTTTATCGCAGCAGACTAATCTGCAGGTGGTCAACACGGTAGAGCTGATTGAAAGCCCCGAGCGGCGTGAGGCGGAAATTGCTCGCGTTACTGCCGGCATTCTGCAGAATTATGACAAGTATGCCGTCTCGGTAGTGACCGGCGATGGCCTGCAGCCTGACAAGCGCATTAATTTTGCGCCCTATACCGAGCGTTATCACTGCTCGCTTGACGATGTTACCGCGCTTATCAATGATGCTTTCGGCGACATTGCGCGGCGCATTTTAGAGGCTGCACCTGCCTTTAAAGGCATGTACAGCAGCGGCGGCGATATCACAGTGGCAGTATGCCGCAAAATGGAAACGTCGGGTATTGATTTATCAGATGAAGTGCTGCCGCTGGCGGCCTTTGGCAGCTTTATGGACGGACCCTTCAAGGGGGTGCAGATCATCACTAAGGGCGGCAGTCAGGGCAAATCGGATGCGATTTCCCGCTGCATTGCTTACTTAAAGCGCAGCTTATACATTTAAAGTTTTTTTCAACAAGGTGTTTAAACTCGATTTTTATAGCCAAAAGCATAAAGGAGCGTATTCATGACCAAACCGATTATTGCCGTACCGATTGGTGATCCTGCAGGCGTGGGGCCGGAGATCACTGCCAAAGCCCTAGCAAGCAGTGAGGTGCAAAACTGCGCCAATGTGATTGTCGTGGGCGATCGCAAGATTGTGCAGCAAGCGATTGAAATCTCTAAGGTGCCGCTGACGGTTAAAACCATCAGTGCGGTTAAGGATGCAGATTTCAGCACGGGCGTGCTCAATTTAATTGACCTTGATAATGTGGATATGAGTCAGTTTGCCTTTGGTAAGGTGAACGGCATGTGCGGCAAGGCAGCCTTTGCCTATATTGAAAAGTGTATTGCTCTTGCCAATGCGCGTGAAGTTGATGCAGTGGCCACTACTCCTATCAATAAGGAATCTCTGCGTGCCGGCAATATTCCGTTCATTGGGCATACGGAGATCTTCGGGGCGCTGACCAATACTCCCGATCCTTTAACCATGTTTGAAACCCGCGGCCTGCGTGTGTTCTTCCTGACTCGTCATCTGTCACTGCTGCAGATGTTAGGCCAGATTAAGAAAGATCGCATTATTGACTACGTTAAGCGCTGCACCGAGGCGCTGCGTCGCTTGGGCGTGACTGAGGGCACCATGGCAGTAGCCGGCTTAAATCCGCACTCAGGCGAGCATGGCTTATTTGGCTGGGATGAAGTCAATGAAATTGCCCCTGCGGTCGAGGAGTTAAAGCGGATGGGTTACGATGTCGCAGGTCCGGTGCCGGCAGATAGCGTATTCCATCAGGCAGCGATTGGACGTTATAACTCGGTACTGTCGCTGTATCACGATCAGGGTCATATCGCTACCAAGACGCTGGACTTTGAGCGTACGATTTCTGTAACCAACGGCATGCCGATTCTGCGCACTTCAGTAGATCACGGTACGGCCTTTGATATCGCAGGAAAAGGCATAGTCAGTGCCGTCAGCATGATTGAAGCTATTGTGCTGGCCGCTAAATATGCCCCGTTCTTTACGAAGTAAGTAACCACACTGCGCCGCGTAAGCGGCGTTAAGGAGTCTCTTATGATTGAAGGCTTAAGCGGCGACCGCATGATGGTCGGCCTGTTGATAGGCATCATCTTTCTTATCTTTGTGATCTTGAAAACCAAGATCCACAGCTTTATCGCCTTGATCATGTGTACCGTGATCGTCGGCCTCATCGGCGGCATGCCGCTTACCAATGAGGTTATCGGCGGCAAGACGGTGAGCATTGTCAATTCGATTACCTCAGGCTTCGGCGGAACCTTGGGCAGTATCGGCATCATTATCGGCTTTGGCGTGATCATGGGCCAGATCTTCGAGGCTACCGGCGCGGCCAAGCGCATGGCATTTACCTTCCTGCGTCTTTTCGGTAAGAACCGCGAAGAAGAAGCCATGGGCCTTACCGGCTTCTTCGTCTCCATTCCGATTTTCTGCGATTCAGGCTTCGTGATTCTGTCGCCGATTGCTAAGGCTATTTCTAGTGCAGTTAAGAAATCGGCCATCGGTCTTGGCGTAGCCCTAGGCGCTGGCTTGGTGATCACTCATACCATGGTACCGCCGACGCCGGGTCCCTTAGGCGTCTGCGGTATTTTCGGCATTGATGTGGGTAAGTTCATTCTGTTCACCTTAGTGCTGTCCATCCCGATGACCATCGGCTGCTTGATCTACGCGAAATACTATATTCCGCGTAAGCTCTTCCGTATCCCTAATGAAAAGGGTGAGATTGTGGATGTGCCGCGCTGCCAGCCGGACTTCACTTCCATCTTAAAGGAAGACTTAAGCAATGTACCGGGTACCTTTGAGGCCTTTGCCCCGCTCGTTATCCCGATTCTGCTCATCTTTGTCAATACTGTGTCTACCGCATTTGGTTTGACTACCGGCTTCATGGGCTTCCTGGTGTTCTTAGGCCAGCCGATCATCGCCGTGGGTATCGGTGTTTTGATCTCCATTGTCACCTTAGCGCGTCGTCTTGATCGCAAGACTGCATTAGCTGAGATGGAAAAAGGCATGGCTGCGGCCGGCATCATCATGCTGGTAACCGGCGGCGGCGGCGCTTTAGGTCAGATCATTAAAGACTCGGGACTGGGCACCTACATGGCACAGGGCATGGCTTCGGCTAATATCCCGATCATTATCCTGCCGCTGGCGATTGCTACCGTGATGCGCTTCATTCAGGGCTCTGGCACTGTGGCCATGACCACTGCCGCTAGTATTTCAGCTCCGATCATCATCGCCGCTGGCGTTGATCCGGTCTTCGGTGCCATTGCCTGCTGCGTTGGCTCACTGTTCTTCTCATACTTCAATGACTCCATGTTCTGGGTGGTAAACCGCATGTTAGGCGTCAGCGAGGTTAAAGAGCAGATTTTAGTCTGGTCCATCCCGACCACCATTGCGTGGGCTATCGGTATCTTGGAAGTGCTGATCTTAGAGTTAGTCTGGTTCTAGCACTGACTAAAATATAATCAATTAATAATGGAAAGAAGGCAGCCTGCGGGCTGCCTTTAGTTATTTTCAAGCATTAGCTGTGGGCTAGTACAAGCTTTAGTAGGGGGTGGCTAATAAAGTCAAATTTTAAGGATTTCATAAAATTAACAATTTGAAATATAATCAAATTGATTTTATGTTTCCTAATAGAAAGCCCCCTATTGGTCACCATCCTGCGCGGCAACATCTGTCGAAGATCGCAACGCTCTTTGCGTAGTTAGCCAGGACCTATACCAAGATAAGCTCAGTATGTTCAAGTTTAGATAGCTCGGCGACGGCATGCTCATCCAAATTCTTATCGGTGATGATGACGTCAAAAATATCGAGCGGGCAGACTTTATAGAGGCTTGAGAGCCCGTATTTGCTGCTGTCGGCAGTCAGCACTAAACGTGCCTGCAGGGTGGACAGCGCTTTTTTGACCTGACATTTATCGTAAGTCGGTGCGGTGACGCCGGTGGACACACTAAAGGAATTGCAGGCCATGAACACAATGCTCGGGCAGAAGGAATGCAGCATCTCAATGCAGCTGCTGCCGATGCAGGACTGACTTTTATTGTCAGTAGGACCGCCGGTGATGATCACATTGCTGCGTGCCATATTGGTTAAAAAAAGTCCAATATGCAGATCCGGCGTGATCACGGTGGTGTCTTCCGCCTGCAGATTTTTGGCAATTTCGATGGTAGTGGTGCCGGCATCAAGCACTACGGAGCTGCCGTTTTTAACTAGGGAGGCGGCTTTTACTCCAATGCGGCTTTTCTCAGCATGATGCTGCCCGGCTTTTTGTGAGGTGGTGGGTTGCTGCTGTACAAAGCGATTTAAAGATACGCCGCCGTGCACGCGGTAGACAAGGCCGCTTTTATCTAGGGTAATGAGATCACGGCGAATCGTGGCATCCGAGACGCCGGTAATACCGGAGAGCTCTTCGACCGTGACTAAGTTGTGCAGCTTTAAATAATCTAAGATCTGTTTTTGACGATTAGCTTTCATGATGGATTTATCGTAGCTTAGTTTTGCTTTAAATTGGGCAAGGGGTAGAAAAAATCTTTGGTCTTATTTCGAGTAGGCAGGCTTTAAGGTTTAGCTGGCATTGAGCAACTCATATGTCCAAGCGTTGATTAAAGCTTCAGGTATAGGATCTTTGTAGTCAGGGCTATAAGCTTGCATCCATGCTCTGCCGTAACGCAGAGAGCTAGCAGTCAGGTGGTTTAGCGTTTTAGTTAGTGCTAGCCAAAAATTAATCTTCCGCATAGAGCCATGTTGCGATATTTTACTGTGCAGTAGCAGTAATGGTACCATCACCGTATAAACAATGGCCGATATTCACGCTACGCATTACACCAGCCACAAGACCTATTCGCAAATTCTTCTTTAGAGACATACAAGGCGCTACTGATGGTGGAGATACCAATAATTCAGACAGAAAAATAACATTCCCTGTAGCGGTAAATTATTGGTAGGCAAGGTATTGGACTTTGCTCCCAATCAGTAGGGAAGCCAAGTTTAAAGAGAATATCATTTATGGAAATAGTTTTTAAATTCTTTGAAAGATGCTTAACTCTTTTTAAAACAGAATTGTGCAGAATTGAAATAAATCAGCTCGCGCAATCCCTGGAGCTTTTAGCTCCAGGGTTAGCGAGCTGAGCTATAATAGCATTCATGAGCGAATGGAATTCTAAAAATCGCCATAAATATTTGCTTCAATATCACATTGTATTTGTATGCAAATACAGGAAGCAGCTCTTTTTAATTCCAGGGCTCTCAGATAGAATTAAGGAGTTGTCACATATTATTTGCAAGCGTCATGATGTTATAATTAAGCACATGGAGACGGATAAAGATCATATCCACTATTTGATGGAATTCCCTCCAACGCTTAGTGTAAGCAATTTAGTGAGAACGC
>CALXOV010000040.1 GCA_944390105.1 uncultured Succinivibrionaceae bacterium
GCCATAATCAAAACTTCGCCAATACTCTCTTACATGAGTTAGACTATAGCAAAAACATGGCAATTTATAAATATATCTTTTTGTTATTTGAATAAATTCACTATCAAAAACCTACAGTTTACAAAAAATCACTGCCGGTCCTAAAATGACTAAGGGGCAACCCCTACGGGTCACCCCCTTACAAAAATTTTTTTTGCTAAAAATGCCTCATTACGGCACTACTTAGATGTACTTAAAACCAATTTCCTTGATCTTTTCCGCCCAAATCTGCGGGCCAACCGCATGAATATTGTTACCCTGAGCATCCACAGCCACAGTAACCGGCATATCAACCACCTTAAATTCGTGAATGGCTTCCATGCCCAAGTCATCAAAGGCCAATACTTTCGCGCTCTTAATGGCCTTGGAGACAAGGTAAGCTGCACCACCTACAGCCATTAAGTAAGCTGCACCGTGCTTCTTAATTGACTCTACCGCAGCCGGGCCGCGCTCTGACTTACCAATCATGCCAAAGAGTCCAGTCTTTGACAGCATGGTCTCAACAAACTTATCCATACGAGTAGAAGTCGTCGGACCCGCCGGACCAACCACTTCATCGCCAACTGCCGGCACCGGACCAACGTAGTAAATCATCTTGCCGTGGAAATCCACACCATCAGGCAGCGGCTCGCCTTTGGCAATCATGTCGCAGATACGCTTATGCGCTGCATCACGACCGGTTAAAATAGTACCAGTTAACAGTAAGGTATCGCCCATCTTCCAAGTAGCAATCTCTTCTTTAGTTAAAGTATCAAGATTGACGCGCTTGACGTTACCCGAGGCACCCCCGATCTCAATATCCGGATAGTCATCAAGAGACGGCGGATCAAAATGTGCCGGACCAGTACCGTCTAACTCAAAGTCAATGTGACGGGTGGCAGCGCAATTCGGGATAATAGTGGTAGCTTTAGATACTGCATGGCACGGATAGCTCTTGACCTTAACGTCAAGCACCGTGGTCAGGCCGCCCAAGCCCTGCGCGCCGATACCTAAGCGATTAATCTTATCGTAGAGCTCTAAGCGAAGCTCTTCATCGGCGTTCTTCGGACCGCGCGCAATCAGTTCCTGAATATCAATCGGATCATTTAAGGCTTCCTTTGCCAAGATAGCAGACTTTTCGGGAGTTCCGCCTACACCGACGCCTAAAATACCCGGCGGGCACCAGCCAGCACCCATTAACGGAATCTCATGCAAAATCCAATCGACGATAGAATCGGACGGATTGAGCATCTTCATATGGGTCTTGTTCTCCGACCCGCCGCCCTTAGCGGCAATCGCCACTTCCACCTTATTACCGTGCACCATTTCAATGTGCACTACAGCCGGAGTATTGTCCTTGGTATTAACGCGCTTACCAATAGGATCCATCAGCACCGACTTTCTTAACGGATTAGTAGCGCAGCAATAAGCCCGGCGCGTTCCCTCATCCACCATTTCCTGCACAGTCATATCGCCTTCAAAACGCACATTCATACCGATCTTCACAAAGCAGGTCACAGCACCGGTATCCTGGCACAGCGGACGATGACCAATGGCGCACATCTTGGAATTAACTAAGATCTGCGCGATAGCGGCCTTAGCAGACGGGTTCTGCTCAAGCTCATAGGCCTTGGTCATGGCCTTTAAGAAATCACGCGGATGGTAATAAGAAATGAACTGCAGAGCTTCATAAATAGAGTCAATGAAGTCCTGCTGCTTAATCACGGTGGTCATTATGCTACATCCTTACTTTTTTATGAAAATAGACAGCCCGCACCTTACTGCAGCTGCGGCCGCTCTGCTTAAAACAGCGCAACAGTGCGGCGCCGGCTTAAGTCGCTTCCAAAAATTATAAATGCACAGATGCCTTTTAACATCATAATTTTGCGAAAATTGTGCGCTCTTGCGGCTTTGCCTCCTCGGCACGGCTCTTTTTGCTGCGCGCTATCTACCATTTGCACGTGCATAGTGTTACCTGCCCCCTGCCTTTTAGTGCGGCTTTGGGCTACACTTAAGACTGCAGAGGGTAACTGCGGCAGTACCATAAGCTGACGCGCTCACCCACACCTTAGGGATACCTATGCTAATTTTCAGATAACACAGGCATACGCATGTTTATTACGGTAGCTGTTATTTTTATTGTTTTAGCTACATTTCTTCTCATCATGTACAACATGTATGTTGATTATGTAGCCCGTCGCGAATCAGATCTGCGTATGCTGATCAATCAAGCGCGCAATATCATTTCCGAAACAGAGGAGTTGCTGCTTAATCAAAGCCAGATTCCCTTTTCCAAAGTACTGATTTTGGTGCTGCGCTACCGTATTCTCAATGCGTTAAAAAAGCTCAAAGCCGATCCGCATGCCAAGCATATTGAAGAGAAAATTAACGAACAGCAACGCCTTATCAATGAGGTCAAACAAAACTACACCGAAGATTTAGCCTTTAGGCCGCCTGAAAACGATGCCGTAGCTATTTCGCAGCTACGCGAAATTCGTCGACTGCGCAAAATCATCTACAGTGAAATGCGCGCCGGCAATCCTGTCGATCCGGTCAGTTGTCAAAAAGAAGATCGCCGTCTGCAGCTTTTAGTCCTTAAGGTCAATATCTCCAATCTTTTGCAACGCACCTTAGAGTTAAAGCGCTTGCATCAAGTCGGCTCCTGCCGTCAGTTAATCACCAAGGGACTTGATGTGATCCGCAAGTCACCAATTAAAGATAATTGGCTTGACGAAAAAGCTATGAGCTTAACCCAAATTCTTGCAGATATTGATAAAGAAGTTAAGGAAAACAACCGCAAAGAAGTTGAGCAGCACAGTATGGATGAAGAGAGCAAGAAAGAGCTTGACGAACTGTTCGGCGATAAAAAGAAATGGTAATGAGTTAACCTTCTTTGCGGGGCGTAAACAACGCCTCGCAAAGAGCTAAAAGAGCCTTAATCGGTCTTAGCCGATAGTAAAACCTTGAGAGCGATAATACTGCACTAAATCATCAGCTGTCGCATCGCGCTTTGCCAGCATTGCACTACAGGCCTGCTCCCACGTTTTATGCGACGGCCCCGCTACGCGACGCGCAGCATAATCAGCAAATTCTTGGTTATAGACTGCAAACATCTTCTCATCAAAGGGATCGCGCCACATATTGTCCATAATAAGCCAATCCTGCGGCAAACGCGGCTTCTGCTGAGGCTCGCGATACGCCTCATCGGGCACGCCAAGCACCAAGCCTAACACCGGGGCAGTCAAATGCGGCAGCTTAAGAAGTTGCGCAATCTCACTGATGCGCCGCTTAAAACCGCCGATAGCAACGCCGCCTAGCCCCTGAGCCTCAGCTGCGGTCAGCGCGCTTTGACAGGCCATTGAGCAATCATTAATGCCATTAAAGAACACGTCAAAAGGAATACTCCTTTGGATGAACCCTGCGTGCGCAAGTTTCGTGAAATCAAGGCAGAACAACCAGAACTCTGGCGCATGGGCCAGTTTCATGGTGCCGCCAGATAAGGCTCCGATCTTAATTAAAAGCTCCCGATCTGTGATACGCAACGTAGTACAAACCTGAAAGAAACAGGCGCTTGAAGTTTGGGTCACCGCGCGCTTGATATTTTCCACAGCCGTTTGTGGCAACGCCTCATCCTTAAAATGACGCAAGCTTTGATGGTCAAATAATACCTGCAGACAATCCATTTGATCCTCCTGCCTTAACGACTTACAAATTGCTGCAACGAGCACTGCGCTTGTTGTGACAGCGCGGCATCAACTAAGGTTAAAGCAAGCATTGCCTCGGCAATCGGTACCGCGCGGATGCCGACGCAAGGATCGTGCCGTCCCTTCGTCACCAAGGAAATCTCGCGGCCGAATTTATCAATGCTCCGCCCCGGGGTAAGAATACTTGAGGTCGGCTTGAGCGCTAAACGCACCACAATATCCTGTCCCGAGCTAATGCCTCCTAAAACACCCCCTGAGTGGTTGGATAAAAAGCCATGCTGATCCATTTCGTCGCGCGCTTGTGTACCGCGTAGCGCTGCTAACGCAAAACCGTCGCCTAACTCCACGCCTTTAACTGCATTAATCGACATCATAGCCTGTGCAATTACCGCGTCTAAGCGCTCAAAAATCGGACTGCCCCAGCCTGCTGGCACCTGCTGTGCACGCACTTCCACCACCGCGCCACAGCTGTCATGCTCAGTGCGCAACGTATCAATATAAGTCTCAAGCTCCTGGCACTTAGCCTCATCGGCAAAATTAAACGGATTGGCGCGCGCGACTGTAAAATCTATTTTTTCAGCTTTAATCGGTCCAATTGCGGTAACGGCGCCTGCAATCTCTACCCCAAAGAAATAACGCAACACCTGCTTCGCAATGGCTCCGGCAGCTACACGCATCGCAGTTTCGCGGGCAGAAGAACGTCCGCCGCCACGATAATCGCGGATGCCGTATTTCTTATCATAAGTAAAATCCGCATGCCCCGGCCGATAGGCATTCATGATGTCGGCATAGTCCTGCGAACGCTG
This sequence comes from uncultured Succinivibrionaceae bacterium, assembly GCA_944390105.1. Classification (GTDB taxonomy): domain Bacteria; phylum Pseudomonadota; class Gammaproteobacteria; order Enterobacterales; family Succinivibrionaceae; genus Avisuccinivibrio. The sequence continues at coordinate 4,529 of CALXOV010000040.1, forward strand.
TGAGGTATTTTCAATCACCAGGCCAATTGGCGTGCCGGTAGTTTGACCTTCAAAGAGGCCGGAGATAATACGCACTTTATCCGGCTCATTGCGCGGTGTGCCGAAGCGCGTTGAACCAGGACGTCGGCGATCGAGATCATGCTGCAACATATCCTCACTTAGCGGAACGCGCGGCGGACATCCGTCCACAATGGCCGCTAAAGCTGGTCCGTGGCTTTCGCCGCAGGTCATGACGGTAAAATTGCGTCCAAAACTATTAGCACTCATGTTTAATCTCCGCCGCCGCCTGCACAAAACTGTCGCGATAGGCGCGCAACTGCTCAGCGCTTAATAAAAACACGCCGGTACCACCACGTTTTAAATCAATGAAATGGAAAGGCACCAGCGGGAAAGCATCATTTAGCGCCTCAGCGGAATTGCCAACTTCCATAATGAGAACCCCGTCGTCATTTAAAAAATCACCGGCTTTAGCCAGAATGCGCTTAGCACAGTTCAGACCATCTTCACCAGAACCTAAAGCCAGCGCCGGCTCTGCATGATATTCCTCAGGCATATTAGCCAAATCCGAGGCATCCACATACGGAGGATTAGCAACTATCAAATCGTATTTATCGCCAGCTGGCAAATTGTTAAATAAATCACTCTGCAGCGGGAATACGGATTCATTTAATCCATAAGCATCAATGTTAAGCTCAGCCACTTCCAATGCATCCGGTGAAATATCAACTGCATCCACCTCTGCATCAGGGAAATGCAACGCAATAGCGATGGCAATGCAACCTGAGCCAGTACACATGTCCAACACACGCTGCGGACTGCGATCAAGGTATGGGCTGAACCCCTGCTCAATAAGCTCGCCAATCGGCGAACGCGGAATGATCACGCGATCATCGACATAAAATTCATGACCACAGAAAAAGGCGCGATGCGTCAAATAAGGAGTCGGCAGCCTTGCAAAAATCCGCATGCAGACCAAGCGGGAGATAACGGCACGCTCTTTTTGCGTCAGACGCGAGCTTAAAGTACTGTCATCACATGGCGGCTGCAGATGCATCACCGCCTGAACGATTTCAAGAGCCTCATCCCAATAATTATCGGTACCATGACCAACATAGATGTGATGAGCGGCAAAGCAGGAAACGCAGTAGCGCACCACATCCTGCATGGTAAACAGCTCCTCACGAATCGCCTGAATAATCTCCTCCTGCGTCGGCGGAGTATCCAGCTGCTGATGAAGTGCAACAAGTTCTGACTGCATGATATTACTCAAAACCTAAGGACGAAAACATAAAAAAGCGCTTCATTATAACTAACAAAGCGCTGTTGTGGACGTCAACTTGCGGCAGAACGTCCTTTGTCAACAAAGCAAAAATTAATAAGCGTGCGCAAATGACGCTATAGAATTATTAATCTCCCGGCAGATACGGCGCTCGGCGTCAGTCTGAGAAGGCTCAATCACCACCTTGCCGCCATCAAAACGGAAGGCCCCCATCCCCTGAATATAAAAATAGCCTTTAAAAAATGCGCTCACATGCTTGGCTATCTGCACTGGGGCATATTTTTTAAAGATTCGCATTGCCCACTCCTTATATAAACTTCGTCCACAAGGTCAGCATAGCGAAAAATACGCAGTCTCCCAAGCCAAATTGCGACAATTTATCGCAAAAAGCGCACTTTAATTACAACTTGCAAACTTAGTCAAAGATTTGCTCACTACGTGGGGTTAAAAAGGCCGCAACACGCCAACTCTCCCCCGTCTGCTCCATGATTAATGCGCCAGCTGTCACAAACAGCGGCGGCTGATGTTGCGGACACAGGTACAGCGCCAGCTCTTCGACTAAAGGGATATGCGATACCAAAAGAATATTGTCATCTTCAGCCGCATTAAGCCTTACTTCTTCAATGGCGGCAAACGCATTCCCGGATGGGGTTAAGCTAGATAAGGTTTGCGGTGCGTATACTCCGCCCTTAAGTTTTGAGCAGACAATCGCCGCCGTCTGCTGCGCTCGCGTCTTAGGAGAGGCATAGACTTTATTTATCTGCAAGTGCGCGGCTAACTTAATCGCTGTACATGCAGCTTCACGCTCCCCGTTCGGGGTCAATACCCGATCCAAACCGGCATAGGCAGCTTCACCATGACGCATAATTATTATTTTCATAATATTAATTTATTTTGTAACAAAGAAGTTTTATAAATAATATTTTGATAGAATAGCAAACATTATATCGAATCCACCCTAACGAAGGAACTGACATAGCATGCCATTAGTGTTAAAAGATCTGAAAAACTCCCGTATGTTGAGCAACGCACTGCACGATGCCTCGCCGGAAGAAATTCAAGACATTATTGATAAATTAACCGTCATCAAAGAGGAAACCGTAGCTCGTCTCGCCAAGCAGGCCTCAATCAATGAGGAGCGCCGCATCAAATTAGGCGCCATGGCCAATGAGCTCAAGGAAAATAACATTAGTATTGAAGATCTGATGGGATATTTAGGTGTCAATGTTAAAAAGCGCAAGCTCAAGATACGGTACCGTTATGTCGGCGTAGACGGCTTGACTTATGAGTGGTCAGGCCAAGGACGCACTCCGCGCGCGATGCAGCAGTTAATTGAGCGCGACGGCACTACCAAAGAAGATTATTTGATCCCCGAAGAACAACAATCTTAATATATTGTCTCTGCCGTGTAAAAAGCGGCAGCTTTATTCACCTGTGATAATACTAAAGCCAAGCTTTCGCTTGGCTTTAGTATTATCGCTATGCATGTTTAATGCCAGCTTCAACTCTGCCCTATCGGGTGCGCCGCTAGCGGCGCACCACAAGCTTAGGCTTAGGCTTAGGACTTTTTCTCAGGCACCGCCCCTTCGGAGTGCGCCTTATCTGCCGTCGGCTTTAGCTTGCCACAGCAATCCTTATATTTTTTGCCCGAGCCACAAGGGCACGGGTCATTGCGCCCTACCGTGCTATTCATCTGCATTGCTGCCGCCGCTTCCTGCTGCGCCAGCATTTCCTGACGACGCTGTTCAAGTAGCGCTTTCTGCTCCGGGGTCAATTCCGGCACACGCACCTGAATCTGCAAACGGCATAAAGTACGGATCACTTGATACTTGAGATTATCGAGCATCTTGCTGAAAAGATTGAAGGACTGAATCTTGTATTCATTCTTCGGATTCTTCTGTGCATAGCCCTGTAGGCCGATACCCTGGCGCATATAGTCCATTGCGGCTAAATGCTCTTTCCACAGCATGTCCATACACTGCAGCATGATACCTTTCTCCAGACGCAGGCGATTTTCCTCACCAATAAGGTCACACTTAGCCTTATACTGCGCTGCAGCTGCTTCAATCACGCGCTGGCGAATATCATCTTCCACCAGTTTACTGTCTTCCTGCACCCACTTCTCAATCGGCAGATCTAATAAGAAGTCAGTCTTCAGACGCTGCTCTAGCTCCTTAAGTTTCCAATTTTCCACTAAAGAATTCGGCTCAATGTACTCGCTGATGACATTATCAAACACGTCTTCACGGATCTTGCTTATAGTGTCGGAGATATCCTCACCGTCAAGCAGCGCATTACGTTCCTCGTAAATAACCTTACGCTGTTCATTGGCAACGTCATCAAATTCGAGCAGGTTTTTACGAATATCAAAGTTACGAGTTTCAACCTTGCGCTGCGCCGACTCAATGGCGCGCGTCACCAGTTTATGCTCCAATGGCTGCCCGTCTTCCATCCCCATGCGCTTCATGAAATTCTTCAGCTTTTCTGAGCCAAAGAGCTTCATCAGATTATCATCCATTGACAGATAGAAGCGTGACGAGCCAGGATCGCCCTGACGTCCAGCACGACCGCGCAACTGATTATCAATACGCCGTGATTCATGGCGTTCCGAGCCGATGATATGCAGACCGCCGGCAGCCACCACTGCCTCATGACGCTGTTGCCATTCTTGTTTAATCTTCTCTACCGCCTGCGGATCCGGATTGGGGCCTAAAGCATCAATATCTTCCTGATAGTTGCCACCCAGCAGAATATCGGTACCGCGCCCTGCCATATTAGTAGCAATAGTAACGGTGCCCGGGCGCCCTGCCTGCGCCACGATGTGTGCTTCCTTTTCATGGAACTTAGCGTTCAATACCTGATGCGGAATGCCTTCCTTATCTAAAAGGCGCGACAGCTTTTCGGAATTTTCAATAGAGATGGTACCCACTAGCACCGGACGCTTGAGCTTTAGCTGCTCCTTTATGTCCTCAATGATAGCCTTGTACTTAGCTTCCTCAGTCAGATAGATAAGATCCGGCAGATCTTTTCTAATCATCGGTTTATTGGTCGGCAGTACCACCGTATGCAGACCGTAAATTTGCTGGAATTCATAAGCTTCAGTATCAGCAGTACCCGTCATACCAGCGAGCTTGTCATACATGCGGAAATAGTTCTGGAAGGTAATAGAAGCCAGCGTTTGATTTTCGCTCTTAATCTGTACATGCTCCTTAGCTTCCACTGCCTGATGCAGACCATCTGACCAGCGGCGCCCTTCCATCTTACGTCCAGAATGCTCATCAATAATGATGACCTGATTGTTCTCTACGACGTAGTCAACATCGCGCTTAAATAAGGCATGAGCACGCAACGCTGCCATCACGTGATGCAGAATAATAATATTGGACGAGGAGAAGAGCGAATCGTTTGCTCCAAGCAGTCCGCGCTCTCGCAGCAGCTGCTCGACATAAATCTGACCGCGCTCGGTAAGATAAGCCTGACGGAGCTTTAAATCCACGGTATAGTGACCGTCGCCATGCCAATCTTCAGTGTCTTCCTTATCCTGCAGCTGAAGCTTCGGGATAATCTCATCGACGCGCCGATAGAGCTCAGAACCGTCCTCAGCCGCACCTGAAATGATAAGCGGGGTACGCGCCTCGTCAATTAATACCGAGTCCACTTCGTCCACTAAGGCATAATGCAACTTACGTTGAACGCGCTGCTCCTTAGTATAGGCCATGTTATCGCGCAGATAGTCAAAACCAAACTCATTGTTGGTGCCGTAGGTGACATCACAAGCATAGGCCGCACGCTTGTCCTCAGGGCTCATGCCGGGGATATTGCACCCTACGGTCATACCCATGAAGGTATAGAACGGACGTGACCAATTGGCATCGCGGCGAGCTAAGTAATCATTGACCGTCACCACATGCACGCCGTCACCTGAAAGCGCGTTTAAGTAGCACGGCAGCAGCGCAGTTAAGGTCTTGCCTTCACCGGTCTTCATTTCGGCAATCTGATTGTCATTGAGAACCATGCCACCCATCAGCTGCACATCAAACGGCCGCAGGCCTAAAGTACGGCGGCAAGCTTCGCGTACCGCAGCATACACCTCAGGAAGGATCTGATTTAAGCTTGCACCGTCAGCTAGCTGCTTGCGGAAGCTGTCGGTCAGCTTGATGAACTCCTCATCGGCAAGGGCTTGATATTTAGGCTCTAGCTGATTGATCTGCCGCACAATTTTAGACAGACGGCGGATCGTACGTTGATTGCTGCTGCCGATGATCTTGGTAACAATGGTAGTGATAAACATAGCGAAATTAACTTATAACCAAAATTTAAGTTTCACGACTGAAGCTCATCTTAATGAAAGAACCGCCGCCCTGCAAGCGCTAAACATGTAGGAAGTACTCAGACCGTAAGCTCAAGGCGATTACCCTCGGGACCGGCAAATACCGCCTCATAATAGCCGTCGCCAGTAACGCGCGGACCATTGAGAAGCGAAAAGCCTGCCTGCTGCAGCTGTGCGGTTTTAGCATCAACGGCCTCACGCGAGCCTAAAGCAAAACATAAGTGGGCAAAGCCCGGCTGCTTATCTTCAGGCACGACACCGCTTAAATCATCGCGCGTCATTACCTCAAGGTCGGCACCCGAGTCAAAATGCAGAAAATAGGATTTAAAGGTGGTCTTGGGATTATGGTATAAAGCCGAAGGTTCTGCGCCAAAAAAGCGGCAGAAGAAATCTTTAGCAGCTTCAAGATCGCGCACGTAGAGCGCTACATGATGAATTTTCATAGGTCTATAAACGCAAAAAGCACCTTCAAGGTGCTTTCTTTGGAGCGGGAAACGAGGCTCGAACTCGCGACCCTAACCATGGCAAGGTTATGCTCTACCAACTGAGCTATTCCCGCTTTCAAAGGTTTTTTCTTGGAGCGGGAAACGAGGCTCGAACTCGCGACCCTAACCATGGCAAGGTTATGCTCTACCAACTGAGCTATTCCCGCTTTCAAGAAAACAACAAATTTTTATCTGGAGCGGGAAACGAGGCTCGAACTCGCGACCCTAACCATGGCAAGGTTATGCTCTACCAACTGAGCTATTCCCGCATCAGACGGGTGCTAATTATAAGGAAGTTTTGTATCAGTGCAAGTTATTTTTATAAAAATTTTTCTATTATTTGATTTTTAAATAAATTATTTTTTACAAATTGGCATGTTTCTGCGCAGGATGTGAAAAACCATGGAAATACAACATCGCCATGGATACATTTTAAGGACGATTATGACAAGCTACAAACACCAGATCCGCCTTCCTGGGCGGATCTGGGGGTGACACTCCTGCCTGTAAAGAGGCCGCAGGAGATAAGCCGTCTTACGGCAGGTACAGCGCTTAGCCCAAGAGCGACAGCGCAATCTGCGGCGTCGAATTGGCCTGCATCAGCATGGAAGTAGCGGCCTGCTGAATAATGCTCTGCTGCGATAAGTTTGCAGTTTCCTCGGCAAAGTCAGTATCGCGAATCCGTGAGCGGGCATCCGACTCATTCTGCGAAATATTCGACTGATTACGAATAGTCGACTCCATACGGTTTTGAATGGCACCTAGCTCTGCGCGCTTGCTGTCAATCACTTGGATATAGCTGTCAATGCTGGCTAAAGTTGCCTGGGCATTATCTGCCGTGCTAACGCTAAAGCTCATATTGCCGTCTACTTTAACCATAGAAGTAGTTGCAATCTTATTGCCAGCAACACCATGAATAGAGGACACGGCAAAGCCATCGCCTAAATCAATGCCGATGGTGTCATTAGCATTTGCCCCTACCTGAAAGTTGATCATGCCGTCATCACCAATCAGGCCCTTGCTCTTACCACCTAAAACCTGCTGCCCGGCAAAGGTAGTCTTGCAGGCAATACGGGTAATTTCATGCGACAACTGTGTTACTTCCTGCTGAATCGCTACGCGATCAGCCGTAGTATTGGTACCGTTGGCGGACTGTACCGACAGCGTACGAATACGTTGCAGCATGGAGGTCATTTCATCCATCGCCCCTTCAACAGTCTGAGCTAAAGCAATACCGTCATTGGCATTGCGGTTACCCTGATTAAGACCATTAATCTGCGAAGTTAGGCGATCGGAAATCTGCAAACCAGCTGCATCATCTTTGGCCGAATTAATACGTAAACCTGAGGACAGACGCTGATAGGTGGTACTTAAATTATTTGTAGCATTGGTAAGCTGACGCCGACCATTTAATGACGATACATTGGTATTAACATATAAAGCCATAATTCTCTCCCGCTTATAATAAGCATGCAGCCTTACTTGGCTGTTAGCTTATTAACGGCACCGCGGAAAGCAGAATTTAGCAAAATATGCAAAATTTTTGGGTTTTAAAGCTAATTTAATGATTTAGCGTTAATTATTTTTGATGCTCTATATTATTGCCCCAGCTTACAAACCCAAAAACTCTGGGAAAAAACTCCTTTTTATAAAAGATCCCCCTGAAAGGGGATCTGGACCTGACCTGCCGGCTCTGCGCAGGAGGAGTCGAGTCGGCAGGCAGAATGGTTCTTTAAGCTGCGGCTTAACCCAAGAGCGACAGCGCAATCTGCGGAGTCGAATTGGCCTGCATCAGCATGGAAGTTGCCGCCTGCTGAATGATGCTCTGCTGCGATAAGTTTGCGGTTTCCTCAGCAAAGTCAGTATCGCGAATCCGTGAGCGGGCATCCAACTCATTCTGCGAAATATTCGACTGATTGCGAATGGTCGATTCCATGCGATTCTGCACAGCACCCAGTTCTGCACGCTTGCTGTCAATTACCTGAATGTAGCTATCAATGCCCGCTAATACGGCTTGTGCATTTTCCGCAGTACTTACGCTAAAGCGCATTGTCGTTGCGCCTTGGCTCTTGATCATGGCACCTGCATCAATCTTATTGCTGGCAACCGCATTGATGCTAGATACCGCAAAGCCCTGACTTAAATCAATTGAGATGGTGTCATTGGCATTGGCACCTACTTGGAACGCCAGCATGCCGTTAGCATCCAGTAATCCATTCTCAGCATCGGTTTTGCCGCCCATTAAGACTTCCTGACCGCCGAAAGTAGTCTTGCAGGCAATACGGGTAATTTCAGATGACAACTGAGATACCTCTTGCTGAATCGCTATGCGATCAGCCGTAGTATTGGTGCCATTTGCCGCCTGCACCGACAACGTACGAATGCGCTGCAGCATATTGGTCATTTCATCCATCGCCCCTTCAACGGTTTGGGCTAAAGCAATACCGTCATTGGCATTGCGGTTACCTTGATTGAGGCCATTAATCTGCGAAGTTAAGCGATCGGAAATCTGCAGACCGGCTGCATCGTCCTTAGCGGAATTAATGCGCAGACCCGAGGACAGACGCTGATAGGTGGTGCTTAAATTATTAGTAGCATTAGTGAGCTGACGACGTCCGTTAATCGACGAAACGTTAGTATTTACATAGAGAGCCATAATCTTTTCTCCTGCTTTTAATTAAACTCAGCATTGGTTGCTGTTAATTTATTAACGTCAGGAGGGTAAAATTCTTTATAAATTAAATTATCTTATTTTTCAAATAGATAAAAAATTTTTTGTATTTATCTTAAAGTTTTAAGCGTTTTCTTCTATCTTTACTTGGCAGAAGGAACGGCTTTATCTTCGGCAGGAACGGCGGCACTCTCAGCTGACAGTGCCTGCAGCGGCGCTTTATAACTCATGGTACGCACTCTATCTAATGCGTAAAAGTAGATCTTATATTCACCGGCGGTCACATCCACGCTCTCCACGCGCCCTCGTCCGATAATTTCGCTCATTACCTCCTGTCCCGGGACAAAGCGCTGCGTCGGCAGCTCCACCCCGCCGCCCAAGCGCTGCTCAAGCTCAGCGCGCTCACCGCATTCAACTATCTCATCGTGCCGCAACTCATAGATAAAGCGCGAAGCTTTAAGCGCCGCATTGTCCTGCACCGAGTACTCTGAGCTCTCGGTCATAAAGACCTGCCGCCGCGCGCGGGTAATAGCCACATACAGCAGGCGGCGCTCTTCTTCAATTTCCGGAAGGTTCTGCGATTTAGCCGAGGGGAAAATCTTTTCATTCAGCGCGGCGATAAATACATAATCAAATTCAAGCCCCTTTGCATTATGAATAGTCATCAGTTTGACTGCACCGGGCTGATCGCGCATATCGGCGCTCGTAAACAGCGCCACGTGATTTAAAAAGTCAGCAAGCTCGGTGCGCTCACCGGCATCGCGCTCAAAAGCTGCGCATTGATCGCGTAGCATCTGCAGACTGGAAAGCCGCTCCTCATCGCCGACCTGCTTTAAAGACGCCTCATAACCAAAACGATTGATGATGCGCTCATATTCAGCAAGCGGCCCCAAGCGCGGCGCAGCGTGTAGCTCACCTAATGCCGCAATAAAATCCAGCATAGCCGCACTTAAGTTAAGCTCGCGGTCAGCTACATGACGGCACAACGCAGTAAAAAGCGGCAGTTGCTCCTTGGCTGACAATTCCTGCAGGCGCTGCATGCGCGTGCGTCCAAAGCCGCGGCGCGGATTGTTAATGATGCGGGTAAGCGCCATATCATCCTGCGGATTTAACACTAAACGCAGATAGGATAAAGCATCCTTGATCTCAGCACGCATAAAAAACGGCACGTCGGCCTGTACGCTATAGGGCAGTTTGGCATGAATCAGCGCCTCTTCAAGCGGCGCGGACACAAAACGGGAACGATACAGCACCGCAATTGATGCCTGCGGTGTCAGTTGCTTAATTTCCTTTATCTCATCGCAGATAAAACGTGCTTCATGCAAGCGATCGGGCAGATGAATTAAGGCTGGCTTTAAGCTGCGCGGAACTGATGGCAGCAGCGCAAACTTAGGCGGCGGCACCGGAAGTCTGCCGGGAAACGGCTTTTGCCGCATATTCTTTAGTACATCATCCTCGCGCTTTAAAGCCTGCAGATTAAGCGGTGCCGCATCCGTAGTCGCCATTTTTAAATGGGCGATGAGCTTTTTACGTCCAACATCCTCATTGTGTGAAATCACCGTATAGGCGCAGTCTAAAATAAATGGCTGAGAGCGGTAATTATGGGTCAAATGCAACACTTTAGCATCTGGGTGGACTTGGTTGAAATTAGTAAAATAGCGCACATCAGCCCCACGAAAGGAGTAAATAGTCTGATCGGGGTCACCGACAATAAACAGATTTCGGTTGTGCGCAGCCAAAATTTCTACTAACTGATACTGTAGCTTATCAATATCTTGAAACTCATCAACTAAAATATATTCAAGCCGCTCCTGCCAGCGCTGCCGCACCTCAGGAAAATCCTGCAAAATAATTAAGGTCAGCGCAATAAGATCATCAAAATCCACTAAATACTGCTGACGCTCTAAATACAGATAATGAAAGAACACCCGCTCGCGCAGCGTAGGGGCAATCTGTGCCTGATACAGCATGCGGCTGCTATCGCGATGAATCAGCGTTCGTGCATAGCTGATATCGTACTTGCGCCCATCAATATACTCCCAAGCATCTTTTAAAGAAAACTCGCGGCCATTGACTTTAAGCGCACGAAACACGCGCTTAATCAGCGTTTTGCTGTCGGCAACATCAATAATGGTGAAATTCTGCGGAAAGCCAACGGCCTTAATTTCACTGCGTAGAAACTCAGCGCAGAAGCCATGAAAGGTAGCGACAAAGGGATTGGCAATATCTCCACACAACTTAAAGACTCGGCTTTTAAGTTCCTGCGCAGCCTTATTGGTAAAGGTTACGCACAACACTGAGCGCGGCGACATGCCAAGCTGCGACAAGAGATAGGCATAACGGTAGGTTAAAGTGCGCGTTTTCCCGGTACCGGCGCCGGCGCTGACGCGCACATAACCTTCAGTGGCGGTTACCGCCGCCTGCTGTTCGGCATTGAGGTCGCTGAGCAGCTGGTGCGGCATTACTTTACCCGCGGTCCTTTCGCCACATCCGTAAAATCAAACAAATTACGGTCTAAAAGATGCGACGGCACCACATTCTTTAAGGCTTTGAAAATAATGTCCGGACGCTTGGGCTGCTCTTTCTCCCAAGCGTGCAACATGGTCTTCATCGCCGCGCGTTGCTCATTTTCCCCGTAGCCGCACAGGCCCTTAGGCAGTACCGGATACTGCTTTAATTTACACAAGGCATTTAAATCGCGCTCACGGCAGTAAGCCAGCGGACGGATAACCGTTAGCGAATCGTCATCGGTACGCAGCAGCGGTGGCATAGTCTTCATGATGCCGGAATAAAACAGATTTAAGAAAAAGGTAGCTAAGATATCATCGCGATGATGCCCTAGGGCAACCTTATTAAACCCCTGTTCACGGGCAAAACCGTATAGAAAACCACGGCGCATGCGCGAGCAGATGGAGCACATGATTTTCCCGCCTTTAAGTTTTTCCTGCGAGATTTCAAATACCGGACGCTTAATCACATGATAAGGCAGCCCCACGCGCTCTAAATGCTCCGTCACCAAATGCTCCGGGGAATTGGCAAACCCGGGGTCTAAATGCACCGGAATAAGGTCAAAGTGAAACGGCGCTGAGCGTTTAAGCGACAGCAAAAGGTCCAACATAGCATAGCTGTCCTTGCCGCCTGAAATACAGACCATCACGCGATCGCCTTCTGCAATCATACCGTAGTCGCCAATGGCATGTCCGACTTTGCGGCGTAAACGCTTGAAGAGCTTATCGGCTTTATACTTGCTTTGCTTATCTTCAATATTGAAATAAGGACTTACTGTACGTCCGTATTCATCGGCTTTTTGGGGCAGTGAGGCATCGGCACGCACGGTTCTATTCCTTCACCTGCTGCGCAAACGGGATGCGCTCGCGCACTGCTTTAGGGGTAATTACTGCAACATCACATGATAGTTCATCTACCACGCGCTCGCAGATATTGCCTACTAAAGCCAAGGCCAATCCCTTGCGCGCCGAGGTTCCGATAAAAAGACAAGTGGGATTGAGCTCAGTGCACATGGACGGGATCACGCTGTCTGCCTGTCCTTCACGAATATGACAATGATCAGGTGAAATACGATGGCGAGCAGCAAAGGCCAGCACATTGCGGCAACTTTCCTTTAACGCTTCATCACCGACTAAATCTGGAGTAAACCCCGGCATGTCAATTGATGACGGCGGTACCACCGGAGCGATAGAATTTAACAGATGGATAGTACAGTGAGTGATCTGCGACAGCTCCTGCGCCTCACGTAGCAGGCGTACGTTAAGCTGACGCAACTGCAGATCAGAGGGATCGGACATATCAAGCGCCACGGCAATGGTACCGGTTGGATGCCAGATATGGTCTTTGGCCACCAGCACCGGTACCGGAGCATGGCGCAACAGTTGCAGATCAAGCGGCGGATTTAACACAGAACCAAAGAACTTATGCTTATCAGCTGCTTTAATAATAAAGTCGGCACCAACTTCGCGCGCCACCGCGGTAATGCCCTTACCTGTCTCCTGCGGCGGGATAACGCGAGCTGTCACATCGTAACCCATCGCGTTGATATTAAGATAAGCCTGCAGCCAGCGCAGATGCCGCTTTAAAGCCGGCTCATCCGCCGTCACCTGACTGTCATCGGTCATCTCATCAAGCTTCGCATCTTTACTCACCAGTGCCCGCTCAGTCGGCATCACAGCCACAATCTTGGCCTTGCGGCGGCCGGCAGCATTAGCTAAGGCCAGCGCCCGCTCTAACGCCACCTGACGCATTTCATGGGGTTCAATTACAGCTAAAATAGTTTGCAGCTGTCTCAACTTTACGATCCTCTATCTAAACTGCGCTGCCGCAGCCGTGCGACGCATTAAAACATCATGAAATACCTACCTGCGCACTTCCGTGCGGGGGTTCGTAAGGCCATTGCCTCACTTTTAGTAAGCCCCCACTGCAGGGCGCTTACGGGCATGTCCACAATGCCCTCATCCGGAAGTATGAGCAAAAAACTCGTTCCTGAATGATTAGGTGCGTTGCACATGCTCAAAAAGTGCAGTGCCGTCCGCTTACATTCCCACGCTCACGCAAAGGGGAATTACGCGACATTAGTTAATTGACTTCCTCCTCGGCCTAAAGGCCGAGGATTCCTACAGCTAAACAACAATACTGCTATTGTTGTAAGCTTAGGTGGGTTCCTGCTGCCGACCTCCAATGAGGTTCGCTTGGCAGGCTATCTGGGCAAGTCCTGCCCTTCTTAATATGTTTTGTGCGGCA
>CALXOV010000041.1 GCA_944390105.1 uncultured Succinivibrionaceae bacterium
TTGCATAGTGACTCTCTCCTATGTATGAGGTAATTCCCTCTTTTGAAAAACAACTCATTCAAGTATAGGGTAAATCCACGATTCCTACATCTGTGGAGGGTCACTCATATTGTCTGCATGGAATATACGGTAAGCGTGCCTGCAACCGTGAGCGGTGATAAGCAGGCTCATGACTGTACGGGCCTTGACAGAGGGGTGGTCATCACGCTGATGTTAAGTGACGGCCGCCGGTACGGGACGGAACTTTAGGCATAAAAGAGGCAAATCGCGAAACTGCAGCTTAAGATGCGTAATATCCGCCGGGACATCCTGCATAAGACCACGGCAGAAATATGCAAAAACCACGTGTGTATCAGCATTGAAGCGCTTAAACTTAAGAATATGACTAAATCTGCACCAGGCAGCGTGGGGGAAGCTTGGTACTAATGCTAAGGCCAAGGCCGGTCTTAACCGCGAGCTTCTCATTAAGGTGCCGGCGCAGTACACTTCACAGAGCTGTGCGGTATGCGGATACGTCAGTAGAAACAGTCGCAGGACACCGGCTCTCTTTGTTTGTGAGCGCTGTGTACACGCGGCAAACGCCGCCGAAAACGCCGCAGAGAACATCAAAAGGGCAGGACTTGCCCGGATAGCCGGGATTGCAGACTCTTTGAGGAGTTGTCACCCGGAATCTTCCGGAGAGTGGCTTAAAAACCACTCAGCCGGAAGGGCGTAAGCTTTAGCTTACGGGAGGATGTCACAAGCGCAAAGCGCGATAAATTTGCTAAAATCCCTCTTTGGGCGAGGGATTTATTTTGTGCCGCCGTATGGCAGCCAAGAGTGCTCTGCGCTACTTAACAATTTCATATTTGCCAAATTTTCTTTAACAGGAAGAACGCAAGATGCCAAAGAATGTAATCGTGCTCGGCACCCAGTGGGGTGACGAGGGTAAGGGCAAGGTCGCGGATCTGCTGACCAAGCAAGCAGCCATCGTGGTGCGCAGCCAAGGTGGCAATAATGCTGGGCATACCCTGGTGGCGGGGGATAAGAAGATCGTCGTGCGCCTGGTTCCCTCGGGGATCCTGCACTCTTCCTGCTTGTGCCTTATCGGCTCGGGCGTGGTGGTAAATCCCGATGCACTGTTTGGTGAAATTGCAGAACTTAAGGCCGCCGGCATCACGGATGCGGAACAGCGCATAAAAGTATCTGCCGGTGCAGCGCTGCTGCTGCCGATTCATCCGGCTATTGATAAAGGCGCTGAGAAAAAGCGCGGCAAGAATGCCATCGGAACTACCGGCCGCGGCATCGGCCCGTGCTATGAGGATAAGGTTGCGCGTCGCGGCGTGCGGGTAGGCGATTTAGCCTATCCTGAAATTCTCAAGGAAAAGCTCCGCAATTTAATGGATTATCGTAACTTCCTGCTCAAGAACTATTACGCTGAGCCGGAAATCAGCTTTGATGAAGTCTATAACCACCTGCTGGAAATAGCTCCGCGTCTCTTGGCGATGACCGCTGATGTGTCGGCTATTTTAGCTGAGGCCCGCAGTGTCGGGAAGAAAGTACTGTTTGAAGGAGCGCAGGGTACTTTCCTTGATATTGATTATGGTACCTATCCGTATGTGACTTCGTCCAATACCGTAGCCGGCGGTTGCTGCACGGGGTCCGGTGCCGGGCCGTTGCACATGGATTATGTGTTGGGTATCGCTAAGGCCTATACTACCCGCGTCGGCGGCGGCCCGTTCCCGACGGAACTTAACGACGACATCGGTGAGGGTATTCGGCAGCGTGGCGCTGAGTTTGGCGCGGTGACCGGACGTCCGCGCCGTACTGGCTGGTACGATGCCGTGGCGATGCGCCGTGCGGCGGCTATTAATTCCTTATCCGGTCTGGCCTTAATGAAGCTTGACGTGTTAGACGGCATGGATGAGCTTAAGATTTGCACCGCCTATAAGCTAAAGGATGGCACCATCAGTCAGCTCCCGCCGCTGGCGGCCTATGAGTATGCCGACGTTGAGCCGGTGTACGAGACGATGCCCGGCTGGAAGGAAAGTACTTTTGGTATTACCGAGTTTACTAAACTGCCTGCCAATGCACAGAATTACGTGCGCCGTTTAGAAGAGCTGTCGGGGGTTAAAGTCGCGATCCTCTCTACCGGACCTGAGCGCAATCAGACCATCTTCTTAGACGATCCTTTCGCCTAATATATTGCAAAAACTGCGGCAGGTAAGTTTCCTGCCGCATGTTTTGCATAGCCCATCTAGCGCGATTTATTTTTAGTAAGCCCTCACTTTTGGGCGCTGACGGGCATGTCCACCATGCCTCCATCAGGCAGGAGCAAAAAGCTCATTCCTGGATTCTTGGGGTTATTGTACATGCTAAAAAAGTGCTGTACCTGCCGCTTACATTCCCCCAGCTCACGCAAGGGAAATTACGCGGCATCAGTTAAAATGAAAGCTTGGACTGTCGCTGACGGCTGCAATTTGAGGTGTCAGCGCGTAAAGAGCGCTGTTGCCCCGACATTTGGTTGGTGGCGCACATTAATGCGCGCGTTTTACCGCAAGGTCAGCTAGGACAGCTAAGGCGTCACGGTACGGACTGTCTGGCAGCACCTGCAGATGGGTTTTAGCCTCTGCACTTAAGGCCACGGCCTGCGCCTGCGCTTGCTCAAGTGTGCCGGCTGCGATAATCGCGGCTTTAACTGCAGCAAAGTTACCCTGCTCAATCGCAGCGCTCAGCTGGGATCTGGCTTCAGGGGTAGCCTGTTGCAGCGCTAAAATTACCGGCAAGGTGATGCGTCCGTCTGCTAAATCAATGCCGACTTGCTTACCTAAATCTGCGGTATTTGCCGCATAATCTAAATTATCATCGGCAATCTGGAAAGCCGAGCCTACTGCTTTGCCGTAGGCTTTAAGCGAGCTTAGCATTTCTTGGGGCACATCATCACGGGTCAGCGCTAAGGCTGAGGCGGAAAGTTCAAATAGGGCGCCGGTTTTACAATAGATAGTCTGGGCGTAATCCTCGGCGCTCAAATCCTGACAGCCTGCTTTTTCGAGTTGCATCAGCTCGCCTGATACCAAGGTCGCAATCGTATCGGCAATTGCGCCCATTGCCTGTAGACTGTTGATGGTCCGCAGCAGGTTGAAGCAGCGAGTAAAGAGATAATCACCGGCGAGGACGGCGGCATGATTGCCGGAGGTATCATTAATGGTGCGTACACCGCGGCGCAGGGTGGAGTTATCAATTACATCGTCATGAATTAAAGTGGCGGTATGCAAAAGTTCCACCGCGGCTGCCAATAGGATGCTACGCTGGGCGTCACGCTGCGGCTCAAAGTTAGGTAGTGCATGGGCGGTGAGCAGCACCATGGTGGGGCGGATCCGTTTGCCGCCGGCATTGACCATCTGCAGGCACAAAGCATTGACATGCGCTTCTAACTGCGAGCCGGTCAGGGTCTGCTGCAGCGTTACTTCAACTTCATTGAGTGCGCTGCCGATGAGCGGGGCAAAAGGATTCATGCAAAAACTCCATCGCTGCGCCCTAAGGACTACGGTGTTTAGGGCAAAACCGGCATAATTTTAGCACCTTACGGCAGCTTTAGGCGGCTTTTTGCCCATTCTTGACGGTCTTTGTTAATCCTTTACAAAGCCTGGCAGATGATTTAAAATGCCGCGCGGTTGCAAACGGGAGCGTGTGCAGTCAAGCGTAACGCAAGGTTACGGCTCTCAGGCAGACTGCGTCGCAGCGCTGAATATCTTCTTAAGCCGCGCTTGTCAGCGGCAATCATTTTAGATATAATAGCGCCCCATTATTGCCCGGCAGAGGATGCATGGGCAGATTTGCAGTGTTTAATTTATTTTGTGAATACAGCGGGAGCACAAACTCCTGCAGCGATTTCCGGAGTTTGACCCATGTACGCAGTTATCATTTGCGGCGGCAAACAGCACAAGGTTTCTGAGGGCGATATCGTAAGCGTGGAGCTTCTCGATGCCGAGGCTGGCAGCACCATTGAATTAGATAAGGTTCTGTTAATTTCTGACGGCACCAATATCAAGGTAGGTTCGCCTTTCCTTGAGGGCGCAAAGGTCCGCGCTGAAGTTTTAGGCGAGCACGGCGGTGAGAAGATTAAGATTGTTAAGTTCCGTCGCCGTAAGCACCATCAGAAGGTCACTGGCCACCGTCAGTGGTACACCGACTTAAAGATTACTGGCATTGCCGAGTAAGGAGCAGGAATAAATGGCACACAAGAAAGCTGGCGGTTCCGTTCGCAACGGCCGCGATTCACAGGCTCAGCGTTTAGGTGTTAAGCGCTATGCGGGCGAGTTAGTGAGCGCAGGTAGCATCATCGTGCGTCAGCGTGGTACTCACTTCCATCCAGGTACTAACGTAGGCATCGGCCGCGACGATACCTTATTTGCCAAGAAGGCCGGCAAGGTTGAGTTCGTTACCCGCGGCCCGAAGAACCGTAAGTACGTACAGATCGTTGAAGAAGCTGTTGCTGCTTAAGGTTTAAGCGCCTCAAGGCCCCGCTTGGTCGGGGCTTTGCTGTATATATCCCCCTGATTTTTCCGTTCCATTTACCTAACTTTCCCCAAAGATTTAAACACGCGGCAGGCAGAAGCCGTTTGGCAACGCTGTCATGGAGGGCCAGGATGAAATTCGTAGATGAAGCTTTTATTCGCGTGGAAGCCGGCGACGGCGGCAACGGCGTAGTGTCATTTCGCCGCGAGAAATATATTCCGCGCGGCGGTCCGGATGGCGGCGACGGCGGCGATGGCGGCAATGTGCTGCTGCAGGCTGACAATAATCTCAATACCTTAGTCGATTACCGTTTTACTAAGTTCTATCAGGCCGGCCGCGGCGAAAACGGCTCAAGCGCCGACTGTACGGGGGCTCGCGGCGCTGATATTACTTTGAAGGTGCCGGTCGGTACGCGAATTACGGATGAGGATACCGGGGAACGGCTTGGCGACTTAACCGAAGCCGGGCAGGTTTTGATGGTGGCGCGCGGCGGACGGCACGGTTTTGGTAATACGCATTTTAAAAGCTCGGTTAACCGGGCCCCACGCCAGAAGACTAATGGTACTAAGGGTGAACGCCGACAACTGCGCTTGGAGCTGCTCTTGGCCGCTGATGTCGGCTTAGTAGGGCTGCCTAATGCCGGTAAATCCACCTTTATTCGCGCGGTATCGGCCGCGCGCCCGAAGGTCGCCGATTATCCTTTTACCACCTTGGTGCCGAATTTAGGTGTAGTCAAAAGCTCGCAGGGCGAGAGTTTTGTCATTGCTGATGTGCCGGGTTTAATTGCCGGCGCCTCAGAGGGAGCGGGACTTGGGCATCGCTTTCTGCGGCATTTAGAGCGCTGCCGCGTGCTGCTGCACTTAGTGGATGTGCTGCCGCCTGATGAAAGCGATCCGGCTGAAAATGTGCTGATTATTGAAAAAGAGTTGGAGCAGTATGCGCAGGATCTGTATCAAAAGCCGCGTTTTTTAGCGCTCAATAAATGCGATCTTATCAGTGATGATGAGGCCGCGCAGCTCTTAGAGCGTATTCTTTCGCGCATGGAGGTAAAGCCGGAGCGAACCTTTATTATTTCTGCACTTAATCAAACCGCTGTACAGGAGCTGGTGTTTGCGCTGCAGGAATTAGTCGATCGCGTAAAGAGTGAGCAGGCGGCAACGCAGTCTGATCCGCAGGCGCAGAGCACAACCTTTGTGTGGACTGAGCCGGAGCCTGAGTTTAAGGATAAGTCGGCGCAGAAAGAAGCGGCTGCTGATGAGGATGGTCCTGAGTTTATCTATCAGCACTAGGAGACAGCATGGCATCGCTAGAGCTTATCGCCTGCATGGCGGCCAATCGGGTGATTGGCAAAGATGGTCAGATCCCCTGGCATTTAAAGGAAGATCTGCTACATTTTAAGCAGCTGACCTTAGGTCATCCGATTGTGATGGGGCGGCGCACCTTTGAGTCCATCGGTAAGGCGCTTCCCGGACGGCGCAATCTGGTGGTCACCTCGGCCGCGCTTAGCGCGCCAGAGATTGAAGTGGTGCGCTCCTTAGATGCAGCGCGCGCCGCCTGCGCTGCAGCTGATAAGCTCTTTGTCATTGGCGGAGAGCGCATGTATGCCGAGGCACTGCCGCAGGCTCAGGTGCTGCATTTAACCCGTTTGCAGCAGGATTTTGCGGGGGATACCTATTTCCCGGATTTTGCCGCGCTACCCTTTGTGCTGACTGCCGCACAGCAGCATTACAGCACAGCCTTAGAGCTTTACTATACTTTTGAGACTTGGCTTTTAACCTCAATGTAGCCGGTGCTCTTGACCTGATAGAGCTTATCGGTGTCAAAACACCATGCGCTTAAGCGATCGCCCCATACGCAGCCGGTATCTAGGGCCTTGAAGAAGGGGCGATGGCACAAACCGTTCAAGGCTGCCCAGTGGCCAAATACTACGGTGTACTGCTTTTTCTTACTTTTAGAGACATTCCCTAAATTAAACCACGGGTAAAGGCCGTCTTTTTCTACCAGCTCAGGACTTATTGCGGTGTTTTTGAAGTCCAGACGACCGGAGCGGTAGCACAGGCGCATGCGGGTAAAGACATTAAGCGTAAAGCGCCAACGCGTCAGACCAGCTAAATCCTCGCTGTACAGCGCAGGACTGTCTTGGTACATGTTAGTGAGCAGTACCTGGCGGCGCAGTGGGTCGCGCATGACCTTGCTAAGTTCTTTAGCCAGTTTTTTGGCGGTCGACAGCTCCCACAAAGGATAGATACCGGCATGAACCATAATCAGCTGCTTACTGGGGTGCTCGAGTAAAAACGGACTATTAACGAAATGCTCAAGAATGTCCGGCAGCAGCGGACTTTTGAGCAGTGGTTCTAAATTATCCTTGGGACGCGCCACACTGATGCCGCTGGCTACCGCAAGGAAGTTCACGTCATGGTTGCCCAGCACCGCATGTACACGGTCTTTTAAGCTCAAAATGGCCTGCATGGTTTCTACCGGCAGTGGACCGCGGCCTATCAGATCGCCTGTTAAATACAGCTCATCGGCGGCGGGGTCGAATTTAAGCTCTTCAAGTAGCTTCATGAATTCGTTGTAGCAGGCATGAATATCGCCTATGCAGTAAGTTGCCATTATCTATCTCGATCTTCTGGTTCATATCTAGCTTAGTCGTTACAATGCTAAGCAGGTTAGAAAATTTTGTAAAGAAGGCGCGTACGGATGCCGTATATCTCCAAAGATTTCATTGCCCAAAAATTAATGCCGGCCGTTCATATTGAAGAAGTAGTCGGGCATTTTCTGACGCTTAAGCAAAAGGGGGCGAATTTAAGCTGCTGTTGTCCGTTCCATCACGAAAAAACGCCTTCGTTCATTGTGACGCCGTCCAAGCAGACTTTTCACTGTTTTGGCTGCAAGGAACACGGCAATGCGATCGACTTTTTAATGCGCTATAAAAATATCGGCTTTGTTGAGGCAGTCGAGGAGCTGTGTCAAATGACCGGGATCCCGATTGAGTACGAAGCTGGGGCTCATGCTTCAGCTGAGCGCTATAAAGCATATTACGAGCTGATGGATAGGGTGGCGGCAGCCTTCAGTCGGGCGCTGGAAGACAATGCAGCAGCGCAGGATTATTTTTATAAAAAACGTGGCCTGACGCGTAAAACAGTGATCACCTGTCGCTTAGGATATGCGCCGAATGATTGGAACTATATGCGCAAAATTGCGCGTAGCGATCAGGAGCTTGCGCAGTTAAAGCAGTTAGGGCTCATCATTGAGCGCCACGGCAAAAGTTACCCTTTTTTTCGTGATCGCGTCATGATCCCGATCGCCGATAGCCGGGGGCGCATTGTGTCCTTCGGCGGACGCGTCATCGCTCAGGGGGAGCCTAAGTATCTTAATACCGCGGAAAATCCGATTTTCCGCAAGCGTCACGAGCTATTTGGACTGTATGCGGCGCTGCAGGCGCAACGCAATCGTCCAGAGCGCTTAGTGATCGTGGAAGGGTATATGGATGTGATCTCCCTGCAGCAGGCCGGGATCACTTATGCTGTTGCCTCGTTGGGTACCGCAACTACGGTAGAGCAGTTTCGCACCATGTTCCGCTACAGTAAGCAGGTAATCTGCTGTTACGACGGTGACAGTGCCGGAAGGCGGGCAGCGTGGCATGCGCTAGAGACCGCTACGGCGGTACTTGAGGCTGGGCTTGAACTGCGCTTTACCTTTTTGCCGCCGGAGCATGACCCCGATTCCTTAGTTCGCGAGCAAGGGGCGGGAGCCTTTACGCAATATTTAGATAAGGCTTTGTCATATCCTGAGTTTCTAATTGCACATATTAAGCAGGATTATGATTTGGCCGATTTGGGGCAGCGTAGTAGCTTCATCGCTACGGTGTTGCACAAAGCGCGTTTAATTGCTTATCAGCCGCTGCAGGCGATGGTGCTGGAGCGTTTGTCTGAGGTGGTGGGGATTGAAGGCGATCGGCTGTATAAAATGCTCGATGAAGTGCAGTTAAGTAAGTATGAGCAGCAGCAAGCGCAGGAGCAAAGTGCTAAAGCGGATGCGTTGGCCTCTGAAATAGAGGACAGTCGACGCTTTTTAAATACTCCAATGCGCAAGCTGATTGCCTTTTTGCTACAGCAGCCGACCGTAGTGGCAGCGGTATATCAGAAATTTGCGCTTGCGACTTTATGCGACTTACTCAATAAGTTACAGGTGCGCGGTGCGGCTGATGCGGTGTATTTACTGCAACTCATTGACCGCAAGCCGGATATTACTCCCGGGGCATTGTTAGAAGAGCTACGCGATACTCCGCGCGAGAGCTATTGTCGGCGTTTGCTTGACGCGGAGTTTATTCCTAAAAAGGCTGATGGTAGTGAATTTTCCATTGAAGATAGGGCGCAGGTCTTGGCTAAATTAATCGCTGAAGTTTTGCGCGCGCCTGTATTGCGTTTTGTTGAAGAGCTGAAAATGGCCGAGGGCGGGGTACAGAGCGATGCTATGAACATGATGGTAAACCTCAATCGGCGCTTAGCGCAGCTGCGCGAGGGATGGGTGGTGCATACGCCAACTTAACTTACGCTCCGTGCGCAAGGAGTGGCGCGGTGCGGCCATGGTTGCTGCACTGCGGCGCACAGCAGAAAATGCACCCCCAAGGTTAAAAATAAATTTTATGTAAAAACAGTGTGTTGTTAAGTTTTTGCTAAATTTTTACAAAAAAGATTTGACAGGCGTGAAAACTTGATTAAAATGTGCACCCGTTCCCTGACGCAAGGGGGACGACGCGAAGCCCTGAAGCGGTAAGCGTAAGTTCTTTAACAATGAGATATAAGACAATCTGTGTGGGTCCTTGAAGCAAGGACTGAAAGAAAG
>CALXOV010000042.1 GCA_944390105.1 uncultured Succinivibrionaceae bacterium
TACCTACAATTATAGTCAAAAGTGACCACATGTGACCAAAAAGCGTGAGATTTTCTTAAATAGGCGGATAAATTAAGGATAAGTAAGTGAGGGAGACAGACTATAGTACCTACAGAACAAAGTTCAGGCTAAATAGTCTTTTTCTCTCCAAAATCGACGCTATTTTGCCTCAAATGCTCGCTTATGCCGCCATCTTTACATTTTCTGTGCAGTTCTCTCCTGCAGTCTCCCGTGAGTATTTTCTGAGATTGTGCGCCAAGTCTGTCAGCCCGAACTCAATGCCCTCCTTTTCTAGGCCTCTGAGCTTGAAGCCGTGGTTAAACTTGATGTCGCCAAACACTGCTTCCGGCTCAATGCATCGCAGACCACGTAGCTTCACCCCGGTACCACTGGTGAGTAGCGCTTTGGCCTTAGCTAGGTTCCCCCTGCCTTTGCGGCACTGCTCGGAATACTGACAGTCAGAGCAGCGATACTTTTTGATGGAGGATTTATAGTCCAGCTCTGAGACCGTATCGTCCACACACCAAAACGTCAGTTTGCGGCCGTTCGGGCAAATAAAGCAATCCTCATCGGCGTTGTGCTGAAAGATGCCGTAGTTGGTGACGTACTGACCGTTGGCGGCAATTTGGACATTGTAGGCGGGCTTGGTCTGTCCGTTCAGCATGGCGTCTGCCTTGAGGCGCATAAAGGCGGCGTCATGAGCGGTCTTGTTGCAGCTGTTGCGGTCGCCAAGGATTTTGAGTGAGTTATTGTAATTGGTGAGGCGCTCGGGAGCATCTGTCTCTAAATGCTTGAGCGTCTTGGTGAGCTCATGCTCTGCCTTGGTCTTGTCAGGATTCTGCATCATCTTCATCTTTGATGATGGTGAGCGCTTTCCTGACCTCTTCAGGGGTAAATTCAGGCGTGTCGTCACTAGGGATTTCCTCACCCAGCCCATCCCGCGCCTGCTGAAGCACGGTATGCACTTTCTGCTGCAGTTTGGCTCGGTTCTTCTCCACGCTCCCGCGCCAGACAAAGGTGTAACGGTTGGCGACTGACTCTATCTTGGTGCCATCGATGAACTGCTGCTCTCAATAGACCACGGCGCAATCAGTGAGGAGCTCAACCACTTGGGTGAAGATGCTGTCGAACCCCCGTCCGCCAGTCTGACGCTACGGAAACGATTAAGGGTACGGAAGTCCGGCGGTGCGTAGGTCGCAAGTTAGATTAAATTGATATCGCGTTTGATGCATTTGGCAAGGGCGCGGCCTAAGTAGATATTGCAGAGGCAGCCGTAGACAATCACCTTAAGCATCATCCGTGGGTCGTAGGCCATGGCGCCGCCTTGGTAGGTAGAGTGGAGGGGCGTGATGTCGATAGAGTCCAATACCGCACTGACGATACGGACCGGAGCGTTCTGAGGGAGCATCAGTTCAATCGGCAGCCCAAAGAGCTCGTCTTGACCCTGATGGGAGTACTTGATGGGAGTACTTGATGGGTAATTTTGCCATAATCAAAACTTCGCCAATACTCTCTTACATGAGTCAGACTATAGCAAAAACAGGGCAATCATAAATATATTTTTTTGTTATTTGAATAAATTTACTATCAAAAAACTACAATTTACAAAAATCACTGCCGATCCTAAAATGACTAAGGGGTAACCCTAATAGTCACCCCCAGTTCATACTAAGGATAGCGTATACTGCTGTAGCAGGCAGCGCGATTATTTTAACGAGAAGGAAAACCCTGCCTCTTAGGTGGGGGAGTAGGTCATAAGTTTAAGCTGCATCTGCAGGAGACTTCCTATGCAGACTCTCATTTTCGTTCTGTTAATCTTTTTGGGTGCTAATCTCATTAATGCCATTACCGGCTTTGCCGGAGTGCTATTGTCCATGCCTGGCACTATTTTACTGTTAGGGGCCGAGAATGCGCGAGTCATATGTACGGTATCGTATTGGGTGAGTAGCTTTATTTTAGCGGTGCTAACCTGGCGCCAGGCTGATCGCCATGAAGTAGTGAAGTTAAGCGGTTTGATTCTTCCGGGTATTGCGCTGGGGGTTGTGCTCTTTTATCAGCTTGATCTTACTTTGCTTCTGTACATTTACGGTGCGATGATCGTCATCGTGGCTTTAAAGCAGATTTTGCTTAAACCTAAAAACCGCCCCGTAGGCAGGGGAATGACAGTGCTCATCATGTTAGGCGCTGGGATCATGCAGGGGCTGTTTGTGTCTGGTGGCGCCTTAGTGGTGATTTATGCGGTGCAACGCTTTCGAGATAAAGAGGTGTTTCGCGCTACCTTAACTATGCTGTGGGTGGTGCTTAATACTGTGTTGCTGGTACAGGAAGCCGCCTCTGGAGCCATCAATGCGCATAACCTATTCTTAAGCGCTTTAGTGTGTGTCCCGGCGCTGTTGGGTATTTATGTGGGCAATAAGCTGATGAAGTATTTAAGCGGGCGCGCGTTTTTTGCGTTGGCTAATATCTTACTTCTGCTCTCAGGTTTGAGCTGCTTTATTTAGATGTAACTGTGGCGGTAAGCTACAGCATCAAGAGTCTGCATGTGCCGGTTGGCTGATAAAAGGTAAAATTAAACGCTGAGTGAAACGAGCCCCGGAAGTGCCGCTGCCACAACTAACTCCTTGAACCAGGAGTTTCAAGTGGGGAAACTATGTTTGCTTAAGGCTTCCGCAGCGCAATGCTACGGCATGCTCAACAGCAAGCAAGAAGCCGCCCCAATCTAGTAAATATCGGCTCAGGGTGTATGTGACTGGCGAACACCCCAGGGAAATCGTTAGTCTTGCGACTTATTATTAAGTTAGCAAAAGCCTGATGCTTTGACAAGGACTTTATCTGTAGCGGGGGGTTAAGTAGAACCAGACGATAACACATCGCCGGCATAAATATCGGAAAAATGCGTGGTTTTTGGAAGAGAAAAATTGCGGCTGCAACTGAGGCGGCTGGTTGTGACCTTTGTGATGGTTGTAATGCCTTACAGATGAAAAAGCTACGACCATGGATTTGTAGGTGGGTGGGGAGACTTCCAACTAATCTTCGGTACCTTAAGACATAATCCTGGCTGCTGCCTTCCGGCCCTGACCAATTAAACTAAGCTTAAGTACGAAGCAGCTGAAAGCGCTCCCATTGCAAAAACAGAAACATTGTAGCAGATTTGTGACAAATAACAAGTAAAGGGCGCAAGTTGCAAAAATGCTACAATGCAACGCAAGACGGGGTAGAAGGAGCAAAGTAAAATGGACTCAGTCGCCGTTATGCATGCCCGCTTGGAAAAAGGTCTACGTTGGTTGCTGTGGTGCAAATACGCGCTGGCCTTTAGCTGTAGTGGCATTTGTGCTTTGTTGTTGCATTTTTCTTTAGCAGACGATAAAGTTTTGTATCTATTGTGCCTGAGCTTGTTTGCTCTGCTGACATTTGTTACCGCGCTTATTTTACTTTTGGTTAACTTTAAACGCTTGCAGGGTTTAAGTAGGATGCCTGCTGCGCTGTGCCGCTGTCTGTCCCGTCCGCAGCTGAGCGTGTACGTTGATTTTGTCATTACTTTGGTTGCTAGTGTGATAGCAGCTTTGCAGCTTGATGTGAGCATCAGTATCGGTGCGTTAATTATTGCCGGAGCAGGCGGCATGGCTTTGTTGCTTGATTTTATGATAGCCCGCCATTTAGCGTTGACTTTAGTTGCGTCTGAGTGCTGATTTAGTATAATCGGCCGCATTTGTTCGGCCGTAGCGGCCAAGCATAGCAGATTTTTCACAGGATGAGCACATGGCAAGACGTGATATCGATGGCATTTTACTGCTTGATAAACCTGAAGGTATTTCCTCTTCGCAGGCTTTAGTCCGCGTACGTGGCATGTATAAGGCGGTCAAAGGCGGACATACCGGTGCCTTAGACCCGCTGGCCTCAGGATTACTTCCTATATGCCTTGGTCAAGCCGCTAAATTTTCATCCTTCTTTTTAGAAGGGGATAAACGCTATCTGGCTACCGGAAAATTAGGCGAGATCACCGCTACCGCCGATCGTGAAGGTGCGGTGATTTTACGGCGCCCGGTGGGCGATGCGCTACAGCATCTTGAGGGTGCTTTGGCTCACTTTACCGGATCCATTACCCAAGTACCGCCTATTTATTCGGCAGTTAAGGTCGCCGGCAAACCGTTGTATGCGTATGCCCGCCAAGGTAAGGAGGTGGCAATCCCCTCTCGCCAGGTGACGATTTATGAGTTAAAGCTCATCGATACGACAGAAGACAGCTTTACCGTAGAGGTATTCTGCTCCAAAGGTACCTATATCCGCACTTTAATTGCTGATATTGGAGAATATTTAGGCTGTGGCGCCTATGTTACTGCACTTCGTCGCACCTATGTAGCAGGCTTGCCTGACAAGATGATTCCACTTGAGGAATTACAAAAATTAGCAGATACTAAATCTGTCCCTGATAATTTTTCAGCGCTTGATGCGCTGCTTTTGCCTATCGATTTAGCCGTTGCCGGCCTGCCGCAGCTTACGTTGCCGCAAGCAAGGGCTTCAGCGTTCTCGCATGGTGTGCGTCAGCCGCTTTCTGCCGTGCTAAAAATTAGTACGCCGACAAAGCTTAATACGCCGCTGGCTATCCGTACTCCTTCAGGCCGTTTTTTAGGCGTGGCAGAGCTTAAAGATGGTCTGCTTATTCCCAAACGCCTGATGGCGCCGCTTGATTAAGTCTCAGTCATCAGTAGGGTATTAATTAACTGTTGCGCAACCGTACTGTCATTCAGGCACGGCACATAAGTAAAGCCGCAAGAATGCTTCGCGCGTACTGCGGACTGTAGCTCAAAGTTAACTTCATATATAGTCTCGAGACAATCTATAGCAAAGCCAGGACAGATCACTACCGCATCAGAAGCTGCATAATTGTGCTGCCGGAGCGCTTCTTTAAGCGTCGGTCCTTGCCAGCGCAGCGGTCCCATCGCTGATTGAAACACTGTTTTGTAAGCGGTAAGGGCGCAGCGCTCGGCCACGCTATGGCTACAGGTGTGGCAGGATGCGATATAAGCTTGTTCGCGCGGATCGCGTAAATAAGATACTGGCATGGAATGATAAGAAAAATACACGGTACTGCGTGCAAGCTTGTCTGCCCCAAGGTGCTTAAGTTGTTGGCAGATGGCCTGCAGATAAGCATCATGCTGACCGTAAGCTGGCAGCCAATGCACTTGCGGAGCATAGTGCTGTGCTGTAAGCGCCGCGTTGAGCTGCGCTTGTGCCGCGCCATGGGTAGTGCCTGAGTCTTGAGGGTATAAGGGCAGTACGATAAGGCGGGTAATGCCATTTTGCTGCAATTTGCTGAGAACCTCTGGCAATTGTGGCGGAGCATATAGCAGCGCATAAACTACTTTAAGATCAGAACGCGTCAGCGCACGGCATAGGCGCTGTAGATAATAATGTTGCGCTGAGGTGCCATTAATGCTGATAGTCAGATAGTGAGGCTGTAAACGCCGTGCGCGCCGGGGCGGCACGATGGTGCGTAGCAGATAGTGCAATGTGGCATTGAGGCGAAATACGGCCTTATCGGCAAAAAACTGAGTTAAAAAGGCCTGAATGTCCGGCACAGCGGCGGTGGGCGGACTTCCGGTATACATCAGCAGCAGCGCGCTGCGCTCATATGAGGTCATGTGGGCTAGAAATTAATGACTGCGATCAGTATACATATGGGGATGTTTAAGTAAATTTCAAGATTTTGTTATCAAAAATAAAAATTAAAAAATTCTCTTTAATTCTGCGCAGTAAGCCCCACGTTACATGGTGTAAGCACAAGAGCTTACGTAAGGATTAAGAGAGCAAAGAGAATTTGATACCGTGGCGCAAATAATAGCGTTGCGGCGCAGGGAAAAGAAAAATAGAGGCACATAAAATGGTAGATAACAATATGATGAGAATGCAGAATCAAAATAAGCAGCAAAGCCCTGTTACTATTTGGGATTTATTTAATCGTCCGCTATCAAGCTTCAGCAGTTTCAGTCCGTTTGCCTTTAGCGGAGATGACTTTAAAGTAGATATTAAGGATACGGAGAAGAATTATCAGCTGACAGCGGATCTTCCGGGCGTTAAGAAGGAAGATTTGAAGGTTGATTTTGAGGACAATGTTCTCACCATCAGCGCAAAGCATCACAGTAGTGTGGAAAAGCAGGATGAGCAGGGCTACATGTTAAAAGAGCGCACAGAAGGATCTTACAGCCGCAGCTTCAGCTTTGAGAATGTTGACAGTGAACATATTGATGCAGCTTTTGCTGAGGGCGTACTGACCATCACCCTGCCGAAGAAAGAGCCTGCATCTAAGGTAAAGAGTATCGCTATTAAGTAATACATCTCCTGAAAGTCGGACACGGTCGCGTGAGCGGCCGTGAGGTTGAGTTAAGGTTCATAGGGTATCAAAATGGCTAATTTAATGAGAAGAGATAATACTCCGCTGACGATTTTTGATTTATTCTCGCGTCCGCTGTCTAGCTTTGATGATGATTTTGCAGATTTTAATATAGGAAGTAGCTTTAAGACGGATATTCAGGATACCGGCAGTGCTTACCGCTTGACGGCAGATTTGCCAGGCGTGCTGAAGCAGGATCTGCAGTTGGACTTTGATGATGGCGTGCTGACTATCAGTGCAAAGCACCACAGCACCCGTGAAGAGACTGATGATGCTGGCTATGTGCTCAAAGAGCGTACTGAAGGTGCCTACAGCCGTAGCTTTAGCTTTGATAATATTGATGAGAACAATATTGATGCTTCATTTGCCGACGGCGTGTTGCAGGTGACTTTGCCAAAGTGCAGTCCGACGCGTAGCGCTAAGAGCATTGAAATCAAATAAGCAGTTTCAGGCTATACCATGCCGTTTGTAGGCATGGTTATAACAATAGAGGAGACTTACTTAATGGATTATTCTTCACGCAGCCGGCGCTCTGCTCCGGTTACGATTTTAGATTTGTTCAGTCGACCGTTAGAGGATTTTAACGATGACCGCAACCGCAGTCATGCCTCTTCTGGGGATGCAATTGCGGTGGACGTGCGTGACGGTGGCGACTGCTATATCCTGATGGCTGACTTACCTGGCGTCAGTAAAGCGGATATAACGCTGGATTTCGTCAATGGCGTGTTGGTCATCAAGGCGCCGCATCATCAGGACGGAGGCGTGCAGGCGCAGAATTATCTGTTGCATGAACGTAATAGCGGCATTTACGAACGTATGCTGGCATTTGAAGATGTTGATAGCTCAGGTATCGAGGCCTCATTTAATGAAGGTATGCTGACCGTTATCCTGCCTAAAATCACACGCACTTCAGGACGCTCCTCAATTCAAGTTAAGTAAGTCCGCAGATCTCCAAGCGTAAGCTTGCAAACGTGCAGGCGCTTGGAGATTTTTTTTGTGCAGGATTTTATGTTTTTACTGTAATTTCCCTATGTTAGTGCTATGGCTATAGGCTTAGACTTAAGTTATCGGCTTTAAGTGATAGCACTGTGCAGTTGCAGTGTATTGTTTGCATTAAATGTTCTGCACTTAAGGAGAAAGCCATATGAAAAAGTTAGTGATATTATCGCTGACAGCAGCACTGAGCGCTCTTTTGCCGCTAACTGCGGTGCAGGCAGCGCACGCCGACACGGCCCCTGATTATCAGCAGCTGGCTGCGCGTGATAATGATCTCGAGCGGTTAAGGGAACGCCTTGAGGAACATCATGATGAATTAATTGATCGTCTGACTGATGAAGACAAGGATGAACGCTGGGAAAGAGATATGCGCGATCGGCGGAAAGATGAGCGTTATGACAGGGCGCAGCGCGACGATGAGCGTTTTAAACCCGATCGACCCGATCACCGTTTTGATGGTAAGAAACCACCTCGGCCCGATCAGCGCTATGATGGCAAAAAGCCGCCTCGGCCCGATCAGCGCTATGATGGCAAAAAGTCGCCTCGGCCAGATCAGCACTATGACGGTAAAAAGCCGCCAAAGCCCGATCATCGTTTTGACGGTAAGAAGCCTCCTCGGCCCGATCAGCGCTATGACGGTAAAAAGCCGCCAAGGCCCGATCATCGCTATGATGGTAAAAAACCGCCCAAACCCGATCAGAGGGTGAATAGTAAAAAGCAGCCGCGTCCGTCTAAGGGGGAGCTTCGTCCGTCACGGTGGGATGAACGCTAAGGCGCAAATTTATAATGTGTTGAGAAAATTGTGCCAAGAGTTAAGCAGCTCTTGGCTTTCCTTTTCTGACATCATACGCTCGCGGCAGAATTCAGGCGTAAGGTTGGCTTTAAGTCCGGTATGGGCAAAGAGAAGCTTAGCTGCCGCATAAATTTCATCGAGCGGAAGCTCAGAGCAGAAGATTAAGTCGGAATTTTCGATGGTGGCCGCCATCAAAAAAGCTGCAGCCATCACGCGCGCTTCACGTACTTTGCCGCGATGGGAGATACGGTGGGTTAAGGCACCGAAGCAATCATTGTCCGGCAGAAAAATCGTGCCGTCGGCAAATTCCAAATCAATTGCACGCTCGCCAGGCCGTGTCCAGCGAGCTGTAATGTCCGGAGCTGTAGCTGGAGGTTGCAGCAGCATGCGCCAGCCTGGGGCGACGGCACGATGGGCAAAGTCTTCATCATAAGCGGTAACTCTACAGGCTAATGTGGCACAGCGCAGCGCGGCAGCATCAAAGGCCTTTTTTGAGAGGCTGCCTTTAAGGTATTGCGTCTTGGGTAGACGTTCTTTATTTAAGATATCGTAGAGTTCAAAATTGTCGGCTGCTGCATGGGATAACAGCGCTGCGGTAAGTGCGCTTTCGCCTTCCTGCTGCAGTGCCGCAGCCAGCTGCTTTAAATCAAGTTGCAGATAGGTGCGCTCTATAAAGCAAGGGCTGCCGTTTGGATTGAGCGCTACCTTGCCGTTTAGAAGCTTAGGAAAACGTTCAGTATAACTTACTGCCAAGCCGCGGCGTTCTAATTCACAGAGGCTGTTTTCTACCTGCGTTGGGCTTAACTTTAAATGTAGCGCCAGCTGATAGAGATGCATCTTCTTTTGAAAACGGCATTTTTCATCGCGCGTCTGCCAAAACAGCAGTGCCGACAATACAAGGCTTTGTGCTCCATGCTGCTGATTAAATAATACGGCAAGCTGCGGATAGTAGGGTAGGCGGGTCAGTCCGGTTTTAGCCATGGCTTAGTAAGCAAGGAATAAAGGTTTAAACTGTACCAGACCGCCGTGCGGCGGTCTGGTAGATAATATGCGTGATGGTTTTAGATCTACGCTACTCAAGCTGCGTGCAGCAGGAGAGATGTGGCGTCAAATTAGAGCTTGTGGCCCATTTCATAAGCGTCAGCATGGACGTCAGTAACGGCTCGGCCTGACGGGTCAGCCATATTCTTGAACTTTTCGTCCCAAGCAATCGCCGTCTCAGTGGAGCAAGCCACCGACTTGCCGTACGGTACGGTCTTGACAGCAGACGGAAGCTTGAATAGATCTTCAAAGATCTCGCGGTAGAGGTATGCTTCTTTAGTTACCGGAGTATTGACCGGGAAGCGATCTGCGCGCTCGGCAAACTTGCGGTCAGATACTTCTTTTTCGGCATAATCGCGCAACGCATCAATCCACGAATAACCGACGCCGTCGGAAAATTGCTCTTTCTGCCGCCACAGCACTTCATCAGGCAACATGCCGCTAAAGGCCTCGCGTAGCACCTTCTTTTCGATGGTCTTTCCCGGGCACATCTTGTCAGCGGGGTTAATGCGCATTGCTATATCTAAAAAGCGTTTATCAAGGAACGGAACGCGGCCTTCTACGCCCCAAGCCATTAAAGATTTATTAGCGCGCAGGCAGTCGTATAAATGTAACTGTGAGAGTTTGCGTACTAATTCCTCATGGAATTCCTGCGCATTCGGAGCCTTGTGGAAGTACAGATATCCACCAAAAATTTCGTCAGATCCTTCCCCGGACAGCACCATCTTAATGCCCATTGCTTTAATGTAACGAGCCATCAGATACATCGGGGTGGATGCACGAATTGTGGTGACGTCGTAAGTCTCAATATGGTAAATCACTTCACGTAGCGCATCGATGCCTTCATCAATGGTGTAGTGAATCTCATGATGTACTGTGCCTAAGTAATCTGCGACCACACGAGCCTTCTTTAGATCGGGGGCATCCTTAAGACCTATAGCAAAGGAATGCAAACGAGGGAACCAAGCCTCGCTTTTGCCGTCGTCCTCAACGCGCCGCTCTGCATAGTGTTTGGCAATCGCGGAGATCACAGATGAATCTAAGCCTCCGGATAACAGCACGCCGTAAGGCACATCACACATCAGTTGACGTTTAACGCTGTCCATTAAGCCATCGCGCAGTGCATTAATATCAGTGCTATTGTGCGCTACATTATCGTACTGCATCCAATCACGCTGATAGTACGGATGGAACTCCAAATCTTGCTTTGAATACAGATAATGCCCCGGAGGGAATTCTTTTACTGTATCGCAGACAGGAGTTAAAGCCTTCATTTCGGAAGCGACGTAGAAGCGGCCGGCATGATCGGTGCCGATGTATAGCGGAACAATACCGATGTGATCGCGCGCGATAAAGTAGGTATCTTCCTTGGCGTCATACATCAAGAACGCAAAATCACCAGTAATGCGATCGAGGAACATTTTCCCGCTTTGCTTGAACTCCTCAAACAGAGGAATTAAAACTTCGCAGTCTGATCCGGTCTTAAAAGTGTATGGATGCGTTAACTCGCCTTCAAGCTGCTGATGATTGTAAATTTCGCCATTGGCAGCAAGGACTAAGCTGCGGTCGTCATTGTATAAAGGCTGCGCGCCATTATTGGGATCAACGATGGATAAGCGCTCATGCACAATTAGCGCATGCTCACCTTGATAAATGCCTTCCCAATCTGGTCCGCGGTGCAGCATGCGTCGTGACATGTCCAGAGCGGTGCGGCGCAGCGCTTCAGGATGATCCTTAATATCTAAAATACCAAAAATAGAACACATATCGAATTTAAGTTCCTAAGTAACAGTTGGCGCTGGAGCATTCAGCCGTCAAACTGGGCAAAATTGATGTCAATTATACACAAAAGCCCTAAGTTTGCCTGCTTTAACGCAAAATGCCGCGTAGTCCCCGGCATTGCACCTAAAAGGCGCAGCAGCGTAACTGCAGATAACTTATATCCAAGAGGTAACGGCAAGTACGAAAAAAATGGCACATTTTTTTGTATATAATTGAATACATAGGCTTGATTTTGCAGTAAATATTTGTATAATTTTATTTACTGTTCTTTCTGCTTCCTCTTACATTTAAGGTTCTGCCCCATGCTGTTTGGCATTGACTATAACTATATCTATTTCATCGGCGGTGTTTTGCTCACGATTTCGGTGATGGTAAGCCGTCTGTCCTCCGCTATCGGAACCCCGATCTTGCTGGTGTTCCTTGCATTAGGCATGCTCACCGGTGAGGATGGTGTCATCATTAAAATCGTCTATAACGATTATAACTCGGCTTTTTTTATTTCTAATTTGATGCTGGCCCTCATCATTTTTGACGGAGGTCTGCGCACTAATTGGCATACTCTGCGTGCGGTATCCAAAGAATCAACGTTGCTTGCTACGCTTGGTGTGCTGGTAACGGCGGCAATTACTGGTGGACTAGCTTACCTGCTGGTTGATTTAAGCTTGATGGAAGCGTTACTTATCGGTGCGATCGTCGGTTCCACCGATGCGGCAGCGGTGTTTGCTCTCTTAGGAGGCAGCGGGGTAAATCTTAAAGAAAAGATTTCATCCACTCTGCAGATTGAATCAGCAACTAACGACCCGATGGCAATTGTGTTGACGGTGGTGTTATTGTCGTATGCCTCCAATCAAGCCTCGGATTTTATCTCAGTACTGTCCACTTTTGGTATGCAGTTCTCGCTTGGCACCATCGGCGGTCTGATTTTTGGATTTTTTGCTCGTTTGGTTATTCCTGCGGCCAATATAGGCCAAGGATTGTACGCGCTGCTGGCTATTGGCATTGCTTTGACTGGCTTTGCAGTTACCGCAGCGTTGGGAGGTTCTGGCTTCCTTGCTATCTTTATTATCGGTGTGCTGATTGGCAATCAGAAAATTCGTCCGCTTAACTATATTCTTCCGGTAGGCGAAGGCATTACTTGGTTGTCACAGATCACGTTGTTCTTATTATTAGGCTTGTTGGTTACGCCGCATCGCATGGTGGCCTATTGGCATTACGGTGTGGTGGTCGCGCTGATTCTGACTTTTATAGCGCGTCCGTTGGCGGTATTTCTCTGTTTAAAGCCGTTTTTCCGCCGTTATTCCAACCGCGAGCTGTTGTTTATTTCATGGGTAGGTCTGCGCGGTTCGGTGCCGATTGTACTGGCAATTTACCCGGTAATGTCTGGTCTGCCGCATGCGCAGCTGTACTTTAATGTCGCTTTTATTGTGGTCCTGTTTTCGCTTTTAGTGCAGGGGGCATCAATTGTGCCGGTGGCCAAGTGGCTTAAGATCACAGCCCCCGCTTCTGCCGCACCGATCAGTAAATCGCAGGTCGGAGTGCTTTTAGCTGATGATTATGAGCTTTATAGTTATGACGTGAAGCTGCCGAGCCTTGAGGGGGTTCTGCTGCGTGAAATCCGCTTCCCGAAGCGTACGCAGATTGCTGCCCTGTATCGCGATGGACACATGCTCAAAACCCATGGTGATACTGCGCTGCGCCAAGGAGATATCATTGCGGTGATTGGCCATGAAAATGATGAGCCGTTGCTCAATGCGATTTTTGCCCAGACGCGGAGACCGAAACCTCCGGCACAGGATTTCGGCGATACACTGTTGCCGGCCGATCTGCCGATGACTGAGTTGCAGGAGCGCTTTGGCCTTGAGCTCACGTCTTTTGAACAGACGTTAACCTTAGCGGAATTTATGGATTATCACATCGGCGGTTATCCGCAGGTCGGCGATGCGCTCAATTTAATTAATGTGCGCTTAACGGCGGCTAAGCTACAGGGAGATAAGGTCAGCTTGGTCAGCTTAAGCCGCCTGTAGCTTTAGTTGTGTTGACCAAAGCAGGCGCGGTTTTCTTTACGCGCCTGATTGTTCAGCCAGACCTGCTCCATTTTCTGTTGCAGTATGGCCTGCGCTTGAGGCGGTAGTGCACGATTGTGATAAGGACAGCGCGCGACGCAGGCCTGACAGTTAATGCAGTGAGCGGTGAGCTCATTTTCATCAGCGATGCCTCCTGCTGCGATGAGCTGTTGTGGGCAGAAGCGGCTACACACTTTGCAGCTGCGGCAGCGTGCCGGGTTAAGCACGATCGGATGTGGATGGGGACTGTAGGGTTTGTACGGGGCGCGGTCTATGGTTATTTCGTGCAAATGTCCGGCCTTAAAATCCGTTGCAGTCTGTAAAAGCTGCCGCGCAAACTCAGATAGCCACGCGGCATCAGCCGCATCGGGGCGTCCTTCAGCAAGGCGTGGCTCTAAGGAATGCTGGGCCAGCAACTCGGCGGCGGCAATCACTTTAAAACCATGATCCTGTAGTAGTGCCGCCATTTCACGGGGGGCGTCATCGCAGGCGCGATTGCCGTAGACGGCACCGACTACAGCAAGTGATCCATGTCCGTGTAGCTGCGGCCAAACCGTAAGGCTTTTAGGCACGCGCCCTGTAAAGACAGGAAAGCAGAAAATGACCATGTCATCTTCCTCAAAGTTTGGCACTAACGCGCGCTGAGCTGGAGTTAAAAAATCAAATTTTACCGGATTTACTCCGTGTAGGCTTAAGCCGTGGCATAGCATGGCGGCTACTTTAGCGGTGCCGCCGGTAGGTGACATTGCGCCAACATAAACGTTGCCTGTCATGGGGGGCCTTATTAATTGATATGTATCAGGTAGCACTGCGGTGTTGACGGTATAGCGCTTGCATTTGCCGGCGCTTTAGTCCACTATCGCACCATCTTTTTATGTATTGCTATTGGTATTGATTTGCAGCCATAAAAACGGTTGCCATTTCTCATTGTACAAAGATTTGTATGAAAACAGCATTAATCAGCTCGCAAAGTCGTAAACCTGCAGTGTTAGATAAAGAAAGTCGCGCCTTTATGCAGGAAATTAAAGATGTAACCTATCAGGCTGCACGGCAGTTAAAGCAGGCGCTACGAAATTTGCAGGAAAAGGGGCCTGCGGAACGGGGACAGGGACTTACTGCCTTGCGTGTTCAGTTACAGCAAGCTCAGGCTTTCTTACAGGAAAAACAGCAGCTGCTTCCTAAACCTTCCTATCCAGCTGATTTACCGGTGAGCGCACGGCGCGATGATATAGTAAAAGCGATTCGTGAAAATCAGGTAGTGATCATAGCCGGTGAAACCGGATCGGGCAAAACTACACAGATCCCTAAAATGTGTCTTGAGGCTGGCTTTGGTTTGAAAGGCATGATAGGCCACACTCAGCCGCGGCGCATCGCCGCGCGGGCTGTGGCGCAGCGTCTTGCCGAGGAGTTAA
The DNA here is from genome assembly GCA_944390105.1 of uncultured Succinivibrionaceae bacterium. Taxonomy (GTDB): domain Bacteria; phylum Pseudomonadota; class Gammaproteobacteria; order Enterobacterales; family Succinivibrionaceae; genus Avisuccinivibrio. The sequence continues at coordinate 14,479 of CALXOV010000042.1, forward strand.
AGCAGCCTTTAGGTTGCAGTGTCGGTTATAAGGTGCGCTTTACCGACAGTACAGCTGAGCATACCGCTATTAAACTGATGACCGACGGTATTCTGCTAGCTGAAACTGCATCTGATCGACAGTTGCTGAATTATGACTGCATTATTATTGATGAAGCTCATGAGCGCTCGCTGAATATTGATTTTCTTCTCGGCTATTTAAAGCGCTTGCTTGCGCGCCGTCCTGAGCTGCATTTAATTATTACCTCTGCGACAATTGATCCTGAGCGCTTTGCACAACACTTTAATAACGCGCCGATTATCGAAGTCTCTGGGCGCACCTATCCGGTGGAAGTGGTCTATATGCCGCTGTACCGCGAGGATGATCCTGACGATGAGGAAAGCGAAAGCGCTGAGCTTGATCTGCGCCACGGCGTTCTTAAAGCGCTGCATTATTTAATGGACCAAGGTCGTGGCGATGTGCTGATTTTTCTACCCGGTGAGCGTGATATCTTGGATATGGCGCAGTTCTTGCGTAAAGCGGCACTACGCGATACCGAGATCCTGCCACTGTATGCACGCTTGGCACAGGCTGAGCAAAACAAGATTTTTGCCCCGCATCTTGGAGTGCGCATTGTTCTGGCGACCAATGTTGCAGAAACCTCGCTGACGGTTCCGGGGATTCGCTATGTTATCGATCCTGGGACAGCACGCATTTCGCGCTACTCTGCACGCACTAAAGTGCAGCGCCTGCCGATTGAACCGATTTCCCAAGCCAGCGCCAATCAGCGTAAGGGGCGTTGCGGACGCGTGATGAGCGGTATTTGCGTGCGTCTGTACTCGGAAGATGATTTTAACAGTCGGCCGTTGTATACCGATCCCGAGATCCTGCGTACCAATTTGGCTTCAGTTATTCTACAGATGATCTCCTTGCGCCTTGGCAAAGTCGAGGATTTTCCATTTATTGATGCACCCAATCCGCGTCAGGTCAGTGACGGTTTGCGCCTGCTTGAAGAGCTCGGGGCCATTCAGCCAGCACGCGGACAGCATGAAGATACGGTAGCGCTGACCGAGATTGGTCGGCAGTTAGCCCGCCTGCCAGTCGACCCACGTCTGGGCCGCATGGTCTTGGAGGGCTCTAAGCTTTCATCTTTAAATGAAAGCTTAATTGTGGCCTCCGCTTTAGCCTTAATTGACCCTCGCGAGCGGCCTTTGGATAAAAAGGAAGCGGCCGAGCAGTATCATCAGCGTTTTAAAGATGAAAAATCCGATTTTTTAAGCATTTTAAAGCTTTATGACTATGTAAGTTCCTTACAGAAAAGCGTGTCCAATTCTGCGCTGCGCCGTCAGCTTAAGCGCGAATTTATTTCGTATCTGCGGGTACGCGAGTGGTTTGATCTTCACCGTCAGCTGCGTGCGGCCTGCCAGAGCTTACAGCTTAAGTTCAATACAGTGCCAGCTGATTATGAAGCCCTGCATCGTGCGCTGTTAAGCGGTTTGTTGTCACAGATTGGACAGCTTGAAGTGTCTGGGCATGAATACAAAGGTGCACGCGGGGTGAAGTTTATGATCTTCCCCGGTTCAGCATTGGCTAAAAAGCCGCCTAAATGGATCTGCGCGGCAACGCTGACTGAAACTTCGCGTTTATTTGCGCGCACTGTGGCATCAATTGATCCGTCGTGGCTTGAATGGCAAGGGGCGCATTTAATTAAAAAGAGCTATGCCGATCCGCATTGGTCTAAAAAATCCGGGGCAGTGCTGGCCTCTTTGACCATTTCACTTTACGGGCTGCCGATTGTTCAAGGACGACATGTGCAGTTTTCGCATATTGATCCGTCATTGTGCCGTGAGTTGATGATAAAAGAGGGATTCGTGGCTGGAGATATTAACTGCCGTCATTCTTTCTATCAACGCAATCTGCAATTAATTGCTAAAGTGGAACATTTAGAAGAGCAGGTACGAAGACGCGATCTCTTAGTAGAGCCTGAGGATTTAGAGCGCTTTTATGCATCTCGCATCCCAGAACATATCTGTGATCAACGTACTTTTGATAAATGGTGGCAGCAGCAGAGTAGGCAAGATCCGCACTATCTAGATTTTAAGCTTAGCGATGTAATGAAACAGGATACGGGGGCAGATCATGCTGCGTTGTATCCTGAGTTCTGGCAGATGGGGGATCTTAAGTTAAAACTTTCCTATGAGTTTAACCCAAGTTCGGATCGTGATGGGGTTAGCGTACATATTCCGCTTACTGTCATCAATCAAATTAAGCCCGATGATTTTGCCTATCAAATTCCGGGCTTGCGCCTTGAGCTTTTAACTGAACTCATTCGCGCGCTGCCCAAGCGTCTGCGGCGCAATCTGATCCCGGCACCGGATTATGCCAAAGCTCTGTATAACAGCATTAAGCTTTACAGCGGCAATTTATATGCACAAGCAGCACATGAACTGACGCGTATGGGGGGAGAAATTGTGACGCCGGAGGACTTTGATCTAAGTCTGATGGATAAACATCTTTTTATGAACTTTGTGATAGAGGATTTGGCAGGGAAGGAAATTGCTTGCGGTAAGAATTTCAGTGCGTTAGCTCAGACTTTAGAGGGCAAAGCGCGTACTGCGCTACAGCAGGTAGTCAGGAGTCATCACAGCAAGGCGGCTCCGACGTCGAGTTGGACCTTTGGGGAAATTAAGCCTGAGCGCGTTACGCGCCAGGGGACGCTAACGATTAATGCATATCCTGCGCTAACCGATAAAGGTAATGGCGTGGCCTTGGAGCTGTATGACAGTAAAGCGCGGCAGGCGCGGGCAATGTGGCAGGGGCAGCGCCGACTTATCTTCCTGAACATAAAAAATCCGGTGGCCTACCTAGAGGCACATCTGCCAAACAAAGCTAAGCTTGCGATGTACTATCAGCCGCTGGGAACTGTAAAAGAGCTGATTAATGACATTATGCTGGCGGCAATTGATGAATTGATGCGCCGCAATGGAGCTCCAGTGTGGAATGAGATCTCTTATCGTCAGCTGTACGATAAAGTGCGCGCCCAGTTGCATGATGAGGTGCTGGCGATTGCAAAAATCGTTGAGCAGATCTTAGTGCCGGCTCACGAGCTTAAACGCATGCTAAAAGGCCAGATTAGCTTTGAAGAAGCCCGCGCCTATGCCGATGTTGATGCACAGTTAAATCGCCTTGTGTACAAGGGGTTTGTCAGCAGTAGCACCAAGGCGCAATTGCAGGAAATTCCGCGTTATCTGCAGGCCGCGCAAGTGCGGTTGCACAAGGTTGCGCGAGAGGCGGCGCGGGATGCTGGATACTTACGAAAACTTGATGAGGTTTTCGATGCCTATCAGGGGGCGCTGACGCGCTACCCAAAGGGACAGGTTCCGCAAGAGCTTGTTGATGTTAAATGGATGATAGAAGAGCTACGCGTCTCCTATTTTGCACAGACCTTGGGAGTCAAAGGGCCGATTTCTGATAAGCGTGTGCTGCAGGAGATTCGGCGGATCCTTGAGGAGTATCCGCCGCTGCGCTGACGGCTAGCTTTGCAACATTGATGCGCGGGCCTGGGTGGCGCGCGCATCAATATCGGCCTTGGCGCTGTCATCAAGTCCGCAGGCCTGTGCAAGGCCGCTTAGATAGCTTTTTTCCATGAAAGTATCAGCCTTAATGATGATTGCTGATAGAAAGTACACGTCACGAGCCTCCTCAGGGCTTGCAATACGTTGCGCCAGTTTCTCTGGATCCAGCGGCTGATTCATGCAAGAAGCAAGTAGTTGCTGAATTTCTGCTGTACAGCCTAAGTCCTGTGCACTCTTTAAAATCAGCGCCTGCTCTTCGTCATCAATATGCCCATCGGCACGCGCAGCAAAGACCATAGCTTCAATTAACAGTTGAGCTTTATCATCGACTGTGGTGCTTGATACCGCTACGCTACGAGGCAAGGTGGATGTCGGGGATAGTGGAGAATTAGGCTGCGGCTGAGTGCTCTGCGGAGCGGCAACATCGGAGTTACGCCATTTTTGGTAGATCTTGTAGGCTAAAGCTGCTGCACCGGCGCCGGCGCCAATCACCGCAGCGTTGCGAGCGGTGCGCTGTACGCTCTTGCTGCCGCCGAGTAGCGCCCCCAGCAGTCCTCCGACGGCTGCTGAGCCCAGCAGACCCCCAAGCCCGTTGCCTTTAGCCTCGTTTTTACCGCTGTTCCCGGTAAGTGAGCCTAAATTTTTGCTAATGTCGTCAAGTAAACCCATATGCTGTCCTTGTTGGTGGTATGTGATGTTGAGATTTAGCATAGCTAGCTTGGCTTAGCTGAAACTTAGACAAGTATTGCGTAAGCCTTATCGGTTTTTATTGCAAGTTTTTGCATTAGTATGCTGCAATTTGTACAATGTTTTGCAGATGAAGCTAAAAACTGCAGGGAGGCGGTGATGTCGGGGATTGTTAGTATTGCAAAGGCGCTCAATATTTCACCCTCTACGGTGTCGCGGGCTTTGAGCCGCCCCGGCATGGTTGCACCAAAAACACGCGAGCTCATTTTGCAGGAGGCGAAAAAACAGGGCTATCTGCCAAGCGGCGTTACGCAGGTCTTAGGTACGCTCGAGCCGTGTGTTGGCGTTTTGGTAGCTGACCTTAATAATAATTTTTCGGCGCGCATGCTAAGTGCCATTCTTGAGGTGTTTGCTGCCGCTAATGTGACGGCGGTAGTAGCTTCCACCAACGAAGATCCTCTTAAAGAAGGCCATCAGTTAAGGCAATGGCAGCAGTTGGGGCTTAAGGGATTGATTGCCATGCCGACATCAGGCTTTGCTAAGGCCTTTTCGGTTATGGCAGATCTGCCATTGGTGTTAGTAGATAGGGATGTGCCGGATATTAAGGCATCACGCATCTTAGTTGACAACGAGGCGGGGACAAAGCTGTGCATCGAGCATCTGCTGCAGCAGGGCTTTACTAAAATCTTGTTAGTCAGCGGCTCACATCAGGTGTATACCTTTAAAAAACGTGCTGAGGCGGCAGTACAGTGTTATCCAGAAGTAGAGACGGTAGAGTTGAAGGCTGTGTCCTACGAGGAGCTTTACATGGGAGCTTTTGAGCTCTTGAATGTGCTGTGGCTACGTCCACGCGAAAAACGGCCTACCGCCATTGTGGCGTGCAATAATGCGCTGGCTGCAGGGCTTTTATATGCCGTCAATTTAAAGCAGTTAAAGATGCCGCAGGATGTTGCACTACTGTCGTTCGGCGACAGTGAGTGGGCGCGTTTCTATCCGACCTCTATCAGTGCGTTACGTATGCCTGCGGAGGATTTAGGACGCATGGCTGCAGAGGAAATGCTGCAGTACATCTCGCAGGAAAACTATATCCCGACGCGGCGTCTACTTTTGCCCATGCTGATGCCGCGCGCATCGAGTCTGGCCATAAGATAATGAGTTTGCAGCACAAGCCTTAATCGTGCACGTTTTTGGTGCATGGTTGCATTTGTAGCGGGTGCTGGACATTTTGGGGGATTGAATGCGCTGATTTTTGCTAATATAGCGCATCATTGTTGACATCGTTCGTGAATTTAAGTGCATGTTTACTACTACTACAACTTTTATCGTTTATATCTTGGCTATGCTGATCATCGGCATCGTAGCCGCACGCATGACCACATCTCTTAATGATTACGTCTTAGGCGGGCGCCGTTTAGGCCGCTTGGTAACTGCGTTGTCGGCAGGTGCTTCGGACATGTCCGGCTGGTTGCTGATGGGCTTGCCAGGAGCACTTTATGTGGCAGGCCTATCTGAGGCGTGGATTGCCATCGGCCTTACCGTTGGCTCATGGTGCAATTGGAAAATTGTGGCTGCGCGCTTGCGTTCATTTACAGCTAATGCTTCGGATGCACTGACGTTGCCTGATTATCTGTCAGCTCGCTTCTGCGATAAATACCGCATTACCGCAGTGACTGCGGCAGTAATTATTTTAATTTTCTTTGTGGTGTACTGTGCCTCAGGTATGGTATCTGCGGCACGCTTATTCGAGCAGACCTTTGAGATGGATTATCACAACGCATTGCTTATTGGTGCGTTCTCTACCATTTTTTATGTCTTTATCGGCGGCTTTTTAGCGGTGAGCTGGACTGATACCGTACAGGCATCACTGATGATTTTTGCGCTGTTGCTGACCCCGGTCATTATGATTATGGATTGTGGTGGTTTTGCCGTGGCCAACGAGCTGATTGCGCAGAAAGGCCCTGAGATGACGAGCTTTCTCAAAGGAATGACGCTGGTCGGTTTCTTATCCTTAGTCGGCTGGGGGCTTGGCTACATGGGGCAGCCGCATATCTTGGTGCGCTTCATGGCTGCAGGCACGGTGCGCGGTATGGGCGATGCTCGGCGCATCAGCATTACGTGGATGATGTTATGCTTGTTAGGCGCGGTGCTCGTTGGATACTACGGCGTCGCTTTTTCTGCAGTGCATCCTGAGGTCACGGTGGCTAATCCCGAGCAGATCTTCATTATTGTGACCCAGACCTTATTTACCCCGTGGGTGGCCGGCATCTTACTATCAGCAATTTTAGCGGCGATCATGAGTACGCTTTCCTGTCAGCTCTTGGTGGCGTCTACCACGTTGACTGCCGATTTTTATCGCCGTCTGATCCGTCCGCAAGCCTCACAGACGGAGCTGGTATGGTGCGGCCGTATGATGTTGCTCATTGTGGCGGTAGTGGCTTACTTGATTGCATTAGATCCTAACTCCGGCATTTTGCATTTGGTGTCTTATGCTTGGGCTGGCTTCGGCGCATCTTTCGGACCGGCGATTTTAATATCGCTGTTGTGGAAGAAGATGACATTAAAAGGTGCGTTGGCCGGAATGATTGCTGGTGCTTTGACTGTCATTATTTGGGAAATTGGCGGTTTCCTTGGACTTTACTCGATTGTGCCGGGCTTTATCATTTCACTGATTGCGATCATTGGCGTATCACTTTTGACTTATAAGCCCCACAATGAGTGTGAGTTGCTGTTTGAGGATTTAGAGCGCAAATTCTGGCTTGAAGTTAAGGATCGCAGGTAGGCAAGCACTTTTTGCTTATATCGTATTTTTACAGGCTTGACCTGAAAAAACACTAATTTATCAGCCGTCTGTGGTGATGCACACTGCAGGCGGCTTTGTTATAATCAAATGCAGAGTATCGACCTAATAGAGCGTGGAATATAAGCGTGGGCAAGCGAGATCTTCCTGACAGCAATAATGTTTATTATCGCAGCTATCTGTATAAAGCCGGCATACGCTTTAATTACAGCATCGTAGATAGTACGGTAAAAAAAGGATTTGCTCTGTCGTTTTATATCGCGGTACTGATCTTTGCCGCCTGCAGTCTGCTCGGCCCTAAAAATATCCTGCTTGGCCAAGTGTCGCTGCCGTTTCTGCTATTAAGCTTGCTGTACATTATATTGTATGCCGCGCGCTATTTTTATTTTCTACAGCTGCGACGCAGACTGCGCTCGCAAGAAAAACCGATTTTAGGTGAGGCCTATGCAGTGGTATTGTTAGATCGCGAATATTCGTTGCCTCTGCCTGCTGCTGTGAAATTGCGCACCAAGCGTGCGGTGATTTATAAAGAGTGCGGAACGTTAAAGCCGCGTTTTTTCTTAGGTGTCGCTTCGCGCCGCGATATTCCTGGCTTTGTGCCGGGGCGATTAGTGCAGATCTTCACAGATAAGCAACGCGCTAAGTATTACAGCGTTGATGAAGACAGCGCGGTGCGCGCGATGCCGGCAACCGCGCCGCAGCTACGCGCGCTTAATATGAGCAGTAGCATCAGTTCCAGTGCACAGATGCGGCGGCCCGTTGAGGAATAATTCTCCGCATTAAGTAGCAGCGGTAATAGGCATAGACTAATTATCCCAATTAAGTTGGGTAAAGCGTGACGCCTCTGGCTTGTGGAGTAATGCCGGCGAAGGATCAATTAAAAAGCCGTGCGCCGCAAAGCACAGCATTTCATAATCATTGATGCTGTCACCGTAGGCGCATGAATCAGCATTGCTCAAATGCGCGTGTGACAGTAAATCTTGAATGCGCTCGACTTTTTGTTGCTGATAGGGAATTTTGCCGGCAATCTTGCCGGTAATGCGTCCCTGTGCATCATATTCTAGCGGTGCTGCTGCCACATATTCAACCTTAAGAGCACGTGCAATTGGATTAATTAAGCAGTCAATGGTGGAGCTAACAATCATCGGAACGCCGCCGCAGCTGCGTTGGTACTCAATTTCCTTAATTCCGCCAGGACGCAGCGCGTTAAGCAGACCGCCGGCGTGCAGACAGCCTAAAATTAATTCATCGCGCTCCTGCGCCGGCATACCGATAAGCGGTTTGATGATGTAGAGGACAAAGTCTTCAATAGCTAAATGTCCCTGCAGATAACTTACGTGAAAGTCATGCAGTGGTTTGATAAAAGATTCATCGATCACCCCCTGCTGCAGTAGGTAGCAGGTTAAGAAATTATTGCTATCACCGGTAAGCAGGGTTCCATCCATATCGAAAAAGGCAGCATGCATAAACTATATTCCTCATGCAGAAGTAACATCAAAATCATGGCGCCCAGCTTCGATGACGCGGGGGTTTATCGGTGTGCGGCACAGCTGGGGGGCGGCTTGCCCTTGAAGTACTGCGAGCAGTCGGCGCATTTCCTCATTGGGAGCACTGAAGGTATAGCGCCAGTTGATGCAGTCCTCGCCTTCATGCATCGCAGTGCGTCGAATGGTGGCAAAACCTAGTTGCACCAACAGTACTCCGATATCGCGCCGGTCTAAAGTCAGCAGATTGACGCTGTCTAAGTGCAGCGGGTCCTGACCACCCTTATCAAATAGCCAACTTAAATCGACCTCTTCCTCCGTCAGCAAGCGGTTAAGCCACTTATAATCATACTGTTCCTGATAGGTAAGCAGTTTGCCTTCGTTATTCAGCGCAGCTAAAACTGAAGCGGGGCATAACAGCTGAATCATTCTATCGGAGAATACAAAGCCTCCGTAGCATGCTGTAAACGCCTGCATCAGCTCGGCGGCAGTTAGCCCTTGGCGCGGCGCATCGCGCTGAATCTGTACAGCAAAGGCTTGGGCAAACTCATCAGGTTTGAAACCAAGTAGCGCGTCGCATTGCGGCAAGGTAGAGATGTCGCGCACTACTGGTAAACCTTCGGCATACAGCGATGACAGGCCTAATTTAAGATGTCCTGTCAACAGGCAGAATGTAATTCCAGTTCCGGCCTGCTTAATTGAATTGAGAGCGGTAAGATATAGACTGATGGCTTCGGCGCGCTCTGCCTGTGGCAGGGAAAGTGCGCTTAAAAATGGAGCTTCATAATTATCAATCAACACGGTAAGCGGAATTTTACCGTCGTGACTTACTTCAGCAAGGAGACAGCTTAAATAACTGTGCGGATTTTGATAGAAGGAAGGTTCGCGGTTTACATGATGCTCCCACAGCTTGCGTTGAAGTTGCTCACATAAATCCTGACGATATTCATGCACATCGGTAAATTCACCGGCCTTTAAGTTAAGCAGCAACACCGCACCTGCGTTAGCTTCCTGCTGGGTAGCCGCTTCCTGTTCTATCATCTGTTCTAACGCTAGCACAGCACCAGACAGCCCAAAACCATGTGGGCGAATCAGCTGATAAATATTCGGCCCTTGTAGACGGGCAGAATTGCGCATAAATTGAAGCAGCGCGTGTAGCTGCGTACTTTTATTGAGCTGCGTGCCGCCTAAAAGTGGCGATAGCTGCAGCGGAGCTGAAAGCTGAATGCTCATAAAGGCAGATTAAATACCAAAAAACGCAGTAAAGAGAGCTCATCATAGAACAAGCTGGGAAAAAGGCAAAGCCGATTTAAATAATGCTGCGTAATTCTTCTTGCATAAGCGGCTGTCACAGCATTTTAGGAGCATGCACAAACTCTCAAAAGCTCAGGAACAAGCTTTTGGCTCCTACCTGATAGGGCATTACGGATATGCCAGCAAGCGCCTACTAGTGGTTGCTTACTAAAAGTTAGGTAATGATCTTACGACCGCCCGTATGTAAGTGTGTTGCTAGTTCATGCTAGATCCGCAAATTTACGGTGGTTCTAAGTTTGCGCTAATAAAAAAGGGCTAAACTTGATGGCAAGTTAAGGACGCAGGGGAGATGAAGTTGGAAAACTGCCCGCGTAGTGTAGTTAATTTAGAGGAGAAAGCGTCATGAATAAGTTAGCTTTAACTGTGATCGGCACCGTGTTTGTCGCGGCTGGCGCGCTGGCTGCCCCGCAGGGCTTTGAGCAGCCTGTCGCAGGCGGACCACAGGGCTTTAATAATCAGGCTCCCAACACGGTGGCCGGAGTGCTGCAAAATGCCTATGATGATCAGATTGTTACTTTAAGCGGACGTTTGACAAATTTCCTTGGCGATGATCGGTATGAGTTTACGGATGAAGCTGGTGATCGCATAGAAGTAGAGCTTGATGATGATCAGAATTGGAGCAATATTTCCAAGGATCAGCTCATCACCATTGTGGGTAAGGTTGATAAAGATCTGCTGTCTACCACTATTGAAGTCAAGCAGGCCGCTCCGTTGCAGCGCTGATATTTGCGTCTATAGAATGAGCGCTTATAGTTAGGCTATAGTCCTGAAATTAAGGCCTCAGTGCATTAAGAAAAGATGCACTGGGGCCGTATCTTTTGCAGCTAGATACCGTGGGCGCGTAGACGAACGAGTCTAGGGCGAGCGGGTATGGGGTCGTCACTAGAGATTTTTATATAAAAATTGGTTTAATAACAATGGATTAAATTAAAACATATCTTTTGTTTTAGAAAAAATGTAAAAAAATATTTGACAGTAGGAAAATTTTCTATAAAATGTGCACCCGTTCCCTGACGCAAGGGGACGACGCAAAGCCCTGAAGCGGCAAGCGTAAGTTCTTTAACAATGAGATATAAGACAATCTGTGTGGGTCCTTGAAGCAAGGACTGGAAGAAAGTCTGGGAAGCTGCAGTAAGTAACAATGCAGTGAAGGACAGA
>CALXOV010000043.1 GCA_944390105.1 uncultured Succinivibrionaceae bacterium
CACAATGCTGCACAAAACATCTTAAGAAGGGCAGGACTTGCCCGGATGGCCTGTCAAGCGAACCTCAAAAGAGGTCGGCAGCAGGAACCCGCCGAAGCTTACAACAATAGCAGTATTGTTGTTTAGCGGTAGGAATCCTCGGCCTTTAGGCCGAGAAGGACGTCAAGTTAAGGAAACTCCATTTATGCTCTATGAGAAAGGTTATAATGTGAGCACTATCAACTTTTTAAGGACCATATAACATGGCTTCATCCTTTAACTTGACCAAGTTGTGCGTATTTGCAGCCGTCGGCTACATCTGCGCCGGTACCATGGTGGCAATCCTCGCTGGATTGCCGCTTTTTGCTGTCTATCTGGAAAGCAATCTCTACGTTGTAGCTGCGGTCTTCGTGTCCGCCTTCATCCTCGCCACATTAGCTGGACTGCTGCTCATTCGCTATTTGGTCCCGCGTTACGGCGCCAAGCCCATTTATGAGCAGGATGTACTCATCTACATGATAGGTATGCTGTTCATGGCGCTGACCATGAACAAGGCCATGTTTCTCATCGGCATCTTCATTACTTTTGGAGCGCTGTCGGTATTTTTCTATGAAAACTTCACGCGTCAAGTCAATATTGCCCGCCGCGGCTTTCCGTCGGCTTTAGCCTTAGGCGGCTGGGCGTTAGGTCCAATTGTCTGCGTCTTGGCTATCGCCCTATTTGAGCAGGACGGCCTCATTACCGCCCGCATACTATTTGCTCACTTTATTGTGATTGGATTTTGGGTGTGGATTCAGCGCCTGTCGCTGCATGAGGCATATCAGGATGCTCCTACTTTCTTCTTAAGCAAACCTCATCCCAGCTCTGCAACGCCCGAGACTGCCACAGCATCCGCTCAGACGGCTGATACGGGCGCAGCGGATACAGCTCCGACCGAGCCAACGGCCACGTCTGCGGCAATGCCAACACCACCTGCAGATGTTGACCCGAATGATTCGCCTGATCGTCAAATTTAGGAATCCGTATGCACTCTTTAAAATCCATGCTGGCGCTGTGTGCCGCCCTATTGTGCGTTAGTCCCGCTGCGCTGGCGGCCGAGCCAATTTTTACCCGCGTATCCATTTTTGGCGTGCGCTATGAAATGATTATTTTCGCCGCCATGCTAGTCGGCGTCGCCATTTTCTACACTAAGACCCGTCAAGTTGCCATCTTGGGCTTAGTTGCGCTGTGCTTCTTTAAGTACGAGTTTACCGACGGCTTCTCGGTCATCACCAAACTCTTTGGCTACACCAACGAGGCTGGCGAGCACATCAAAGGGTCGTGGAGCACCTACTTTAACCTCATTCTGATGCTGCCTGGCTTTGCAGTCTTAGCCAGCATCTTTGAGCACTCGCGCTTCCCTGACCTCCTGCCTAAGTATTTACCATCAGGCTTGGCCGGCGGCATCTGCCTGCTCATCATGATCTTCATCTTGAGTACCTTCCTTGATAATATTGCTGCGGCTATGATCGGCTGCACGATTGCAGCGGCCATTTATAAAGGTAAGGTGCATATCGGTTTTGTAGCTGCTATCTGCGCGGCTTCCAATGCCGGTGGTGCTGGATCAGTGGTCGGTGATACCACTACCACTTTAATCTGGATTTACGGTAAGGATCCGCTGGTTCTGGCGCATGCCTTCCTTCCGGCAACGGTCGCCCTGCTGATAGTAGCTTTCTTCGCCGCTCGGCAGCAACAGAAGTATGCCGCCTTAAATACCGAAGTAGCTGATAATGTGCATGTCGATAAACCCAAGCTCGTCGTGGTGGCATTGATTTTAATCGGCGCCATCACCTTCAACTACTTCTTTGAACTGCCGGCTATCGGCATATGGATTGCGATCTTAATCGGTCTCTTCTTCACCAAGATCAATTTAAAGGCAGCACTGGATTCCTACGACAGTACGGTATTCCTAGTGGCCTTAGTATTCTGCGCTGAATTAGTCCCGATTGACTCGGTCCCCGATGCGTCGATTCTATCTACCTTAGCTATCGGCTTCGTCTCAGCAGTGTTCAACAATATTCCGTTAACTCAGCTGTGCCTCATCAAAGGAGGCTACGACTGGCCGCTTATCTCCTATGCAGTAGGTTTTGGCGGTTCGATGATTTGGTTCGGCTCGTCAGCCGGTGTGGCAGTCTGCGACAAGTTCCCCAAAGCCCGCAGCTTCATGAACTGGCTGCGCTACGGCTGGCATATTCCGTTTGCCTTCGTCATCGGCTTCGGCGTATATCTGCTGGTCTTAGGCTGGGATCCAATGAAGGGCAATCCGCCCGATCAGATGCCGGAGCCTATCTCCTACTCTGAATCGATCGGCAATACACCGATTCACAATGAAATCCCGACTAGCGTTGAGGTTCCGGCTGCCGAATAAAGTCTAAGCTTGCCGCCCGCGAAGAGCGGGGTTAAGCCGCAGGGCAGTAAGCTCTGCGGCTTTCTCTTACCTAGGTCTAACTAACCAACTTCCTGCGCAAAACAAGCAATCTGCCTTAAGTGTGCAGAGGCTCGTATAGCTACGCGCTTAATGCAACATAAATGCGGACACCAGTGTACCTTGCCCGCAAGGTGCAATCATGAGAAAGAAGCGCACCCTCCCCCAACCGTAGCGCTGCGGGTTTGCCGCCATCCATCCCCTGCTACAGGGTTATTCATCACTTGAGAAAAACCGCTTAAAGTTTAGCTGTCAGCCTGCCCCAATACAGCTGATTCACCTGCGGATGCAACAGACTAGCGTAATATCATCAGTCTGCACAAAGCTCCCACGGAAAGCTACAACTTCATCTACCACCGCTTGCAGACACTCTTCGCAAGGCCGACCATAACGTTTTTCTAAGATCTTGAGGATCCTCTCGGTCCCAAAGAACTCTCGCTTCTCATTCTGCGCTTCACTCACCCCGTCAGTGTATAAAAGTAGCGTCTCGTTGATAGCAATATCACCCTCATACTCCTCATAAATCATATCGCTTAAAGGTCCAACCGCCGGCCCCGAGACAGTTTGCAGTTCTCTTACCCCCTCACGCCTGATGATAATTGGATAGCAATGCCCGGCGTTACAAGCTGTATAATGCCCGGTTTTTTCATTTAATACCATAATATACATGGTGACGAACATCATATTAGGGTTGCGCTCAGCTAGGCGGTTGTTAATAAGCTCCATGGTCTTGCCTGGAGAAAAGCCTAAGCCCAAAGCGCAGCGAGCCAAAGACAACGTCGTGGCCATAAACAGAGCAGCCGGAACCCCTTTATCGGAAACATCACCGATGATAATTGCCTTTTCATCGTCATTAAGTCTTAAAACATCGTAAAGATCACCGCCTACCTCCTTGGCCGGCAAAAGATAAGCTACACAAGAGAAGAACGGCGACTGCGGAAGCTCCCCACTGTGCGGCAGCATACCCTCCTGAATCTCACTGGCAGCTTTAAGCTCACCCTGCATGCGATCTTTTTGCTGATTGGCGGCAATAAGCTTTTTAAGATTATCGCTGATAGACTGTCCCATTAAAGCCAAGGCTCGGCCGACCTTTGCGACCTCATCATGACCTTGGTTTTCTAACGAAGATGTAGCATTGGCAATTGCCTGCGGATCGCTTAAGTTGACCTTAGAAATCTCATCGGCCTTCTGTGCAATCAAATTTAAGGTTGCGGTTAATCTTCCTGAAAGAAGGAAAGCCATCAGCACCGATAAGGCTAAAACCGCTAGGCCAATTAAAAGGCTCGTCTTAGCCTGCGTCAGAGCAGGGGCAATCACCGATGGTTCATCACGGTAAATGATAATGTACCAATCAAGGGGCTTGAAGTAGGCTGCGCAGGCATAATACTTCTCACCTTTTTGCGAGGTAAGAGCAATATTCTTTTCCAAAGCCTCGGCATTGAGAATTTTGTTAAGATCAAACTGTTTTAAGGTTTGCGAAGCATCCTCGCCGGTGGCCAGAATAAGCTTATGATCGCTCGCATTAACGATCGCCACCTCACCGCTTAAATTATCCTGCATCACCTCAAAGGTTTCATTGAGCTGAAGCAGAATACTTTTACTGTCAACTGAATAATAAGCAATTAGATCATCAATATTCTGCAAAACACAGATAAGGTACTTATTATCCGATCCAATGACGTGACTGAAGCTTAAGTAATTTCCTTTCAAACGATCCGCAGAAAAGAGCACTAGATAATAACCATCCACGAGGTAATTGTAGTCAGCGCGCACTGAGGAAAGCAACGTCTGACCGCCGATCGAGCGCGCTTGGAAAATTGAAGAAAACTTAGGAGCAATCAAAATCTCGCGATTTTTTAACAAGATCAAATCCTTTCCTACCTGATTGAAGCTGTCTTGCTGCCCTTTTAGGAAAGTAATGAGATCCTCTTCATTTGGCGCATAATTTTCAACATAGTGCGTTAAGATCTGCGTCTGCTCGCGAAGCTCCGAGCGGGTATTTAAAACCGAAATAATCTGCTGATTGATATAGGCAAAATACTGACCTAAGATCGTATTATTTAAAAGTTTTATGGTCTGCTTCTGCGCTGCAAGCTCACTTTTAATGTGCAAAGAACGCTGCTCAAAAGCCGAGTAAACCGTAATCCCTCCGGTTGCAAGCACCGTGATCGCCGCAAACAGACACAGCACTTTATTTCTAAACTTCATGGCATGCTCTCCTCTATGCCTGCGGCGGCGTACTCTTGGAAATACGCTCGGACCTTTTTAATAAAATTCAGCGTTTCAGGAAAAGGTGGAACTTTGCCGTACTTTTTAACATTGGCTGGCCCGGCGTTGTATGCAGCTAAAGCAAGATCCAGACTTTTAAACTCAGCTAATTGCGTTTTAAAGTATGCAGCTCCTGCATTAATATTTGCCTGCGCGTCATAGGGATCTTCAACCTTAAAATCAAGCATCGTCGCCGGCATCAGCTGCATCAAGCCCTTGGCTCCGGCACGTGATTTTGCCTGTGGGTCAAAACCGGATTCAGTCATAATAATCGCCGCAATTAAAGCCGTCGAAAGACCGGTGTGCCGAGATGCCGCCTTAATCTCCTCTACATAGTTCTGCACATCGGCGCTGGTTTTAATTCCTGCATAAAGCTCTAAAGAGAGCATGTGTCCGGTTTTTAACAAGGAGGCGCTTGGCGCAAGCTTATAAACATCTATTTCATCTAAGCGGTTGATAATCGGCTTGGCAGTTCCTGCTGGTACCTCAATCACTCGCGCCTTAAGGATCCTCGGGTGCGAAACAATCTCTGCGCCCGCTGCATAAGCGCATAGCGCTAGCATCATAAGGAGCGTAGCTTTAAGAGAGGTTCTCATCATCAAGGCTTAAAATAATCTGCGTTTGATTACGATTGTCGATGCGCATGTACAGGTAATGAGTAGCAATCTCCTTTACCAAAAAGACCCCTAAGCCGCCTACCGCCCGCTCCTCCACCGAAGCATCGAGATCAGGCGCTTTAGTTTCTAAAAATGGATCATAGGGTTGCCCCTCATCGGTAAGCTGAATCATAATGCTTTTTTTACCGTCAAAATTGACAATACCACAGGCAAATTCAGCATAGCCGTCACCACCGTTATAGGCATAATTGCAGATGTTAGCTAAAAGCTCTTCAACTACAAGCTGAGTCTTCATGATCGAGGAGCTTAGGCTTTCCGCCAGCGTCTCTTCAATAATGGCGTTAATCTCTCCTAAAACATTTATCGTGGCAGGAAGTTTTACTGTACGCAGCATGCTTCGCTCCTAGAGGCTAGAAAGTGCCTCATTAAGATCTGAATTAATCTTGATGATCCCGGAAAAACCTGAGACCTTAAATACCTCAAAGACATTAGCCTGCATGCCAAATAATCTTAAAGCCAGCTTTTTGCTGCCGCATAACTTAGCAAGCTTAAGCATGGTTCTAAGTCCTGCCGATGAGATATATTCAACATTGGTAAAATCTACTAATACAGCCTCAGAAGCCGCTACGGCCTCATCCATAACGATATTTTCAAGCTCGCCTGCGGTCGTGGCATCAATGCGGCCTTCAATGGAAAATAAGGTCTTGTTTTCAATCTTGGAACTATGAACCTGCATGACGTTTCCTTTTTACTGACTGAACTTTAAGGCACCCGCCTAGTGGCTAAGCATGCTGTCGATGCTCTGATAAACCCTGTCCACTGCTATTAATACATCAAAATCAGGCTTCCATTCAATAAGCTTTGCCGTATGAAGGTTTAAAGCAAGGTTTAATGGTGCAAAATAGTATTGTGAGATCTCTTCGGGCTTTTTACCATGCACTATCTCTTCGACAACATTTGCCTCAAAACGCCCGGATTCAATCAGCTCAATATCGGCTAACGATAAGAGCACTCCGTTTTCAACCTCTAAGGCGCCAGTCTGCGAAAAAGTTGGGATCTTAGCATCAATCAACGGCTTGAGCTGGGAATACAGATTGTTAAGATCTGCTCCCATACCATAAGGGAGATAGACCGCATCTGAATTTTCCGCCAGCTCCAAACAGCACTGGGCAAAAGCCTCATGCGCAACCTTTGCATCCGCACTGATAACATCTTTTTGACAGGTATTAAGCGCAAACCCCAAATCACGCGCAACATCGCGGATCACCGGCACCGCCTGTCCTGCGTGATTGCTCTCCTCATCATCAATGATGATGCCCAAACGCTTGAAATGAAAAATCTGATAAAACATCCTCAGCTCTGAGCTGTAGCGATCCCTCTCCTTCTGAGCATGGATAAACGGCTTGTCAGAATACTCCCCCGGCCCAATGATGCCCGCGCTTTCAGGATCGGTTGCGGTCATAACGAGAACATTGGTGTGCAACGAGCTGTCAGCAAAACGCTGCCCTGCAATCGAACCTAGCGCCCACACCATATCAATATCCCCAACCTTGCGGATACGTTCGCGCAGAGCCTGTTCTTTGGCATCAATTAAAGCCGGCTCCCAATTACCATCATACAACCCGTCCTTGACGAACTCGATGCAACCGCCTTGACTGGCCTCACTTAAGGCAGCGTAAGCTCCCGCGGTATCATGGGTATAATTGATACTCAATGGTACCTTAGCATTAATATAACCATCGCGTTGCAGGGCAAGCGCAGTTTGACGGAAGACCTTTTGAAAGTCGGCATATGCACCTGCCTGATAGACTGCCACCCGCTGCCGATGTCCAAAGCTGCACTCATCCTCCGCCCAAGCCTTATCCACAAGCGCGCCGACACTTAAAAGCCCCACGCACCAGCCTACAGCTATTAATTTAGCAGTGTTCGTCATTTTCCGTATAAATACCTTTACATTGAGTGTAGTTTCATTATAACCTAGCATGACACGATGAGATTTCATTTTAGGGCATATTAAGATGCTCCAGCTCACAAAAACTTTTAATTTTCGCCTTTTAAGCACCCTCTTAGTCTTTTTTCTAAGTCAGTGTTTTTTTGTCTGGCTTATGGTGTCATCCCTCAATGATTTCAGACGAGAAAATCTTGAAAATCTTATTACCATGAGTACGGAGGCAGCATCTGCAAGACTCAATGCCGTAACCACGCTCGGCCGCAGCGCTTCCAATTATCAGCAGGCATCACAGATCCTTGATGACCTCATGATGCAAAGCAAAACTGAGGATGCCTTCATTACAGATGCACATGGCACCATTATTCTCGGTAAAAGCCGCAACGAAATTACCCGCTTGCCGATTGAAGAGATCTCAAACGGCACCGCAGCACTTCCGGAAGGAACCTACTGCGCCGTACCCTTTTATGATGTAAAAGGAGAAATCAACGGCTACACCGCGGCTGCGCTTAATAGTGCAACTTCCTATAAGATTACTCTTGATGCTCTGCCACTAAAGTTTTATATTCAACTCGGCATTATGTTGCTGTTATCTGCCGCGGTGTGCATCTTCTTTAACCTAAGAGCCAATAAAAAGCACGGTAATAACGGGGGAAAAACTACCTTTAAGAGCTTTATCGTACCCTTTGTCATTGCCCAATGTTTAATTCTTACCGTCACGCTACCTCCGTTTAAACAGCTCTTAGACGATTATATCTCTACGGCAAACATTACCTTAGCCGGCTTCGTGCATGCACAATTTGAGCATGTTGCCGAGCTTGATCTAACCTTAAATGACGTTTCCGGCATCGACGCGTACTTAACCGAGATTAAAAATAGTATGCCGGCGATCGGCAGCTTAAGAGTTACCGATGAAAATGGCATGCTCATCGCTGGAGATATTGAGAAAGCCCCCAACGCAGTGATCATGCCGGTCTTCGGCAAAAGCCGTGGACTTATCGGTTGTGTGGAGCTGACAGAAAATAGCTCCCTTATTGCAGGATTTGCGCTAAAGCTGAGCCTCACGCTTTTTACGTTTTTTTTCATTGCGGCGATTTTAGCCTTTGAGCTATCCTCGTTAGCAGGTTGTGAGTCTGCACGCTTAGCTAGCAAAAAATCTAAGATCCCGTTTGAGATTGCGCTGCCGCGCCCTATTTCATTTTGCTTAGTATTCGCCTTCTACCTACCAATTGCGGTAACTCCGATCTACATGGGACGCTTTGCTGATGATTTTACCGACATCAATGAAACGCTCATCCGCTCCTTTGCCGTCAGCACCGAGATGTTAGCCATCGGCGTAAGCTCGTTGCTGCTACTTATCTTCTCTTCTAAATTCGGCCGCTGGCCTAAGATCTTAAAGCTCGGTATCATCCTTCTTATCTGCGGCATGAGCTTGAGCTTTCTTGCTCCCAACGGTTATATCTTCCTTGCCTCACGCTTTTTCTACGGTCTAGGCTACGGCTGCGTCTTAGTCGGAGTGCAGCTTTTCACCACCGCCATTACTACTAAACAAGATCGCGGCACCGGCTTTGCCGGACTCTTTGCGGGACTTTACTCTGGCGTGCTTTGCGGCGGCTGTGCCGGTGGCCTATTGGCGCAAAAGTTTGGACAGGCTAATGTGTATGCAATATCAGCCATCCTGTTGCTTGCCGATCTGTTATTAGTAAGCTTCCTTATTAAAAACCGCAGCGAAAAAACAAATGAAGAGAGCAGCTATAAGGAGTTTAAGCCATTTAAGCTTCAGGATACCCTGACCTTTATGCGCAATCCGCAGGTTTTAAGTCTCTTATTTTTCCAAGCGATCCCCTATGCCATCATCACGATCGGCTTTTTCAATTTCTTTATGCCCGTCTTTGTCACCAGTCATGGCTTTGGTACCGATACCGCAGGACAGCTTAATTTCCTCTACTCGCTGTGCATCATCTTCTTAACCCCGATCTTCGGCAAAATTATGGATAAAAGCCGCCACAAGTACCTGCTGCTCTCCGCCGGACTCTTGTGCTCAACCGCGGTGCCGCTTATCTTTAATCTTAATTTTGCACTGCTTGCCGCCGTTTTGGCCATGCTCCTGCTGGGAATCAGCGCAGCCATCAATGAATCAGGTCAGCCCATGCTCATTTCCACCTTCAAGGCTGCCGATAAGATCGGCTCCAACAATGCAATCATGGTTCTCGATACAGTGCTACGCGCTGGACAAATCCTTGGCCCGTTACTGGTGGCCGGCGTCTTTGCCGGATTAGGCAGTCAAGCCTTAGGCGGTCTTAGCGTGCTGTGTGCGATCTTGCTGATTATTTTTACCCTAATCCAGAAAAAAAGTGCGGAGCTTAAAGCATGATGGAGGATCTAATGCGCCCTCACCTCAGGGCGTTTTTAAAGCACTACAGCAAGTGTACTCTTCAGGATTACTATAAGCGACTATTAACCACCGGCAGCACCCCTAGTGCTCTGCTGGTCGAAGGAATCATCGCTGATCTTAAGCACACCTATGGTGAGGCGGAATTTCACGGCAAAGATCTTACAGGTATGTTGCTGCGGCCGCGTAACTTTTTTGTGGCCAATCACGGTGGCATAGAAAATCATCCGCAGCTGATTGCCGCCTCAATTCTAACTGAGCTTGCGGCTGCTACGCTCAATGAGGATAACTTCATTTTCGCCTGCAATCTGATTACGCCGAAAAATCCTACGGCACCTTTAGGCTTTTATCTGGCATCGGAGGATGATCTGCCTCTTGGTCAAGATTACAGCGTTGATTTTACCTCGCGCCGCTACAACAATGCATTTATCACCTCCATACCAGCGCTTGATGCCTCTGCAGCTGCCGCCAAGCTGAGCACTAAACTTGACAGTCTAAACCTGCCATCTGCATTAAAGTCAGTTCTTAATGCCTGGCGCCTACCGGAGGGCACTGATTTTCATATCCAAAGCGCACGGCATAATACCGCGCTGTATGCTCAATTTTTAAAACTCACCGGGCATAAGACCTACTTTTTAAACGAAGAGCGCATCGCTACTGGCCTGATGATACACCTGCTGCATGCCCCCAACAGCCCACTATACCGACTGATATCAGACAAAGAGCTCCTGTTAAGGCTGATGCATACTTTAAGCGGCCAAGACAATACGTGGACGCAAGAAGCCGTCTTTACGGGCAGTCTTAAGGCCTGTCTTAACTTTATCCACACTGAGGATTTACGCCGCTTTGGCACTGCTCTTTTCTATTTCATCGATGCCAAAGGCATGAAGCATAACCTGCTGTTGCACAATGACGGCAAGACGCTTACCCTGCGCTCGCGGCAATCTGCCTTTGTGATGGAACCTGCTGCCATCCTAGAGGCGCTGACGGAGGGCTCACTGCTGCCCAATCTGTTTTTAGTCTACTTTACCTTGGGGCTGTGCGCGAATGCTAGTTTAGTAGGCGGACCCTTCTTTTCGCTTTATTCCAAGCCGATGCTACGCCTTCCCGCACAGCTTTTAGGGCTTAATGAGCCGGCTCTCATCCACGAAACGCTCCTGCAGTCTTTTATCCTTCCCATCAAGGTAATAAATGGCAGGCTGCGCGCGCATGCGCTGCTGCACAGTGATCTGCTTGCTCTGCCACCTTTAAGTACTGCAAATATCGAAAGTCTGCTCAACAGCAAACTTGAGGATTGTGCGGCCTTGAGCATTGCTGAAGAGTTACTGCGGCTTGATTTAAGCGCAGCGGATATTCCCCGCTATGAGCCCGCG
Source organism: uncultured Succinivibrionaceae bacterium (assembly GCA_944390105.1). Taxonomy (GTDB): domain Bacteria; phylum Pseudomonadota; class Gammaproteobacteria; order Enterobacterales; family Succinivibrionaceae; genus Avisuccinivibrio. Next base: position 11,042 of record CALXOV010000043.1, read on the forward strand.
CTGCGCGCTATGTTAAAAGCTCAAGCGCCGCTTGAGCTGCAGCTCTAAGCGGCGCCGACGGTAAGCGCCCCGGATTCACTCCGGGGAAAAGCTCTAGCGCCGTAGCCGATCTTGGCCAATATTAATAATGCTGATGGAATTGGGCACGCCGTTTTCATCAATGCCGCCATTTAAATTGATGGCTACTTCGATGCTTAAATTGTACCGGCCATAAGGCTCCCCGCCCTGATGACTGGACGCTGTAAGCTCAATCTGCGTATTAAGAAACAGGATATTATCCTCGCGTCTTAACTGTGAAGAATGCCCTGTCTTCACTGCAGCTTTATATGTAGAGGCTAAAGTTGCCAAATCATAGCGATCATTATCGCCAACTACCTCAGGCAAGGTCACAATATTGCTAAGACTAGCCAAAAGTCCGCCCTGCATGCACAGCGCACTTACAGCTGGAATGAAATCTTGTGGCACAATACTAGCAAACTCCGCTCTAATTTGCGCAGGATCATTGCCCGCCGGCTTGCCGTTAAGCTCAGTGAAAAGATAGCGCCGCGTATCAACATCAAAGACATTATGAAAGCCGTATGCATCAAAATCATTAGATTTTGCTAAAGAGTCCTTTAAGCTATTAGCTATACCCCAAACGGGATCTTCACTTAAAAAATTGCGGATCTGCGCCTCTTTCTCTGCGCTTAAAGGATCAGGCTGCGCATTTAAGAGCGACATGAATTTGGAATCAGCTAACGCTTTTTGTTTTAATCCAGGCAGAGATTCGGTTCTTACCGGATGGTGCGAGTCGCTTACCTGATCCATAAGCTTCGCCTCAAGATATTTTCTAAGTCCATCCTGATACTTAGGCTCAACATCCGCGACCATTTGATTTAACAGCCCCTGTACGCGCGGCTGTTTAATATCATCCATAAACGCCAGCGACAGTACGTTATCTACGCGTGATCTCGTATGAGAAGCACCGTCAGTACCATCAGCGGCAAGGCTTGCCGACATCAGCGCAGCACTGAATACATTCAAAAGTGAAGATAAATTATGTGAGCTTTGAGGGTTAATTTGATCGTATAGCGCTACTTGGTCTGGATTAAAGACAACTTCCGTTAAGCTTTCTTTTAAGTCCGGTCCATTTTTAAGCATGCCTTCAACAAAGTCAATTTTCTCTCCGGTAATCTGCGCATGGAAAATCGGCACGCCACCTATCATTGAAAAATCATCGCCGCCGATGGTCTTTTGCCGGGCAGAAAAATCAGCCAGCGCTTGCTGCAGCTTATCGCTTGCATCCCGATAGGCTTCATAGTTGCTCGGCAAAGCACCAAAGCACACCATGGCAAAAGCTGCCTCCTTAAACGTAGTAGCAAATTCGGCGTACTTATCCACACTTAATTGGCAGGTATCGCAGAAAGCATTAATCTTGGCGGCTTGGGCATCATCAAGATCCGGGAAATGCGCCTTCACCGCATCTAACTGCGCCCGCGTGTCTGCACTTATAGTTGAAGCTTCAGTACCTCCGCCTGGCAGTGCGGCCAGGCGCGCGGCAATACTGCTGCTTTTACTGGCATCGAAAATGCCGCTTTCAATATTCCGTGCATTACCGCGACCGATAGTCCACAGGGCATCATTAAGAATATGCGCGGTCTGCTGAGGATCACAACCGCGCGCTAAGGCGGCTTGGGCCATAGTATTGAGCTTATTGGTCATCGCGGTAATAGCCTTCTGGGAAAGCTGCATAAGCTCAGTCTGCTGATTCTGGGTAATCTTAGGCTCACCTAACAATTCACGCAGCCTTACGCTGTCCTCTTGCGGCAAGACGCTCTTCATCAGCTCAGGATTAAAGGCACAGTGTTTTACCAAAGCTGCGCCCAGCGATCTTACATCCGGCACCTTGCGCTCATTGGGATCTTGCGGCGCTATCTGACTGACAAAGTCATAAACAGACATGGCCTTACCTTGAAAAATGATATCTCGATTAGCAAAATTCTTAGTAAAAGCCAATTTGGAGGCATCATCCAAAACTGAGGCAAAGCGGGTAGCTGTCGCATCGGCAAGATTCTTTAACTCGGTAAGATTTACCGGATTATCAAAACCCTTAGAGGTGGCCGCCTTGGTGGCAAGGCCGAGCACGGAGAATTTATCAGTCCGACTTAGGTTTGCCACGCGCGTTTGCGGATCGCAGTGCTGTAAAAAACTCGTGGTGACTCTTTCATTAAAAGATTTATTCTGCGCCAACACACTGACGCGATCTAAAACCCGCTGCTCAGCGCGATATTGAGCATTGAACAGCCCTTTAAAAAAACGCACTACACCGCGATCGGGCTTGCTGTCAGGACTTACCAGCGTCAACCGCCCCTGATCATCAAGGCTCACCCGCCCCGGTTGCGCCAGCAGCGCCGAGGCCTCAGCCTGCGAATTTATCAAATCTACTTGACTGAAATCATAATTTTGCAAATCGCGCAGCGACATGCTTCTTAAATTATCCGTCATAACACCTACTCCTTAAGTCCGCAGCTACGGCCACACGCCGCCTCATGTGCTCATCATAGCTTTTATGTCATAGTTATGCAACTACAATATAAAAATATTCAATGCTAATCACTACACCATCAAAAACTCGCTAAAACTTTGCATCAGCTCGCCTTTACTGTCTTGTGAAGTACTCTTTTCCAAGACAGCGGCAAAATCCTGATTAAGCTGTACATGTCTGCTGATCCCTTCAAAGAAGTCATCCGCACCATCTTTAAAGCGGATCACGGTATTAAGTATGATCTCATCATTGCCGGAAAAGCTGAAAAAATGTTTGCCAAACATGCTCATATTGGCAGTCAAAAGCTCCTTGAACACGGCATCATTTTTCACCTTACCTAAAATACTTTGCAGCACTAACATACCGCAGGCGGAGCGTTTAATAATACTTACGGCCGGCCCTTCGGGGAAAGCGATGGTGTCAAGGCTCTGCGCTAACTGCTCAGGCTCAAGGCCTACACTTTTCAGGAAGTTATCAGCCAAGTTCTCATCTTCTGCAAATTCGTGATAGTAAGGCGCAAAATCCCCGTTTTGTTTAACACAGGTAAAGTACATGAGCGAACTCATGAAATCATCAAAATCATCCTGTGACAGATTATCTAAAGGTAGCACCGCAAAAAAACCGAGGACATCATCTTCAGTCAACGCAGCGATCAGCTGACATTTTAAATAAGTGTGCTGCGCAAAAGCCGCCATAAGCTCCCACACCTTAGCTTTGAGCTGCTCATCCTCGCCCTGCGTTCCCAGCGCAATTACCGCTGAAACAAAGTTTTTTTCATTAATACTAAGCGGGGCCAGCGTACAGAGCGTGACATCATTTAAGGACAGGGTAAATATCCCCTGATCTTCACTGTCATTGGCAATAAAATCCGCACTATCTGCACTAAACCCCATATTTTTTGCATAGTTACGCACAAATTCTTTAAGCATGCTACACCTCAAAAATGCAAAATTTCATCAAATTACAGCCAAGGAACCCTCTGCGCTTCTTAAGCCGGAGGGAGTTGACCTTCTGCCGCAAAATTTACCTCTTGATGCAGCTAACGCTAAGTTTGCGCCTAGGAGACTACATCAAAAAACTTAATTTAAAACTGTCTAATTAAAACCCAACCTGCCTAAAACAGCAGCACAGGTTTAGCCTTGAATCCCTCCATAAGCTACTTGTAGCTAAGCTTGCTAAACATTAGGCGTCCTTCTACCTAACTCAGTAATGACCAGCGATTTGGGCAGTCCATGTTCATCCACACCGGCGCTAAGATCGATGGCTACCTCAATGCTGAGAGGAAATCTGCCAAAAGGCGCGGCATTATCGTAAATCTGGCTGGATAAGCGCTGCTCTAGCTGAGCACTTAAGTACAGGGTGTCACCTTCTCTTCTTATCTGCGAAGCATGTTCATTACTGCACTTGCAGTTATACATGGAAAGCAAAGTTCCAATATCATAGCGTTCTCTATCCTGCACATTCCACGGCGCGCAGATAATAGCGTTCAAGCCGGCTAAAAGTCCGCTCTGCTGGCATAAGGCCGTAACTGACGGCATAAATTCCTTAGGGACGATTTGTTTAAAAACCGTTTTTACCTGTTCAAGATCTACACCTGCCGGATCCCCGTTTATCTTGGATAAATGACCGCGCACAATGTCGAGATCAAAGTTTCTATGAAAGCCCGCGGCATCGAACTGAGCCGGATGATTGAGCTGCTGTCTTAAATTACTGCTAAGCCCAAATTCCAGATCATGCGTTAAGAAAGCGCGGCAATTTTCCTCCTGTTCAGCGCTTAGCGGCGGCTGTGCTTCTTTTAACAGCAGCAAGAACATAGGATCGCTCAGCACTTTTTGTTTTGCCTCCGCCAAAACCTGAGTCGGAGCAAATCTATGATTGATTTCTATATCTTGTCCCAGCGCGTCTTCAAGATAAGAGGCCATCCCCTTACGATACTCCGGTGCTACATCACTTACACTCTGTCTTATCAGATCTTGTAGCTCCGGGGTCTGCACGCGAGCCTGCATCACCAAATCTGCCACTAGAGAGGTTCTGCGCGGGGTTCCCCAAAGCTTGCCATCTGTACCGTCAAGTATGTTGCTAAACGCTGCCTGCAGGCTGCCCATGAAGTTAGATCTTGATACTAAATCCGCGCGTTCACTATCTCTTACCTGCTTAAAATCTTTGCATCTAGGATCTACGAGCACGGTTTCAAAACTCGCCCGTAAATCAAGACACTGCTGCAATACGCTTGAAGTCATACTATCGCGACCTGCGACAAGTAAAGTATGAAATCCCGCAACTACTCCTGCATTAATAAAATCATCCGTATCTAAAGAACCATTCGGATGTACCTGCTCCCACCTATCAACGGCAGTTAAGAACGTATCAAGAAATGTGCTGTAATTACTGTAAGAGGGTTTTTTGCCTAAGTCTATAAACGCCGGTCCCGTTTCCCTGAAACAAGTAACGAATTCAGCATAAGCGTCCAGTGTAATATTGCTGTTTGCTTTGAGAAAGGCCGCCACTTTTGCCGCCTGATTATCATCAAGCCCCGCCACTTTTTGCTTTACGGCATCTAGATCTGCGCGCACCTTAGGATCCATAGGAGCTTGCGCCATTCCGCCTGGGAGCAAAGTAAGTTTATGGGCGTAGCTGTCCCTACTTTGTGGATCGAAAATTTGCTGATCAAAATTTCTGATACCATCATAGCTGATATCACGTAGCGCCTCGGTAATAAGATTGGAAACTGCCTGCGGATCACAGCCGCGCGCAAGCGCCTGCTGCGTCATAGCATTGAGCTTATCAACAAAGCCCGAGAGCGCCTTTCTGGCCAGTGCGTTAAGCTCATCCTTAGGATAACCTGTCAATTTAGCGCCAGTTAACAAATCGCGCAGGCGCTCTCCATCAGCTTTTGATAGCACTCCCTGCATAAGATCAGGATGTATGGCACAGTTCTTAATCACTGCCATGCCCACTGCGGCTTTCATCTCAGGAATAATAATATTATTGTTAGCCGGAACTAACTTGGTAACAAAATCGAGCGCAGAAACCGCCTGTCCGCGGAAAAAAACATCACTCTTAAAGCCGTTATTTTCCAGCCCTGTCTTTACGGCATCTGACAGCAAGGTGTGATAATTCGCTGCCGTTCCTTTAATGAGAGTCTTAAGATGAGCCAGATCGAGTTTGTCTGAAGTCTGTCTTAAGGCCGCAGAGGTTGCAAGATGATTAATTGAAATTTTATCGAGTTGACTAAACGTCCCCGCATTGGCTTTTATATCGCTATACAGGATAAGACTTTTAACCAAGCTTTGATTAAAAGTCTGATTTTTTGCTAAAACATCGGCTCTCAATAAAATGCGTTGCTCGGCGCGGTATGCCGGATTGAAAAAACCCTTAAAAAAGCGCACAAAGCCGTTATCAGGCTTTGCATTAGGATTTACTAAAGTCAAATGCCCTGCATCATCCAAGCTCACGCGTCCAGCTTGACCTAAAAGCGATTTCGCCTGAGCGCTTGACTCTACCAGATCATCATAATTGAAATTATGAGTTTTAAGCTCGCTTAGCGAAAGATTGCTAATGTTATTCGGCATAGCTTCACTCCTTATCCTATCTCTGCTTTCTTAAAAGCCTTGGCAAAGCCAAGCCCTGCAGAGTTTATGATCTAAATTTGCAGCGGCAAAAATAATGTATGCCCCTGCACCATCTGAAGTTATGAATAATGTACAAAAGCGTCTCCTTTAACCGCTTAAGACGAATCAAAGCCTAACCAATTACCTTAAAATCGACCAGCCCGCAGCCATCTGTCTCCAAGCAAGGTCAGCCTGTTTAATGCTCATACATGCGTTACGATAAAAGCTGCTAGCAGCGTAAGTTGGCAGCAGCAATTTTTTTACCATATGCAGCCAAGATCCAAGCGTCACAGCAAAAAGCGCAAATTCAGCCTTAAGTAACAAGGCTTTAATCTCCCCCATCAGCCGCAAACTCCGCCTGCTGTAGCACAGAGCTTTGATGCTCCCGTGCCGGATAACAGCCGCTGCGTAAGACCATCCTTTTCCTGAGCATGCTACACCTCAAAAATCATAGGCAAAACCTATCAATAAAAAAGCTTAAGCTCCTTACTTCACTGCCTTACGTAAAGCCGCCAGCGTCTGCTCAAAGCTTGAGCGCTCATCTAAGCCCTGCTTTAAAAAACTATTCACTGCATCAATATGACTCAAGGCAAAATCGGCCTCAGCATCTGAGCCTTTTTTGTATTCTCCCAGCTGCACCAAAAGCTCAATTTCCGCATGCTTGGCTAAAATCTTTCTTAATTTCTGCGCTGCATCCTTATGCTCTTTATCCACAATTGCATTCATGACACGCGATACTGAGGCCAATACATCTATTGCCGGATAATGGTTCTGCGCAGCAAGCTTGCGTGACAGAATGATGTGCCCATCTAAAATCGAGCGTGTTTCATCAGCAATCGGCTCGGTCATATCATCACCCTCAACCAGCACTGTATAAAGCGCGGTGATCGATCCCTTATCTGAATTGCCTGCCCGCTCCATAAGCTTGGGCAGCGTAGAAAACACCGAGGGCGGAAAACCGCGGCGCGTGGGCGGCTCGCCGGCTGCCAAGCCGATTTCACGCTGCGCACGGCCAAAACGCGTTACCGAATCCATCATTAACAGCACATTACGCCCCTGATCGCGGAAATATTCGGCAATGGCAGTGGCAGTGTAAGCCGCCTTTAAGCGCTCCATGGAAGAGCGATCTGACGTAGAGATCACTAAAACTGCTCTCTTCATGCCCTCAGGGCCAAGATCACGCTCAATAAACTCGCGCACTTCACGTCCACGCTCACCTATCAGTGCCAAAACCGATATATCAGCGCTCGTGCCTTTAATAATTGAGGAAAGTAAGGTCGACTTACCGCCACCGGCGGCTGCAAAAATACCCAGACGCTGGCCTTGACCGCAAGTTATAACTCCATCTAAAACCCGCAGACCAAGTGAAATGGGCTTGGTAATCAGTTTGCGCTGCATCGCCGCCGGAGGATCTGCGTATACCGGGTAAAACTTGTGAGTTTTCAAAGGCGGCCCTCCGTCGGCAATGTCGCCAACGCCATTTAACACCCGGCCTAATAGCTCTTCTCCCACCGGAACAGAGAGCACATGCCCGGTCGGAATAACCTCGGTATGATAAGAGACGCCCTCTAAATCACCCAACGGGGTTAAAAGCGCCGTGTCTTTGGCAAAACCCACCACCTCAGCACGTAGCGCAAAATTTTCCCCAGGATTGCGCAGAATGCACAGCTCTCCGACCTTCACTCCAGGCACCGAAGCGCTGATGATGGTGCCCGTCACCTTATCGACACGCCCGCGTATGGAAAGCGTATTAAGATCGGCTACCGTATCCTTGAGCATCTGTGCAATGTATTCAAGCGCCATTACTCACGCCCCACTACCTTTCTAAGACTAGTCTCCAAGATCTTAAGCTGCGAGGATAAAGACGCTTCCACCACGCCCATCGCTGTCTCGATGATGCAGTCACCACTCTTTAGGCTGCTATCTCCCATCACCTCAAGATAACCAGACATACCATCATGAGAAATAAGTGAGGCTTTGAGCGCCTCAGTCACGTAAGCTTCCTCGGCGCGGCTGACTTTAACTAAGATCTTTTTCTCGCCGCGCACTGCACTCATGCCTTTTGAAACCACACGCACAATAAGCTCACGCCGATCGATTTCCCCTACTATCTTATTAACCGCAGCAATGACCACTTCCACAATTTGCTTTTCCAGATCCTCAAGGGCATCAAGCTGAGCCATCACTGTTTCCATGATTTTAAGACTGTATTCGCTCTTTCCCTGCTCGACGCCCTCAGCATAGCCCTCCTCATAGCGTCTTTGATGATCTTCCTGCGCTTTTTTTTCCACTTCAGCTGCAGTCTGGCGGCTTTTCTCAAGGATCGCATTGGCATCATAATAGCGCGCAAGCTCGGCTTTTTTAATGATCCGGCGTGTAGGATCAATTTGCCACTTGCCTTGGCCTAAGATAAATACAGCATCCATTTCGGATCCTCCCGGATAAGTACCTCTCGGCACAAGCTTTTTATCTTTGCAAAACTAGGAACTGCCTCTAAACTCCCTCTGTCTGTGCCCAGACGCGCTAAAAAATATGCTTTAATCTCTTCATGAGCAAATCCATACGCCAAAGCGCGCAGCATAACACGCCCCTCCGCTTTAAAAAGCAACGTCAGCTCTTCAGGGGGCTGGTGCAATTCAAGAGGATTATTTTTTACAGCCTGCAAGCTGAAGCGGGCATAATCCATAACAAAACGATAAGCCTTTGTGCCGATAGCCTCAAGAATAAGACTTTTTTCCGCCTTTAACACTACGGTTGCGATCTCGTGCGCATGCACGGCAGCACCGAGATTGAGCGCTAAACTCTCCAGCTCAGCTTCATCACACAAGGCAATGCGCTCGCCATCCCCGTCAAAGAGAAAAAATTCTGCCGCCGCTCCCTTAAAAATAAAAAGTCTTGAATTTTGTGCGAAGAGAAAGGATAAAAAAGCATCGTCCTGCGGCTTGCTCTCACGCAGGTGGGCATTAGCGGCAAGGATCTTATTAAAAAGCTCCGTGAAATTAACCAGAGCCAAAGCCTCATCCCTGCTTAGCATAAGCTATCTCCTCACGCCTTTGAGGGCTTATCCTGCGCTTTTACCCGTTTAAGCGCAAAGCCCAAGCGGCGCAGTATCACGATCCCGATAGCAGCCAGTAGGGCGATAGCAGCAGCCAGCGCTCCGCACAGTTTGAGCGGATCTTCATACCATGCGGACTTTTTAATCTGTGGAGCTAAGATGTTTTCTTGGAACAGCTCCATCATCACCGTGACATTATCTAAACTTAAACCCGGAACCGCTTTGGCAGCAGTATCCTTAATTCCAGCCACCATCCCAGTAACCGGAGAATCTTTAGTGTGGCGAATGAAAACCGCAGCTGACGGCGGAGTGGTCAAGCCTGAAGTCTGTTCATGATGCACCAATACCACATGGACCCTCGCATCCAAAACTCCGTCAATTTTACTGAAAGTATTAGCCAGTTCTTCCGAGATGGCAAAAGCTAAACGGGCCTGTTCCTCAGTCTGCGATGCTATCATGCCCTGTCCGGAAAAGACCGAGCCTAGGCTTTGGAAGCGCTCACGCGGCAGCGAGTGCTCACTGATAATCTCTAAGGCTCGGATCATATCCTCTTGCTCAACCATAATGTTAAAGCCTTCCTTGCCCGCTGCCACCTTCTGCGCATCAACGTTGCGCTTTAAGAGCGTTACGAGCATTTCATTGGCATCATCCTCGCTTAGATTCGAGTACAAAAGCTCCTTGCAGCCGGTAAAAGCCAGCGCGCAGCAGCAGATGACGACAAATTTAGAGAGCCTTAACATAGTGTCTTCCTACTGATTAATTAAATTGAGCGCCTGCTGAGTTAGATTGTAGGCAGATGTATGCTCCTCTAAAATCTTAGCGGCAATCTCACGGACCTCATCCTCTTTTTTCTGCAGAGCCTTAGAAAATGCCAAAAGCGCCAGCGCGTCTTGCTCCTCATCCTTGTCGATAACCTCAGCTAAGAGCTTCTCGCCTGCAGCAAAGTCATCCACCACAATATGAGAAAAAGCCAATCCCACGATCACAGGAGTCGCTTCTGGATAGGCAATCTTAAGGTTCTGAAACAGCTTTCTGGCCTGCCCCACTTTACCCTTAGCGCAGGCGGCAAAGCCAATCGTTAAAAGCAGTCTGACGTTTTCCTTACTTAAAGCTTCCATAGTACTCCCTTACATCTTTTGCGCTACCGACTTTAAGGAATCAGAAAGGGTCTTTACCATAGTTGAGGTAGCTTCAATCATGGCGTTATACTGTCCAATGGTAAACTGCATCTCTAGCATTGCGACATTCTGATCTTCGCTGTCCATCTGGGCGATTTCATCCATTCGCGCCTGAATGTCAGAGGTTTGCTGACTGATGGCATCGAAGCCAGTGTTAATCGCACCGCCTAAACCTGCTGAACTAATATCCATTTTTATCTCCCCCTGCTAAGACCTCAAAGCCGCCACAATTTCACCTGCAGTCTGCGCAGCAATATACAGGGCATTGAGATTATCAAAATCCTGCGGAGTGACGCCGCGATCCAAGGTCCGGCGCAGCGAAAACTCCATCTGCGCTACTGCCTCTGCCGCCTCTTTCAACGCCTGAGAATTTTCCGGATTCAAGAGGTCATATGCTTCAATATCATTTAAGTTCATGAATATAGAGCTCTCCATTTCGTTCAAAGGTTAGAGTATGAACAGAAATTTCTCTTAACACGGCACCATCCGGCATCACCGAGCCTTCAAAATAACGACTGCCGTCAGCCATGCTGATAAAGCGCATGGGCTGCATGGTGACGCCCACGATATTCTGTGGATTAAAATCCGTTGTGCTTGACGAGTTAATTTCCGCTTTTCCCTCAACAGCATTGTCCGATTTTTCTTGTGTAGTTGCAAGATTTAGATCGCGATTGGTAAAGCGATAAAGCTCTATTTGTGACCTATCACGATTTTTTATTGAATCAAAAGGAACTGGCGCTTTAACAACGGCCGTAATTTTATGTTCCAGATCATGCAGCAGAGCGAGCTCGGGTAAAGTCAAATCGCCTTCATAATAGACCTTAAAGCGATCTGGATAGAGCTGCAGTTTAAAATCATGCGGCCGCAACCGCTCGATAAGACGCTGCAACTGCTCAAGATCCGTAAAATCTGCGGTCAGCGCTGGAAGCTTAAGCTCTGTTCTTACCGCTTCAATAAGCTGAGCTTCCACATAGGGATCTTTTACATACCCGTAAAGCACAATCTTCCCTTGCTCTTTATCAAGATACTCCGCCCTAACCGTAGCTCCATGTACCGCACAATTTTTTTCAATATCGGTCAAAAGCTTATCTCGTATCTTGATCTCTAATACCACCGCATATGGCAATCTAGGAAGCATTGCCGCAAAACGGTTAAACTCCTCCTGCGAGGCAGTCTCTCCGCTAAATACAATCACATCATCGGCAAAATAGCGCTTAATCTGATCAAAGCCATGTGCATCAAGATAAGCCTGCGCCGCGTCAAGCGCAGCTTGTTTTTGCGCGCGCTCACCAAACAGCGCAGAACCGGCAATAAGCGAAATCAGGGCCAAAAAGAGCAAGCCTAATCCCACCGCCATAAGTAAGGCGCGAGGCAAGCGCTGCAGAGGCGCGGGGGCCGCAGTCTGGGTACTTGCCATCTCCGGACTTGCCTGCTGAGACTTTAAGTCCTCGCCTCGAGCTAAAGGTTTTGCAGCTAAATCCTGATTTGGCTCGGCTTTAGACTCAGTATTTTCCGCACTGGGAGTAAAACCAAACGCCCGTAAATCAATGCTGGGAAGCGTCTGCCCTTCATTTAAGTAAGTTATGGCACTAAAGCCGATTGCCAGTACCATGCCTCCAGCAAAGGGCTGCAGATCAGAGCCAATTTCCTCACCGTTTAACAGCGCTCGCCCGCTGACAAGACGCACCTTAACCTGCAGACTTGCATCAATACTTAAGGCAACTACGGTCTGAGCTTCCGCCTCATCGAGCTGAACATCACACTCATTAGTGCAGCCTAGAGTGTACTCCCCGAAAGGGAGAGTAAAAACCGCACCTAAATTACTGCCAGATAAAAAGCGGAAGGTTACGCACTCTGGCTTATTCATGGCATGCTCACCTCGGCATTAAGAACGGCCTTGTCAGACTCGCTGGGAGCATTGCGGTTAGAGCTGCACCCTGAACTTTCCTCAGTCTTCTTAGCCCGTACCACATTATCGTAGTCAGCCTGCGTAGCTTCACGATCAAAGCCTAGCTCTTTTATCTGCTTTGGCACATTAAGCTCATCTAAATCAAGAATGCGCGGGGTAATCAGTAGCAGTCGTTCGCGGGTGTAAGTGCTCTCGCTTTCTGAACCGAATAATCCGCCTGCTATCGGTACGTCCTTGAGCGTCGGTACTCCGTTATCTCCGGAGGCAGCATATTGCACATAGTAGCCTCCTAACAGTAGCGATTGTCCTTCACGCACCACCGCCTGCGTATTAATGCGTGTCTGCTTCACGGGGGGAACCGTGATGCTACCATCCGGGCTCGTGTAGTATGAGTCATCACCCGAGGCATCTTGATTGGACTGCATGGATATAACCATTGAGATGAGCGGCGCCCCCCCATCATCAGACTCAATAATATGCGGAGTAACCCGCAGCACTGTCCCGGACTCAACCATAAAAAGATCAGAACTGTCGTTGCCGCTTATCGGCACGTAGCGCGTAGTAGTATCCTCAAGGGTTGCCTCAAGATTATCCAAGGTTAAAACCGAAGGTTTACCTAAGGTCTTGGCCTTGTTGTCCTCCTCAAGCATATTCACCTGCGCCATAAAAAGCGAATGATTGGTTTGAAAAATTGTCGAAAAAATCCCGCCGCCTGAAGGATTATCCACCGGGAAGCTTCCATCCCATTCAATATTTCCTGAACCTATCTCAGCCCCCCAATTGCCCGAGCTTCTGCCACCGCGCCAGTCAACGCCTAAGGATTCAGCGGCATCAATATCAATATCCACGATCGCCGCATGCAACTCCACTAAGCGCAAAGGCACATCCAACTCGCGGATAACCTGAGCATAATACGGCATGCGATACTTAAAATCCTGAATAATTACGGCATTTAAACGGGCATCCGCAATAATGCGCGGCGAGAAGCCCGCATTAGGATCCCCCGTCTGAGATTCCACTGCAAGCTCCGAACTTTCACCAGGAGCTGCTGTAGCAGCAAGTCCGCTGCCCCGAAGCCCAGTCATAGCAGGACTTTTAGCTACAACACTAAAGCCCCCTGCTCCCTCAATGGCTGTTCCAGTCATGCGCTGTAAAATAGAAGCCACCCCCGGCAGCACCACCACCGCATCTAAATTATCAAGTCTTATATCCTGCGCTTTAGCATGCTTGAGCTTAAAGACCTCCATCACCACCTGATGCTCCTCTCCGCGATCAAATTCCTTAGCAACGGTGACAATTCCATTAACATAAGTAGATGGACCTTGAATAACTAATAGCCCATTGTTGTCGAGGGTGATAGGAAGTTCTGGAGCAATTAAATGCGAACCAAGTAGCATAGAACGCAGTTCTTGCGGCTGCACAGAGGAAGGCCTGAAGATTGTGCGCATTTGCTCACTTTCATGATAGAAAAAGAGTGTATTGTTTAAAACGTAATGCTTAACCCCATAGGCAGCCTCCATACCTGCGGCGAAAACATTGGGATCTACATTATCAAAGCGACCGCTTACCACGCCGCTAATTCTGTCCGAAAAATGCGCGGTCAACCCCTGAGAACGGGCAAAGTCTGTCAGCACCGCAGTAATGCTTTCTCGATCGGAATAATGGGAGTAAGGATTTTTAAAATTAACGGCATGACATGCCCCTGTAGAGAAAAGCAAGAGCGCTGTCATCCATACTATTAAAAATCTTAAGGCTACCTTCATACGTTTCCTTATGGGGTTTGATAACAAACCGTAGCATCTTAGAAGAAAGCGCTTAAGCTTGACGGAGCTGCCGGCGCCTGCATTGCCTCCAGGTTATCCTTAAAGTAATCGCAGTCATCCAAAAAGACGCTGATTTTTTCCAAAAAATCTTCAATTTGCGTTTTGACTATCAGTTCTAAATTAAGCGAATTATCGGTGACTGTCAAATTAATTTTATGTCTTTGCCACAAGTAAGCGCACAAAGCTGCCGCCCCTTTTAAAAGCTCAAAACGCCGCTCTTCATCCACCGGCATTTCGCCCAGACTGACAGATAAAAACAGCTCCTCTTCATTGTAGGCGCAAAAGAGAACATCAAAGTTTGCAAGCTCAAGCTTAGCGCTTACTATAGCCTCACTTGGCTCTTCTTTAAGCTCCCAGCCTGCTTGTGCAAAAACTGCTTTAAGTGCCTCAGGTGCTTTCATGATCTCATCCTCGGCGCAGACTTCTGCCTGCGCCATTTACCATTTAAGCTAAAATGCGCTTATTAGTTTCTACCATACTCTGCGAGATGGTGCGTGAAGTTTCAATAGCAGACTGCACGGTTTGCCTGAAGGATTCATTAATTGATTTTATTTGATCAGCATAGGCTTCAAGACGCTTTTGATCAGCCTCCATCTGCTTAATTTCCGCATCCATCATCGTAGTAAGGTAAGTTCCTGTACTGCTGGTCAGGCTACCTGCTGCCTGACTTAATTGCCCGATAGCCGAAGCTAAATTGTTCATACCCTGCATATAATTTCCGATCGTGTCTCCGGTTTGCTTATCCTGCATGGCAGCATACATACGCTCCAGAAGATTCGGCTTAGCCTTGCTGGCCGATGATGCCCCATCGGCAGCGGCATCTGCCGCATCAGCTGCTGTATCTGCAGCCTCAGAGGCTTTAGCTGCTTTTGCCGTATCAGCAACAGTATCCGCAGCATCCACAGCCTTAGTGGCATTAGAGGTAGCTTTTGCACTATCAGATACCGCATCGGCAGCATCCGATACCGTATCCGCTGCCCCAGATGCCTTGGAAGCCGCAGTTTTGGCAGAATCAGCTGCCGTATCCGCAGCATCTGCACCTTTTACAGATGCAGACAATTTGCCTACATTGCTCAAGGTCTTGACGGACATACCAAACTGTATCGCACCGCCAGCGATCTGCATAGCTCCCTGAATTACTCCGGTGACCAGCCCCACCACTGCCTTATCGCGCATTTTATCCGCCTGACTTTCCATTGTATCGGCGGCCATCATCTGCGACTCATAGGCAATCTCGCGGTTATCGCGCACCATATCCGAGGTCATTTCCTGAATTAAGGCTAAAACTGAACCGAAAAAACTGGCACAGGCCCCGTTGGCGCTAGATAAAGATGCACTTGAATAGGTACCTGTCGGTACATTAAGCGTCGTCTTTTCATTGATATCGGTGCCTTTGTCATTAATCGGCGGCACATCTAAAGCCGCATTCGTCGCAGGCTTATTCTTTACTCCCTGCTCACCCTGCACATTATCAAGTCCTGATACATTGCCTGCATAGCTGTATTCACCAACACTTCCCACTGACATAAGCCCCTCCTAGGCCATGGACGGCGCAGCCGTAACTACCGCACCTAAGGCCTGATTACATGAATCTAAAACTTCTCTGACGCTCTGCGTCATGTTTTCGCTTTTCTTAAGAATGTCCTCAATATTCTTAGAATCAAGCTCACTGGCTGTCTGAATGCGCATCAGAATCGCCTCAAGATCCTTACTGTCCGCGCGGATATTTTCAATCTGATAATTGACAACAGAAGAGGCAACTCCTACCGCGCCCGAACCAATGGAATTTAAACCGGAGAGGATATTCACCCCTGTGTTTAAACCGCGCGTTGTGGCATTCAGCATTGATGTTGAAGAACCGACTCCGGCCGACATTACCGCACCAGCGATACCGATAATCAACATCATCACCTGAGCAGCTATTGCCGAGGCCATAGTGTTGGAACCATTCTTCTCGGCACACTCAACAATAGCCTGCGTGATGCCCTTCTCCCCTCCTGTTGCGGCCTGCGTAATCTGATCGGCTACACTCAACAGCGCCAGGCCGGCACCTATGACCATCACAGGATTACCGGTCGCGAAGCCCACGACCGCAGCAGCGATGCCGGCAATCGCTCCTAACACACAGCCGAGAATCTGAAAGGCTTGCTTAATTTTGTCTAAAATACCTTGACTTTCAAGCTTATCTGCCTGTTCCTGCAGTTTTTCAATACGCTCTTGATTGGCAGCCGCCCGCTCCTCGTGATGCGCCTCTAATGCCGCCTTGCCGCTTGAAACCGATTCCTTGCGCTCCTCAAAGCCTAAAAGGCTCATGATAGCCTCAGAGCTCAACGAGCTGATTGCCGCCATGCTCATCTGTCCGGACGGCGCAGTGAGCACCGGCTTTTCATCTAAGATGTTACCCCCTGATGCGGGAGCCTGCGGCACAGACGCAGTCTTAGTGCCTGCAACATTAGCGCTACGGCTATTAGCGGCGGTCTCGGCAACGCTGAAGCTGTCTGATACCGTATAGGTTCCGGTATTATTCTCAACACTTACACCCATCTGCCTGCTCCTAGTTCTGCTTGAGAACCTTTAAAAGTTCACTG
Organism: uncultured Succinivibrionaceae bacterium; assembly: GCA_944390105.1. Classification (GTDB taxonomy): domain Bacteria; phylum Pseudomonadota; class Gammaproteobacteria; order Enterobacterales; family Succinivibrionaceae; genus Avisuccinivibrio. Next base: position 27,730 of record CALXOV010000043.1, read on the forward strand.
GCCTTATTTTTAAAAACTTGATCCTCAGCTGAGTTTTCACGTCCCATAACCTCAATACTTTCTAAGGCGGCTAAGGCGTCCTCGCGCTTGCTCTGCTTTAATAGACAAATTGCGGCAAAATACATCGGCTTAGGATCAGTAAGTCCGGAGATGGTGCAGGCCAGAGCATAAAGCTCAGCAGCCCTATCATAGTGCTTCAGCCCCTGCTCACAGGAGGCAAGACCCATAGCATAATCCTCATTTGCCGGGTCACACAGACACAGAACCTTGAAAATATTTGCCGCATCCTGATAACTGTCTGCGTTGTAATGCTGATAAGCCAATGCATAAAGAGCATCCAAATGCTCCTTGTCTACACCTTTTAACTCTGAAAGCGAATAGCCGCGAGCCAAAAGCGTTGCCGCTTCAATTAAAGGGATCTGAACTTTATCGGACATTTTTTATTCTCCAAAACGGTTAAATTCTGATTTTGTCTACCGGCTGCACGGAGATCTCAGGGGTAAGCTCCTGATAATCCAAAACCGGGATCTCATAAAACTCACCTTCGATAAGACGCCTTACATAGCGTCTGATATCAATTGAACAGATAATGACCAGCCGCTTCCCCTGACGACCTGCGGCAATACGCTTTACCTCCTGCAAAAACATGCGGCTTGATGCTGGATCAAGTGCTAAAAAGGCACCAGATGATGTCTGGCGTATCGATTGACGGATCTTCTCTTCACACGCCGGATCCAAAAGCACGGCAGGCAAGATATTCTGTCCTGCACAATACTTATAACTTATCTGCCGCTTTAAAGATGCTCTTATATACTCGCTTAGCATCACCTGATCTTTTTCCTTAGGCGCCCAAATGATAAGTGCTTCCAAAATTGATCTCAGATCGCGTATGGAGATCTGCTCTTGTACCAGGCGCTTTAAAAGGTCAGCAATCTTCTGCAGAGGCAACAGACGCGATGCCTCATGTACCAGATCCGGAGCACGCTCTTCCATGCGATCTAAAAGGTACTTCGACTCCTGAAGGCCTATAAAGCTGTCGGCATGACGGGCTAAAATCAAGGACAAATGCAGGGAAATAACTTTTTCATGACTTAAAATGCGCCCGCCCACGCTCTGAATGCGCGCCGCATCCTTTTGCTGCACCCACCAAGATTTTTCCGAGGGCAGGAAGGGAGTGCCCTCCCTGACCTCAATCCCCAGCATCCGGATATTATCGGGATCATCGCGCACCAGGACATGATCTTCCATCAGACTGCCAAAACCTACCGGAACCTCATCTAAATTCAGAACATATTCAAAGCTGCCTAAATTTGGATTGTCTCTGAGATTAACTCCAGGAAAGGGCACGCCTAAATCAAAATACAGGGCCCGGCGTAGCGCGATAAGCTCATCGTTTAAAACATCATAGTCAAGCTTATCTGCAAGATTAGAAGCCAAATCTAAGATAAGCGGCACTACCGGGGAAAACTCATCTCCCTCATCAGCACGGCTGGTCTTAGCGCCGCGGCTTCTATCAAGAGTAGATTTTAGGTTTTGCTTTATCTCCTGCTTTTTATCAATCGTGCGCTCTCCGGCCTTTGCTACATAGCGCAGAGCAAAGCCGATGCCGCCTAAAAGCGCAGCTAGCGAAAAAAGCTGCGGCTTAGGAAAACCTGGGATAAGTGCAAAGAGAAATACCAAAAATCCAGCTATCATTAGAGCGCGTGGCTGCGAAAAGATCTGCGACCCGATCTGTTCGCCAACGTTATCTACATCACCGCCCGATCTGGTCACCAGAATGCCGGCAGAAATGGCTATTAATAGCGAAGGGATCTGTGACACTAAGCCATCGCCTATAGTCAACACGCCGTAAAGCTGCAGCGCCTCGCTAGAACTCATCCCCATCTGCGTCACGCCAATGATGGTACCGGCTACAATATTTACGGCTGCAATCAAAAGGCCTGCAATCGCATCACCCTTCACAAACTTCATCGCACCGTCCATAGCGCCATACATCTGACTTTCTAGGCTTACATTGGAGCGGCGCCGCTGCGCCTCCTCTGAATCAATCGATCCAGCACGCAGATCAGCATCGATGGACATTTGCTTGCCCGGCATGGCATCCAAAGAAAAGCGCGCGCCTACCTCTGAAACACGCTCTGCGCCTTTGGCAATCACGAGAAATTGAATAATCGCGATAATAATGAAGACCACGGCCCCCACAATGAAGTTGCCACCTACGGCAAACTCTCCGAAGGTATAAATAATTTCGCCGGCATCCGCCTGCAGCAGAATCAGGCGGGTAGTTGCAATATTAAGCCCCACGCGAAAGAGCGTAGTAAACAATAATAGTGACGGGAAAGATGAGAAAGCCAGAACATTGGGCGCGTACATTGTCATCATCATGATGACAAAGGATGCGCTGAGGTTTGCCGAGATTAAAAGATCTACCATAAAGGTAGGAAGCGGCACCACCATCAAGGTAATGACTGCCACCACCATGCCTACCAGCAAAAAATCAGCATGCTTGGTGACAAGTGAAGAACTGAAACGGGCGCTTTCTAGTAAGGTCATGTCAGCCTCCTGCCTTTTGCATTAAGGCTATGGCCTCACGGTGACGGTTGGTCTTCTGCAAAGACCGCGCGCGCAGCCAGATTAAGGATTTATATTGAGCGCTGTCCTGCGCAAACTCTGACAAATCCTCAGTAAGCGCTAACACGTTTTCATAATTTTCCAAGGCGTTCTCACACAGAACATTAAGTCCGCGCGCCCACAGATTTTTAGGATCAAGCACTAAGAGACTTTTAACCGCTCTTTTAGCGCTCTCATAGCTCCCTGTTTGGTAAAAAAAGAAAGCTAAAATTCTAAGAGACATGAGTTCACGCGGCGTAAGATCCATTATTAGCCCTCAACGACAAGATTAATGTAGGCCTCAAGCAGCTCCCGATTTTCCATAAAAGGATTAAGATCGTCCCTGACAAAACGCCTGATATCCGCGTCATCCCGCATCTGACTTAGTTTTTCGAAAGCCGAGTGCAGACTGGCATTTAATTTAGCCGGCTGCAAAAGCTCATCGGAACTTAATACCGGGGTAAATGCAGCGCTTACCTGTGCATCAAAGGCATTAGAGCTTATCGACAGCTTAAAATTTTCCACGGCAGCCGCAGAGGAAGCGCTGCCTACCGTATTAAAATTTTCTACCGAAGGCAAATGCTCCCCGCTTACCTGCGGCAATACCGTGGAGATGCCAACATTCGGATTTAAAAGGTCTACTGCCATTATTCCTCCAAAAGCTCACTTTGCTGTATTAAAGCTTCAACCGCAGTCCTCAGCTCTAAAGCTGAACACTCTTTTGGCAAAAGAGTAAGCAACAGCAACTTATCTCGGCTGTAGCCTGCCGTAAAATCCAACAGGCGCTTTTCACGATACGAAGACGCACGCAGCGCTTTTTCAAGCTTATCCCTAGCATAAGGAGGCATTGGAACAGCGAGAACCAGCGCTATCTCTCCTTGCTCATTATATTCAAGCGTAAGTTCCAAGCTATTATTTAAAATAAAGCCCACCGGGCTGCCTGGAGCAAAAGACAGCGGCGGCAGCCCCATATCGGCTAAAAACTGCTCAAATTCAAAATTCTGCACAGCAATCTCCCTACTGCGTTTCCAGCCACTCATCTTCCTTGGCAATTAAGCGATCTACTTCCTTGTGTACCGCTTCCACAAATTTATTGCGATCTTCAAGGCTGTCAAAAAGCTCCAGCGGCAAATTGCGCGCAAGCTTCATAAACTCCTGCCCTAAGAGCACATCCTCCTCAGGATTGCGCGTTGTAACTTCCTTGCGGTACAGATTATTAATCTGAACTGGCGTAATAAATCGGGCCTTTGATAGCTCAACCGTGCGCAGCATCAGCGCTGAGGCATCCAGACTCTGGGCAAAATGCAGCACAGAGGCAACGCGCTCTTTAAACCCGGCAAACTGACTTAATGAAGCATTTAAGGTCTTGGTTTTAGCCAACCTGCCGGCGATGTCATTTAAGATGGGAGTTTCCTGCGAGCTTTGTGCCGCCATCAAATCTGCTGCTAAGGCCTTGAACATAAAATCAATGCCATCCTTAAGATTATTCTCGCCAAAACGATCCTTTAAAAAGGCCAGCAGATCCAAAGGCTCCTGAGGCTTTGCCGCCAGCTCAGAGTAAGTCTCACTTAACTCAAGACAGCTGGCAAAAGGTGCATCCTCTAATACCGCCAGCGCATTTAAGCTTGCGGTAATCGATTTTTTCTCCGCGGCAAAAAGCTCATCGGCAAGCGATTTAAGATCTTCTTTTACTTGGGGATCACTCTCATCCTGGGCAGCTTGGAGCAAAAAACCATAATTAGAAGCAGGCTGTCCGCCGAGCTTTTTAAGGCCCGCAAGGAGATCATCTTTCACGCCACCTTGGCGCTTCCAATCATTTAAAACCTGCCTTTGCGCATTAGTGTCATTATTGGAGGCCGCTTGCACAGTCTCAAGCAGTTTTTGGATTTTAGCCTCCATATTCATGCGCGCGGCCTTCTGCTTGCGATCGGCAAGCTTAGTTTGTTTGGAATTATCCTTAGCAAAGGTGAGCTCCTCGGCGCTGTCTGCTAAGGCTGAGTCGGCATTTTCTTTCACCTGCACGCTCATTCCGGACAAAGACCCCTGCATGGAGGTGTTCTCAAAAGAGTGCAGTGCACCTAGATTGTGCTGTACCCCAACCTGCGAAATATCCATAGGGCTCACCTTATTGTGTTTGGCAGAATTAAATCATTAGTCCGCGTGACCGCCTTGCCTTAGCAGGCGCACCGACGGCAGCAGCGTTTTCCTGGGCAAAGGCACGCTCTCTGCCCTCAAGTTCAGCCCGGCGCTTGGCTTGAGCTAAAAGTTCAGCAGCCTGAGCCTTAATCTCAGGACTTTCACTGAAATTGCCCTGATTTTCCTCGATAAAACGCTTAGTTTTTTCAAACTGCTCATCAATTTCCTTCATCTTAGCGAGCGTTTCTTCTAAAATCTTATCAACCTGCTCCTGCGTTAACATAATCAGCCTCCTCGCGCTAACGTCTTTAAAGTCTCATTGGCCGAACTTATTGCTGAGCTCGCACCCTGAGTGTATGAATTGTACTGACCCATATAATCCTGCACATAAACCATTTCTTGCTGCACATCGGAGCTGACCTCCTCCTGTGCGGCCTCAAGCGAAGCAATCATGGTGTCGAGATCGGCGCGCATTACCTTGCCGTCATCTGTTTCGTGCTCAATGCCATATTTGTCCATGACCTCACAGGCAGCCTCCCAATCAGCATTGCCACTGACTGAGGTCTTATCATCTTCCTCCTCAAGGCCCTGTCTTAGGTTACGCAGCTGATTGATAGCTTCGGTAATGTCTGCCGATTTTTCCTGCTGAATGCGAATGCCATCAATTTTAGTTAAAGCCGCATCCTTATTGGTCTGAGCAAGCTCCATCTGCAGCAAGGCAAACATAAACTGTACACTGCCGGTAGGATTAAGATCAGAACCTGAAGTCTCTCTTACGGTATGCACTGACGAACTGCTAATTGCATCTGTCATTTAAGCCTCCTTGGGCTGTAACTGAATTATTTTTACTTATGACTAGCCTCTGGCTAAAGTCTTCAGAGTTTCATTAGCCTCAGAAATAGCAGAACTTGAACCTTGGGTATATGCATTGTACTGTCCCATATAATCCTGCACATAGACCATTTCCTGCTGAATATCCGCAGACACCGACTCCTGCAGTCCCTCTAAATTGGAAATTGCCGCATCAAGGTTGGCTGAAGTTATCGTATCGCCTACGGTGATCCCGGCACTGGCGCACATCTCGGCCATTTCGTCATAGAGAGCTGAGGCTTGCTCAAGCACCGCTAAACGATCTTCAAAGACTTGAAGACCGGCCTTAAGCTCATAATCGTAGTGCAAGCGATCTTTGCCGCCTCTTTGCATATCCTCCATAAGGGTTGCATCCATATCATTAATGTAATTCTGCAGATTCTCTGAGACCTCCACCGTCTTGGAATTGTCATCTGGAGCTTCTTCAATTTTGGCATTAATCTCCGTGATAGCATTGTTCATGCGGGTAATTTCGGCATCCAGATCTTCCTTGGAGAAAAGATTATCCATCGTGTAATTGCCGCCTAAAGCATCCAGCTGCTCCTGCAAAGAATCCATCTGCGACTGCATATTGCGCAGCTCATTCATCTGCTCGGTATAGGCCTTAGACTGCTTCTGCGCCTCTTTGATGCCATCAATCTTACTAATCGCCGAATCCTTATTCGCCTGTGCCAGCTCCATCTGCAGCATGGCATACATAAACTGCACGGACCCCGTATGCTCAAGCTCTGATGACGACGTTTCGCCTACCGTATGCACTGAGCTGGTATTGATGCTTCCAATTTCTGTCATAACCTTCCTCGCCAAATTAAGTCCAGCCCTAGGGCCGAAGCAAAAACCTCAATATTCAGGCTTTTTAACCCTGAAATCCTCCATTTCCAAATCCGCCTTATATTCTAAAAGACGTCTTTGCTCGGCAAGCCAGATCTCTCTGTGGCTTTCAAGCTTCTGTACTGCCTTATGCGCCACAACAACCTGTTCTCTTGCCTTATCCAAAGCGCTTCTTGCTGCCTGCATCTTCTGATTAAGCTCAGCGATCTCCGCTTTAAGCACGCTTTCTTTCTCATAAAGCAGACCTAAACCGGAATTAAAGGCGGCAATCTCCTCTTGCGTCTTTACGCTATCTAAAATTTCCTGATACCTTCTTTCAATCTCCTCCTCCCGGTATGCCAAATAATCACTAAGCTCTTGCTTTTTACTTTCAAGTTCTTGCGCAGCTAACTGCAAAAGTTGCTTTTTATGCTTTTCATCGGCCAAAGCTCCCTGATAGCGCCGCTCTCTTAGGTTTATGAGCATCGCTAAAGGATATCCGTCGCTCATTGCCCTTCCTCCTTAAGTTTGGCTACTACCTTTAATACTTCAGCAACCTGAATTAAAAGATCAGAAGGCACAAATGAATCCTCAATACCATCAGCAAAAAGCGCACGCGCAAGAGCCGGCTGACGCATAATCGGGATCTTCTCCTCTTTAGCCGCCTCAATCATGCGCCGTGCCATCTCGCCTTGTCCCTTAGCAACAATGAGCGGCAGCTTAGTTCTGCCCTGCTCATAATCAATAGCCACCGCATAATGCGTCGGATTGACGATAAGAACTTTTGCTTTACGCGTCTTGGCAATCGTCGCCTGATTGCTCATTTCCTGATGCAGCTGCTTGCGTTTCTGCTTAATGTGCGGATCACCTTCGCTTTCCTTGAATTCCTGCTTGACCTCGTCATGGGACATCATGTGATCCTTGGTGTACTTAAAGCGGGTATAAACAAAATCTATCGCCGCTAAAATACTAAAGGCAACTATCGCATAAATTATCATGTCGTAAAAAAGACTGCCCGCAGCCGCCCACATTGCTCCTACACTTGAGGTCGGGATCTTAAAAATATCCGTTAAATGATCACTTACCGCCACATATACGGCCGCCGTTAAAACCGTAACTTTAAGAATGTTCTTAAAAAACTCAAATAGGTTTTTCTTGGAAAAGACTTGCTTAAACCACTTAGCCGGGTTTAAGTTCTCAAGCTTAGGCATAGCCGCCTTGGGGGCAACTAAAAAGCCGGTCTGAGCTAACAGGGAGGCCAGCGCAGCAATGATCACCGCTGCAACAATAGGCATTACAATGCCTACCGAGCATTGAACCACTAAAGCGCCTAAGAGCTCTAAGGCCTCTTCATAAGGCAGGATGGAAGCATTTTCAAGTACGTACGAAATGACTGCGGATAGCCTTGAGAAAATATCTGACGCACTGACTATTAACAGCCCAGACACAGCAAGCACCGTAGCAGCCGATACTACTTCGGTACTTTTAGGAATATCGCCCTGCTCTCTTGCATCGCGCAGACGCTTTGCCGAAGGCTGTTCAGTTTTTTCACCGCTCATGGCCTACTCCTGCAGTCTGTTCTGCTTCATGGTAGCAAAAGCCTCAAACTAAAAATTTGAAGGCTCCTCAAAAAGCGCAGGTTTACAGCATTTAATCGCCAGACTTATGCTCCTTATCACTTTTCTCAAGTGTAGTCTCACATTTATCCATAAGTCTGTCAACCACTTTTTAGCATGAGCTAAAGATTTTTGTTAAAAGTGCCGATAAGGTATGATAATGTGAACTTAAATTGTGCATAAAAAAATCAGGGCTGTGGAGAGAATTGTTATAGACCATGTATGTACATGTAAGAAAATCCGGTCAAAACCGTTATGTCTATATCATGGAAGCCTATCGCAATAGTGAAGGTAAGGTTGCCCATCGCACCATTGAAAAGCTCGGCCGTTATGACGTGCTTAAGCAAAAAGATCCCAACTTTCTTGAAAAACTCAAAGACAATATTAAGTTGCGCGATCAATTCCCCCATTATGACAAAATAGAGCAGGAAAACCGCTGGTTTGAAGAACAGGGATTAAATTTAAGTTATCAGCAAGGCAACAGTCTCGCTTACTGCGGTATGCCGGTTTACGCCTATTCAGACCGAGTGCTGCGCCAACTCTTCCGCAAAATCTTAAATCTTGAGTATGTACTCACCTACATGCAAAGCCGGGCTAAAGAAAAATTTGACTTTAATCTCGCCACTCTCATTTACCACCGCATTTTAGCTAAGCTGTTTTCAGGTTCTGACTGCGTCAACGGTACCCGCTACAGCTTTATTGGCGACGTTTTCGATTTAAAGGATGAGCATGCTTATCTTCCGCAGGTTCGGGCCATGATTGGCGCACAACAGGAGCGACTTTTATCCTACCTGCTGAAAAAAGCTGCCAATGAGGCCCGACTTCCTGAAATCGCGCGAGCTTTAAGCGAACTTAATGAGCCTACGCTTAAAAATTTTATATCATCCTTAACCTCAGTCCCCCAAGATGAGCAAAGTCAGAAACTTTTATTTAAACTTAAGCCTTTTTTAGCTAAGTTTTCTCCTAAGCCTGCCTCTGCTGAACTTTCAGGACAAAGCTTTTTAAATGAGTTTGAGGCTTTAGTAAGTAAGGCTATGCTGGAAATTATCCGCCGTGCCTTAGCCGATAATGGCTTTGACTACACCCTCTCTGAGATAGAAAGAGCTCTTAGGCATGCCCTCATGACCGTCTATATTCCTCCGCAGGCGGCCGATGACACGCTTTACATCAAGCTTGCCAATGCCTACACTGAGCTTAACAATCGAATCTTAGAAGCATTCGGCTTTGAGCCGCCTTTAAACTGTTCGCGCAAAAACGATCTGCAACGATCGCTTAAAATCAAATACTGCTCCAATCGGGATCTGCTTGGCGCTCTCGTCTACGATCGCTTTGTGATCCCCTATGAGGATGCAAAGGAGCCTTAAATGCTCCTTTATGATGCAATCTCCCCTTACGGTCTGGTATACCTTGCCGGTACCTTGAGCCTTTTTGCCCTTTTAAAACTAAAACTCGCGCTCTCCTTTGCCGATAGCCTATTCTATACGGTGTTTATCGCGCTTTTTGCCATTAGCGGCGCCCGCCTCGGCTACGCCATCTTTTATGAAAGAAACTACTTCTTAGAGCATCCGGGTGAACTTTTTGAGCTTTACAAAGGTGGAATGTCCTTTCACGGCGCGATATTAGGTCTTACAACAGCACTTATCATGATTGTAAAAGACGGTACGCTACGTCTTAAGATCTGCGATATGCTTGCGCTTACGGCTCTTATCCTGCTGCCGCTTGGCAGGTTGATGAATTATCTAGGAGGAGAGATCTACGGCACCGAAGCCGCTCCCGGCACCCCATTTGCCGCCATTTATCCTGCCATTGATTTAAAGCTACGTCATGCCGTCACCCTGTATGAGGCGGCAGGCTACGTACTAGTGATTTTGCCCCTGCTTTTGGGGTTAAAACAGCGCGGTGCCATAAAATATGCTGGAGATTTTGCCTGCGCCTTTATGTTGTTACAGGGACTGTTGCGCTTTTGTGTCGATTTTTGGCGTGAACCTGATTTGAGCGTGGGACCGATATTAGAGCGCTTCGGTTTAGGTCAGCTCCTAGCTTTAATACAGGTATGTTGCGCACTCCTGCTTTTGGGCTATCTCAAACAGCTAAGGCGTCACGCCTAAAATCGTTTTAAGCTCCAAATAGTGCATATTAAGGCTGGCAAACAGCTCAGCAAAATGGTCAAGAAATGGGCCTAGATAAAAAATAATGAGCAATGCACAGATACCGCTTTTAATCGGCATCGAAAGAATGAAAACATTAAGCTGTGGAGCAAAGCGATTAATAAGGCCTAAGGCTACGTCGCACATTAAAGCTACAATAATAAATGGGCCGCATAAAAGCACTGCATTTACCATAAGAAAATCTAGGTTATCCAAGGTAAAAACGGCCAGACGCATATCCAATAGCGACGGTAGCAACTCAAAAGGCGACCAGATAAGGTATGTCTCATAGAAGATGTTAAGGAAATTGACAAAGGCTCCCGAGCTAAAAAAGAGCGTTACTACCGCCATGAACAGCACATTGCCCAGAGGCGTTGAATCCGCCCCCGATAAAAGATCCGCGCCCTGCGCCATGGAAGCTCCGCGCTGATTATCAATGATGATACCAGCGCATAAAGCCGCATAAAACAGACAGGCACAGACATAAGCTAACAGATAGCCGATGATGGCCTCCTTTAACACCAAAATCAACAGCCCTAACAAATCTCCCATGCTCGCCATAGAAATCGGCTCAGCCTGCGCGGCTAAATATGGATGGAGCGGCATATAGATGGCCAATACGATGGGCATCATCACCGGACCTGAAACCTGCGGACCTAAAAAAGGCACCATTGCGGCAAACATTAAAATTCTTACAGACCCTAACAGGAATGCGCTTAAATTCTGCATGACCGCATCGGTCTGCAGAAAGGCTAAAAGCTCTGTCATACCGCGGCCTGCCTGCTAGAAACCGTAAAAAACTTCAAATACCGCTTTGCCAAAGCGCAAAATTTCCTGAGAGAACCAACCTGCAGTAAGGAACATAGTAACGCACACGGCAATAAGCTTAATACCAAAGGAGAGGGTCTGCTCCTGCAACTGCGTGATAGCCTGCACCAAGGCAAGCAGAATACCGACAATTGAAGCCACCAAAATAGGCGGCATGGAGAGCATCAGGATAAGATAAAAAGCCTGATACATGAGCTCCAGAATCGCACTGTTCATACGAAATTCCTTTAAGATCCCTTTTTATTTGTACCACAAAAACAAGGCGGCGTCTGATCATATCCTTACAAAATCTCTAAAAAATGAAGCTTTTGCGTAAAACTTTGTGTAGCACCGCAGTTCTTAATGAAAAAATACTGTCAAATTGCGTCATCATGCGCTAAATTAAGTGCCATACATCAGTAAAAAGGCGATTTTATGACTACACTCACCAATTCAGTAAAAGCTGAGAGCGCTAATGCCACCGCCGTACCGCATGAAAAGGCTCCGTCTGGTGAACGCCGCGCAGGCAGGAGTGATGTAGACAAATTCGAGGCAGCCTTCAAGACTCATCCAGATAAACCAGGAGCAAATCCAGATAAGTCGGAAGCAAAAGGATATTCATCATCCTCCCAAAGTGAGCTCTCGGCCCTGTTCTCAGGGCTTATGAGCGGCCAAGGACAGAACCTTGGTCAAGCCTTAGATAATAGTCTATTGCCAAAAGGAGAGAGCACTGCAACACCACTTAACAGTGCCTCCCTGCAGGAACTTGCAGATACCTTAGTTGAGAGAATTCTCGTTTCTGATCCAAAGTTCAGCTCTGGTAGCGAGGTACGTCTGCTCTTAGGGCAGAATACTGGAGCTTTAAACGGTAGTGAGATTATTTTAAGGCGCGATCTTGAAGGCATGCTCGCCGTAGAAATCAACTGCCGCAATAGGGATCAGTTTAAAAAATTTGTAGAAGTGCGCTCTACTCTTACTGAAGCATTAGAAAGCCACGAAAAAGGCGGAGTACACTTAATTATTAATGATCCGCAAGCGCAGAGTGAAGCCTTTGACGAAGCTGTAGCCTCATCGCGCGGCGGTAGCTATTAGGATAGCGCATGGAATTAAAACATCTTGAAAGGCTGAGCCTACGCAATCGTGTCCTTTCGCTAAACCTTAAAAGCATCAAGCCTGCGGCAGCACCATTTTCCCTGCCGCCGCATCCCGTGCTGCTTGAGATTTCCGCCCAAGGAGCAGAGTTTATCTTAGCCTGCGCTGATAGCAATGCTCTTTTAAGCCTCCCGGGCCTAAAAGAGCGACAAGATCTCGTAGCTGGCCTGCAACTGCCACAGGAGATCCTTGCCGCCTTTTTAGAGCTCTGCCTCGGCCCCAGTATCAAGCAGGCCGGCAAGGCCTTGGAAACCACGATTATCGTAACCGGTTACGGTGTTGACTTCGATCCCGCTAAGTTCCCCTTAAGCTTTGCCTTTTATTATCAAGAAGGGGAGATTCAGCTGCCGTTAATACTCATGTGCAGGAACACCGCTGCCTTAAATAATCTGTTACAGAAATTAGATGAAATCTATGTTGCGCGCAGTGCACAATTCAGTGACCCGGCTCTAAATTCCTGCTCCGTGACGCTTAAGCTCATCGCCGGCATGAGTGTGTTAAGCGTCAGTGAACTTGACTCCCTTGAGGAAGGAGACGCCATCGTTATCGATCGCTTCTGCCTTAAAGATGACCGGCTTATCGTAGGCTTTAAAGATTTTTTAGCCAATGCTGCTATCAGCGCCGGCCACGTCACCCTGCAAGGCCCTTTTGTTAAAAGCACGCTTTTAACTGCATTAATTTCCCAGGATAAGGAGACCCCCATGAGCGATGCCCAGAATACAGCCCCGCAGGCTTCTGACCTTCAATCAATGGATGAGCTCAAGCTTGAAATAAGTTTTGTCGTTGATCGTCAGGTTATGACCTTAGCTCAATTAAAAGAGCTGCAAGAAGGTTCTGAAATAGCCTTGACTAATCATGATCTAAGTAATGTCTTGCTCGAGGTTAACGGGCAAACTCTAGCCTCAGGGCGCATTATTGATTTAGGGGATCGCTTCGGCTTTCAAATCCTGCGAAAAGGAAAATAATAAATGACCGGTACAGGAGGCGGGCTCAACCCGCTTAATTTTATTCTCTTAGCAGGACTTATGGCTCTAGTGCCATTTTTCCTGACTTTAGTTACTGCCTATATCAAGGTGATTGTAGTCACCTACCTTATCCGTAATGCCTTAGGCGTACAGCAGGTGCCGCCTACCATGGTACTGACAGGTCTTGCGATGATCCTATCAATATTTGTGATGGCGCCAGTGGGAGTAAAAACCTACGATATTTTGCAGGCCATGAATTTAAGCGCCAACCTCTCTCCGCAAGAAATTATATCGGTCGCGGCACAAGCCTCTGATCCGTTGCGCAATTTTCTGATTGCTAACTCAGATCATACAGTAACTCAAGCTTTAACCTTGACGGCACAAAAGATTTGGCCGCCGGAAATACATGGAGCTATTGATGATCAAAGCTTCATTTTTGTTGTGCCCTCCTTTGTTATCAGCGAACTTACTGAGGCCTTTCAGATAGGATTCCTGCTATACCTGCCCTTTATCGCCATTGACCTTATCATCTCCAATATTCTCTTGGCGATGGGCATGATGATGGTATCGCCAATGACCATCAGCCTCCCTTTCAAACTCTTGCTATTCATCACGCTTGAGGGCTGGCTTAAACTCTGTCAGGGGCTTTTGTACAGCTACAGCTACGCCTAAACCCTAAATCCCCTGTGTCGCTCTGACCTTATCCTCGCTTAAGGCCTCACAGAAAGCTGCCGCCTGCTGAGCATTAATCTGCAGGATCATCTGCTCTCCTTCCAAGCGAGCGTTGAGAACCCGTGCCCCATGCTCAGCAAGATGCGCCGTGACCTTATTAAACATTTCCTGCGACCCGTGGGCTGAGAAGACATAACCGTCGCCCTCAAGGGAAATATGCCACGCAGTGCGCTTACTTGGATCGTCAATTTGCAGATGACGCAACGGTACTATGCCATTTTTGGAACTCTGCCGCACGGGAGAGGTAAGTTTTTCAAGCATATCCAGAGCACCTAAAACATAGGGCTCATCATCGGCAAACGGCAAACGCTCGGCAAAAACCTCATCTAGCAGATAATCACGGCGCGCAATAAAGCTCTCGCGCAGCTCCTCAAGTTTTGAGACATATGAACTGAACTCCTTCTTAAGCTCAGGTTTATCAGTTTTAGTCACCTCTCCTTCAAAGAAATTGATGTAACTATCAAAAACTGCCGTATCTTTGCCCTCGGCGCGCATCTTAGCTAATTGCTTGACGCCCTCCATCTTTTCCTTATAAGTGCTGTCATCAAAGACCGTAAAATTCTTAAAATACATGGATTTTATGAGAGTTTTGGGCTGCGTAAAAGAAAAGTCAGAGTTCACATTGCGCAAGGCCATATAGTTCTCCAAAGAATGACCAGGATCAATTGCAGCAAACTCGTTGCCAAGCCGTCCCTTATTATCGCCCCGCGAACCAATGGCATCTCTATCGGCCAGCATCAGCATCAAGATCTTATTGCGGCCCCACCCTTCTATAACCGCATCACTCTTTACTTTGTCTTTTAGATCATCAATTTTTTTTCCCTCAAAGCCAAGCATCGCGGCATCAGTATATTCAACTAAGACGCCGTCGACGATCTGCCCTTTAAGTGTTTCAAATCTCACCTCATGATCATTGTGTACCGCCTGCATGTGTTCTGAGGAAATCATAAGCTTTAAACTGCCGTCATCGTAGCTCGCCGGTACCAGCTTGGCCTTTTGCGCATTTACTCCCATGGCGTGCATGAGATCAGTAGCCAAAGTCTCCTTAATTGCAGCCATATTGGCTTCACTCTTGGTCTTGGCGGTAAACAGCCGATGAAAAAATCCCTTAGAGCGCGCCTTAGGCACCCGCACCTTACCCATGGAAATGTCAGATTCGGCATAATCCATCTTCACGTGTTCAATGGTGGAAAAATAAGGATCCGTATTTTTGATAAGCCCAATGATCTTCCCTCTGAGCTCTTTGTCAGCAAGTGCGGCCGTCAACAACTCCCGGCTTTGTTCAGCCGATAAATTATGTGGTAGATTAAGTCTGCTTTGTAGCGCTATCAGATCACGCTTGAGCTGTTGAATATCTTGCGAAAGTTCTCTGCGCTGCTCGACGCTTCTGCCTATATTCTGATTAGTTATAACCTTGTTAACTAGCTCTCCTGCCTCACGATTAATCTTAGTACCATCTCGCAGCAAATCAATATCATGACAGGGAAGCCACGCCTTTTTACCGTCAAATCCCGGTTCAACACCCGCGCCTTTCGTCTGTACAAACTCAAACAAGCCGATATGAGCACCTGGTTTTAATTTGAGATCTTCTGAATTGTACCGCGCACGCGGAGTATTCAACAGCTCCACTCCCTGCGGTTTATCTTCTTTATTACACTTTTGCGCTAAGATATCGCACAACTCTCCGATCTTAGCCTGACTAAGTTCCGCTAAGCCGCCCTTTCCCTCTGCTTTTATGAGGTTATGCGCATAATCCTTAAGGCCCCTGATATTAATATTCACGGATTTCAGCTTTGGATAAGCATCACCCATAATACGTTGAGAAAAGTGGGCTAAAAGATTATCGATATTACGTTTAAGCTCAGCTGAAACTTCACGTTGCGCACTTTGCAAGGTAGCGCGCACTACTTTAGCACTTAAAGCCCGGCTCGAGGAGGCATCAAAATTCAGTCGCGTCGCAATATTCAGACCAAAAGCCTCGGTAAGCGCCCTTTGAAAATCCGCCCGCACCTCGCGATTAAGGCTTGCCTTATCACTGCCGTGCGCTACCTTGGCTGTAGACAGCTGCGCAGTCCCTTGATTGTTAGCAAGCGTAATGCTGGAGGCTCGGGTATTGGCTAAAATGCCGTACTCACTGATTCCAACCATACCCCATCCTATACCGCTAATCCCTCAAATGGCCGTAAATGTTCACTTACCGCTTCCTCATTCATCCTTAAAATTTCCTGCTGCCAATACTCAGCATAGCGAGCGGTATTGATAAAAATCTGCACTAAACGATCTGCCCCCAAAGCAAGATAACCCTGATAAGAAAAGACTGCGATATTGCTATCCTCCTGCAGGGCCAGCGTTCCGCCGCCGGTCTTAAGCCCAAACAGATTGGCCTGCAACAGCCTCACCGCCGCCGTAGACAGCACCTGCGGTTTAATTTCCGCTAACTCAAAGAAAATATATACACGGTCAGTTTCCGTGACATATTGCAGATTAGCCGTTAAGCCCTCATTAAGCTCAATAGCCAAGAAAGCGCTATCATCTGCCTTTAAGCTTAAATTAAGACTGTCGCCCAATCGTGCCAAAAAAACTTCATAGCTCTGCAAACTCATAATCATCCCCATCAACTTGCTATTATGTACAACTTTAGCAACTACATTTATCAAATACAATCATAATGCCCGTGGAGTTTACAATATTGCGATATGTGATTTATTAATCTTGGCAAAATGAACGCAGCAGCGAACAAATCTTAGTGAACTCACCCACAAGCAAAACGTTTGTGGGCTTCGTACTGCATTGAGGAATAGTCAGATTAGTCTGACTATGTCTTCCTCTCCATACGCTTAACTTCGCTGCGTTCCTACAGCTAGTACTATGATAGTAACCTGTCAAGCGCCTTTTGGTTTGCCCCCGCAAAACATTCTTTAATTTGAGCTCGCGCGCTGCGCGAATTAAAAAAGCGCAGGCTCTTACTCAACCTGCGCTTTGACAGCACTTTGCTACACAGGAAGACCCTTCCTGCGCGTTAAAGTCCGTTATACCGTTTTTGACGGAATCTTCAGCATGCTGACCTTACGGCGCTCAGGTCTGAATAATAGCCAACCAATCAGTGCCAGCAACACTAAACCGACTACCGTTCCCGGACCGAACGGCACCTGTCCGACTACAAAACCGCCTACATGATAGATGATAAGCGCTAAGCTATAGGCCCACACCGTCATATAAACAATGGCAAAGGCAAACATACGCCCCGAGGCCAGCTGCCGCTTCATTGCGCCTAACGCCGCAATGCACGGAGTAGAGAACAAGTTAAAGGTGAGGAAAGCCAGAGCCGCAGCCGTGGTGCTAAACTCACCGTGCAGCGCAGCCCCTAAGGAAGCATCATCTTCAGCGACTTCACCTAAGCCCAAGAGTACCGCTAGTGTACCGACAACATTTTCCTTGGCCAGAAGACCCGTGAAGATCGCCACCGCGCACTGCCACGAGGCAAAGCCCAGCGGAATGAAGATGAAGGCGATTGCCGATCCAATAGCTGCCAGCATTGAATCACCAACCTCAGTCATCACAAAGCCTTCGCTGGTAAAGTTAAAGCTTGATAAGAACCACACGGCCACCACTGTCGAAAAGATGATGGTACCAGCCTTGATGATGAAGGCACGGCAACGCATGTAGACGGAGTGCAGAATGTTGCGTAACGTCGGCATATGATAATCCGGCAGCTCAAGCACAAACGGCGAGACATCTTCTTTAAAGGCCTGCTCTTTTTTCAATATGATACCGGTCACCACAATTGAAACAATGGCCAGCAGATACACCCCTGGCGCTACCAGCGTACTGCCAGGGAAGAACGCTGCAGCAATCATCGCCAAAATCGGCAGCTTAGCCGAGCATGGGACAAAGGTAGTAGTAATTAAAGTAATGCGGCGCTCATTGATATTATCAATCGAGCGCGAGGCCATCAGCGCAGGCACGCCGCAGCCGGAGGCAATCACCATCGGGATAAAGCAACGCCCGGACAGGCCAAAATGACGGAAAATGCGGTCTAAGACAAAGGCCACGCGCATCATATAGCCTGACTGCTCTAAGAAAGCAAGGAGCAAGAAAAGCACAATCATCTGCGGCACGAAGCCTAAAACGGCACCGACACCACCGATGATACCGTCAATAATTAAGCCTGACAGCCACTCCGGTGCCTGTGCGCTTTCCAGCAGTGAAGAAGCTGCATTGACTGCATACTCGCCAAACAGTACATCATTTGCATAATCAGTACCCCAAGTACCAATAGTGCTAACTGCGAGGTAATACACAACATAAACAATCAGTGCAAAAATCGGCAGCGCTAGATATTTATTGGTCACGATGCGGTCAATACGTTGCGACATAGCCGCTGTACGTGAAGCTTTACGCGTTACAGCCGCATCCAGCGTCCGCTGCACAAAGTCAAAGCGCGCACTGGCAAGCAGACTTTCCACATCATCATTGAGATCACTTTCTAAGGCCGCACGCTGACGCACTAAAGCCACCTGCAGGGCTTCATCATGATATTGCGCACTGTAAATCGGATCGCGCTCTAAAAGGGAAGCGGCAATAAAATCGCGTGCTGCAGCTGTACTCTGCGGCAACAGCGCACCTATGGTGGCAATAGCCTGACTTAATGCTACAGGATAGATGTTGTGTAGCTCAGGAAGCGGAGCATGAGCGCTATTTTCCACCGTGACTAAAAGCTCATCTAAGCCTTTGCCCTGCGCCGCAGAAATTGCTACCACCGGCACGCCTAAAGCTTCCTCCAGCTTTGCAACATCAATGCTCAGGCCGGCCGCGGCTGTGAGGTCCATCATGTTGAGCGCCACCACAATGCGCCGACGCAGCGTCAACAGTTGTGCAGTCAATGCCAGACCACGCTCTAAGTGGGTAGCATCTATCACATTGACGACAACATCGTAGTTGCCATCAAGCAGATAATTGCGTGAGACCACTTCTTCGGGCGAATACGGAGACAGCGAATACAGTCCAGGCAGATCAACAATGCTGATGCCGCGCGAAGGAATGCTGCCTACAACCTTATCTAAGGTTACACCCGGCCAATTGCCGACATATTGATTAGCTCCGGTTAAGGCATTAAATAAGGTAGTTTTACCCGAATTCTGATTACCGAGCAAAGCCAGCTGCAAATGAGCTTTCATTTATGCAACCTCCACTAAATGAGCATCACTCTTACGAATAGTCAGGGCATAATCACGTAAGCGCAATTCAATTGGATCCCCCAGCGGAGCCGTACGCACTAAGCGCACCACTGTACCGCGCGTCAGTCCCATATCAAGCAAACGCCGGCGTAACGCCGTATGCTGACCGTGAATTGCCGTGATAGCGGCCTCTTCGCCGGGCTGTAACTTATCTAAAGTTTTCATGTTGCTTCTTCTTAAATTTCCTGCATTAAAGTTACCTGCAACTAAACTCAATTAACCTGATGCAACTTAAATTATGCTCAGCTTACTTAAGTTAGTCTTAGCTAATTACAGTCAGGATACGCTTACTGAAAATAAATTGCAACAAATTAGTGTTGCCGCCGTTACTGTCAGCACAACCCCAGTGCAGCAAGCTTAGTAGCGAAGGTTCCACAGCAGAAAAGCACAATGCAAACAGCACCAAAGCTCAAGACGTGAGGTTTTAATAAAAATATGGATCACCGTAATATGGTTAACAAAATGCAAAAATTTGCATCGTAAGCGGTTGCATAACATACGGCAGCTGGAATGTGTAAAAGTGTAGGCCAGCTCAAATTTAGAGCATCTGTTGCTTAAGTTGCTACCAGAGGCGGCAGTATACTTACATCGGCACCGCAAGCCCCGCGCGGACTTACGGCGCTCAAAGCAAGTAATAACTTATTGAGGGGAAATTTTATGCCTAGGTTTATGTGGTTCATCATTGCCGCACTAGGACTGCTTGCCGGCTATTTTATTTACGGCAAGATTGTCGAAAGTATCTTTAAACCCGATCCTAACCGCAAAACTCCAGCCGTAGAAATCAACGATGGTGTGGACTATGTGGTAATGCCTACCTGGAAAATCTGGCTGATTCAGTTGCTCAACATCGCCGGCGTTGGCCCAGTATTCGGCCCGATCATGGGTGCTCTGTATGGTCCGACTGCACTGCTGTGGGTCGTCTTCGGCTCTATCTTTGCCGGTGCCGTACATGACTACTTTACCGGTATGATGTCGGTACGCTATAAGGGAGCTAACGTCCCAGATGTAGTCGGCTACAATCTAGGAAAGATTGCTCGCCAGATCATGCGCATCTTTGCAGTGGTGCTGCTCGTATTAGTTGGTGTGGTCTTTGCAACTGCTCCGGCCGGCCTCTTGGCCAAGCTTACTCCGGAAAGCTTAGACTTCACTTTCTGGCTGTGCGTGATCTTCTTCTACTACTTCCTCGCTACCCTGCTTCCTATTGATAAGCTCATCGGCCGCATTTACCCGATTTTCGGCGCATTACTCATCGTCATGGCTGTCGGAATTACGGTATCAATGTTTGTTGAGATGCCGGATCAATTCTTTGCTTGGGCCGAGTGGGGCACGAATCAGCACCCGGATGAGCTGCCGCTGTGGCCGCTGATGTTCATCACTATTGCCTGCGGAGCTCTGTCAGGCTTCCACTCCACGCAATCTCCGCTGATGGCCCGCTGCATTGCCAATGAAAAGAATGGACGCTTAGTGTTCTACGGCGCCATGATTGCCGAAGGCTTTATCGGCCTAGTATGGGTTACCGTCGGCATGACCTTCTACCACGATCCGATCTCTTTAAATGAAACCATCAATGCCGGTACTGCTTCGGCTGTGGTATACGACAGCTCCTTTGCCTTAATGGGCAGCTTCGGCGGCGTGCTAGCTATCTTGGGCGTGATCGTGCTGCCGATTACCTCCGGCGACACCGCCTTCCGTGCAGCCCGTCTTACCATTGCTGAAATCATTAAGCTAGATCAGATTAAACCGGCCCGCCGTTTGTACATCGCTATACCAGTGTTCGCCATCGGTATTGCACTGTCGCAAATTGACTTCAATATTATTTGGCGCTACTTCGGCTGGTCCAACCAGACCTTAGCGGCCATTATGCTGTGGGCCTCCGCTGCATACATGTATCGCCGCGGCTTAGTGCATTGGATCTGCTCGCTGCCGGCTACCTTCATTACCGCAGCCTGTGTGACCTATATCTGCTATGAGCCGAATATGGGCTTTGGTATGGACATCATGATTTCCGATGTCATCGGTATCGCAGTAGCTGCCTTCTGCCTGATTTGGTTCCTGCTCAAGGGCAAGACCCCGATTGAAGGTGCTCCGGTAAATTGCTAAGCACTCAATACTAAACGCTTTAATCGCTAAAAGCCGGGATAATCCCGGCTTTTTTCCGCCTGCCAAAGTTGTGCCACCGACTATAAAAGCATGCTACACACCGCGTTAATTCATATTTACAGAAAATAGCACACAAAAACCCTAACCCCAAACATCCCACCCGCGCTTAAATGACGCCAATGATGGAAGGAACATGCTGCTTAATAATATTAATAATATATAAGCGGCACGCTAGCTGCAAAATGCGAGATAGCGCTTAGCTGAAAAGGGAAGCAAGAGAAAAGGCGGAGAAACGACAACGGGGCCACAAGGCCCCGTCTGTAGTCAAAAGCGAGATTTTGACTTATTCAGCAGCGATCACCAGCTTGATGACGCTCTTAACGTCCGGATGCAACTGCAGCGTAATCTCGTACTCACCGGTGGAGCGGAGCACTCCCTCAGGGAGACGTACTTCAGACTTATGAATCTCGCAACCAGCTGTAGTTAATGCCTCAGCGATATCACGAGTTCCGATGGAACCGAAGAGCTTGCCTTCATCACCGGCCTTTGCAGTAATAGTGACAGTAGCAATCTTCTCTAAAGTAGCAGCTCTATCTTGCGCTGCCTGCAGTTCAGCGGCAATCTTAGCCTCGAGCTGAGCACGCTGCTCCTCAAACTTAGCTAAGTTTTCCTTGTTAGCCATTACAGCTTTCTTTTGCGGTAACAGGTAGTTGCGAGCGTAGCCGTTGCGAACCTTGACCTTGTCACCCAGACCGCCTAAGTGGCCGATCTTATCTAACAGAATAACTTCCATTGAAATTCCTTCCTATTAGTCCGCACAAAATTAACGGCTATGTAAATCGGTGTAAGGCAGCAGAGCTAAGAAGCGAGCGCGCTTAATAGCGGTCGCCAGCTGACGCTGATACTTAGCGCTGGTACCGGTGATGCGGCTGGGAACAATCTTACCGGACTCAGTGATGTAATTCTTTAATAAGTTAACATCCTTGTAGTCGATCTCGGTCACACCCTCTGCGGTGAAACGGCAGAACTTGCGGCGATGGAAATAACGTGCCATTTATCGTGCTCTCCTTATTCAGCGGCCTCAGCTTCTGCCTCAGCAGGAGCGTCTTCAGTTACCGGAACATCGATGTCGGACTTAGAACGCGGACGGCGCTCTCCATCCTCATCGCGCGAGCGACGCTCTTCGCGAGCCTTTAACATCGGAGACTGCTCAGTGACCGGACCATTGGTACGCAGAATCAGATTGCGGATCACGGCATCGTTGAAGCGGAAGTTGTTCTCGATGCTGTCGATAACTTCCTGCTCGGCCTCGACATTCATCAGCACGTAGTGAGCCTTGTGAATCTTCTCAATCGGATAAGCCAGCTGACGACGGCCCCAGTCCTCCAGACGGTGAATCTTGCCGCCTGACTTCTCGATCTCGCCCTTGTAGCGCTCGATCATGCCCGGAACCTGATCGCTCTGATCAGGATGCACCAGGAATACGATTTCGTAGTGACGCATGAATTAATGCCCCTTACGGTTAAAAGTCTTAAAACCTCAGTAAAATTTCAAGACAAGGAAGCTTACGCGGATTTAACCTGCGTTACTGAGTGCGCTCATTTTAGCCATTTTTTAGCGTAATGCAAGCCTTTTTCACCCACTGACGCTCGTAGAGTTGCGTACACAGCACGCAGGGGTAGTAGTCTCCGCCTTGTCGTTTTATCATTCCTGCGCGATGCGAGCCTGTGCAAGACCGACTTTATATTAAATTAGTTTAAATTTCAAATAATTATTTAAATCTACGCCTTTTTTGTAAAAAAATATTTGACGGATAAGGATGGAGCATGTATCATGCACAGCCGTTGATTACACAGTTCGGTGATTAGCGCAGTCTGGTAGCGCACTTCGTTCGGGACGAAGGGGTCGGAGGTTCAAGTCCTCTATCACCGACCATCTGTGTGAGTCTCAGCTTGGAGCGTCCTTAGCTCAGTTGGATAGAGCAACGGCCTTCTAAGCCGTGGGTCGAAGGTTCGACTCCTTCAGGACGCGCCAGATATTTAATCAATAACCCCTTTGTCATGGTGGCTGTAGCTCAGTTGGCAGAGTCCTGGATTGTGATTCCAGTTGTCGTGGGTTCGAGCCCCACTAGCCACCCCATCATCTTCCTTTAATTATCTGGGGGAATGGCGGAATTGGTAGACGCACCAGATTTAGGTTCTGGCGCCTTTGGTGTATGAGTTCGAGTCTCTTTTCCCCCACCACCGCACTGAATTATCATTCGCATCCGTATTCACTTCAGAGCATATTTTTTCATTAGCCGCGCTGACGCGGTTTAATGTCGCTGCCGCCTATAGCGGCAGCTGAGTGTAATTATGACAACGTAGCGCTATCCGCAGCCGGAGCTGCTTGTCCTTGCGCTAAATTATTAATGTCTGCCAATTCATCTTCAGTGGATTTAAACTGCGACCTGTAAAGTGCTGCATACGCGCCGCCGCGACGCAACAGCTCTTCATGGGTGCCGCGCTCAGCAATCAATCCATCATTTATCACTAAAATTTCATCAGCATCGCGAATGGTAGATAAGCGATGCGCAATCACAATGGTGGTACGCCCACGCATCAATTCATCGAGTGCCTGCTGCACTACCTTCTCGGATTTATTATCCAGCGCCGAAGTAGCCTCATCTAAAATCACCACAGGCGCATTGCGGATCAGCGCACGCGCGATCGAAATACGTTGCTTCTGTCCGCCTGACAGAGAAATACCGCGCTCACCAATTTGCGTATCTATGCCCTGCGGCAAACTACGGATAAAGTCGGTTAGATACGCTCGCTCTAAAGCCAGCGCAATTTCCTCATCGGTAGCATCAGGCTTAGCGCAAGTTATATTTTCGCGAATCGAGCCTTGAAACAGGAAGCTGTCTTGGAACACCACCGCAATCTGAGCACGCAGCGAATCAAGAGTAAACTCGCGAATATCTACCCCATCAATTAAGATTGAACCGCTGTCAAGCTCGTACAGACGCGGAATTAATGAGCATACCGTGGTCTTTCCGCCGCCTGAATTGCCCACTAAGGCCAGTTTGCGCCCCATTGCCACCTTAAAGGAAACCCCCTTTAAGATTTCACGATCTGCTCGGTAGGAGAAATGCACATCCTTAAACTCAATCCCCTGCTTAATCCCCGTCATCGTCTGTTTGCCTACATTAGATTCCTCTTCAAAAGAGCGGTAATTGAGCAACTCGTAAATACGATCCAGCGCCAATAGCGCCTGCTGTACTGAGATAAAGTTATTGCCAATGGTCTTCAGCGGGGTATACAGCATGATGAGAGCTGCAAGAAAGGCCACAAATGAACCTGAAGTGATCTGTCCGCTTAAAATCAAATGCAGCCCGAAATACAGCACTAAAGCCACACCAATGGCGCTGACTAAATGCATCACCGGCGAAAGCCAGTTAGTATCGCGCACTAAGTTGATGTTCATGCGAAAAATAAAGTCAGCTTTGTCCTTAAAGCTTTTTTTCATTAAATTTTGCAACGAAAAGGCTTTAATCACTCGGTTGCCCTGCGTGGTCTCATTGTATAGTGTAATAATTGAAGTATTACCCTGCACCGATTTACTGATGATCTTCTTGATGCGGCGCCGCACAATGCGCAGAGGCAGAATCAAGAACACCAGCACTCCGACAGCGCAGCAGAACAACTCCCATGAATTGTATAAAAGCACCGCGCACAGCGACATTGACGAAAAGAGCTTAGTTAAAAAGAGCTTAATATTGGAAATCAGCCCCTTTGAAGCCTGCTCGGCATCATTATAAAAACGGAAAATCACGCTACCGGAGTTATTGGCATCATAAAAACTGGTATCAAAGGCCAACAGCTTATGGTACAGCTTAGTGCGAATTAACAAATTGATCTTGCCACCGACCCAACCGTTGATTAATGAAGACAGATAAATAAAAATGCCCTGTACTAAGGTAAAGACAATGATGACCACTGGAACATAAGCGGCAAAAGTCGCCTCCTGTGCCACCATAACCTGATCGGTAAAGGGTTTTAAGAACGCCGCAATCACTGCATCAAGAGCGCCGACTGGCAGTGTCAGCACGATGCCCAACAAGGCCATAGGCCAAAATGGTTTTAAAAACGGCCAAAACAACTTATAGCCGCGCAGAAAGCTGGTAGCATCCTGTTTGCTGGTGTCACTTAAGATGATGGGGTAAAACTTTGCCTCCTGCATCGCGGCGCTCGCGCTCGTTGCCGGATTAACTTGCGCCTCAGACTTTGATGCTTCAGCTGCATTTGCTGCGTGCTCAGCACGCGGGGTGGGCTCTGCCAAATCTTGCTCCTCATGACCGTTGCGTACGGCCGCACAACATTGCTTTAATAACGACTGATTATAGCAAATGCCCCAGCAAAGCCCCATGCAGACTGCAGATCACTGTTGGCAGAAAATGCGGCGGGCGCCAATCATTAAGACTGACGCCCGCCTTTGACTATACTTTACCTACAGCTTAGCGCTGCAGAGCAAAATGCTTTAGAGAAACTTAAAGGCAGAACGAGCTATCATCAGCTCTTCATTGGTCGGGATCATATAGACCTTAACCTTGGAATTTGGAGTTGAGATCAGCCCCCCTTCGTAGCCCAAACGAGCTAAAGCGCGCTCATTGAGTTCTTCATCAAGCTCCGTACCTAAGCACTCTTTTAACATTTCGCAAGTGATCTTACGAGCTTCCCAGCAGTTCTCGCCGATGCCGCCGGAGAAAATAATGGCATCCACGCGCCCTAACGGAACGTAGTAAGAAGCAATGAACTTAGCTAAGCGATAGCAGAAAGCATCCATAGCTAAAGTGCACTTCTCATCACCATTTTCGTAGCCTTCGCAGATAGGACGCATATCCGAAGACACACCGGATAAAGCTAAAAGACCAGATTTCTTATTGAAGATCTCCTGCACTTCCTGTGCACTCATGTTCAGGCGCTCGCACAGGAAGAATACCACCGACGGGTCAATTTCACCGGTGCGGGTCGCCATGATAAGGCCGTCAAGCGGAGTTAATCCCATGGATGTATCTACGCACTTTCCGCCCTTAACCGCGCACACCGAAGCACCGCCACCTAAGTGACAGGTAATGACATTGGTATCCTCAATCTTCTTACCTAAGTACTCAGCTGCCTGATGCGCTAAATACTGATGAGACGTACCATGGGCGCCGTAACGGCGAATCCCCATTTCCTTGTAATACTCTTCAGGAATAGCAAAGCGATAGGCAATCGGCGGCATGGTCTGATGGAAAGCGGTATCAAAGACCGTTACATGCGGAATGTTAGAGAAGGACTTGCGTGCCGCTTCAATACCTAAAATATGGGCCGGGTTGTGCAGCGGAGCAAACGGAATCACCTTGCGGATATTCTCCACCACCGTATCATCTACTAAAGTAGGCTCGCTGTAGAACTCG
Organism: uncultured Succinivibrionaceae bacterium; assembly: GCA_944390105.1. Taxonomy (GTDB): domain Bacteria; phylum Pseudomonadota; class Gammaproteobacteria; order Enterobacterales; family Succinivibrionaceae; genus Avisuccinivibrio. The sequence goes on from CALXOV010000043.1 coordinate 54,352, forward strand.
CCGCCGTGCACGATGCGATGACCGCAGGCCACAATCGCCTGAAGCAAATCCGGATGCGGCGCTAAAATGTTCTGTACTAAATACTCTAAAGCCTGAGCGTGGTTCGCCCCCGGAATATTGGCCTTCTGCTTTTCCTCATCGCCAAAACGCCACGAAATGCGGGCTTCCGGCAGACCTAAGGCCTCAGCGATGCCGCTTAAGTAAACGTGACCATCTGCAGGATCCATGATGGCAAACTTGACGGAAGTGCTACCGCAATTGATGACCAGTGCGAGTTTTAAATTAGCCATGACAAACCTTACTTTGATTACTCAACTAAAATTTAAAAAATAATGGCCTCACCGGCCATATTTATGCAAAATCAACCGTATTTTACCATTGAACAGGAGCGATATAATGAAACGCTTTAGTGATGATCATCGACTTTTAGCAATTTTGTGCTGAATATAACAACATCTAAGGGAGAATTGATGGGAATGATTGATGTTGCACCGCTGCGCCGCAGCTATTCAATGGGCGGTTTAGCTGAGACGGATTTAACCGCTGCGCCGATCGAACTGTTTGAAAAATGGCTTAAGGATTGCATTAATGCAGGACTGTATGACCCCAACGGCATGGTAGTTAGCACCGTCAATGCACAAGGGCAGCCGCACTCGCGCATGGTACTGCTGAAAAACTACGATGCCAACAGCCTAGTGTTCTACACGAATTTCGGCAGCCGCAAAGCACAAGATATCGCCGACAATCCTCATGTATCAATTCTCTTTCCTTGGTACTATCTGGAGCGTCAGGTGATATTTACCGGAACCGCAGTCAAAATGAGCATGGCCGAATCTGTCAAATACTTTAAAAGCCGCCCGCGCGACAGTCAAATCGGCGCCTGGGCCTCACATCAATCCTCGCGCATTTCCGCCCGCGCGGTGCTTGAAAGCAAATTCATGGAATTAAAGCAGAAATTTAAAGATGGAGAAATTCCGCTCCCGACTTTCTGGGGCGGATTTCGCGTTACTTTTGACAGCGTGGAATTCTGGCAGGGACGGGTCAATCGCCTGCACGATCGCTTCATGTACAGCAAAAACCCCGACGGGAGCTGGAGCACGCAGCGTCTTGCTCCGTAAACCGCCAGTCCTCGGCGCTCACGCCGGGGAGCTTTATCCGTACGCAAATGAACGCCCCATGCGTGAAAGTTTTTGCACGATAGCGGCCTGGCTTTTAGTCAGCTCCCATCACTGGGTATTCACGGACATATCCGTCAAATTCCCATCAAGGATGAGCTTTAGGTTCGTTCTAGATTTCTTAAGATCAATTTTACCAAGTGTATTCTGTAATCAAGCGCTTTCATTCCTATTCTAACGCCGCGAAAATTGCGAGGCATCAAGTTAAAACACCACAGTTTTATTACCGTGAATAAAGACTTTATCATCTAAAATCTTATTAAGCGCCCGCATCAGCACTAAGCGCTCTACATCACGCCCGGCCTTAGCCATGGTAGCTGCATCATAGCGATGATTAACTTTAATCACATCCTGCTCAATAATCGGCCCTTCATCTAAGTTATCCGTCACAAAATGCGCAGTCGCTCCTATGATCTTAACGCCACGCTCAAAGGCCTGCTGATATGGCTTAGCGCCGATGAACGCCGGCAGGAATGAATGGTGAATATTGATGAGCTTGCCTAAGGGGAAATGCGCAACCATACGCGGGGATAAAATGCGCATATATTTGGCCAGAACCACATAATCAGGATCAGCCGCATCAATAACCTCACACATGCGCCTCTCCTGTTCTTCACGCGAAATGCCTTCATGAGAGACTAAATGAAAAGGAACGTCAAAACGCTGGGCCAGATCTCCCAAATCTGGATAATTACCGGCAACCATCACAATCTCGGCATTAAGCGCTCCAGAGTAGGCCTTCATTAGGATATCGCCGAGGCAATGCGCTTCCTTTGTCACTAACACCGCTAAGCGGCGCTTCTGCTGCCCGGTCAGACGTACTTTAGCGTCCGCCGGCAACACCTGACGAATTTCACTTAAAAAATTCTCTTCATTAGCAAAAATACCGGACAGTACCGTTCGCATGAAAAAACGGCCATCGGAGGAGGCGAACTGATCTTGGTGCACAATATTGAAATTGTATTTAAAGCAGATGCTGGTTACACGGGCAATCAGGCCCACCGCATCTGAGCATTCGGTAAGCAGTATTTTCTGTTCCATCACTAATCTCATAAAATCTTATTTCTGCACTTTCCGGCAGTCGACAGCGCCTGACTAAGACCGCACCGCCGTTATCTTGTAGCTATCTTCTGCAGTGGCATTTTAATCTGCCTTTGCCAGATGAAGCCCTGATTATAGCCTTAAGCACGCTTTTGGTGCAAAAAAACAAATGGTTCACTTTTCTGCGTTTTGCATCGCGGCATAAAAAGTATATAGTGTTTAAGGTGCAAATTTTATTACCTGCCGCCTAAGGAGGAACGATGCCTGATGTAGAGCCTGAATTTGTTAAATATGCTGAGTTGCATATCCCCGGGCGTGCCCCCATTAAACTGCCAATTTTGAAGGGCACCATGGGGCCAGAGGTTATAGATATCCGCGCGCTAGGCAAAGAGGGTTACTTTACATTTGACCCGGGCTTCGTCTCCACCGCCGCCTGCAGCTCGCGCATTACCTTTATTGACGGCGCCAAAGGCATTCTGCTATATCGCGGATATCCGATTGATCAACTAGCCACCAAGGCCAATTATTTAAAGACCTGCTACCTGCTGTTTAAGGGCGAATTGCCGACCAAGACACAGTACGATGAATTTGAATATAAGGTCAAACATCACACCTTAATTCACGAACAAATTAACTCACTGTTCCAAGCCTTTCGCCGCGACTCGCATCCAATGGCTTTGATGTGTGGTATTGCCGGAGCTCTCTCGGCCTTCTATCACGACAACCTCGACATCTATGATCCGGAGCATCGTGAAAACACCATGATCCGTCTTATCTCCAAGATGCCGACACTAGCTGCCATGGCGTACAAATATTCCATTGGCCAGCCTTTCATGTACCCCCGCAATGACCTTGATTACGCTGCCAATTTCCTACACATGATGTTTGCGACACCAGCAGAAGACTATAAGGTCAATCCGGTAATCGCTAAAGCTATGGATCGCATCTTTATTCTGCATGCCGATCACGAACAGAATGCCTCAACCTCATCGGTACGTTTGGCCGGATCCTCGGGCGCTAATCCCTACGCCTGCATTGCAGCCGGCATCGCATCGCTGTGGGGTCCTGCGCACGGCGGCGCAAATGAAGCTTGCCTGCGTATGCTTGAGGCAATCGGAACTCCTGATCGCATTCCGGAATTCATCGCCCGCGCCAAAGATAAGAACGATCCGTTCCGTCTGTCGGGATTTGGTCATCGCGTGTACAAGACTTATGACCCGCGCGCCGTAGTCATGCGCGAAACTTGCCATGAAGTGCTCAATGAACTTCACGTTAAAAATCATCCGATTTTGGATGTGGCCACTGCACTAGAGAAGATTGCGCTGTCGGATGAATACTTCATTGAACGCCATCTTTATCCGAATGTGGACTTCTACTCCGGTATTATCTTAAATGCCATCGGCATCCCGACCTCAATGTTCACCGTGATCTTTGCCTTAGCGCGTACTATCGGATGGATTTCACATTGGAATGAAATGCAGGAAATGCCGGAAAGCCGCATTGGTCGTCCGCGCCAGATTTACATCGGCAAGACCCTACGCAATATTAAAACCGTTACGCCGCGTCGCCGTACAATCAAAAAATCTGACACTTAAGTACGTTTAAGGTCGCAGAATTTTGGGCTTCAGCTAAAAAAAGCTCCCTGCAGGGAGCTTTCTTCATTTAAGGAGGATGCTGCTTAACGCAGCGGCGCTTACTTGCCTAAAGCGGCGCGCACCTTCTCAACGATAGCAGTAAAGGCTGCTTTATCGGTGATGGCGAGATCAGACAAGACCTTACGGTCGATCTCGATGCCGGCCTTCTTTAAGCCGTTCATGAACTGGCTGTAGCTCAGATCGTGCTGACGCGCAGCAGCGTTGATACGAACAATCCACAGCTCACGGAACTGACGCTTCTTCTGGCGACGATCGCGGTAAGCGTACTGACCGGCTTTGGTAACAGCCTGCACCGCCACGCGGTAAGTGCGTGAACGTGCGCCGTAGTAACCCTTAGCGGCCTTTAAAACCTTCTTATGACGGGCGTGGGCGGTAACACCGCGCTTTACTCTAGCCATTTGTCAAATCCTCCAGTATTAAGCATAAGGCAGCTGGCGCATGATGGCGCGCAGATTAGAAGTATGCACGTAAGTCATCTCACGCAGTGCGCGCTTGCGCTTACGAGTCTTCTTTGTGAGGATGTGACGCAGGTTCTGGTGACGGCACTTGAAGTGACCGCTGCCAGTCTTCTTGAAGCGCTTGGCTACGCCTCTATCGGTCTTCATTTTGACCTTAACTTTACCAGCCATTTAATATACTCCGCATTTAATTGCTGTTACTTAAGCCGCAGGAGGTTGAGGCGACGGCAGGTGCCGCACCTTAACGCTTGTATCCCTGAAGCTATTTCTTTTTAGGAGCAAGCACCATAGTGGCTTGTCTGCCTTCCACACGGGAGGCCGATTCCACCGTAGCGATGCCCATCACGGTGCAGAGATCGTTCTCTACCCGCTTTAGCACATCTAAGCCCAAGTGCTGATGCGCCATTTCACGGCCACGAAAGCGCAAGGTAACCTTGGCTTTATTGCCGTCTTCGAGGAAGCGTGCCAGGTTGCGTAGTTTAACCTGATAATCGCCCTCGTCAGTGGCAGGACGGAATTTAATTTCCTTAACCTGCACAACTTTCTGCTTTTTCTTTTTCTGATCTTTGCTCTTTTCGTAAAGATACTTGCCGTACTCAATCAAACGGCACACCGGAGGATCGGCATTAGGGCTGATTTCAACTAAATCAACTCCTGCATCTTCCGCCTGACGCAGAGCCTCTGCTGTCGGCATAACTCCGACTAACTCATTGTCTTGGTCTAAAAGACGCACTTCACGGCATCTGATTTCCCCGTTCACACGGACTTTAGGCTGCAGCCGTCCGGTTTTCTTGGCGTTGTTGATAGTAGTATCCTCGCATCAAAGCTAATCAAAAAAAGCAAAACAAAGCACCCGTGCAGTTGCATTTATGGGTGCTTGTTTTCTTTAAACCTTACTTGCCCTGCGTAGCAGGTGCAATTTTGCGGCTCATAATATCCGATTTGATCATGTTAATCAAGTCTTCAAGCGGCATTGCACCCAAATCTTCGCCCTTACGGGTACGCACAGCAACCTTGCCCTGCTCCGCCTCGCGGTCTCCGCATACCAGCATGTACGGAACATGCATTAAGGTATGCTCACGAATCTTAAAGCCAACCTTATCATTGCGCAGATCAGTACGCACGCGGATACCGACAGCATCTAGTTTATCTGCTACCTGCTTGGCGTAATCCGCTTGATTATCAGTAATATTCATTACCACCGCCTGCACCGGAGATAGCCAAGTCGGGAATGAACCTGCGAACTCTTCGGTCAGTACGCCAAGGAAGCGCTCAATAGAGCCTAACATTGCACGGTGAATCATCACCGGGGTGTGCTCCTGATTATCCTCGCCGATGTAGTGAGCATCTAAACGCGCCGGCAACGAGAAGTCAAGTTGCACGGTGCCGCACTGCCAAGCACGGTCTAAACTGTCATGCAGTGTAAACTCAATCTTCGGTCCGTAGAAGGCGCCTTCACCTGGCTGCAACTCATATTCAAGATTATTCTGCTCAAGCGCCAGCTTTAAATCAGCCTCAGCTTTATCCCAAATTGCATCGGAACCGATACGCTTTTCCGGGCGAGTAGACAGCTTAACATCAACTTTAGTGAAGCCAAAGTTAGAGTAGACGTCATACACCATGGCGATGCAGTCCGACACTTCCTGCATAATCTGATCTTCAGTGCAGAAAATATGAGCATCATCCTGCTCAAAGGCACGTACGCGCAACAGACCGTGCAATGAGCCGGAAGGTTCATTGCGGTGACAATTGCCGAACTCAGCCATGCGGATCGGCAGGTCACGGTATGAACGAGTACGCGAATTGAAAATCTGAATAGCACCTGGGCAATTCATCGGCTTAATCGCGTAATCACGGTTTTCCGATGAAGTGGTAAACATGTTTTCCTGATACTTATCCCAGTGCCCAGAACGCTCCCACAGTACACGATCCATGATCTGCGGAGTCTTTACTTCAATGTAGTGATACTTGTGCAACATCTCACGCATGAAGTTTTCAATAATACGGTAAATCGTCCAACCGTCATTGTGCCAAAACACCATGCCCGGAGCTTCTTGCTGGAAATGGAACAGATCCAGTTTTTTGCCAAGAATGCGATGATCGCGCTTAGCTGCCTCTTCACGACGTTTTAAGTAAGCGGCAAGTTCTTCCTTAGTTGCAAAGCACACGCCGTAAATGCGTTGTAGCATCTTGTTCTTTGAATCGCCACGCCAGTAAGCGCCGGCAAAATGCGTCAGCTTAAAGTGCTTGCAAAATCCCATGTGCGGTACATGCGGGCCGCGGCACATGTCGGTGTATTCCAAATGATGGTACAACGCCGGATGATCCGCTTTATCAATATTTTCTTCTAAGATTAGCTTCTTGTAGGGCTCATTACGCTCCGTGAATACCTCGTAGGCGCGCTGCCAATCCACCACTTCTTTAACAACGGTGTAATCAGTCTTAGCCAGCTCATGCATCTTAGCATCAAGCTTTTCCATGTCTTCAGCAGTAAGCTTGTGCTGCAGATCAACATCGTAATAAAAGCCATTTTCAATCACCGGACCGATGGCCATTTGCGTCTCCGGCCACAGTTCCTTAATCGCATGACCCAGCAAATGAGCGCAAGAGTGACGGATAATATCAATGCCATCTTTTTCCTGCGGAGTAACAATGGCGACTGCGGCATCATGATCGACTAGGTCACAGGCATCATGCAGTACACCGTCAATGCGGCCTGCTACACAGTTGCGGGCTAACCCCGGACCAATGCTTTGAGCAATTTCACTGATTGAGACTGCGTGATCAAACTCTTTGACCGCGCCATTAGGAAGAGTAATTTTAGGCATAATCAAAAAAACCAACGGTGCTTACGCCGCACCTTAAGGTCTCCTGTAAGAAGTAAATCTAAGCTGTCACGACGCAACCAATGCCAGATGACCCCTCTGGTCAAACCGCACGCCGCACGCTTTCCAAATACGGTGATGAAGTATACTCCCCAAAAGTGCAAGCGTCTTAAATCTCAGGTAAAAAATATCATCGCTTTTTCCTGCCATACCGCAAACTTAAACCGAAGCAAAGCCATCTACTTAACCTAAAGCTATAACCCACTACCTACACTGTCTAAAAATCTAGCTGAAGCTCAAACACTGTGTAGCATTAAGAATGCCGCTACAAAATATGGTTCGGCCACAACAATTTTGTTTTATTAGTTTTTGTGCCGTGCTGAGCTGTGAAAAGTAGCTCATTGCTTTGATCCTGAACTTTTCAAACTAGGTTCTACCTCTCCAACCGTGTGGTTTCCCTGCAGTTAGCTGCCGGTTTGGTAAAGGGATATCAGCGTCATAGGTACTGTCGGGACAAGGTACTCCAAACAGTTTGAGG
>CALXOV010000044.1 GCA_944390105.1 uncultured Succinivibrionaceae bacterium
CACAATGCTGCACAAAACATCTTAAGAAGGGCAGGACTTGCCCGGATGGCCTGTCAAGCGAACCTCAAAAGAGGTCGGCAGCAGGAACCCGCCGAAGCTTACAACAATAGCAGTATTGTTGTTTAGCAGTAGGAATCCTCGGCCTTTAGGCCGGGGAGGACGTCAAACCGGCTCAATGGCGTGAACTTTGACTTCAAGCCTATCATTGGCGTAATAACGATCTACGCCCAGCGAATAGACCATACGCACGCGAATACCTTCAAGCAGCGATTTCTCCAGCGGAGTAGCCCGAAAGCGAATCGCTGAAAAATGCACCTGCTGTCCGGCAAGCCGCATGCGTAAATTGCGATTGCCCAAAAGCTTAATCTGCTCAAGGAAAAACTCACCGTCAAATAAGGGCTCCGGATAACCCTGCCCCCACGGCCCTAAGGACTCCAGCGCCCGCGCAAAATCTAAATTGAGATAACTCTCAGGCAGCTTGCCATCCGAGACAATCTCCAGCTCTTGCGGCGCACTTAAATAGCGGGCTGCACACTCATCAAATGCGCTACGAAATTCCTCAAGGCGCGCTGCTTTTAAAGTTGCACCGGCGGCCATATTGTGCCCGCCGCAGCGCAGCAACAGCCCCGGATGAGCTGCGGCAATTTCCTCAAGCGCTTTGGCCAAGGGGAAACCCGGCACCGAACGCGCCGAACCGGTAATATCCTCCCCCTCCCCGGCAAAGACAAAACAAGGACGATTGTATTGATCTTTAAGTCTACTGGCGATGAGTCCCGAAATGCCCGACAGCCATTGCGGACGAAAAACCGTAAGCGCGTGTTGCTGCGTCAGTGCCGCTGCATCGGCTTTTGCCTCAGCTAAAAACACTTTTTCATAATCACCGCGCCGGCGATTGCACATGTCAAGGCGCAAAGCCAGCTCCTGCGCTGCTGCATGATCGTCAGTCAACAGACAGTCAACCGCTGGGTTATCATTAAGCTTCAACCGCCCTGCAGCATTCAAACGCGGGCACAGATCAAATGCAATATTGTAAGTACTAACCGTGCGCAGATTCACCCGCGCGCTTTGCGCCAGCGCCAGCACGCCCGGCTGAGCGCTCAAAGCCTGCATGCGCCGCAAGCCGGCGCGTACTAAACGGCGATTATTGGCATCCAGCGGCACCACATCGCCGATAGTGCCGATAGCCACTAAATCTAAAAACTGCCCTAAAACCGGCGCCGGACGTTCCGGGGTAAAGAAGCCGCGCGCTTTAAGCGCCGCACGCAGCGCAATCATCACGTAAAACAGCACCCCCACGCCACACAAACATTTGGAGGCAAAAACGTCATCGTGACGCTTGGGATTCACTACCGCCGCCGCCTCAGGCAATGTCGCCCCCGGCTCATGATGGTCGGTAATCACTAAGGTAAGCCCCAGCTGCGCCGCCAGCTGCGCACTGTCATGACAGCTAATCCCGTTATCCACAGTTAAGATGAGAGATACTCCATCCGCCTTAGCCTGCTCCACCATGCGGCAGCTAAGTCCATAGCCGTCATCATAGCGCGAGGGAACCTGAAAGCTGATTTTGTCCGGATTCAGCCCCAACGCCCGCAAGCAGCGCACGCCTAAGGCAGTACCGGTCATGCCGTCGACATCATAATCGCCCATCACACGAATCGACTGCCCGTTGCTGACAGCATCGGCCAGTAAAGCCGCTGCTTTATCAATATCCTGCAGATCGCGATAATGGAGCAAATGCTTTAAATCCGGGTCAATATCCGTAGCGCTCGTCACTCCGCGAGCGGCCAACAACTGGCGTAAAATCGGATCGGCAATGACTGCCGAAAGGAAACTGTCATCCACGCGCGCACGTTCAATAATATTCACTAACTATCTCTTATTTTTATGGTTTTAAGCTATAAGGCAGGGGCATATCCGCGCCTACATCATCTCGTCTGAACGAAATATTATAGCGGCAAAGCCCGGCGTAGCAGCGAAAAATCGCGCACCTTGGCGTGTATCGCTACTTCGTGTCATCACCTTACCTCCACCTGCCGGACGGTTAAGGTAAGATCGTGCTACAATCAACAGGCTTTAGTCTTTTTTTTTGGGTAATTTTGAGCTGACTTGCCGTGGATCCAGCCCGCACTAAATTATTTGCGCAAAAGCAGCTGCTCCTGCTACTGCCGATTATTCTGCTGGCCATTACCGCTTTCTGTCTAGACCCGCATGTGTTAGGGCCGCGCGATCATTTTCTGCGCGATTACCTGACTTTCTCCAGCCGCATCTGCTTTCCTTGCTTGTTCGTTTTAAGCGCTGCCTTGCTTGCGCAAACCCGCGAACGTATTACGCAACTTTTCATCGTCAGCTTAAATTACGTCATTTTGCTGTTTGCCCTAGGTCTGCTACGCCCCAGCGCCCTATTAAACCCCAGCCTGTGCGTCATTGCCGCAGCCTCCAGCATCATCGCGTTACGCTCAGACATGGATACGCCACCTGAATACTTAAGCGCCAAGCCGCATCTGAGTGGTTTTTTGCGGCTGTGCTCTGCCATTGTGCTGCCCTTAGGCCTTTTTTTCGGCCTTATCACCGTCTTAAAACAGCTCGAGAGCTTTGTCATATTTACGGTCAGCGAAGGCTTTGGCAGCTCGTTCATGTCAATGTTCTTCAGCCCGATTTATTTAATTTTGCAGACACTTGGCTTTCATACCGTCATTACCGGAGCGGTACTTATCAATTATGCCGACAGCATGGTCAATGCCTTTATCAACTCAATTATCGTGACCAATTTTATTGCGCTGCCAATACTGCTAATTGGGCGCTCCTTTCTCGTTGATAAGAGCATGCGTTTGTTTTTAACCCTGCTGTCTCTCACGGCACTGCTGACTGCCAGTGTTGGTCCCTGCATTTCGCTTATCTACGTGTTGATACTCTTCATGCTCCCCGGCACCTATGCGCTGCTTATCATCTGCTCAATTTGCTTTTTCTTATGCTCCTATCTGCTGCAGGTTCCGGCTTTAACTAATATCAACAATCTCTACCACCCTGATATCGATCTGCTAGCGGCGGTACTACTAAGCTTCCTGCCAAGTACTAAACTATTGTATCTGTGTGGCGCCGCGCTGCCGCTCTTACTCCTTGCACTCACCGCCTTAATTAAAAAAGAGCGCTTAACCACATTGCGCCAGCGCCGTTCCATCAGTAAAAGCGGTCTGACGCTTAAGGACAATCCTTCCCTGGATTTAAGCGTCATCGTATTGCTGCGCGCCTTGGGCGGACTTTCTAATATCGCAGCAGTGAGCTATAGCGCGCAACGACTGAGCATTACCGTACATCAGGCCGAGCGCTGTCAAACTACGCTACTGGCTACCTTGACCATTAAAAAGCCTCATTACACCAAAGTCAGCCGCACTTACCTCCTTGATTTGGGCGATTTAACCAAGCCCGTTGGGCTGCGCCTGACCCGCTTGAGCGCTGATAATCCTACCCGCACAGCGCCGACCATCAGTACGCGCAATTTTAAAATTACCCCGCTGCCGCATTTAGGGCGCAGCGCTTCACCGTAAACTAGGAGACAACTGGACTATGACTGCAGACGTCACGCCGGATTGGATTGAAATTAAAGCCCGTTGCAGCGCTCAGACTGCCGATGCTGTCAGCAATATGCTTGAGCAATTAGGAGCGCTGGCGGTTACTTATGCGGATGCCGCAGACAGCCCCATTTTAGAGCCGCGTCCCGGTGAGCGCCGCCTGTGGCCGCAGACCGAGGTCACCGGACTGTTTGCGCAAGATACAGATCCGACGCCGCTTGTACAGACGCTGCAACAGATCTTAGGCGACAGCATTCCGCTTGCCGCGGTCAAACTGGCTGATAAAGACTGGATACGCGCGTGGATGGATCAGTTCAAGCCGTTGCGCTTTGGCCGCCGGCTGTGGATTTGCCCAAGCTGGCATCAAGTCCCTGACCCTACAGCCGTCACGGTAATGCTCGACCCGGGACTGGCTTTTGGCACCGGCACGCACCCCACTACGGCCTTATGCTTGCAATGGCTTGACGCCCAGAATTTAAGCGGAGCGCGCGTGCTTGATTATGGCTGCGGATCCGGCATTTTAGCGGTAGCCGCCTTAAAGTTAGGCGCACAGGAGGCGTTGGGCATCGATATTGACCCGCAGGCTTTAAGTGCAAGTCACGACAATGCCAAGCGCAATAACGTCGCTGACAAGCTGACTCTGCGCGATGGCAGCGCGCTTGATCCGGTGCAAACCGCCCCCTGTACCCTTGCGCTTGCCAATATCTTGGCAGGCCCCTTGGCCGAACTTGAGCCGGCGATTGCTGCTCTAACCGCGCCGGGAGCCCCACTTGCTTTATCTGGCATTCTGCAGGAGCAGGCTGAAGAAGTGATCGCCGCCTACCGGCGCGACTTTGATTTTATTGACAAGGCAGTACTTGACGGCTGGGTCCGACTTACATTTGTGCGCCGGCACAATGCATAAGCCGATAAGATCCGCTGTAACGTGCGTATTTTCGTTATAATGAGACATTTTCTAACAATTTTACAGCCTTTAAGGGCTGATTGGCAGATTAAAAGGAGCTGTCCATGGCAAGCATCAGACCCCGTGAACGTACGGCAATTATTCAGTCCCTGCGCGCAGGAGTGACGCCACGTGTGGGTCTGGAGCATATTCAAGTCGGACGCGCCAAAGAAGTTAAAGCTCTGCTGTCGGATTTAGACAACATCTGCCAAGGCGGTAGCGCTTTTCGCCTGATTATCGGCGATTTCGGTGCCGGCAAAAGCTTTTTCCTGCAGTTAATCCGCTACATCGCGCTGGAAAAAGGCATGGTGACCATCAGCGCAGATTTATCGCCCGATCGCCGTTTATACGCCAGCGGCGGCCAGGCGAGGGCACTGTATCAAGAATTAACGCGCAATTTAGCAACTCGTGCCCACCCGGAAGGCAATGCGATGGTGCCGCTTATTGAAAAGTTCATCACCGAGCAGCGCCGCGAGGCCGACAGCAGCGGCCGCGATGTTGCAGACGTGATTAAAGACAAGCTCTATTCCTTAAGCGAGCTCGTCGGCGGCTACGATTTTGCTGAGGTCATCGCCGCCTACTGGCAGGGCTACGTCAGCGGCAATGATGAGTTAAAACAGGCAGCAGTGCGCTATCTGCGCGGTGAATATGCCACTAAGACCGATGCTCGGCGCTATCTTAAAGTGCATACTATTGTTGACGATGCGTCGGTTTACGATCATTTAAAGCTGCTGGCGCGTTTTGTCTGTCAGGCTGGCTACAAAGGCCTGCTCGTTAATTTAGACGAGATGGTTAATCTGTATAAGCTGCCTTCGCTGCGCTCACGTTCAGCCAACTACGAGCAAATTCTGCGCATCCTAAATGATTGTCTGCAAGGCAGCGCCGAGCATATCGGCTTTTTATTAGGCGGCACTCCGGAATTTGTCACCGATCCGCGCAAGGGACTGTACAGCTACGAAGCACTGCACTCGCGCTTGGCCGAAAACAGCTTTGCCGCCGCCGCGCAGGTGGTGGATTATCAGGGACCGCTGCTTAAGCTTGACAACTTAGCACCCGAAGAACTGTACGTTTTGCTGTGCAATATCCGCAATGTGTTTGCCAATTACGATCCACAGAAATATCTGCTCCCTGATGAAGCGCTTACCGCCTTTTTAAAACACTGCTCAGCTCATGTCGGCGAGGCATATTTCCGCACTCCGCGCAATACGATTAAGGCTTTTGTCGATCTGCTGGCAGTGCTGGAGCAGAACCCTGAGATTAAATGGCAAAGCTTAATTGAAGACGTCACCATTACTCCGGAGACAGATCCGTCCTTAGTGAGCCTAAATCCAAGCCCGGCAGAGGCCGCAGGAGCTGCTGACAAGGGGCAGACCGCCGCTGCAGGATCTGCAGAAAACAAGCCGGTAGAGGACGACTCTGATTTTGATTTAACCGTCTTCAAGCTCTAATGCTAACTCCAAAAGAAGCGTTTTCTAGGCTGGCTCCGCCGCTGCAGCGCTTTGTCTACAAATGCGGCTGGAGCGAGCTTAATGCGCTGCAGACGGCGGCGATGGAGCCAATTCTGCAGCATAACTCAGATATTGTGCTCTCTGCAGCTACAGCCAGCGGCAAAACCGAAGCGGCTTTTCTGCCGGCCGTCACTTACGTACTGACGCACCCAAAGCCTGGCTTTCGTATTCTTTACATCAGCCCGTTAAAGGCGCTGATTAACGATCAAGCGCGCCGCCTTGAGACCCTCGCTATGGGTACTGATCTGAAAGTCACTCCGTGGCATGGCGATGTCACCTCCGCACGCAAGCAGCATCAATTGCAGCACCCTGAAGGTATCGTGCTCATTACCCCCGAATCACTTGAGGCATTGCTGCTAAATCACCTCTCCACCCTGCGCACAGCACTCAGCGGACTTGAGTACATCATTATTGATGAGTTTCACGCTTTCATGGGAGCCCAACGCGGCATTCAGCTGATGTCGCAACTCCATCGCCTAGATAATTTGGCCGGACGACGCATTGTGCGCATTGCCCTGTCAGCTACTTTTTCCAACATTACCAATATTCAACCATATCTGCGCCCGCATAACCCGGGCTTTGCCTGTCAGCTCATCAATCCGCCGTCACTGCACGGCGACAGCCTTGCTATTCAGCTACGCGGCTACGATGCCGAAAGTGTGCCGGCAGAATCAGAAAACCACGGCGGCCCGCCCTCGGTCCGTAGCGCGGAGCGACAGATTAGCCGCGATATTTTTCGCCTGCTGCGTGGCAATAATCATTTAGTTTTTACCAACAGCCGCAATCAGACCGAGCTTATTGCCGGGGTGTTGAAGGAAATCAGTACGCAAGAACGCGTGCCTCTGGAGTTCTTTCCCCATCACGGAGCACTGTCCAAGCAACTGCGCGAAAGTCTTGAACTTAGGCTGCAGCAAGGACGTCTGCCAACCACGGCAATCTGTACCTCTACCCTTGAGCTGGGCATTGACATTGCCGATGTCAACAGCATCGGCCAAGTCGGCGCGCCATTGTCAGTAGCCGCGCTGCGCCAGCGCTTAGGCCGCTCCGGGCGCCGGACCCGCCAAGCCGTACTGCGCCTTTTCATCACGGAAAAAGAAGAAACATCTTCGTTGTCCTCTCAGCTATGCGAAGATACTTTTTTGTCCATCGCCATGGTTGAGCTCCTGCTTAAACGCTGGTACGAGCCGCCTGCTTTAGCAGAATATTCATTTTCGGTGCTGTTGCAGCAGACTTTATCCGTCATCGGATCCGTGGGCTCGGCCTCAGCACAGAATCTGTGGAATCTGCTGTGCTGCACGGGGCCTTTCTCCTTAGTTGATAAAGCCACCTTTGCAGCTTTTCTGCGCTCTTTAGCTGAGCACGACCTTATTGTACAGCTCAATGACGGCACGCTGACTTTAGGCGTAGCCGGCGAAATGCTGTGTGCAGATTGGCGTTTCTTTGCGGCCTTCAATAACCTTGATGAGTCGATTATCGATTATGATCACCGCGAAATCGGCCGTCTGCCGCTGGTGCGTCTACCGAAGATTGACGACACCTTCCTATTTGCCGGACAATCGTGGAAAGTCATTTATTTAAATCCGCAAAAGCGCATTATCGGCGTCAAGCCCTACGATAAGCTCGCAGAACCGCTCAATGCCGGCAGCGGTGCCGCTCAGATCTGCGACGAAGTGTGCGCCAGCATGCGTGCGCTCTACGTAAGCGGGGCATGCCCCCCGTTTTTAAATAAAACTGCCCGTGAACATTTTGCCCGCGGTCAGGATTACTTCAGTCACTACAATTTAGCTAACACCCCCATTATTGAAGTGCCGCAGGGTATTGCGCTGTTTCCTTATAAAGGCACTCGCACCCTGTTTACTTTAGTGCGTCTGTTGCGCCGTGAGCTGATACGTGCCCGCATTGAGGGCCTGCATATCCTGATTGAATACTGCTCGCGCGAAAATTTAAAGCAGGCCGTAACGCAGCTGCTGCGTCACCCGCCAGTCAAGCCCAGCGATATCATCAATAAAATCTATAGCCTTGAGGAAAATAAGTTCGACGAGTACATCAGCCGCCCGCTGCAGGAGCTGGATTTTGCCCATCGCCATTTAGATTTGCAAGGAGCCTACGCTTTTTTACGCGATTTGGCGCCTTTGCTTTAAACGTAGTTGGCGCACCTAAAATGTGCCCTCTGCCCGATCCTCTCTTTATCCTGCATAAAACTCTTTTCCCCCTCCTTGCGACATTGACCGTTTTCCCGGTCTTTTTTACAGTAGCTTAAGGCAGCTTGAACCTGCGGGGGCAGCACGCTGCCCCCTTTCTTAAGGAGTAGCCATGGAATATCGTTCTGTGCCGCATGGCAGAGAGCAGTTAAGCATTATTGGCCTCGGTCTTGGCATCGTAAAACCAAATCATGATCCGCAAGGACTGCTAAATCATGCTCTGGAGTGCGGGATTAATTTCTTTGATTTATGTTGCGCCTACGAAGATGTGTATGCCGCAGTACGTCCGACGCTCTCGCGTCAGCGCAATAAAGTCTATACGCAGATGCATTTAGGGGCTGTGTACAAGCATGGCGAATATGAGTTTTCGCGCAATCTTACTACAGTGCGCGATACCTTTTACCGTAAGCTTGAGTTGTGCAGCCTTGGCTATACCGACTTTTTAATGCTGCACTGCATCGATGAGGTAGACGATTTAGAGCGCGTACTCAATAAAGGCATCTATCAGTTGGCCCTAGACTGCAAAGCGCAAGGAATTGCTCATCATTTAGGCTTCTCAACCCACAATCCGGCCATTGCCAAGCGGCTTTTGACGCTAGGCGGTTTTGATTTATTCATGTTCAGTCTCAATGCAGCCTTTGACTTTAAAGCTGACGGCGAGCTGGCTTTAGGCGGCAGCGGAGAGCGAGCTGCGCTCTATCAGCAAGCCGTCGCCCTGGGCGTGGCCATTTCGGTGATGAAGCCTTTTGCCGGCGGACAATTACTCAATGCCGCCCTGTCACCCTTAGGAGTAGCGCTCAGCGTACCGCAATGTCTGCAATACTGCCTCGATCGCCCCGCCGTGGTATCCTGCCTCACCGGAGCCGATTCCCCAGAACAGCTTGATGTCAGTATGCGCTACTTTACCGCCGCTGCGCAGCGTGATTACGCTGCAGCATTGGAGACGGTGACGCAGGTGCACGACCTTAAGCGCTGCCTGTACTGCAATCACTGCGCCCCCTGCCCCAAACAGCTTAATGTAGGACTTATCAATAAGTACTACGACCTAAGTCGCCTTGGTGATGCGCTGGCGCGCGAACATTACCGCAATTTAAGCCGTCATGCCAGTGACTGTAATGACTGCGGCCACTGCGATCGCCGCTGCCCGTTCCATACTCCGCAACAAGCGCGCATGCATGAAATTGCTACGTATTTTGGTTTCTAATCATTAAGGAGTACTTACCATGCACTTTAAGTTTACCTTAGTTGCCGCCGCGTTGGCTCTGGCCAGCACCAGCGTCCTGGCGGTCAATGTGGATGCGCTTGACTTAACGCATCGCGTCACTGACGCTACCGCACCTAAAGTTTTCTACACCGAAGACATCAGTCCGCAGGGACTGGATGCGGTGTATAACGCTTTAGGGCGTACCTTGCCAGGCAAAGTAGCGGTCAAACTCTCCACCGGCGAGGCAGGCAATACGCACTATCTGCAGCCCTCCCTGATTAAAGATTTAGTAGCCAAAGTTAACGGCACCATTGTCGAATGCAATACCGCCTACGGCGGCTCGCGTGCCTCTACCGCAATGCATCGGCAGGTGATTGCCGATCACGGTTTTGACCAAATTGCCACAGTTGACATCATGGATGAAGACGGCGGCATGGAGATCCCTGTACCTAAAGGCGATTATTTAAAATCGGATTTAGTCGGCAAGAATTTGGCCAATTACGATTCGATGCTGGTGCTGACCCACTTTAAAGGCCATGCGATGGGCGGATTCGGCGGCGCGATGAAGAACATCTCCATCGGCGTAGCTTCCGCGCAAGGCAAAGCGCGCATTCACTCAGCCGGACAAAGCGATGAATCCATTTTTATGGACCACTCCATAGCTGGTGGCCGCTTTTTAGATAGAAAGACCGATGAACATTTAATGTTTATTAAATCTATGGCAGAAGCAGCCTCTGCGGTGCATCACTACTTTAAAGACGGCGACAATATTCTTTATATTTCGGTGATGAATAATTTGTCGGTAGACTGCGACTGTGACGGCAGTCCGTCAGCTCCAGACATGCATGATATCGGCATCTTAGCCTCGACCGATCCGGTAGCTTTAGATCAGGCCTGCGTGGATTTAGTCTACGCCGCTCCCGACGGAGCAAGCTTAATTGAACGCATGGAAAGCCGGCGCGGCCCAGCGATTCTGCCGCATGCGCAGGAAATCGGACTGGGGCAGATGCAGTATCAGTTAGTGTCTTTAGATAACTAAATATTCACCTTTAACTTTTTTACGTCTGCAAAATTTTTCTCCTTCTTATCAACCGCATAAACATGCGGTTGATTTCTGTTTAGTTTTCTGTAATCAAACCAAACTATCTATGCGCCTACATGCAAGTTTTCGCCGGACTGCAGCGATACAATAGGGGCAAAATAGGTTTAACCGGCAGCAGTTTCCCTACGCGCTCCCCATGAAAAAAGTATCGCAGCACCCCGTTAGCGCCACAACGAGCAATTGGCTGTAATACCGGCAATTATTGCTCAGCTACTAGGGTTTGCGCTATGACGTACGCTCCCTGTCAGGGCAGCGTAGCTCGCCTTGCCTAGCAAACTTGCGCAATTCTATCTTCCTTCTGCTCATATCTCTAAACTCGCTTCGTCTGCATTGACCCCTTTCTACGGCTTTTTTACAGTAAAGAGCAGCAGCTGCTGCACGCCAACCTGCCTTGTGCACATGGCATGGGACACGCTTACGGCACCGATTCCACCGGCTTATCCAGTGGCTTGAAGCATAGAGCATGGCTGTAATGCAGGAACTCCCTGTATTGACAGACTTACCGCAGCGTGGCCGCAGCTGCCGTGTTCAGCCGCAGATATTGAAAAGCATACATAAATTGTCAAGTTTATTGTCAAATAGGAGTTCCCAGCATGCACTTTAAGTTTACGCTGTACAGCTGTGCCTTCTCGCTAGCTCTAGCCTGCAGTAGTTCATTTGCTGTCGGTGTGGATACCTTAGAGTTAGCGCATCGGGTCACCGCCGCCTCCGCACCTAAAGTCTTCTATACTGCCGCTATCAGCCCGCAGGGGCTTGATGCGGTGTATAGCGCACTAGATCGTACCCTGCAGGGCAAGGTAGCGGTCAAACTATCCACCGGCGAGGCAGGCAATACGCACTATCTGCAACCTGCTTTGATTAAAGATTTAGTCACCAAAGTAAACGGTACTATTGTTGAATGCAATACCGCTTACGCCGGCGCCCGCGCTACTACTGCGATGCATCGCCAGCTGATTGCCGATCACGGCTTTGATAAGATTGCTCCAGTGGACATCATGGATGAAGACGGCGGTATGGAGATCCCTGTCCCCAAAGGGGATTACATCACCTCAGATTTAGTCGGCAAGAATTTAGCCAATTACGATTCAATGCTGGTACTGTCACACTTTAAGGGTCATACCAACGGAGGTTTCGGCGGTGCCTTGAAGAATATCTCTATCGGCATAGCTTCCGCACAAGGCAAACTGCGCATTCACAACGCAGGGCACAGCGAAGATTCATTTGAGGCGCCTTATCGCGATCCCCGCAGTGATGAGCATTTAATGTTCATTAAAACAATGGCCGAAGCAGCCCTAGCGGTGCATCACTACTTCAAAGATGGCAACAATATCCTTTACGTTTCGGTGATGAATAATCTGTCGGTGGACTGCGACTGCGATGGTAATCCGGCAGCTCCAGATATGCATGATATCGGCATCTTAGCCTCGACCGATCCGGTAGCTTTGGATCAAGCCTGCGTGGATTTAGTCTACGCCGCTCCCGACGGAGCTAGCTTAATTGAGCGCATGGAAAGCCGGCGCGGCCCAGAGATTCTGCCACATGCCCAGGAAATCGGACTAGGTCAAATGCGGTATCAATTAATCTCTTTAGACTAGTAAACGGATGCTCTCTGAATTAACTAACTTCGCACAACGCGAGCTTATCTATCTGTGGTACTACCTCGACCTGCAGATAAGGCAGCTCGCGCCATTTTATATTTTCGGCACGCTGCTAGGCTCGGCGATCTCGGTATTTGCCAAGCCGCAGTTGACGCACTTTTTACAGACGAAGGGCTGGCAGCGCCATGCCCTGCTCGCACTGGTCCTGGCGGCACTACTGGGCTTTTTAAGTCCCATCTGCATGTTCGGCACCTTGCCTTTGGCCGCAGCTTTAGCCAAAGTCGGGATGAGCCAAGCCACGCTCGCCTGCTTTATGCTGGCCTCGATTCTGCTAAATCCGCAGCTTATCGTCTACTCCACCGCCTTAGGCGACAGTGTATTTTATCTGCGCCTTGGGACAGCTTTTGGCATGGCGCTGAGTGCCGGACTTTTGGTGGCATGGTTGTTTAAGGAGCGCTCTTTTTTTGATTTCAGTCCTTTTACTGCGCCGCAGACCTCACGCGATAACGCATCGAATATACTGCTACGCTACACCTTTAATGTGGGCCGCAATTTAAAGGCCACTCTGCCTTATTTCCTTGCCGGCATGCTCTTAAGTGCCCTGCTGTCCATTCACCTGCCACCTGACTTAGTGCGCTCCGTGTTGGGACGTGATTCTTTTTTCGGCGTCCTGATGGCGGCAGCTTTAGGCGTCCCGCTGTATCTATGCGGCGGCGGTACCATTCCATTGCTTATCATGGCGCTAGATGGCGGCATGTCGCTCGGAGCTGCCGCAGCTTTCATGCTTACAGGTCCTGCGACCAAACTTACAAATTTAGCTGCGCTCAAAGCCGTCTTAGGCTGGCGCAGCTTTGCCTGCTATCTCATTTTCGTTTTATTATTTGCAGTAGGCTGCGGACTTTTAATTAATCTCGTGCTTAACTGACCGCGCAATAAGGAAATGCCCCACCATGGTGGATACAACTCAAATTCTGCAGGCCGTTAAAGACGGCACGCTCAGCATTGCAGCTGCCAAGCAGCAGCTGCAGGCTGCCACCTTTATGGATCTTGGTTTTGCCAAATTAGATCTCAATCGCAAAAGCCGCACCGGCATGGCCGAAGTGGTGTTCTGTCAAGGCAAGGCCGATGATTATTTAACCGCAATTTTTGCCCGTCTATTGCAGGAAGACGGAGCAGCTCTCGGTACCCGCTGCTCACCAACGCAAGGTAAGCTGCTGACGGCGGATTTCCCGCAACTGCACTATGATGCCTTAAGCGGAGTCATCTGTACGCCGCCCCCAGATAACGGCCAAGGGTCAATTGCCGTAGTCTCCGCCGGAACAGCAGATCTTAAAGTGGCCGAGGAAGCGGCCTTAGTGGCGGCCTATTTCGGCGCTAAGGTCGATCGGATTTACGATATAGGAGTCAGCGGACTGCACCGGCTGTTAAGTCAGGTCGAGCGCCTGCGGCAGGCCAATGTGCTCATCGTCGTTGCCGGCATGGAAGGTGCCCTGCCTTCAGTTTTAGGCGGCCTCGTGAGAAATCCAATCATCGCCGTACCGACCTCGGTAGGCTACGGGTCCAGCCTACAAGGTATAGCGGCGCTACTTTCCATGCTCAATTCCTGCGCCAACGGCATCAGCGTGGTTAATATCGACAACGGCTTTGGCGCCGCTTACGTGGCTACGCAGATCAATCGCTTAGCCTGCCGCGCAGCCGACTCAGAAAACCCAGCGGCGCAGGCCTAAGGAAAAAGTCATGACTTGCTTATACTTAGATTTATCCTCCGGCATCAGCGGCGACATGTTCACGGCCGCGCTACTTGATTTAGGCGCCAATGAGACTAAGCTGCGGGCAGTCCTTTGTAGTTTGCAACTGCCGGGCTTCACCATTGCAATAAGCCGCATCCAGCGCGCGGCGCTTGACATGTGCGACTTTAAAGTGGCGCTTGCACAGGACAATCATGATGCCGATATGGCTTTTTTATTCGGTCATCCCGCCGCCGCACCGCTGCCTCCTGCGTTACAGCCAGGCATGCTGCGCCCTGCTACAGAGCCTACGCAATCACACCATCATGCGTCAGGACATGCTCACGCGCATCCCCACAATCACCCTCACGAACATGTCCACCGCAATCTAGCTGACATCACGGCAATTATTGAGCGTAGTGCAGCAGACGTTAAGGCTAAAACGCTGGCCTTGCGTATCTTTAATATTCTGGCCGAAGCTGAAGCACAGGCTCACGGCGTTTCCCTTGATGAAGTGCACTTTCATGAAGTGGGCGCGCTGGATTCGATTGTCGATATCTTAAGCGCTGCCGTCTGCGTGACGGATCTCAATATTGATGCGGTCTACGTCTCGACACTACAGGAAGGGCACGGTACGGTGAACTGCGCCCACGGCACGTTGCCCATTCCGGTACCGGCAGTCAGCCGTATTGCAGAGCGCTATCACCTGCCGATAACTTTTACTGACCTTGAAGGTGAGCTGATTACTCCTACCGGCGCAGCCATTTTAGCGGCTCTGCATCCCAAATTCACCGCACCGCCACGCTCGTGCATTGCCGCTACGGGCTTTGGTGCCGGTAAACGCGCCTACGCCCGCCCGAGCTTCGTACGCGCACTCCTGCTTGAACCTGCCGCTGCAGTAAGCGATGACTGTGCCGATGACATCATCAAGCTTGAATGCAATATCGATGATATGTCAGGGGAACTGTTTGGGCATTTAATGACTAAACTGCAGGCCGCCGGTGCACGCGATGTGTCTTTTAAGCCGATTTTCATGAAGAAAAACCGCCCGGCCTATGAAGTATGCATTCTCGCGGATCCGGCTAAGCTTGAAGATCTCGCTACAGTACTGCTGACCGAAAGCACCACGATTGGTCTGCGCTATCAAACGATGCACCGCATTATTCTGCAGCGTAAAGAGGAAGACTTTGACAGCAGCCTCGGGCGCTGCCGCGTCAAGTGTTGTACGCTGCCGCAGTCCTTAGGCGGCAAAAGATTTATATATCCTGAATACGAGAATCTGCTGGAACTTGCCGCTGCGCACAAGCTCCCGTTAAAAACTGTTGATGCGCTGGTGCGCGGCGAAATAGTAACTCAGGAGGAAAAATAATGCCTCCCTTGCCGCAGTCTAAACCCGTAAGTCCTAACGTGACTGCGCTTATGGAGCTCTGCCGCACCTTGACCCAGCAGCGCTGTGCTTTAGCCTTTTCCGGCGGCAGCGACAGTACGCTGCTTTTGCATCTGCTGGCCGCCTGTGCCCCCCACACACAGCAGGTAATTCCGCTTTTAGCTAAGACCGCTCTCCTGCCGCCTGAGGACGAGTCCGCGGCCCGCGCCTTATGCGTACGCTTAGGGATTTCTTTGCACTGCGTTAAGGCAGATCCGTTGCCTGTTATCAGTCATAATCCTCAGACGCGATGCTATCACTGCAAACGCCTGTTGTTTACTGCTCTGCAGCAAAGGGCGCAAGCTTTAGGCTGTAGCGTACTCATTGACGGCACCAATGCCGATGATCTTAAGGTATACCGCCCCGGGCTGAAGGCGCTGCAGGAGCTGCAGATATTAAGTCCGCTCGCGCAATGCGGCATTACTAAAGCGCAGGTTCGCGCCCTGCTTACCGAGCTTGGGTTACAGGCATGGAATCGCCCTGCTGCCCCTTGCCTAGCTACGCGCTTTGCCTATGGCATGGAGCTTAATGCTTCCGCCATTGCGGCAGTCGGTAAGGCCGAAGCGGCCTTAAAGGCCTTAGGTTTCAGTCAGCTGCGTCTGCGCGTACACCCCGGCAGCGTAGCACGCCTTGAGGTTCCGCTAGCTGAGTTAGCCTCTGCGGCGGCACAAGCAACGACCATCTCTGCGCTGGTAAAAGCGGCGGGGCTTAATTACGTCACTTTAGATTTGCAGGGCCTGCGCTCCGGCAGCATGGATGAGTTGCTGTCCCACGCTACTAATTAAGCTTCTGTAAGCGGACCTGCATCAAAATAGGTCTGCAGGATTAAAGCTGCCGAAAGATTATCAATGCCGCCTTTATCCCGCGCTAAGCGGCGAAAGCCGCCGCTCTCAAACAGCATGGACTTAGCTTCCTTAGTGGTGAGCCGTTCATCAACAAAGCTCACCTTAAGCCCGCTCTTTGCTGCAAGATAGCGGCCAAACGCCCGCGCCCGCGGCGTAATATTCATCGCGCTGCCATCCATGTTTAGCGGCAAACCGACTACTAAAAGCTCCGGCTGCCATTGAGCAAACAGTGCCATCAGCTCCTGCTCTGCAATATGTCCATTTTTAGCCCGCAGCGCCTTTAACGGCTGTACGGTGGCAGTCAGCGTATTGCCGACTGCTGTACCAATGGAGTTGACGCCAAAATCAAAGGCCAAAATAACACTCATCTAAGCGGGACTCCATTGACCATAATTTGATTGCGCCGACTTCCGCCGTAGAGCTCTGCGGTCATCACCGAATAAGCCTTTAAAGATTCAAAACACAGCTCGCCTACGCTCGCATGCAGCTTGGTAAAGGGCACGGAGAGCGAAATGACCATTGACAGATTGCGCTGCAGGCGCGTGCGCAACAGATTAGAGAATATTTTTTGGTCAAACATCGACAAGCCCTCGCCGGTGGGGATGATGCTGTCAATAATCAGCAGATTTACCGACATATAATGCTCCACCAGGCGATTGCGCTGCATGCGCTCTTCTTTTTCCTCACTTGAGCTAAATAGATGGGCCTGACGCAGATCATCAAAATTTATGATCTCCACCGAAGGGTTAGTGCTGTTTTCTAAAAAATAATTGGCAATAGCCGAGCACAATACCGTTTTGCCGGAACCTTCAAAGCCTTGTAGCAGCAGAATCACCGGCTGATCGTCAAAGCGTGTCTTGCTTTCGCAAAAGCCCTTAGCCGTCAGCACCGCACTTTGATTATACGCATCCATGCGCAGCGTCTTAAACGTCCAGCGTCCATCAATACGCCCGCTGTCATGCATGCGGCGCACGTAAGCGGCACGCTGCTGCTCCACCTGCGTTTTAATTTCCGCCGCGGCACGGCGCGCATCCGCAAGATGCATGGCATGCAGATCAACCGGCCCTTTAGGCGGTTCTACCTGTACCGTAGGGTCAAATTTCTGTACCTGACGAATCAGCGCCGCGACCGCATCCATGGGCGCATAATCTACAGCAGGCTGCTTGTTATCGTTATCGGACATGAGCTTTATTCACTGCCAAAGCGCAAACTAGAAACTTACTTTATCAAAAAAGATCAGCGGCTAAAACCCCGTCCTTTAGGGCGGGGATACAGCCGCGCGGTGTAGGCACTTTTTTAATCCAGCGTTTTCTGCTGCTCAATATATTGTCGGATAATAGATATCGGAGCACCTTCGCAGGATGAAGCAAAATAAGATG
>CALXOV010000045.1 GCA_944390105.1 uncultured Succinivibrionaceae bacterium
AAATGGACATCACCTATACGCAATTGGGCTAAAGTCCTAAATCAGATCACTATGTTTGATGATTTTGTTGAAAGATTAACACAATATCATGTAATATAGCGATGTGAAATTTACACAAAAATTATATTACTCCCATAGCTCCGGAATCGTGTCCTGTTTCGCTTCCATTGTTTCAGGAGTAACTGTCTTTTCCTACGCCTCAACCAGGTGTCTTCGGGTTCCATAGTGGTCTTACTAATACCGATTGCAAAGTAGTTATACCAGCCTCTTAAAACGGAATTGAGTTTGCTTTGGGTGGCTTCAATGCCTCGGGGACACCTCCGGTCAAGGAGAGCTTTTGCCTTCTCCCTGAACTTTTGTCTGCTTTTCTTGTGCGGGACTACTCTCCATATTCCTGTTTTAGGGTTTCTCCAGAAACCAAAATCGAGGAATTTGACATCTGGGTTGAGTTTGCTTACGTGCGTCTTATCTTTGTTCACCTGTAGGAAAAGCTTTCCTTCAATGAATTTGGTGACACTCGCTAGCACTCGTTCCGCCGCACGTTGGCTTTTGCAGAAAATCATCATATCGTCGGCGTATCTTACAAATTTGTGTCCCCGCTCAACGAGTTCTTGGTCGAGCTCGTTGAGCAGGCTGTTTGCAAGTACCGGACTAACGGCCGAGCTTTGCGCTCCGCTCCTGTTGCCGCAGTGCTATTCGAAATACGCTCGTGCTACTGTGGCTGTCAGGTTTCCTTTGTTTTCGACGGTGCTTTTTACCGCGCAATTCAATTCTGCTTACTTTTACACCTTTAACATTTCAGCCCTTCGCTGATACTCACAGCTACTATGGCCTCATCTGACTTCTGCCAGTTCGTTTTGCTATAGCACTCATGCTACCCGACAGACCTCCGCGGGTAAGCGACACCATCCTTTTCCCGGTACCGCCGCATTTACCTAGCTAACCTTACGTTACAGCTTAGGGCTACGTCTTGTTTTGCAGACTCACCCGGTTGCAAGCCTGATGCGATTTCTGTTCGTCGATACGCTTGAGACTTGCCATCGTACTGCTTTCAGCCAACACCTCATGGTGCTCGCCTTGTTCTAGACTTTGGCCTTGCTCTGTACAGCCGGCCTAGGGACTTTCACCCATTAGAATAAGTGTGCATGCCGCGCACACAGTAAAACTGCGCAGTTTAAAGCCGCGCAGCTGCAGTCAGCGTACACTCAGCACAAGGTGAGTGTAGCGTTGTAGTTTAGAGCTTGGTGAAGTGCGCACCAGCTGCGGCGAAAGTCTCAATAATGGTAGCCTTACGCCCGGAGATCTTCTCGTACTCAGCATCAATAGCTGCAGTAATAGCTGGGATCTTAGCCGGCTCTACCACCGCGACCACGCTGCCGCCGAAGCCGCCACCGGTCATGCGGACCGCTGCATTTTCGCCGATGGCCTCACGGATAATTTCCACTAAGCCGTCAATTTCCGGAATAGTGATCTCAAAATCATCGCGCATTGAGCAATGCGAAGCGTACATTAACTCGGCAAGCTTAGCTAAATCCCCAGACTCAAAGGCTTTAACAGCAGCTAGCACGCGATCATCTTCCGTAATGACGTGACGGGCACGGCGGAAGGTCACATCGTCAAGCTCCGAGCGCTTGGCCTCAAGCATTTCCATGGTAGCATCACGCAGCGCCTTGACGCCTAACACGCGGGCGGCTGCTTCACACTGCTCACGGCGCTCATTGTACTCGCCGCCGACTAAGGCATGCTTAACATTGGAATTGACGATAAGCACTTCAAGCCCGCTTGGCACCTTAACCTGCTGCTTTTCTAAAGAGCGGCAGTCAAGTCGCATCGCACAGCCTTCCTGACCGCAGGCGGAAATGGTCTGATCCATAATGCCGCACTTACAGCCGATATAGGCTTCAGCCGCCTGGCCGATAAGCGCAATATCCTGCAGTGCGATATTCAGTCCGCAGGCCTCGGAGAGTAAATTGCCAAACGCCACCTCTAAGGAAGCCGATGAGGATAGACCGGCCCCTAACGGTACGTCACCGCAGATAGCCACATCCAGCCCCTGGACCTTGCAGCCGCGCTCACAGATGAGCTTAGTCACGCCGCGCAGATAGTTTGACCAAGTTTTGCTCTCATGCTTTTGCATGTCAGCAGTCACCGTGAATTCATCATAATCGCCGTTGACATCAACCGCCAGCACGCGCATCTTATCGCTGCCGTTGAAGCGGGCGGCTATGGCAGTACCGAACTTAATCGCGCACGGCATCACGAAGCCGTCATTGTAGTCGGTGTGCTCACCGATTAAGTTAACGCGGCCTGGTGCGTAAGACATGAACTCGGGCTGAGCACCGAACTTTTCTGCAAAAGCCGCAATGGCCTTCTGTTTTACATCAGTCATGTAAGTACCTTTAATTGCTGCTGCTAAGCGGCCGCGCCAACGGCCGCCTGAGCGATGATTAGTGGAGATAAACTTTATGCCTTACGCTTGAGTGTAATGCACCTCAGAGAGCGCCCGCAGCCTATCTGCGGCCTGTTCGGGTGTCAGATCGCGCTGCTTTTCCGCCAAGAGCTCAAAGCCGGCCACGAACTTCTTCACCGTAGCCGAGCGCAGCAGCGGCGGATAATAATGTGCGTGCATCTGCCATTCAGGATGCTCTTCGCCATCAGCCGGGGCATTGTGCCAACCCATCGAGTACGGGAAAGAGCACTCAAACAGATTGTCATAGCGGGTAGTCAGCTTCTTAATGATAAGAGCTAAATCATTGCGCTGGGCATCATTAAGCTCATTGATGGAGGCCACCTTGAACTTCGGCAGAATCATGGTTTCAAACGGCCAGAAAGCCCAGTACGGCACTAAAGCTACAAAGAACTCAGTCTCACAGACGATGCGCTCTTTGCTAATCAGCTCCTGTTTGACATAGTCAAGCAGCAGCGGCGCGCCGTGCTTCTTATAATATTTCTGCTGCTGCGCAAGCTCCTTAATAATTTCCTCCGGCAGGAAGGAGCAGGCCCAAATCTGCCCGTGCGGATGCGGATTGGAGCAGCCCATGATGGCGCCCTTGTTTTCAAACAGCTGCACCCACTTATAGGTTTTGGACAGCTCCGTGAGCTGCTCAGCCCACAGATCAACCACCTTGCGGATAGCCTCCGGGCTCATCACCGGCAGGGTCTTGGAATGATCTGCACTAAAGCAGATCACGCGGGCGGTGCCGCGCGCCGGCTCAAGGCGGAATAGATCATCATTTTCCGGGCCATCAGTCGGGGTATCCGGCATCAGCGCCGCAAAGTCGTTGGTAAAGACGTAATTGCTCTCATACTGCGGATTAACGTCACCTGATACGCGGGTATTGCCCGGGCACAGATAGCACTTGGGATCATACGACGGCTTCTGCTCGTCAGTCTGCTTTTCCACTTGGCCGTTCCACGGGCGCTTGGCGCGATGGGGCGACACTAAAATCCATTCACCGGTTAAAGCATTAAAGCGGCGATGCGGATGATCGCTGACATTGAAATTAGCCATCTGCTTACTCCTCATACCCATTGGGGTTATTCTTCTGCCAATTATATGAATCACGCGTCATATCATCTAAGGTTAGCTCAGCCTTCCAGTTAAGCTCACGCGCAGCCTTGGACGGGTCGGCAAAGCACTGCACCACATCGCCAGCGCGGCGCGGGGCAAACTGGTGCGGCAGCTCACGGCCGATGGCCTTGGAGAAGGCGTTGACCATATCGAGCACGCTATAGCCGATGCCGGTGCCTAAATTGTAGATGTGCACGCCGCCTTGATTGAGACAGTGTTTAATCGCGGCCACATGGCCCTTAGCTAAATCCACCACATGGATGTAGTCGCGGATGCAGGTTCCGTCCTTGGTCGGATAGTCATTACCAAAGATATTTAAAATCGGCAGCTTGCCGACGGCAACTTGGGTCAGGTACGGCATCAAGTTGTTCGGGATACCGCGCGGATCTTCGCCGATAAGCCCAGACGGATGGGCGCCTACCGGATTGAAGTAGCGCAGCAGCGTCACCGAGAATTCCGGAATAGCGCGCTGTAGCTCTTCGGCCATATATTCAATATCAATCTTGGTCTGACCGTACGGGCTGTTGGCACGCTTGACCGGTGAGGCTTCAGTTAAAGGCACCTCATCGGGCTCGCCGTAGACAGTTGCGGACGAGGAGAAAATGAAATTGCGGCAGTTGAAGTCACGCATCACCGTAAGCAGCATGCGCGAGCCATTGACATTATTGTCATAGTACTCAAGCGGCTTTTTCACCGACTCGCCAACCGCTTTAAGTCCGGCAAAGTGAATCACTCCATCAATCTGATGGGCCTTGAACACCGCCTCAAGCTGCTCACGCACGCGGATATCGCCAAAGTAGCAGGGAACAGACTTGCCGCAGATCTGATGGATGCGGTTTAATACCGCCGGTTTGGCATTGCTGAAGTTGTCGAGAATGATGGGTTCATAGCCCGCCTTGACCAATTCAATGACGGTATGCGAACCGATAAAGCCAGCACCGCCGGTAACTAAAATCGTGGTCATATTATCTCCTCAAAAGCGTATGCACACTGCGATGTAAACGTTTACAATTATATAACCCCCGCGCGTAGGTGCAAGAAAATATAATGTGCTCAAGATCTAAATTCTGCACAAAAATAGTCAGCAGATGCGCCATTTCCTGTCTACAATGTAACCGTTTACTTAAAAATGTGCACTACATCGCAAAAATTTGTCAAAGCGCGGTACACTGTAGTCACAGCTTAAAATCTTACAGCAAGAGAATAAGAATATGCCCACCATTCGCGACGTCGCTAAATTAGCCGGAGTGTCCGTGGCTACGGTATCCCGTGTGCTCAACAGCTCCTCTAAAGTAAGTGAACAGGCACGCACGGCGGTGCTCAAAGCGCAGCGCGAGCTGGACTTTCATTTAAATGCCAATGCGCGGACTTTAGCGCGCAAAGACTCGGAGATCATTGGTGTCACCGTATCGGATGTATCTGATCCGTATTTCGGTTGCATGGTGCGCGCCTGTGAAAATGCCGCGCATGCCTTGGGCTGCTCACTTTTAGTCTGTCAGGGCTTGCATGAGGCCGAGCGCGAAATAGCAGCAATTGAGAATCTGCTGTCGCATCATTGCCGCGGCATGATCGTGCATGCCCTTACCATCAGCGATGAAAAACTCTGCGATTACATGCGCCGCGTCCCCTCAATGGTGCTTATCAATCGCCAAATTGATGCTTTTGCTGAGCGCTGCGTCAATATTGATAATGAAAAAGGCGAGTTTTTGGCCGTAAACCAACTGATAAACTGCGGCCACCGCGCGATTGCCTACGTCGGCTCTAGTCATAGTATTGCTGATGCCAAGCAGCGACTTGCGGGCTATCGCAAAGCGCTGCAGGCCCATCAGCTACCCCTATCCCCCGCGCTGATGGTCGCCGATGAACCGTCGCTTGAAGGCGGCATCCGCGCTGCGCGCGAACTATTATCGCGCGGGATTTATTTTTCGGCGGTGGCGGTCTACAACGACACCATGGCCGCCGGCCTCATGGCGGTGCTCCTTGAAAAAGGCATTGCCGTGCCGCAGGATATTTCGGTGGTGGGTTTTGACGATCTGATGTTAGCGCGTTGTTTAAATCCACCTTTATCCACGATCACTAATCCGGTTGAAGAAATGGGCGAGGCCGCAGTAAGGCTCGCCAGCTCCCTGTATCATCACGATCATCAGGCCGCCGCGCTGCCAAATTTTGAAGTGCGCTTTGTCCAGCGCCGCTCCATTGTTGCCCCTAGCGCTACGCGCTGGCTAGACCGACAAAATAGCCTAACGCCGCTTGACGGCGAGAGCAAGGCCACCGCCGCCTTTCGCCGCGCACAAGCGCTTGCGGATAAAAGTCGGCCGTAAGCACATAAGCGCTTACGGCCAAGTCACAGCTGACTAAAAAAGAAAAGCAAAACGCTCTTAACTGAGGCTGGCAAGTGGGCACCGCCTTACCCTCCAGGGGCTGGCGATGCCTGCAGCTGCCTACCCGCGTCGTCTGCGGTTTACTTGGAAGCGGCAGCTTCCTGCGCGGCATTGGGAGCCGCTTCTGCCGCCGGCTTGACTTCAACTAATTCCACGGTGAAGACTAAGGCTGAATTGGGCTTAATTAAGGTCCCGGCACCATTCTCGCCATAGGCTAGCTTAGAGGGGATGTACAGCTCGTAGACTGCGCCCTCGGACATCAGCTGCAGACCTTCCACCCAGCCGGCAATCATGTTCTGCAGCGGGAAGGTAACGGCATCTTTCTGCTCATCAAAGACCTGTCCGTCAATGGTGGTACCCTTATACTTCACCGAGATGGTATCGGCAGCCGTCGGCTTCTTACCGTTGCCTTCC
Organism: uncultured Succinivibrionaceae bacterium; assembly: GCA_944390105.1. GTDB lineage: Bacteria > Pseudomonadota > Gammaproteobacteria > Enterobacterales > Succinivibrionaceae > Avisuccinivibrio. The sequence goes on from CALXOV010000045.1 coordinate 6,367, forward strand.
TTAATGACCTTGTACTGCAGGCCAGAAGCTGTTGTCACTACCCCCTCTTTTTTGGCGTTATCGGCTAAGAACTTCTCGCCGGCGCTCAGATTGGCCTCAGCTTCAGCCTTCATCTTAGCGGCCATCTGCTCCTGCACTTTCTGATCTAAAGCCTGCAGCGTTTCTTCTATCTGCTTGGGCTCTAAGCTACTCTTATTGTTCAGCGCATCGACGAAGCCAGCTTCAATTAATTTAAAGTCAAGCTGACCTAAAAACTCGCCCTGCTCCTTTACCATCTGAGCAATATAGCCGCCCACCGAAGCACCGACGGCATAAGACACTTTGTCATCAAAACTGCTGTCAGCCGTGACGGCCGGCGCGGCAGACGCCGCCGCGGCTTCTTGCGCCTGTGCGGCGGCTACCGGCTTGGCGCTGTCATCATTGCATGCCGTGACCGCAAACAGCGCAGCGGCCAGAAGAGATACCTTGACAGGATGCTTTACAGTTAACATGGGGGAAAAATTCTCCTTGTACCTAAAATGGTTGTGTCGCACTGCGCGCGAGCAGTGCGGCTTTAGTAAAAACGTTTGCGGCTGCGGGAAACGAGACATCCGCAGCCGTCTCTATAGGGCTTTAGAGCGTAGTGGCACCTGAAAGTTCCGCCGCCTGCGGCTTTGGCCTAAAAATGCTCAAAAGAAGGCCGCAGGATCTGCCGTCTGCCGTCAAGCATAAAATTAAATCCGTCGCTCAATGGCGTAATGGTGCCGATCTTCGTCACCGGCACCTGCAGTTTACACGCAAGTTGCTGCAGCGCAGCGCGTTGTGCCGGCGCCAGCGTAAACAGCAACTCATAATCGCAGCCACCATAAAGCGCCGTATCAATGCGCGCTTCACGCGACAGCAACTCCGTGACCTCAGGCAGCGCAAAGCAAGGATTAAGCGGCAGGTTCTCAAGGATAAGCTGCGCTCCGACCTTACTTTCGCGACAGATATGGCGCAGATCGCCGGTCAAACCATCCGAGATATCAATGGCACAGTTGCAGATGCGTGTAAGCTTACGCGCAAAGCGCGCACGGCTTGGCAGTAAAAAGGACTGCGCATACAGCTCATTAAACAGCTCAGAACTTAGTTTAAGCTCACCCTGGCCCGCCTTAACATAGAGCCCTGCCCCGCCCAAGCTTCCGGTGACATAAATGTCATCGCCCGGCTTGGCGGCATTGCGTAGCAGCACGCGCTGCGGCTTGATACTGCCAATAGCAGTAATCGTAATGGACAGCGGACCTTTGGATGTATTGCCGCCAATAAGCGCCATCTTCTCCTGACGCGCTAGCGCAAACAGCCCCTTGGCAAAAGCCTTAAGCCAAGCTTTTTTGGCCTCCGGCAAGGTCAGTGACAAGAGAAAATAGCGCGGCTTGGCGCCCATCGCTGCTAAATCGGATATATTGACCGCCAAAGCGCGCCAACCTAGAAAATCCGCCCGCGTACCGGCAAAGAAATGACTCCCTTCAACTAAAGTATCGGTGGTAAGCGCCAACGGCGCTTTACTGTGTAGCAACGCGCAGTCATCCCCCACCCCCAGACGGACCCCTTTGCCTGTATCATGACCGGCAAAGTACTTGGCAATCAGCGCAAACTCGCCTAGCATTTGACACTAATCCAAGCCGCGTTGCACGGCACGCACGACTTTATCGAGCACGCCGTTGACGAACTTATGACTGTCTTGCTCAGCAAATTCCTTGGCAAGCATGATGGCTTCGTTAATCACCACCTTGTAGGGCACATCCTGACGATACAGCAGCTCAAAGGTGCCTAAGCGTAAGATGGCCTTATCCACTTGATCTAAATCATCAATAGGACGCGACAGATACGGGGCAAAGACCTCGTCTAAATGCGCGACATTTTCCACAATGCCCTGAATCAAATCATGCATGTAGTCCAGATCAGCCCCTTTGACCGGCTGATCTTCTAAAAACTGCTGCTCAATCTGCCCCGGGGACTGCTGGGTCATCTGCCACTGATAAACCGCCTGCAGCGCAAAGTGACGCGCCTTGTGGCGCATCGCCGGCGAGACCGCGCCTTCTTCTTTATTGCGCATGGTGTGCCCTTCCTAAATTAATCAATAGCTTTAATCACGTTGACCATTTCAAGCGCCGAGGACGCGGCCTCAGAGCCCTTATTCCCAGCCTTAGAACCGGCACGCTGCACGGCCTGCTCTAGGGTATCGGTGGTCAGCACGCCGTTTGCCACCGGAATGCCGTGACTTAAGGTCACTTGAGTAATGCCTTTCGCGCACTCATTGGCCACCACCTCAAAGTGATAGGTTGAACCGCGGATCACGCAACCTAAAGCAATTAATGCATCATACTTACCGCTCTTGGCCAGATGCTCCAAAGCAACCGGGATCTCAATGGCCCCCGGCACGCGCACTACAGTAATGTGCTCATCCGGCACTTCACCCTCACGGCGCAGCGTATCGAGTGCCCCCTCAAGCAAGCGTTCGCACACAAAAGAATTAAAGCGCGACACCACCACAGCAAAGCGCCCTTCCCGACAGGGCTTAATACCCTCAATAAATTTAATTGCCATTGCCTTATCCTCCACTTGCTGCGCCGCCTTGTTCATGAGCTAACGCAGTATTTGGCACTAAACTTACGTCAGCAGATCGGCTAAAGTTAAGCCGTCTGCCTTTTGCGACTGCGCTGTATCCGGTTGCTGCTGCAGGCTCAGCAGCCGCTCCAGATAGCGCGCCAGCACATCTACTTCTAAATTAACTTCCCGTCCTGCTCTGAAAGTACACAGGTTGGTTACTGCTTGGGTATGCGGAATTAAGGTTAGACGAAAACGGGAAGCTTCAACCCCGTTAACGGTCAGCGACATGCCGTCCACAGCAATAGAACCTTTGTAAGCAATATAGCGCATCAGCATCTGCGGCGCATCTACCCAGACATCCAGCGCCTCCGAGAGTGGGGTAACGCTGACCACGCGTCCAATGCCATCTACATGCCCCTGCACGATATGCCCGCCCAAATGGGTAGTCGGGGTACACGGCAGCTCCAAGTTGACAAGCTCCCCTGACGCGTAATGCTTAAAGCAGGTTAAAGCCATGGTCTCGGCGGACACATCGGCATAAAAACCGTCCGGCTGCACAGCGGTCGCAGTCAGACACACGCCATTGGCCGCAACGCTGTCGCCGACCTTAACGCGCGTGCTGGCAGCAAAGGAAGGCGGAGTGAGCACCAAAACCTGCGCACCTGCACCTTTACGCGTAATATGGCCTAAGGTACCGACTGCTTCAATAATTCCGGTATACATCAGTCCTCCCGACGCTGCAGATGCACGCGCACATCCGCCCCTAAGCGCTTGACACTTTTAACTAAAAAAGCCTGCGCATGTGCATCATCTAAAGCAGCAGGTGACGTCAAATCCCATGCATCGCGGCTAACGCTTCCCATAAAAATCGGCGCGGCATACAGATAGAGCTCATCAACAAGCCCGGCCTGCACGAAAGCAGAGCTTACCGCACAGCCGGCCTCCACCAAGACCTGCCGATATTCAAGACTGCCTAAAAAGTACAGCACGCTCTTAAGATCACAATGTCCAGCGGCATCGCCATCCACCCACAACCGCTGCCAGGTCGGACTTACCTCCTCAAGCCACACCTCCTGGCCATGGCGCAACGTAATGCTATGCATGGTATCGGCGCGTACTTGCGCCTTAAGACACACCTGCAGTACATTGCCGCTTTGCAGGAGAGCGAGCGTGTCGGCCTTATCATTCATGCGTCCACGGCTATCCAGCACTACCTTTAAAGGCTGGCGCAGCTCTGCCTTGCTGACCACCCTCCGCACCTTAGGCGGCAGCTCCTCCCAGCGCACGGAAAAGCGCGGGTTGTCCGCAAGCACGGTATTGATTCCGGTGATCACGGCATCGCTGCGCGCCCGCAGGCGTTGACCATCGGCACGCGCTTTGTTGCCGGTAATCCACTGACTGCGCCCATCTGCTAGGGCAATCTTATTGTCAAGGCTGGCGGCACTTTTGACCACCACGTACGGCATGCCGCTACGCATGGCTTTAAAAAAAGCGCGGTTTAGATAGCGCGCCTGCGCACTGCACAGTCCGACTTCTGCCTTAATCCCGGCATCGCGCAACATGCGCATGCCGCGCCCGGCCACCTGCGGATTGCAGTCCACCACCGCCGCCACCACGCGGCGCACCCCGGCTTTAATTAAGGCCTTAGCGCACGGTGGAGTGCGTCCATAATGAGAACACGGCTCCAAGGTGACATAAGCCGTAGTGCCTGCGGCATTACTGCCGGCATTCTTTAAGGCCGCGGCCTCAGCATGATCCGTCCCGGCTTTGCGATGAAAGCCCTCAGCAATCACCATGCCGTCACGCACTAATACGCAGCCGACACAGGGATTGGGCGAGGCGGTATAACGTCCGCGCTTGGCCAGCTTTAGCGCCCGGCGCATAAATGACAGATCAGCGCTTGAAAACTTATTCACAGCCACAAAAAATCCTTCCGCGAAACATGCGTAAGGCCGCAGCAGAGGCGGCCTTGTCAGACCGTGGACGGCGGCCGCGGTCTTCAGTTACAGTCAGTACAACGCCTTAGCTGCGGTATACCGGGAAACGGGCGCACAGCGCCACCACCTTCTCACGGGCGGCTGCAATCACCGCCTCATCCTGATAATTATCGAGCACATCGCAGATAATATCGGCAAGTTCCAATACCTCAGCTTCCTTAAAACCGCGGCGCGTGCAGGCCGGAGTACCCACGCGCAGACCGGAGGTAATGAAAGGCGAACGGGTATCACCCGGCACCGAGTTCTTATTGACGGTAATATTGGCCTTACCAAGCGCGGTCTCGGCATCCTTGCCCGTCATCTCACGGCCGATGAAATCCATTAAGAAGAGGTGGTTATGCGTACCGCCGGATACTACCTTGTAGCCACGCTCCATCACGCGTGCACACATGGCCTGTGCATTCTTCAACACCTGCTGCTGATACTCCACAAACCACGGCTGCATCGCCTCCTTGAACACAACCGCCTTAGCGGCAATCGCGTGCATTAACGGACCGCCCTGCGAACCCGGGAATACAGCACTGTTCAGACGCTTATACAGCGCTTCGTCATGGCAGTTGGACAGAATGAAGCCCGAACGCGGACCGCCTAAGGACTTGTGAGTAGTCGAAGTCACGACATGGGCATAATCTATCGGACTTGGATACACTCCCGCGGCAATCAAACCTGCCACATGCGCCATATCCACCATCAGATAAGCACCGACTTCATCGGCAATCTCACGCAGGCGCTTCCAATCAACAATACCGGAGAAAGCGGAGAATCCACCCACAATAACCTGCGGCTTGCACTCTAAAGCCTTGGCGCGAATGGCCGCATAATCAAGCTCGCCCGCCTCATTTACTTCATACTGCACCGCATGGTAGACCTTGCCCGAAAAATTGACCGGGCAGCCATGGGTCAGATGACCGCCGCTGGCCAGCGACAGGCCTAAAATGGTGTCACCGGGCTTGCACAGTGCCATGTAAGCGGCGCAATTGGCCTGCGAACCGGCATGCGGCTGCACATTGGCATAATCGCAGTGAAACAGCTGGCAGGCACGTTCAATGGCCAAGCGCTCAACTTTATCGACATACTCGCATCCGCCGTAGTAGCGCTTCCCCGGATAGCCTTCAGCATACTTATTGGTCAGCTGCGAGCCCTGAGCCTCCATTACGCAGCGGCTGGCATAATTTTCCGAAGCAATCAGCTCAATGTGATCTTCCTGACGCTGATTCTCCGCCGCAATGGCTTCCCAGAGTTCCGGATCAAATTCAGCAATGGACTTGGCCTGATTAATAGCAACCATGTGCACGCACCTCAAAAGAGCAGGTAAAAGTGGAAAGAAAACTGCGGCAATTTTAACATTTTTCGCCGCATAATTTGCACTTGATCACATCTTGCCGCCAGCAGCTCAGTCAAGATGCAGAATCTTTTTAACAAAGGGTACCGTCAGCTCGTGCTGCGCCTCAAGAGTTGCCTGATCAAGCCTATCGAGCGTAGCAGTGAGCCTGGTCATGTCGCGATTTAAATGGCGTACTAAATAGGCGGCTACTCGCGAGGGCATCTTAAAACCGCGCAGCTTAGCTTTAAGCATCAGCGCCTGCTGACAATCCTCCTCCGATAACGGCTCCAGCGGGCAGCTGACGCCGTTTTCAAAGCGGGTGATGAGATCTGGCATAGCAAAGGGCAGCCTATCAGGCGAACAGGCGGCGGATGCCACCAAAAGCCCTTGACGACTGTCCACCCAGCGATTGAACAGGCCAAATAAGGCAAGCTCCCACTGGCTGTCCCCAGACAGCGCATCAACATTATCTAAAATCATCAGCTGCGGCACCTCAATGCCCAGCAGCAACGGCGATAAAGCTTTAGCTAAAGTTAAATCAAGAAAAAACACCTGTGAAGGCGGTAGCTTCACCGAACGAAATAGCGCCGTCAGCAGATGCGTCTTGCCGCACCCGTGTGGGCCAAACACGTAATACAGTTCATGCGGGCAGGTAGCAGCGGTCTGCTGCAGCAACTTAACTAACGGTGCATTATTCCCGGGCAACAGCGAGGCAAAGCTGCCGCTTTCATCAATTTTAAAATTGAGCGCTTCCTGATGCGGATCATGCGGCTTAATGATCATGCCTTTTCCTTATAAGCCTTCTGCAGACTAGCTTATGCCTGCAGGCTGAACCCTACAGGCTACCAATGCCGGCCGGCTCAGCTGCCGACGCCGCCAAGCCACTTACCGAGACTGCGCTGCGCGAGCTGCGCGCCCCTAAGGTACCGTAATCGCCCATGGCTCGGGCCCCAGTAGTCTTGAGCCAGCGATAAGTCCACGGACCTTCTTTAGCAAAGTCCTGCGCCCGCGCCATGGTACCATCTAAAATCGCCGGATCGGCATTAGACGGAATCTCTAAAATGAGCGCTCCGTCGTTCAAAGCGCTCACCTCAACTGAATCCTCATAGCCGTAAATTATGAGCGTACGCTTGATGGCCGCTAAATCCGCTAAGCTGCGCACCCCGGATACTTTGACGCGGACTAAGCCCTGATACGGTCCTAAGGCAAAGGCATCGCTCAGCTTAGGATCCTGCAGTCCCGGGGCGGCCGTCTCACCGCTCAAGCCCTGATGCTGCGCCAGAGTACGCGCCAGATCTCCTGCCATGGTCTGCGCCACTTCGCCGCTTAAGCCGTCAAGTGAGGCCTGCGCGATAAGCGTGCCATTTTTATCTAGGAGATTCCAGCTTGCCGACACAATGCTATCTTGCAAGCTTACGGCCGCTGCCAGAATGAAGTCAGCGCCGTAGCGCGTGCTAGCCGCCGCGAGTTGTGCATTATTGTGCGCCAGCACTACTTCCTCATTGACCTGCGTCACATCATCAAGATCCATCAAGGGGTACATGAGGCGCAGCTGATAATCCGCAGCACATTGATTTAAGCTTGCGGCAAAGGCGCTCATGTGCTCGCCTGAAACTAATGTGTTTTTATCAAGGCTGTAATCGGCCATCCACACAATGATGGGATTATTAAGCCCATCCCACAGCGCCACGCCCTGCGCTGCCAGCAACTTTTCAATTGCAGCGGGATCAAAGGTCAAGCTGAGCGCCCCGTCGCTTAGCTTCGCATCCTTAAGCGCCGCCGCGGCATCCACTGCCGTCGGAGCATAAGCCCCGGCTGACAGGCGCGCAATGACCGTACTAAAGCCCTGCAGCAGCGCCTCATCTAAACTGCTGCCGATAGCTTGGTTGCAGGTATAGTCGGCGTAAGTTTCAGGCGCAGCGTCTGCATTCTGCGCGGTCGGGGCAGGCTCCGTCATTGAGGCAGTCTGCGACGCAGCCGGCGGTGTACTGATGCTTATGCTTCCGGCGGTTGCATTGGATACCATTAAAGCGCTCTGCGCTGCCAGCGCCCCCATTGCGGCGGCTTGGGCGCAGCTGAGCGTGCTGCCAAGCAGCAGCGCTGAGGCAGACAAATAAGCAAAGATGCGATGTGAAACTGACATGACATTACCCTCAATTAATGCTGTCATTTTAGCAAACCCCCGCTGCAAGTGCAGAATCAGCCTATACTGCAATATAGCGGCCGTCGGCGCTTCATTGTAAAATAAGCGCACTTTAGCGTAGGTGCCCCCTTAGTATAAGGGCGGGGCTGCGATACAGGCTTAAGGCAGTGCCTGGCGCTGCAGTTTGTTTCACAAAGTGCGCAATCACGCGTAATGGCGGACGCACGAGGAGAAGAAGATGGCTTTAACCTATAAAGATGCGGGCGTGGACATTGATGCCGGCGAAGAGTTAGTTGAGAGAATTAAGGCTCCGGTTAAGCGTACCAACCGTCCCGAAGTTATCGGCGGTTTAGGCGGTTTCGGCGCTTTAACCCGCATTCCGCAGGGTTATAAGGAGCCGGTGCTGGTTACTGGCACCGACGGCGTCGGTACCAAGCTGCGCCTTGCCATTGACCTAAAACGCCACAGCACGGTTGGCCAAGACTTAGTAGCCATGTGCGTCAATGATTTAGTGGTACAGGGAGCAGAGCCCTTACTGTTCCTTGATTATTACGCTACCGGTAAGCTTGACGTTGATACAGCAGCTACCGTGGTTACCGGCATTGCAAAAGGCTGCGAGATGGCAGGTTGTGCCCTCGTCGGTGGCGAAACGGCCGAAATGCCGGGCATGTACGAGGTGGGCGATTACGATCTAGCCGGTTTCAGCGTCGGCGTGGTTGAGGCCTCCAAGATCATTGATGGAACTAAAGTTCAGGTCGGCGATGCGATTGTCGCGTTGGCTTCTTCCGGGCCCCACTCCAACGGTTATTCCTTAATCCGCCGTATCATTAAAGACTGCGGGCAAGATCCGCAAGCCACCCCCCTTCCCTCCGGCACACTGCTAGCTGACGCGCTGATGGCGCCGACGCGCATTTACGTCAAGCCGTTATTAGAGCTGTTAAAACAGGTAGAGGTCCACGCCATGGCCCATATCACCGGCGGCGGCTTCTGGGAAAATATTCCGCGCGTACTTCCAGAGGGCTGCCGTGCTGCGATTAATAAGCATGCCTGGCAGTGGCCTGAGGTCTTTAATTGGCTGCAGCAAGCAGGCGGCGTCAGCGCACATGAAATGCTGCGCACCTTCAACTGCGGTGTCGGCATGATTGTGGTCTTGCCGCAGGATGCAGCAGCGCAGGCCGTCTCAATCTTACAGGCCCAAGGCGAGCAGGCATTTATCGCAGGTGAAATTGCCAAGGTCGGCAGCGACGGCGCGCAAGTCACTATCGACTAAGCAGCTTCATATCCCCATGACGGCCTGCACGGCTGTCAGGCGGTCTTGAGCGCCGCGCGTACTTCCTGCAAAAACAGCGCGGCGCAGGGCGTTAAGCGCCGCTCTTTCTTCCATACTAAAACCGGATGCGAAACGAACTTAGGTTCCAAAGGAATAAACTTAAGCCCACAAGGATACGGCATCACCGTTCCATCGCGCTCCAATGTCACCATCGCGCCTAAACCCGCAGCCACAAAAGCGCAGCCATTATTGCTTAAATTGTGGATCGCTTTAATCTTTAGCTCCAGCAGCGAATAACCCAGCCACCCTTCAAAACTGCGATCATCCATCTCCGAGCGCGGCATGATCAGCGGCTGCCCTTTTAAATCCTCCGGACTGATAGTACTGCGCTGCGCCAGCGGATGATCGTCCTTAACCAACAGCCCCCATTCACTGCCGGGAGTTAAAGTCAGCACATTGTAGCGCCGCGTATCCACCGCCCGTACCAGCAGCGCAAAGTCAAAACTCCCAGTCTCAAGTTTGGCCAGAGCATCGCAGCGCGTAGCAGTGAACAGCTCTAAATCTACCTGCGGATGAGCGTCAGCTAAGCGCTTAAAGGCCTGCGCGATAAGCTGCATTGCCGGCACTTCCGCGGCTACAATACTGAGCGTACCGACAATCGCCCCTGCGCCTTTAACTTCCGCCTCCACTTTAGCAATGAGATTTAGCACCTCCATCGCTCGCTCATAAAAGAGCTCGCCCTGCGCGGTCAGCTCAATACCGTGCTTGCTGCGGGTAAATAAAGTCTGCCCCAGTTCTTCTTCTAGCTCGTGAAACTGGCGCGTCAAAGTCGGCTGCGTAATAAACAACGCTTTGGAGGCGGCACTGATGCTGCGGCTCTGTGCCGCCGCGACGAAATACTTGAGCACGCGGATGTCCATTTATTTCTCCTGTTTAGGCTCATACCCTGCAGGCATGTACAGCAATACATTAATAGTATTTTACAAAGCGTTACACCTAATTTAACTTTAAAACAAATCAGACTTTTGTCTTTTTCTCTTGGAGATACATCATGCGCAGAATTATTCCGTTGTTCTTGTGTGCCGCACTTTCTGCTGGAGCTGCCAGTACTCTCGCAGCAGAAGCAACCGGCAAAACCGCCCCGATTGATACCGTATTCCCGCAAGGACCAGTTAATCCTTATAGTCAATTCTTCACCGGTACCTCATATCTGACCATGCTGTCAAACAATGACGATACCTTTAATGCCCCTATCGGCAATGTGACCTTTGAGCCGGGCACTCGTACCTTCTGGCACAAACACAGCGGTGGACAAATTCTCTTAATCTTAGCCGGCGAGGGCCGCTACTGTGAGCGCGGCAAGGAAGTGCAGATCATCAAGAAGGGTGATGTAGTGCGCATTGCGCCAAATGTCGAGCATTGGCACGGGGCCGGTCCAGACACCTGGATGACCCACATTTCAGTGGAGACCAATGTCCCGAACAATCAAGCGACTTGGCTTGAGCCGGTGGCAGATGCTGAGTACCGGTAAGGGCGCAACTATGCGTAAATCTGCTTGGATGTTTGCCGTGCTCTTGAGCACGGTATCTTGTCTACAGGGAGCTGCTATGGCACAAACGACAAATGATTACAGTCTGCAGAGTATTGAGGCACGCGTCAGCGCTGAAGCAAAGGCGCAGAGCATTCTGCCTGAGCGCATGCAGCATTTAGTGCGCATCAGCGCTTTAACCGCCTTAGGGAGCGAGGCGCTACTCAAGCAGCACATCAATCAGGCCTTAGATGAAGGCGTTCATCCCAATGAAATATACGAGGCTATTGTACAGGGAATGGCCTACAGCGGCTTAGGCCGCGCCATTGATGCAGCGGCCATTTTACAGGAACAGGCCAATGCGCGCGGCCTGAAGCTAGATCCACAGCAGGGCACCATCAGCGATGCATCGCGCTTTAAGGATGGACTTAACGCGCAGCAGACCATTTTCGGCGCTGAAAACATCAATGCGATGCAAGAGTCAGCTCCGCAGGACGAAAAATATCTTAAAGTTGAGGCGCTGTCGGCGTTCTGCTTTGGCGACAGCTATACCCGCAAGCTGCTGACACTCAAAGAGCGCGAGTTGCTGACTTTCTGCTACATTACCGCGCTGGGCGGTAACTGGCCACAGGTTAAAGCCCATGTTGGCGGTAATCTGAATTTAGGCACGACCCGCGAAGAACTTATCGGTGCCATTACCGTAATGATGCCGCTCATCGGCTTCCCTAAAACCTTAAATGCCTTAGCTTTAGTCGATGAATTAGCGCCAGCTAAGTAAGCGCCACTCTCCCTTTGCTTGAGCTTAGCTTACCCCCGCCGCAGCGGGGGTTTGGTTTTTCTATGCCTCCCGGGACGCTTAAACTGACGCGGCAGCCATCTCGTCTTCAATTCCACGGATCATGATGTGAATAATCATGGTGTGTACTTCCTGAATGCGATCGGCATAACCCGCATGCGGCACAATGATCGGCAGATCGCACATGTCCTTTAGCTTACCGCCGTCTTTGCCCAACAGCAGTACTGTGGTAATACCCTTGTCCTTACTCACTTCACAGGCCCGGATGATATTGCGCGAATTACCTGAGGTGGAAATTCCTAAGAACACATCACCGCGCTGTCCTAGGCCCGCCACAAAACGAGCAAACACTTCATCAAAACCGTAATCATTGCCCACACAGGTTAAATGACTGGGGTCACAGACCGCAATTGCCGGATAAGCCGGACGGTCATCCCGATAACGCCCGGACAGCTCTTCGGCAAAATGTTGCGCGTCACACATGCTGCCGCCGTTGCCGGCAGTTATCACCTTGCCGCCTTGGCGCATGCTCGCTGCCATTATGGCAATGGCCTGTTCAATTTTGCGCTTGGTGTCAGGCAAAGCTATAAAGCGCTGCAGCACCTGCGCCGCTTCGTTTAAGTCATCCATTACATTAAATGACAGCATCATGTACTCCTTGTATGGTGGTGCGGATGAGTATCCTAAGAACATCCCCCGGCACACGCAGCTAAACTTTGTGATTAACGCGATCTTCCCATTCCTGATGGGCTTTTTTATCGGCGGCATTCACCTCCGCCAAAACACTTAAGTCCTCAGAGCTCAGCAAAGCGCCGAGCCTTTCTTGCAGCTGTGCCTGCAGACGCTTGGCATAATCCTTTTTTCCTTCTTCCTTACCCTTAGCCAGATACGGCATATCAAAATCTGCACTCCAATCTGAGCCGGCAATAAAAGCCCCTTCCTCATCAGCAGGCCGCAACTTGTGCCCCTGAGCCAACTTCATCAGTGTCTCGACGTGCTTCACATGCCGCGCATGCTCAACCCGCATGCATGGCAGCTTAGCTCCCTGCGGACGCTGCCACCGCCGCACCATCCCCTGTACACTCGCGCCCTCTTCAAACTGCAGCGAAGCTTGGCCGCCGGTCATGGCGAGATAAACTTCGGCCAGCAGCTGCGCATCCAACAAGGCGCCGTGCTGCGTGCGGCGTGAATTGTCAATTTCATAGACGCGGCACAAATTATCAAGATTAGCCTGATTATTAGGATTAATCTTGCGAGCAAGCGCCACGGTGTCAACGATTTGGCACAGATCTGCCGTACGCTCAGGCAGACGCAGTAGCGTCCATTCCTTATCTAGAAAGGCAGTATCGAATCTTGCGTTATGAATCAAGAGCTCACTGCCGCGAATGAAGTCAATAAGCTGCGGCGCAATATCGGCAAAATGCGGCTTGTCAGCCAGCATTTCACTGCTAATGCCATGTACGCGCTGCGCTTCAGGATCTATCGGACGGTCAGGATTAATTAAAAATCGCAATTGACGCCCCGTAATGCGGCGATCGACTATCTCCACACAACCAACTTCAATAATCCGATGCTCGCCGGGAGTACCGTCATCATTCTTACCGGTAGTTTCGGTGTCCAGTGCAACCTGCCGCAGCATTTACTATAACCTCACCTTGCCATTTTCCCGCTGTGGGGCTCATTGTAACCTAAAATAGCGAATGCACCTGCAAAGCCGCACTAGCGCGTTAACCACCCCGGCAGACCACTGCTTCGTAAGCGTAAAGTGCGATCAGGCCTGCATAAATTAGCCATCAATAAATGAAAAATTGCAGGTAAAAATAAAAATTGCTTGTGCTAAACCATATATTTACTTTTTTCTGTGATCTAGATCATATTTTTTATAATTCGTCATAGTGATTTTAACAGTTTTGTGAGCTGAAATGGATTTTAATCATACAGCAGCGTATAATCAGGCCATACTTATATTCCACTTGGCATGCAGAACGGCCGGTGGATACAGTCCAAGCTCTCGCTAAAGAGGCTTGGCGCAGGTACAGGAGAGCGCCCGCCGGTGAAGGAAGTAAACATCTATGCTGACGGCTCGTGCTTAAACAATCCCGGACCGGGAGGCTACGGGGTTATTCTCAGATACAAAGAGCACGAAAAAGAGCTGGCGGCGGGGTACAAGCTGACGACCAATAACCGCATGGAATTAACCGCGGTGATCGTCGCCTTAAATAGTTTAAAAGAGCCGTGCCGGGTTCAGATATGTACTGACAGCCAGTACGTCAAGAATGGCATCACGTCGTGGATTAAAACCTGGAAGAAAAACGGCTGGAAGACCAGCTCGAAAGCGCCGGTCAAAAATCGGGATTTGTGGCAGCAACTGGATGAAGCATGCCAGCGGCATGAACTTCAGTGGACTTGGGTCAAGGGCCATGCAGGACACGCAGAAAATGAACGCTGCGACGTGCTGGCTCGTACTGCCGCACAGGGGAGCAATTTAGCCATTGACGCTGGTTTTGTTCCCTAAGTTGTCAACTAGTGTCGCCAAGGCGGCAAGCAGGTAGGAATGATTAGAAAAACTCTTTTGATATTAGGCTCCTTAGTATTAAGCGCGATGGTAGCAGTTTCAGCCTGCTCCAGCAGCGTAAATACCGCTGCCGGTGATCAAAAAAATTTAGAAAATCAGCTTTCTGCAGCTGTACAGCGGGAAAAGATCATTAATGCTGAGAACACCTCTCTGTGGAACAGCGAGCTGTTCAACGACAGTCTGTTTACCTTAAACATCAAGCTGACGCCCAGCGAGCGCAAGGAAGCCCATCGCTTAGCGCGTTCGTTTGAAGATCACATGGAAAATTCTTCGCTTTTCATGTATCACCTGTTAAGCGAACTTAAAGCACGCGGTATGCCGATTGAACTGGCTGCGCTACCACTTGTGGAAAGCGGCTTTAATCCGCGCGCCCGCTCACATGCCGGAGCCCATGGTCCGTGGCAGTTTATCCGCGCCACCGGCAAGGCCTACGGCTTAGAGCGCACCAAAAATTATGATGAGTTCTACGACTTTATCGCATCTACTGATGCCTCACTGCGCTACCTCGATCATCTGTATCAGGAATGCGGCAAGAACTGGGATCTAGCAATTGCCGCCTACAATCAGGGTGAGTTTGGCATCAAGCGCGCGATTCGCCGCGCGCAGCAGGCCGGAGTTAAAGAACTTAATGCCGATACGGTAAAGCTGTCGGCTGGGGCTCGCGCTTACGTACGCCGCTTCCATGCCTATGCCGATATCTTAAAGAATCCGGATAAGTACGGTGTGGATCGTCCGGAAATTAAGAATCGTCCAGCCTTCAAACGCGTGCAAATCGCCGGCCGCGTCAACTCCATGCAGCAGGCCTCCAAACTGTCGGGAGTGAAGCTCTCTACGCTACGCCATTTAAATGCCGGTTATCTGTCTGATTCGCTGCAAAGCAATAAACCGCGCGGGCTGCTGGTGCCGATTGAAAATGCGCGCCGCTTAGAAAAGGCTATCGGCATTGATGTGCTCAATGAGCAAGGCGGCACCGACGCCATGCTCTCGGCGGCAGCTAACAGCGCCCCGAGCGAAGAGGGCACCACTACCGCCAATAACTAACAAACTTTTTTCCCGTAAACTCAGGCCGCCTCGGCCTGAGCATGGCCCGCCGCTTGCCTCCCCCGCGCTTAGGCACGGATAAGGGCGCGGCTTGAGTTAAATCCTCACCCCGTGCTGCTGTAGCAAAGCGCGCAGCTCATCCTCCGACAAAATCGGCACATTAAGCTCTTGCGCCTTAGTCAGCTTAGAACCCGCCGCTTCACCTGCGACTACTGCCGAGGTCTTCTTGGACACTGAACCTGCAACCGTCGCCCCAAGACTTTGCAACAGCGTTTTAACCTCATGGCGCGGTACACTTAAGGTGCCGGTCAGCACGTAGGTTTGCCCGTCAAGCGGCTTGGGCGCAGCGGCAAAGTCCTCAGCTTGAGATAAGACTTCAATCCCCGCGCTAAACATGAGCTCCTCAGGTTTTGCTATCAGGCGCGAAATTACATCCTGATTATGCGGCTCTTGGAAAAAGTCCACCACATGCATCGATACGGTAGGTCCAACATCCGGCAGGGCCTGCAATTCGCCCGCACTAGCCTGCATCAGTTCAGCCATCGTGCGGTAATGATGCGCTAAAGTCAGCGCCGTGGCTTGCCCTACCTCACGGATACCCAAAGCATAAATGAAGCGGCTCATCGGCACACGCTTAGATTTTTCAATGTTCTGCATCAGCTTGCGTGCTGTCACCATACCCAACAGGCGCGGTTTACGACTGTCATTGCCCGGATCAAGTAGTAAGGCCGCCAAATCATGGGTCGTCAGCGCATAGAGATCTGCCACACAATGCACTTTACCGCTGGCCACTAATTCCTCAACGATGCGCTCCCCAAAGCCCTCAATGTCCATGGCATCGCGTGACACAAAGTGCAAAATGGATTGACGCAGCTGCGCCGGACAGATGAGACCGCCGGTACAGCGCGCTACCGCCTCGTCAGCAACCCGCTCAATAGCCGAGCCGCATTCAGGGCACACCTCCGGGAAGACTACCGGAGTTTGCGTACCGTCACGCCGCTCTGCGACCACTGCGGCAATCTGCGGAATCACATCGCCTGCACGGCGTACTACCACGTAATCTCCGACCATGACCCCAAGCCGTGCAATTTCATCTTCATTGTGCAACGTGGCATTAGCTACCGTCACCCCGCCAACATAAACCGGAGCCAAGCGCGCCACCGGCGTCACCGCGCCGGTACGTCCAACTTGGAACTCCACAGCAAGCAGCTTAGTGATCTCTTCTTCAGGCGGGAATTTATACGCCACCGCCCAGCGCGGAACCTTAGCGGTAAAGCCAAGCTGCTCCTGCGCCGTAATAGAGTTAACCTTAAGCACCACGCCGTCAATATCATAATTAAGCGCAGCGCGACGCTGCCCCATGGCAGTGTAGTAATCAGTCAGTCCTTGAACTCCTGACACCACCTGCACTAAAGGATTTACGGGCAGACCTAAAGTCTTTAAATACTGCAAACGCTGATACTGCGTATCCGGTAAGCTCGCGTCTGCAGATGCAAAACCGATGTAATAGGCATTAAAGGTCAAGGGACGCTGTGCAGTAATACGCGGATCTAATTGACGCAGACTACCGGCCGCGGCATTGCGCGGATTGGCAAAGACCTTACCCCCATTTTCCCGCGCGCGCTCATTCCACGCCGCAAAGCCATCGCGCGGCATGAAAATTTCGCCGCGCACATCTAAAAGCTGCGGATAATTGCCATACAACTGCAGCGGGATGGCCTTAATAGTGCGCACATTCTGCGTTACATCCTCACCCACCCGGCCATCGCCGCGGGTGGCGGCACGCACCAAGCGCCCTTGCTCATAAATCAGCGATACTGCAAGTCCGTCAAGCTTAGGTTCAGCACAATACTCAATACTGCCTGCATCTAAAGACTCCTGCATCCGCGCATTGAAATCGTGCAACTCTTGTGCATTGAAAATATCGCCGATGGAAAGCAGCGGAAAACGATGCTCAACCGGAGTAAAAGCGGCCAGCGGAGCTCCGCCGACACGTTGCGTCGGCGAGATAGGAACAATCAGCTCTGGATACGCTGCCTCAAGAAGCTCCAGCTGCCTATACAGTCGGTCATACTCAGCATCCGGCACCAGCGGCGCATCATTAACATAATAGGCGCGCCCGTAGCGGTTTAAGGTTTCAACTAAGCGCCCATAATCTTCAGGGCGCAGTTCACCTGCAATATCGGAGTTAAGCTTTGGCATCGTATTCCTGCAGTCTATTCTCTAAATCCTGCAACATGTCCTGCGTGTACGGATGATGATAGTTATCCTGCAGCGTACCGCCTAAAGCCGCCGCAAAGATATCCACCGCCGTCAGCATGGCCTTAAAGTAGCTTGCGGCCTTGCCGCGCTCAGGCAGATTCATGTACAGAGCAATCGCGGGAGTGGTAAAGCCCGCCATATCCTGCGGGAAGTAGAACGGCGCCTTAAGTGAACAGATACGGAACACTTCATTGACACGCTCCTGCGGATTTTCATAGACGTAGAAAATATCGTGCTCACCGCGCAAAATACCGTACTGCGTGCACAAAGCCTCAATATCCTCACCCCGAAACGGATTCTGCGGTTCTGCCACCAAATTGATTTCAATATTCTGCGGCAGTTTTTTCTGCTCCTGCTCACGCGCCAGCTGCGCCGCAGCTTCCTTAGGGATCTCCTCAATTACCGGAGGCTGCGCGCTCGGTGCGGCGCTAGGCGGTGTGCTGTCTGTTGCCGCGCTGTCGCTTTTGAGCGGGGCCTCTGTGGAGACAATGCGCACCTTGCCGATTTCAGAGGAATTGCGAATCTCATCATCGCGGCGATCGGCCTTATTTAATTTGCGATTCTCGGGTTTGCCCGAGAACCATAAGCCGTGAACTAAAAATGCCACGATGGCAATAGCGCCGACAATAAGCACTAAGGCACTGGGATCACTGAAAAAGGACATATAAGCTCCGAAATAATCTTGCAAAAAAATTAAGCTGCCGGCTGGATGCTGCCGCATTTAAACTTCAATTATAGCTGACTACAGGCTAACTGCGCGGACGGGGGTAAAAATCCACGTCCTAATTAAGCTTTTCACTGCACCTGCGGGACAACGTCCCGGCACGTGTACTTCCTGCTACAATTTAGGGGAGGAAGAATTGGCGTTATGCCGCCCATTTAGGTACAAAACATCATGACGCAACTGCAGCCCAATCGCGACTTAAGACTTTCTGAAGCTCTGAGCATTCTGTTTGATGGACTTAAAATTGCTCTGTCCAAAGAGTGCCGACTCTACATCATCATTCCCATCATTATCAACTTTTTACTCTTAACCGGCCTGTCCTATCTGCTCATCACCTACGTCAATCAGTGGATTAATGAGCTCACCGGCGGTATGCCCGCTATCATCAGCGCACTCATCTCCGGGCTTTTAGTCATCAGCGCCGTGCTGGCCGGATGTTATTTTTTCAGTACCTTTGCCACGTTGATTGCCTCACCTTTCTATGGACTCTTATCCGATAAGGTTGAGCTCAAGCTTACCGGCAAGGCATCTAGCGATGACTCATTACTCTACATTATTAAAAGCACCCCGAAGATCATCATGCGCGAAGTGCACAAACAGCTTTATTTCCTGCCGCGTGCGCTAGTGTGTCTTATCATCTTATTTATTCCGCTACTCAATATTGTGTCGCCAATTTTGTGGTTCATGCTGACTTCTTGGATGGGTTGTCTGCAATACTGCGACTATGCCTATGACAATCACAAGATCTCATTTCATGACATGCGCCGCGACATCAGCACGCATCGCCTGCATTCCTTTGTTTTCGGTATGGTGATCACCTTACTGCTTACCATCCCGATCTTCAATCTACTGGTCCCGCCGGCGGCGGTGTGCGCCGGCACCAAGTATTACTTAAGACTGCAGGAAGTCTTTAAGTTGCAGGAGGTAGCCTAATGTATTCACTTACCGGCATGGCAGTTTCTGAGGGTGCAGCGGCCGGCAGCGCGTTGCAGTTGCGCTGTCCGCGCATTGCCCCCCGCATTCAATCAGGGCACATTGAGCCTGAAGCCGAGATAGCTGCCTTTGAACGAACCTGTCGCGATTTTGTCGCTAGGCTCTATCAAGTCATGCAGGGTACTGCCCCAGATAAGGTGCGCGATCTCTTCGGCGCAGTAGCAGGTTTCATTCAATCAGAAAGCAATCAAAGCGCGATTAAAAATTTAATTCACGGCGGCATGAGCGCACGCGCAGCCTGCACTTCGGTTTTGCTGGATAACCTCAAAGTTTTCGGTAGCAGCGATGATGTTGAAATCAAAGCTCAGGTGCGCGAACTTAATGCACTAGCGCGCGAATTTATTGCCTCGCTAGATCAAGAAAACAGCGACAGCTTTATCCTCCCCGAGCTCACTGAGCCTACCGTAATTGTGGCGCAAGATTTAAGCCCGGCGCGCTTTTTATGCCTGCGTACCGAATTTGTCAGCGCAGTGGTACTTGAAGGCGGCATGGCCTCGGGGCATCTTGGCGTAGTATTGCGTGAGTTGCGCATTCCGGCCTTATTCTCGGTAATTGGCGCTAGCTCAATTAAAGACGGTGAGCGCGTGTTAGTGGATGCAACTAATTCTGCTTTAATCGTTGAACCGCCGCAAGAGGCCTTAACTGAGCTGTTACACAATCAAGTAATGCCGCCTGATTATGAAGATGACGGCTCATTAAGCTCCAATATCACGGTAGCCTGCTCCATCGGCGCAGCGCGCGAGCTTGAGGTTAATCAGGCAATTACCCGCCACGGCTTGGGGCTTTTGCGTTCCGAGTTTTTATACTTAGGATCCGATCATGAGCCCTCTGAAGAGGAAATGCTCAGCTGCTTTGCCCAGCTCTTTGCGCAAATTCCTGACTACGCACCGATTACCGCACGTACCTTTGACTTTGCCGGCGATAAAAAACCGATTTTTACCCTAAATCTTGATGATAAAGGTCCGCTGCACGGCTACGGTGCATGCGTGGGTAGCGTACTTATCAAAAAAGAGATCCGTGCTATGCTGCAGGCTGCGCCCGATCGCGCTATCAGCATTGTATTTCCCTTAGTCAGCCGTTTTTCGGAGGCTAAATACCTAAACGATCTGCTGTGTGCGGCCATTGATGAGCTGCACGCTGAAGGCAAGCCCTGTGCGCACAGCAGCAGCGCCTTGATGATTGAAACGCCGGCGGCGGTGCTCTCGGCCAAGGCTTTTGCCGCACTATCCTCGCGTTTTATCATTGGTACTAGCTCGCTTGCCGAATATGCCAGCGCCCCGCGCGCGCCTGATGCGTCCTTTACCCCAGCCTTAGCCAAGATGATTGCACTGGCCTGCCAAGGTGCGCATGAGGCTAAAGTTAAGGTTGGGGTTGCCGGACGCTTTGCCGCGCGCGTCGAGTTATTGCCCTTTTTCCTGCAGTTAGGGGCCGATTACATCAGCGTCGATTCCTATTCCGTTCCCAAGGTCTGTGCCGCTCTCGAGCGCCTGGATACCGACAAACATGCCCCGCGTTTTAATCCTGATCTTTACGATAAAGTGATGGCACTGACGACCGGGCGCGATATTACCGCCCTTATCAATAATCTGAACTTTTTGGGGTAGCCATGTCATTTTTATCGCATCTATTCCATTCCACCCCCTCTGAGGATGAAGTCGACTTAGTGCTGTATGCGCCCTTAAACGGCACCCTGTTGCCATTATCTGAAGTACCGGACGTGGTGATTTCCGAAAAAATTGTCGGCGACGGCGTAGCCATCATCCCGGACAGCGAGACTATTTTCGCCCCCTGCGACGGCACCATTGCCAGACTCTTGGCCACCAATACCGCGTTTTCGATTAAAACCGCTCAGAATTTGGAGATTTACGTCAGCTTTGGCATCGGTACGCTTGATTTTCAGGGTGAGGGCTTTTTCTCTCGCGCGCAGGTAGGTCAACCGGTCAAACGCGGCGATCCTATCATTCAGGTAGACATGTCGGTATTAAATGACCGCATTAAATCCACAGTTACCTCGATGATTGTAGTGCGCTCCTCGGGGGCTATCGATCATGTAACGGCCGGCACCGGCAAAGCGGTAGCCGGAGTTACGCCCTGCGCGTGGGTGACGCTGCAGCATTAGGCTCGCGGATGAGCCTTGCGGTAGAGCGCATGCAAGCGCGCGGTCGCCACATGGGTATAAATTTGCGTGGTGGTGAGATTGCTGTGCCCAAGCAGCATCTGCACCGCGCGTAAGTCCGCATCATGATTGAGCAGATGCGTGGCAAAAGCATGACGAAAAGTATGCGGTGAAGGCAGCGCATCAAGCCCCAGCTGCCGCCCATACTTGCGCACAATCCCCCAAAAGCTCTGGCGGGTTAAAGCGCCGCCTTTTTGCGAAAGGAACACGAAGCTCCCCGCTGCGCCGTCCTCCCCGCGCGCATTAAGATAGCGCTGCAGCCATTGCTGCGCACTGTGATTGAACGGCACTATGCGCTCTTTTCCGCCCTTGCCTTTAATCAGCACGTAGCATTCATGCAAATGTAACTCTTCTAAGGTAAGGCCGGTCAATTCGCTGACGCGCAGCCCGGTTGCATACAGAAGCTCCAGCATCGCCTTATCGCGCAGCCCCACTAAGGTAGAAATATTCGGGGCCTGCAGAAAAGCGCTGACCGTATGTTCGCTTAAGACTTTAGGCAAGGTCTGCGGACGCTTGGGATTGTCAATATGCACTAAAGGATCGTCGCTGCGTTGCTTGGTCAAGATAAGATAGTGCGTCAGCGCTCGCAGTGCTACTAGCCAGCGCGCCTGCGAACTGACCGCCTGCGCGCGATTGTCCCACAGATAGGCCTGAACATCGGCAGCAGTGAAATTAAGCACATTAAGCCCGCGCGCCGCTAAAAAGATCGCAAAGCGTGCCACGTCGCGCACATAACTGCTAATAGTCTGTGCCGACAAAGCCCGCTCGAGGAGCAGATAATCCTCAAAACCCCGGACAATGGCACTATCTAGCGCCGCGCCCAATGCCGACTGCGTATCTTTCATCATTTTCCCCGTCTTGCGCAACTTCCTGCCAGCATTATCTAAAGGCGTTTTAGTAAATACAAGGGTCCACGTGTAAAGTGCAGTTAAGAGCAGCACCTTTAGGCGTGTAGCAGGTAAGAGCGAAAACTTGCCAAGTAAAAGGCGATAACAAATTAAGGAAAGCTTAGATATTAAAAGATGTAAGCGCAAAGCAGAAAAAAGCAGCGTGAACCTAACCCCTAGGTCACGCCGCAAAAGCCAGGATTATCTCCTGACAAGGAGGTACATTAATTACAAGTTAGCGACAATTTCTTCAACCGACTTCTTAGCATCGCCAAAGCACATCGCGGTATTCTCCTTGAAGAACAGCGGATTCTGCACGCCAGCGTAGCCGGTATTCATTGAACGCTTAAACACCACCACATTACGGGCCTTCCACACCTCGAGCACCGGCATGCCAGCAATCGGGCTGTTAGGATTTTCTAAGGCCGCCGGGTTGACGGTGTCGTTGGCACCGATCACCAGTACGGTATCGGTATTCTCAAAGTCGTCATTGATTTCATCCA
This sequence comes from uncultured Succinivibrionaceae bacterium, assembly GCA_944390105.1. Taxonomy (GTDB): domain Bacteria; phylum Pseudomonadota; class Gammaproteobacteria; order Enterobacterales; family Succinivibrionaceae; genus Avisuccinivibrio. The sequence continues at coordinate 29,154 of CALXOV010000045.1, forward strand.
TCTCAAACACGATGTCGTACGGCACCTTAGCCTCAGCTAAAAGCACATTCATATGACCCGGCAGACGGCCGGCTACCGGATGGATGGCAAAACGCACCTGCACGCCGCGTGCCTGCAGTTTTTCAGTCATCTGCGCTACCGCATTCTGCGCCTGCGCCACGGCCATACCGTAACCCGGAGCAATGATGACGGAAGAGGAGTTCTTTAAGAGCTCGGCCACTTCAGGGCACTTAAGCTCGCGATACTCGCCCATTTCCTCATCGCCTGATGCCGCTGCGCCTTCGTTGCCAAAGCCGCCAGCGATCACAGAGATAAAGGAGCGGTTCATCGCGCGGCACATGATGTAGGACAGAATAGCACCTGACGAACCAACCAGCGCACCGGTAACGATGAGCAGGTCATTGCTTAACATGAAGCCCGATGCCGCAGCCGCCCAGCCTGAGTAGGAGTTGAGCATCGAAATCACGACCGGCATATCCGCACCGCCGATGGCGGCAACTAAATGCACGCCGAAGGCAAAAGCGATTAAGGTCATGATGATAAGCGGAGCCACCGACGGGGTTTCAGAGGCCATGAACCAAATCATCAGGAAGAGCGACACAATCAGCGCGCCTAAGTTCAGCCAGTGACCGCCCGGGATCATCAGCGGCTGCGACTTGAATACACGCAGCTTGTAAGTGCCATTGAGCTTGCCATAGGCGACAATAGAGCCGGTGAAGGTAACCGCACCGATGAATACGCCAAGGAAGATCTCAACTAAGTGAGTATTGAGCTCACCTACCGTCATGCCGGTAGCGGCTCCGGCAGCTGCAGCTCCCGCAGATTCAAGTAGCGCGGCAATTTCATCTGCCGTCGCATTGATCGGAATGGTAATGGTCTCCGGAGCGACGCCGCCTAACTCTAAGAAGCTGTTGTAGCCGACGAGTACCGCCGCCAAGCCCACGAAGCTATGCAAGCAGGCGATCATTTCCGGCATCTGCGTCATGGCAACTTTACGGGCCACGTAAATACCGATACCCGCACCAACCGCCATCGCAATGATGATTAAGATGAAGCCAACTGCACTTTCGACCTGGGCAAAGGTTGCCAGCAACGCAATGGTCATACCGACCATACCCGAGAGGCAGCCTAATTTAGCAGTTTCCTGCTTAGACAGGCCGGCAAGCGCCAAAATGAACAGCAGTGCGGCCAAAATATAGGCCATATGGATAGGACCTAAAATCATTTTTTAATTCCCCCTAACCTTTACTGCTTTCTGAACATTGCCAGCATACGGCGTGTTACCGCAAAGCCGCCGAAAATATTAATCGAGGCAATGAGCACGCCAATAAAGGCGAAGATGCTGATAATAATGCTGCTGCCGGAGCTGATCTGTAGCACTGCGCCCACCACGATAATGCCGGAAATGGCATTAGTTACCGACATCAGCGGAGTATGCAGCGAATGGGTAACATTCCACACCACGTAATAACCGCACACGCAGGCTAAAACGAAGACGGTGAAATGCGGCAGGAACTTCTCTGGGGCAAACAGACCGATCAGCGCAAAGGCAATCACTAAGGCAGCCACGCAGGATACCTTAAGTTTCTTTGACACCTGACGCTGCTCGACTTTCTGCTGCGGTGCGGCTGCCGGCTTGGCTGCCGGAGCGGCGGATACGCTGATCTTAGGCGGCGGGAAGGTCACCTCACCATCCTTAGTCACCGTCATGTTGCGCAGCACCACATCCTCAAAGTCGATGTTGATCTGACCGTCCTTGTTCTTGCACAGCAACTTAGCTAAGTTGACTAAGTTGGTGCCATAGAGCTGTGAAGACTGTGCCGGCAGACGTGCCGCTAAATCAGAGTAGCCGATGATCTTGACGCCGTTGGCGGTAGTGGTGATCTTGCCTTCAACCGTAAGCTCGCAGTTGCCGCCGGTGGCAGAGGCTAAGTCCACAATCACCGAGCCTGACTTCATGCTCTCAACCATTTCCTTGGTGATGAGGCGCGGTGCCGGCTTACCCGGAATAGCAGCGGTGGTAATGATGATGTCCACTTCCTTGGCCTGCTTGGCAAACAGTTCCATTTCGGCCTTAATGAACTCATCGGACATGACCTTGGCATAACCGTCCGAGCTGCTGCCGTCTTCCTGCTTGAAGTCAAGCTTTAAGAACTCGCCGCCCATCGACTTAATCTGATCGGCAACTTCCAAACGAGTATCGAAGGCACGCACCACAGCACCTAAGGAGTGCGCCGCACCAATGGCGGCTAAACCGGCGACGCCGGCACCGATCACCAGCACTTTAGCCGGCGGCACTTTGCCGGCGGCCGTCACTTGACCGGTAAAGAAGCGCCCGAAGCAGTGAGCGGCTTCCACAACGGCACGGTAGCCGGAAATATTGGCGGTAGAGGACAGCGCGTCTAAAGCCTGGGCACGCGAAATACGCGGCACCATATCCATGGCCAGCACGTTGACTTTCTTCTCATTGAGCTTGGCCACTAAATCCGGATGTTGCGCCGGACGAATAAAGCTGACTAAAGTCTGTCCTTCCTTTAAATACCCCACTTCATCATCATTCGGGGCATTGACCTTAAAGATAATCTCAGAGCTGTTCCAGACCTCACGGCCCTTCACAACCTTTGCACCGGCTGCGGCGTAGGCAGCATCATCAAAGCTGGCCTCGGCACCTGCGTTGCTCTGAATTTGGACTTCAAAGCCCAACTTAATAAGCTTACCTACGGTGTCTGGAGTCGCTGCGACTCGAGTTTCACCGCGTAGGCTTTCCTTGGGAATACCTATGAGCATGGCTGTTTCCTATTAGTTTTAATCACACCAAAAGTGTTTATACAAACGACAATTATAGCCACACTCAATATTGAAAACAGGCAAACACGTCAAAATTGCTGAGCGCTTCAAAGAATTGCCGCACAATGACGGCACTTTTGCGCAAAAAAGACTCAAAAAGGCTTCATACCGCCATTTTGCTTACAGCAAGCAGCGCATCACTAGCGCATTTTCCGCTTCGCATCCCGGCAGCGCACGGTAGTACTTAATGCGCAGGCCAACTTGCTCAAAGCCGTATTTGTGATACAGCGCTAAAGCCGGGGTATTGTGCTCACGCACCTCTAAATAACACGTCTGCGCCTGCCGCTGTCGACAGGCTTCAAGCAGCGCACCTAGCAACGCGCTGCCCAATCCCTGGCCCTGCAGTCTTCTGACGATGCCGATAGTATAAATTTCTGCCTCACCGGCAATCACCCGCGCAATCGCAAATCCGGACAGTTCAGTTTTAACATACAGTCCTAAAATCACGCAGGTGTCGCAAAAACAGGTTTTAATTTGATCACAGCTCCACGGATCGGGCTGTGCTGACTGCTCAACGGCCACCATCGCCGCAAGCAACTCAGCATGTGGCTCAGTAAGCTTTACAATGCGCACCCCTCCGCGCCCCACTTGCATCATCGAGACTTAAGCTCCGTAAATTCACGCTGCAGGAAGGACCACAGGGCAGCTTTATTTTCATCGGGCAGAAAACACAGGCAACCCGGCGGCGGCATATCGCCTGCCGCTAAGAGCACGACCGCCGGAGGCTTGAGCGCCACATCAGGATTAAACTCCGCGGTCGCCACCCCTTTGCGCTGCAGGAACTGCTTTAAGCTTGCAAGATAGGACAACTGCAACTTAGGGCTGATGTATAAAGTCATCGCCGCCGCGGACGATTCAACATCCCGCTGCGCCGCAGCGGGAGCCGGCGCATGCTGCGCTGCACCGCTAAGATCCGCAAGGGGCGGCGGTGTAGACGGCGTATTAACCTCCCCCGCACCGTGAGTTGCAGCTAAACTGCGTTGCTCGCGCTGCGCTTGGGCTGCCAGCGCCCCGGAGACGATGCTCGCCGCTGCCGCTTTAAGCTCAGCACTGGCCGCAAGCTGCGGGTGCGCCGCGGCATCAGTCGCCGGCGGCACCGCGGACCCTGGCTCCGTCAGCGGCAGTTGCTCCTTTGGCTGCGTCGTCTGCGCAGATGCAAAATAAACCTGACAGATATCCTGCGGCGCGGCATGCTCCGGTACTATCCCCGGACGCAGCCGCCACAGCGTACGCTCAGCGCCAACAGACATCAGTACCCCCTGACTACAGCATTATTTTTTCAGCGGCAAAATCTCAATCCAGTAATCGTCCGGATCATGGATGAAATACAGCCCCATCTTAGTGTTTTCATAACAGATGCAGCCCATCTGCTGATGGAAGTCATGCACCTGCTGATAATCCTCGGCCACGCGCACGCACAGATGACTCTCATTATCGCCAAGCTCATACGCGCCCGCTTTATCACGCAGATAAGTCAGCTCAAGACAGAAGTCTGTCTGCCCATCGCCTAAATACACTAAGGTAAAAGAGCCGTCTTCGGCCTGTTTGCGTCTAATTTCACGCAAGCCTAAAGCCTGCTGATAAAAAGCAATGCTCTTATCTAAATCTGTAACATTAATATTGAAGTGATCAAAACGTGCACTTACCTGCATACTTGCTTTCCTTCTATGTTAAGCCGCCGCCTTGCGGCAATAAATTAACCTTAAGCGAGCGTAAAGCGCTGGCCACGCTGCGTAATTTCCAAAAGTGATGCACCATGAGCTGCGGCAGCGGCTTTAAACGCCAGCGCCTGCGCGTAATTTTCATCAAAATGCATCGGCGCAAAATAGCGGCAGGCAATCGCCGCCACAAATTGCTGCGCTCCGCGCAGATAGTCGCTCCCCAACCGCGGATCAGTCGGGAACATGGCTACATCCAGCGACGGCACTTCCGCTTGAATTTTCTTGAGCACAGTAAGATAAGCCTTTTGCGCCGCTGCCGCTTCCGCCGGAGTGCTTTCATCCTGCCAATGCCAATTATTGAGATCACCGGCATGAAACAGCTTTAAACCAGCAACTTCCAGATAGAACGATATTCCGCAGTCCGTGGAATCATAGGCGCGGATTTTAAGCTCATCGTCAGCATATTCATCCCCCGGACTTAAAAAGGCTATATCATCGATAGGCAGCCATTTGCGGCGACGTTTGTAAATATCTTTTGAGAAGACGAAGCGCACATCGGCCTTGCTCTCGGCGAAGCTGAAGACCTCGGGATTGAAATGATCGGCATGGAAGTGACTGGCCAAAATATACAAAGGTCCCGGGCGCTGTAGGAGCTCAGCATGGACAAAGCCCCGATCTTCCCCCGCGCTGTCGGCATAATAATCAATCAGCACGCTGCACGCGTCAAAACACAGCGCAAAGCCGCTGTGATACAGGTACACCAGATTAAACACCCTTGCTGCGTCCCCAGATAAGATTAATGATAGCTAACATTGTAGGGCAGAACTTATAGCAAGGCAAAACGTGTGGCTTCATGCTGCTGCTTGAACCAGCAAAAACCCAAACAGCGGACACTATACAAGCGAGTGACTACGGCTTCATTGCTCAATGGGAATTAGAGGAAGTGTTCGCAGATGGCAGGAGCAGAAGGACTCGAACCCTCAACCGTCGGTTTTGGAGACCGCTGTTCTACCATTAGAACTATGCTCCTGCAGAACAACGGCGCATATTATCCACATTTTTACCCCGACTGTAAAGCTTTTTTTACAATTTAGCAGTTAACAAAATTAATTCATTGTTATAAATAATTTAAATATTATAAATTTATAATATTTAACACAAAAACCCAGTGCCGGCTGGCGATGGAGGGAGCATTTCTGTATAATAAAGTCTTCAGGAACTGCCTAAAAGCTCAGCTTCCTGAAGCCAGCCTCTGCGTCAGTTCCCTGTAGTAGTCATCTCACCTAGCACAAGGGAAAAAGCATGACCAATCCTCTCTTTCAAAAGGACATTATCTCCATCTCCGAGTTTACCCGCGAGCATATTGAGCTCGTGCTGCAGACCGCCCGTGAATTAAAAGAGCATCCGCGCGACGATCTGCTCAAAGGCAAACTTATCGGCGTGACTTTCTTTGAGGGCTCAACCCGCACCCGCCTATCATTCGAGACTGCAATTAACCGTTTGGGCGGACGCGTAATCGGCTTTGCCGATGCCAGCAATACCTCGCTGGGCAAAAAAGGTGAAACTTTAGCCGACAGCATCCGCATTATTACTTCCTATACCGATGCTTTAGTGATGCGTCATCACATGGAAGGCGCAGCCCGTCTGGCCGCCGACATCTCTCCGGTACCGGTGATCAATGCCGGTGACGGCGCTAATCAGCATCCCTCGCAGACCCTGCTTGACCTGTTTACCATCTACGAAACGCAGCATCATTTAGATGAGATTAAAATCGCTTTCGTCGGCGACTTAAAGTACGGCCGTACGGTACATTCACTGGCCGAAGCGCTGTCGCTGTACAATGCGCGCATCTACTTAGTCTCGCCTGAGTCGCTAGCTATGCCGCAGTACATTCTCGATCATTTAAGCGCGCACAATATTAAGTTTTCCGTGCATCCGACCATTGAGGAAGTGATCCCGGAAGTCGATATCCTCTACATGACGCGGGTACAGAAAGAACGCTTCGATGAAACGGAATATCAGCATCTGCGCTCTAAGTACATCTTAAACGCCGCCATGCTGACTGAAGCTAAATCCAATATGAAGATCCTGCATCCGCTGCCGCGCATTGATGAGATCACCTTAGACGTGGATGCTTCACCACACGCCTATTACTTCAAGCAGGCCGCCAACGGCGTTTATGCTCGTCAGGCGCTCTTGTCCTTAGTCTTAAACAAGGAGATTTAACATGACCGACACGCAGATTTCTCAGGACAAGCGTTTAGTTGAAGCCATTGCCAACGGCACCGTGATCGATCACATTGCCCCGGGTCAGGCCATGAATATCCTGCGGCTGTTCAAATTCTTAGGCAAGGGCAAGAAAAACCGCATGACGGTGGGCTTTAACCTAAGATCCGGCGACATGCAGTGCAAGGACATCATTAAGATTGAAAATGTCACCTTCTCGCCGACGGAAACAGAGCAGCTGGCGATTTTAGCGCCCAATGCCACCATCAATCAGATTGCCAATTATAAAGTGGTGGATAAATACAAGCTGCGCCTGCCGCCGGAAATCATCGGCGCCTTCACCTGCCCCAACAGCAACTGCATTACCCATGTTGAGCAGGATGCTACCCCGCGTTTTAAAGTCAGTAAGCTGCCCAATGGGCAAGTCATGCTGCGCTGCCATTACTGCGAGCGCGTCTTTGAGCGTGAGGTCATTTTAAAGACCAACGGCTTAGAGTCCTAAGCGTCGCTATCTTTTGCAGCAAAGCTGCGCCTGCCCGCGGCCTTACGGGCAGGCCTAAACCTATTTTGCTATCGATTGTAAGCAAGGGCGCGCAAGCAGGCACGCAGCCCGTTAGGCTTGGTAGCAAGTCAGCTCAGTAAGCGCCTTACGCTTATCGTGCAGCTGCACTTTATCCTCGGCACTCGGGTCGGCATGCCCCAGCGCTAAGATAAGCTGCGGATGTTCGTTGTCCGGCAGCTTGAGCGCGCATCTTAACGGATCAAGCTTAATCGCGCCAATAATGCAGCTGGACAAATCCAGCGCCGCAGCCATCAGTGCCATGTGATCAATCGCAATCGCTGCATCAGCCAGTGCAAAATTCTCCCCATCATGGCGGCGCACCCAAGCTTTATCATCTTCGGTGCACAGCAAAATAGCCAGCGGCGCATTGTACAGCCACGCGCAGGCGCGGGCCTGTTCTAAAGCCGCGCCCTGCAGCACGTGCAGCTTCAAAGGCTGCAGATTACATGCCGAAGGCGCTAACTGCGCCGCCTGCAAAATAAGCTGCAGCTGCTCGGTATTGACCGCATCGGGCAGAAAAGCACGGCAAGAACGGCGTTTTTTAACCAAAGCTAAGAAATCCATAAACACTCCTCGTAAGCAATAAGCTGAGAATGAACTACCCCACGCACACATGTGGAAATTCACGGATTTTAGTTAAAGCTTAGCATACTGCAACCAAAGTAAACGGCACCTTAACGTAAAGTTCCGCTGCCGCTTCATAGGAGAATACTAAACCGTTTACTGCAGTTGCCGTGGCTGGGATTAGCCTACAAACGGCACCACATCCTTAACCGCATCTGCCAAGGAAATCACCGTATCGTCGTGATCAATATCCAAAAGATCGTAGCAGTCATGCCCCATGTCAAGCTCCTTCATGTAGGTTAGCTGGCGCAGACCGTGTCGGCTTTCAATGCGCTCAACTAAATCATGATGCTCCGCCGGCTTTAACGCATACACTAAATCCACGGAGGCCTGATCTACCGCTAAAATATCAGTGGAAGCCACGATGCCGATATTCGGTGTCACCACCGGGGCCGCCGCCGTGCCTTCGCAATCGCAGGATACCGACATGTTGCGCAGCACATTGATGTAAGTAATATGCCCGGCAAAATGATCGGCTACCGCTTTAGCCGATTCAGTCATGCGCTCCATAAACTCTTCTTTATCAATATCCCATTGTCCCGGATGCTCGCCCTGATGAATCTGTTTTTTACCGATGCGCCCGTCAGCGCAACCGATACCAATATTTTTTACCGATCCGCCAAAGCCTCCGCAAACATGCCCTTTAAAATGCGTCAGCACCAGTAAAGAATCATAATTGAGCAAATGGCTGCCCATGGATACGCACGTAAACCATTTGCCATGCTGTACTGGAAAATCCGCCGTACCGTCTTCGTCTAAAATATCAACGGTACAGAAATTCCAACCATTTACCGCCAAAGTCTGACGATGCTGCGCGGTAGTATAGCGATCGCCCTCATAAAAGGTATTGGTCTCCACGATGCTCGCCTGCGGCAGCTCTTGCGCAAGCAGCTGCTGTACCCACGGCCGCGGGATAATATTAGGGCCGTGCGGCTCACCGGTGTGCAGCTTAACCGCAATTCGTCCGCTCAGCGGGGCTTTGACTTTATTGAAGATGCGCTGCAGGCCGTCAGCTGACAGATCTTTTGTGAAATAAACCTGGGCTTTAGCGCCACTGCGCTCAGACGGGGCAATATAATGATCACCACCCTTGCCAGCAACTGGTCTTAATGTACGCATTTCTTGTTCCTTTTAGATGTTTTACCGCCGCGGCCACGGCTTAAAATTACTATACTCTCAAATCCGGCAACGCCAACTGCCGCGCTGCGCATTTTGTGCCGCAAGTAGCATTCAGCCAAGCTACTCAGTTATCATCAGGCAGCGCTTGGCACCTGTAGCCTAACCCTGTATTCTAGCTGCCATCAGACAGCGGCAGTTGGCCCAAAAACAGCAATCTTAAGCCCAATGCTCGCTCCCTAAGTCATAAGATAAGGTGGCAACTTCGCCTAAAGGTGCCTTGGGCTTCAGGCCTTCTTGCGCAACAGCACTAAAGTTTCCACATGCAGGCTGTACGGAAACATGTCAAATCCCCGCACTGCCTCAAGCTCCCAGCCGCCCTGTAGCAGCAGCGGCAAGTCGCGCTGTAAAGCCGTCAGCGCACAAAAGATAAAAGCCGCTTTAATAGGACCGCGTAGCAAATTCAGCGCCTGACAGTTAGCCGCACCTAAACCTGCCCGTGCCGGATCAGCAATCAGCGCGTCCACCCGCTGTCTAGCTGCGATCTCCTGCTGCAAAAAGGTCCGTACGTCCGCGCAGACAAAATCTGCATTAGTCAGCTGATTGGCCGCCGCATTGGCCTGTGCTGCCGCCACCGCACTTGGTACAATTTCCACCCCTCGCACCTGTTTAAACTGCAAAGCCAGCAATAGACTCATAGTGCCGCTGCCGCAGCATAAATCCAACGCCCGCTCACCGCTGCCGCAGTACGCAACCGCCGTCTGATAAAGCTGCTCGCAAATAGGATGGTTAACCTGCATAAAAGCTAGCGGAGCAAAGGCAAAGCGCAATCTTCCGTAAGTTTTATAAATTACCTCCCGTCCGGCGATGATCTCTGCGCTTTGGCCTAATACGGCATTGCCGCGGCTACGATTGCACGAGCACGCCACACAACCAATCTTATGCGCTGCCGCCAATCCCTGCACTGCCGCTATAAAAGCAGACGGCAATGCATCAGCATGTACGATGAGAACTAAGCGCTCGCCCGGATCGCCCTCGCGCATGAGCAATGCGCGCAAACAGCCCCGCCCGGATGACTCCTGATAAGCCGTAAGCTGCTGCACCTGAGCAACTTGTGTCAGCGCCGCGCTGAAATCCCCCATCCACGCAGGTTCAAGCGGGCAGTGGGTCAACGCGGTCAGCTCATGCGAGCGGACTTGATAAAAACCGCTGTAAAGCTGCCCTTTAGCATCTGTTGCAAAGCGCCGGATACTTTTAAAGCGACAGGGACGTGCAGCATCGGCGTACAGCGATAGCAACTTATCCTCCCCCACCCCGCACTCTCGCAGGGCCTTAGCGATAAGCTCTTGTTTTAACCCATGCTGCAGCGGCAGACTGGCCGTCTGCAAAGTACAGCCGCCACAGCGTCCGTAATAAGGACAAAACGGCGGCACGCGCTGCGGATGCGTGGTCAGGCGTTGTTCAATAAATGCCGGGCGCCGCCGCGAGTTAGGGACAAACGGCGCGCCTAAGCGCACCTGCAAGCGCTCCCCGGGTAGCGCATCTTGCATAAAACAGGTATAACCCTGATGCTGCGCTAAACCTTCACCTTTATCACTTAAGGAAGAGACGGTAAGTTCAACTGCTTCTGACGGGGATAAGCTCACTGCGGTTAACCTCATGCTGGCGGAATTTGCCGCGAAATGAATTTAACGCTAAATTACATTAGTTTCATTAGACAAACTCAGTCTAAGCTAAGTTTAGCTTGCTATTATCGCAGAAAAAGCTTTCCCGCAGGCTCAGTGCTTTGCGGACAGCCTTATCACAGGAGCTTGTATGCAAAAAATTTCTACTTTGTGCGCTCTGGCCAGCGCCGGCGTGATCTTCGGCACCGCACTGTCAGGCTGCACCAATCCGACGGGTGAAGCGGGACAGATGATGTACTTTACCGAAGGCACCATTACACATGTTGAAGTAATTGATGTCACTAAAAACCGCTACGATGCCACCTCAACTGCAGCTGCCGGGGCAATCGGCGGTGCGGCCGCAGGACAAATCATCGGCGGTGACACTAAGGGAACCTTAATTGGCGCAGGTATCGGTGCGCTTCTTGGCGGCGTGTCGGCGAAACTGGCCGATAAAGGCGAGGGTATGCGCATTACGGTGCAGACGGATAAAGGCTTAGTCCTCATCGATCAGCCCTATTCCTGCGTACTGCAGCCGGGGCGCAAAGTCCGCATGATTAATCAAAACGGCAGCTATCAGGTACAGGTCTATGACAACGGCACCTACAAGACGGCGATAGCACAAAGCCCTTCTGAGTGTAATTTTTAACTGAAAGCCGCGAAATTCCCCATGCGTAAGTATGGGGTAGTTCATCTAATACTGTAATTCCCCTTACGCAAGAAGCGAGGAGCTTAATCATGTTTCCTTACGCGCTGAGAGCTTTGGTAGTAGCCTTATGCTACTACCTGATAGGATGCAGGTGAGCATCGCATAAGCGCAAAACAAGAAAAGCTTACTGACGGTAATGCTAGGAGCTGGCACTCGCAAAGTGCGTAGAGTACAGTCTTAAGGGGAAAGGAGGCAGCAAGCGCCTATCTGGTGGCCCATTCCCGACTCGAACGGGAGACCAAACGATTATGAGTCGTCTGCTCTAACCGACTGAGCTAATGGGCCATAAAAGCGCTTTATAGTAACACGTCAGCCTACTTTGCGCAAGGTAAAGCTCACGCCGCAGCGTGGCTGCCTCATATTACCCCCCCCCCTCATGCGCATTTAAACTCACTCCTGCCTTTGTCCTAGAGATCCGTGGCTTTTGCCTAATGTAGCGCAAAACTCTCGCCGTAAATACGCTCACTTAACGCCGATTCGCGTTGCACTAAGCGCATACATGCCGACAGTAGCACATCCGCACAAAGCTCATCCCCAGCTCCGACTCCGGCAATCGTTAGATGCGCTTTAGCGCGCGTCACTGCAGTATAGACCAGCTCTTTAGTCAGCACCGGATTGTCATGCAGACTTAAACAAAACAGCACATGCCGATACTCCGAGCCCTGTGCCTTGTGCACCGTCATGGCAAAGCCGCTTTCCAGATCCGGGATATAGAGCGGGCTGATGGTATGTACCGTTCCTGCACTGCCGCCGGGCAGAAAAACACGCAGCGTACTGCCGCGGCTGCCGTCGGGCAGTCGTTCATACGCTTCAAATCCCACATCGCCGTTAGTAAGCCCGAGCAGCGCATCATTGCGCACCACCAGCACCACGCGTCCGGCAAAATCACTGCTATCCTCATGAGGCGGCTGCAACTGCCGCTGTATTTCAGCGGCAATCAGCTTATTTAAATTGCGATCCCCTGTCAGTCCGGCCCGATTGGAACACAATACGCGAAAATTATCCAGCAGCCGGAAAGCCTCTGCCGCCTGCTCAGCGCTCAGGGCAAAATCATGGGCTTTAAGATACTGTAAAAACGGCGCAAAACCGTCCGCGCGCCTAATCAAGTCGACAATTAAGTCCGCATAAAAGCGCTTTAAGCTCGCGTCATCACTGGGTGTCCGCAGATAGGTTAAATCCGCGCACTGCGCGCACAATGCTGCAATAGCGGCAGCTTTATGCTGGCGCAGTCGCTGCCGCTCCTGTAACAGCGCGGCCCCCACCTGACTTTCCGTGCTTTCAGCTAAGGCGGGCGGCAGTTCATTTACTAATGCCGCCAAGCGCCCAATGCCTGAATCGGCAGCAAAACGATGGCTTATTTGCAGCAGTAGCGCATGATCGGACAGCTGTCCCTGCCTAAGCTTGTCGACGCTAGTGTGACAGAGAAAAGCCAAGGCCTGCGCGGTGCTATTACTTAAAAAAGCACTGCCAAACTGCAGACAACTAGCTAGATCGCCTAGCACCGAGCCTGCCTCCACCGAGCACAGCTGATCTTTATCGCCCAGCAGCACTAAGATAGTTGTAGGCGCAATGGCACTTAATAATTTATTAAATAGCGCCAGATCTACCATGGAGACCTCATCCACCACCACAATATCGTAAGGCAGCGGGGCATCTGCATTAAAATCGATGCTAACGCGATGGGGTCTCACTTTCAGCAGGCGATGTAGGGTCTGTGCCTGCTGCGGAATCAAGCCCAGCACATCCTCTTCGCGCCCGCACAGCGCAGTTAGCTGCGCTACGGCGGAGGTCAGGGTGCCATCCGGTGCAGTGAGTTGATGCACAATCGATTCTGCCATACGCGCCGCCGCTTTACCGGTAGGCGCACACAGGGCAATACGCCGCAGCTTAGGATCAAGCGCCAACAGCAACAACAGCAGGCGAATTACCGTAGTAGTTTTACCCGTACCAGGTCCCCCTGAAATAATGGTAAAGCGCTGCAATGCCGCTAAGGCAGCAGCTGCCTGCTGCCAATTGAGCTCTCCTGTAGCAGGTGGCGCAAACAGGATATCCAGTGCCTGGCGCATCAGCTCTGGCTGCGCGGCATAATACGGCAGGGCACCGCGTCCCTGTACGCGCGCCGCCGCCGCGCACTCATAGAGAAAATAGCGACGAAAATACAAGCGGCTACGATTTAATATCAGCGGCGTCGTGCTGTGCTCCGGCACCGTCTCTGCGTCCTTGGTCACGAGGCTTACTGCCCCCGATTTAAGTAGCTTAGCGCTAAGCTGGCTAGGCTTAAGCGCCGCGAGGAACTTGTCAACCCGCTGACAAAAGGCCAACTGCGCTTCAAAGCGCGGCTTGGCAAGCTGCAGTTGCTGCAGCTTGCAGGCGCTCTGCCAAGCGCTTAGCACGCCCTGCAGCCCGCCTACGCTATGCTCCGTTGGCAGGCGCAAGCACACATCTCCCTGCTCAAGTTTATACTGCAACATCAACAGCAAGATAAGCAGCGTTTCATCGGCCTGCGGATAATGGCGCTTAATAAAATCAGCCTGCGCTAAAGCCAAAGGCGAGATAAAGCTACACTGCGCTCCATGAGTGAGCAGCTCTGCGGTGGTATCAGTCATTGGCCTCTCCTAACAGCGCATCTAAGCGCTCCACAATGCCCTGCTGCGGCTTGGTAAAAAAGACGCCAGGCGAAAGTGACACATCGGCGCGCAGTCCGCGCAGATACAGATAGAGGACACCGCCTATATCCTTAGCGTAATCGTAATTCGGCAGTCTGACCTTCAGCAGACGATGTAGGGCTGCGGTATAAATTAAATACTGTACATCGTAGCGATTGCGCGGGTCAAAAACTGAAGCGGCCACCTGCTTATCACTGTAGGCTGCATACGTGCTGCCTAAAAAGGTGGATTTATAATCAATCACGTAATAGCGCTCATGCCCAGGCTGCCCGCTGCGGCATACTAAATCCAAAGACCCGGTCAAAAAGCCGTTAACTTGCCGCGACTCAAGATAGAGCGCCGGCGTAATTCCGTTAAGCTGCGGCACATCAGCAGCGCTATCCAGGCACAGCGCATTTAATTTGGTGCTGTCCAAGTGCGTCACCGGCATCAGATAGCGCATTTCCGGCACAAAGGCGTTGGCCGGCAGTTCACTTAAGCAAAAGGTGCCGCCGTCAGCCGTCGGCAACCTAGCATTAACCATATTAAACAGCCACTGTGCTAAGGCCTCAATGCCATCGCCCAAATGCGCTGTCCACGCGGCGAAAACCTGAGCGTACGGACTGCTACTAATATCCGTGCACAGCGCCCGCAGCTGGCTTAATTGTTCCGCGGGCGGACAATGGTTTAAGGCAGCAAAATCACAACGCTCCAGCAGCAGATGCAGTAAGGAGCCAGCCTGCGTGCCGCGCGGGAAATCAAAGGGTGACAGACGCGGCGGCAGCTCAAGGCTTCCTTCTGCCCTCTCATCCCGCTCGCTCTGTTCGCTGCTAACCGCCGTATCATGCAGCCCGCTGACTAAGCCCGAGTACGAGGAGATAGTAAAATTATCATCGCAAGCCTGCGGCGGCAGCGTATCGGCATGCAGCGCTGCGCTAGGTTCGGGCGGCGGGTTCCACAGCGTCGGAGCCTGTTCCATGAAATCCGCCGGCAGCTCGCTTAGCGTAAAGAGATCGGGACGTTGATGCAAATTTTGCAGCGCCGCGGGCAGCGCATCGCCTAAGGGAGCGGGCTGACCTGCAGCTTCATTACAGCCGCTTAACAGGTACATAAAGCTGCGCGGCTTAAGATCGGCGGAACTGCGGGTCTGCGCTAAAAAGATAAAATTGCAGGCACAAGCGCGCGTCAGGGCAACGTAGGTCAAGCGCATGTCCTCTTGCAGTTCAAGCGCCGCCGCCGCAGCTGCGCTGTCAGCCTGCGCATACAAATCAAGCTGCCGACGCTTAAGGGCAGCATCGTAATATAGAATCGGTTTACCTTTGCCGCGTTCCGGTCTATCGCACAACCACAGATACGGCAGCATAACCAGCGGAAACTCCAGCCCCTTAGATTTATGAATGGTATAGATACGCACCTGTGCACGCTCGGACTCAAGGCGCTTTAAAAATTCATCAGGATTGTCGGTCACATCATTGCCCTGCAGCAACTGCGTATACCAGCGTAACTGCGCTTTAATGCCCTTAATGATCCCGTGCTGCTGCTGCATGATTTCTGCAATATGCTGATAATTAGTCAGCCGTCGCTCACCGCCGACAAACTGCATGCTGCGTTGCAGCCCCTGATGAGACGGCGCCTGCAGCCACTGCATAAACGCACTTAAAAAGCCATTGTGTTGCCATACCGTCTGCAGCTGCGTCAGCAAGCGCACTTCCTGCTCAAACTGCGCATCTGCAAGCAGTTCCCTAAACTGCGCCCCTTCAAGGGACAAAAGCGTTGAGCCTAACAGGCGCACTACCGCGGCGCGATCGGCAGGATCGCACAGCGCCTCCATGAGATAGCGCATATCCTGCGCCTCAGCGGAAGGTTCTTGGGCGCTACCTAAGACGGAGCTGCGATCCGAGTAAAAGACCGCCCCTACCTGATGGCGTGCTAAAGCCTGCACAATGGCGCTGCTTTCTTTAGCACTGCGCACTAAGATGGCAATATCATTGGGCCGTACCGTCCGTTCTTCCCCGCTTTTAAGGGTCAAGCGCCCATGCGTCAGCACACGCACAACCTGTTGCGCGCAGGCTTCGGCCTGACGAGTCAGCAGCGCATCCTTAGTGCACGCCTCACGTCCGCTGACAAAAATAAGGCAGCCGACATCCGCTTGATCTGCAAAATGAAATTGCATTTTGCCTTGCGTGCTTTGCACCGGAGTAAATGCCACCTCAGGCAGATAAAAAGGACAATGATTGGCGGAATTAAGCGTGGAACCGAACAGGGCATTGACCGCCTCCACCGCCGCCTTAGCCGAACGGTAATTCGTCGCTAAGGTATAGATGCTCTCAGGTCCTGAACACTCAATAATGCGCGCACGTGCCTTTAAATAAGAATTAATATCAGAGCCGCGAAAAGAGTAAATCGACTGTTTGGGATCGCCAATTAGATAGCAGCGGGCGCTGGCTGCGGTATCCTTTTGCAGATAAATCTGCTCAAAGATAGCATACTGCACCGGATCGGTATCTTGGAACTCATCGACCATCGCTATTGGATAGCGCGCGCGGATCATGGCCGCAAGCTGCTCCCCGCGCCCCTTAGGCTGCTGCAACGCTTTATCAAGGCGCAACAACACGTCATCAAGCGACATCTGCTGACGCTGGGCTTTAAGTTCATTAAACTTGGCATCAGCCAATAGGCACAGCGCCGTTTTAAACTCCAAGCTCCACGCTGTGCGCTGCGCATTTAACGTAGCTAGCTGATTCAGCCCCTGACAAATGCGGCGACGCAGTTGCGAATAAGTATCCGGATCCTTGAGCTTTTTTAAATTGCTTGCGGCGTTATTGAGCCACAGATCCGTATCTTCTGCACAAAGTTTAAAATCACTGGCGCTAAAGGCTGCCGCCGCCGCAGGATCCGCGACAAAGGCTTGAACTTTCTGCAGCAGGATGATCGCCGGATTTTTTAATTTAGCAAATTTATCGGGGCCCTGCTGGAGCAGTGAACAAAACTCCTTGTGTAGCAGAGCCGGCAGCTGTGCGGTATACGGGGCGAGCAGCTGCTGCAGCTCCCGTTGCAGGGCAGCTAGCTGTAGTTTTTGCGCGGCTGCGGCACTGCGCAGCTGCAGCCGCAGCTCTTTAAATAAGGTACGCGCCTCGCGCTTGCGCGTGTCGAGGTACTGCGTATTATCTTTAAGCGCAAAATTAAGCACCATGCCGGGGCGATGCTGACTGGCTCGAACCTGCTCGAGCGTAGCATAAAGCGGCAGCAGCGCACGCGGATCGTTGCTGCCTAGGACTTCAAGCTCAGGTAACAATGCCGCTTCATCTTGGGCATAAAAGCAGCTGCGCCATGTAGAAATGAACGCTTCCTCCTGCAGGGCGCTGACATCCTGACACAGCTGCGTTTCAAAGGCTTCACCGGCTTCAAAGGCATAAATCTGATTGAGCGCGCTATAGCAAAAAGAATGAATGGTGCAGATAGCGGCCTTATCAATATCACGCTCGGCACGCTGCAGCAGCCTGACATAATCCTGCAAGCTCAATGCCAGCCCGCCTTGAGTACTACGCGCACAATTATCCTGCAACAGCGCACACAGCTCCTGCATTAAAGGCTCAAAACTGCTGATAGACTCCCCCGCAGCAGCCGTCAGCAGGCACTGCCGCGCCTCGCGGATTTTTTCGCGAATGCGCGTTTTTAAATCGGCGGCGGCTGCATTAGTAAAGGTCACCACTAAAATCTGATCTAAAAGCAGCGCCTGCTCTAAATTGCCGCTGCGTCCGGCATTTAATAGCAGACGTACAATGAGATAAGTAATGGTATAAGTCTTACCGGTACCGGCGGACGCTTCAATGAGCGCGGATTGGCCTAGATTAAAGGACAGCAAATCTAAAGGCCGGCCGCTGGGCGGCACCTGCAGTGTGCTCATGCCTTCACCTCCTGCATATGCTCGGCAATAAATTTTTGATAAAACTCTGCAAGCTGCATGAACATGGCCGCTAAGTGCGGGTTGGTTTCCAAACAGCTGCCGTCGGCAAATAAGTAGCAAAACTCAGGACTTAAGCGCAGTTTATCCGGGTCACAATGCAATAATTCGCTTAGCCCCTCTGCAGGTTTGAGATAAGGCACGCGGCGCAGCAAGCCATTGCACGAGGGCCACGGACGGCACGTACCTTGGGCATAAAAAGTCAGCGCCTGCGTGAGGGACGCTTCATAGTCAGCGCCTGACAGCGCATTTAATGTCAGACTGCGTCCCTGCGCATCAATCAGCAGACAGGGCACGCAGCGCCCGGTTTTTAAATAATAGCCAAGAGCTGCCGCAAAAGCCTGCAGTAGCGGCTTGGTATTAAGCTTGTCACCAAAGGCAGCATAGGGATAAAGCACAATTAAGCTGTGCTTTTCTCCCTGCACGTACTCTAAAGCGCTCACCGCAAGCCACACACTGCGCGTAACCGCCTGCCCATTTTCCTGAAGCGTAAATGCCCGCTGCAGCCGGTCTGCTTGAAAATGACGCAGCGCATGTGGGTCAACGATGCCGTTTTGCATCATCGCCTGCTGCATGGTCTGTACCGTACGCACAATGGCGGCACGATTGAGTGTACCAAAGACCCCGTAAGGTTCAGTGCCCTGACGCGCGGCAGCATCTAGCAGCGCACTCGCCGCGGCTTCATCGGGGGACAGCAGCAGCGCCTGCACTAAAGGAGCGTTAGCAAAAACATTGCGGGAAAAGTCCTCAGCGGACTGCAGCTGTCCCTCATCGCCGGAGGGCAGATAAATTTTCAGATTGCGCCGTAAAAAGCTGCGGCAGGGCTCGGCTAAAAAGGCCGCCAGCGCGCCTAGATCCAGCTCTAGCTGCGTGTCAAGGCTAAAGCCCCACTCTGCGGCATTGCCCAAAAGCGGGCGCGGCTTACGCTCCTGCGCTACAGGTAGCAGCGCCTTACTATCAAAGGACGGATAATGCACCGCACAGCCTTCTTCCTGTCGATAGGTAAAATTATCCGGGTGATAGGACGTCAAATGCTCCTTGATGACAAGTCGGCGCTGGATGGCCGGCAGTCCCTCCGCGGAGCTAACGGAAAAATGAGCAGCAATGTAATCTAAGAGCTCGGTGAGCACCACCGCCGGCGGCAGTTCCTGCTGCGATATCGGGCTTTCGCCAATGTAGGAAAAATAAATACTCTCACGCGCGGAGAGCAGCGCATCTAAAAATAAGAAGCGATCGTCCAACGCGCGCGAGCGATCGCCGCGCTGATAGAGACCGCTTAGCGCCAGCAGATTAAACCCAGGCATCCGCTCACGGCGAGGGAAGTCGCCATCATTCAGTCCCAGAATAAAAATATGCTTAAACGGCACCGCTCGCATCGGGACTAAGGAGCAAAAATTAATTTTGCCGCGCAAAAACGGCTGAAAATTGCGCTCAGCGGACAATTGGGCCTGCAACAGCGCATGAAAAATCGGCAGCGTGATAAGCGGCGGTTTTTTAAGATCGCGGCAGATATCCTGCAGCTGCGCCACCGCCTGCAAAATGGCGGTACGCTCAAGCGCGCTGTTCTCATCGAACACAAAGAAGCTGTCTAAAATGCGTGCCTGTAAATTCTCGCGCCACGCCTGCGGCGGCAGCTGCAGATGGGGCGTAAAGTAAGTGCGCAGCTGCTTTAAAGCAAATACAAAGGCGCACAAGCGGCCTAAGAGCTGCGCATCATCCCCTTCGATTTGTGCAAAGGCTCCCTGCTGCGGCAGATCGCCAGCCATGGTGCCAAGCAGCATGCGATCCAGACCATGCTCAAAGGTTCCCGGCAGCGGGATGGCAGACTCAGCCTGCGTATCGCTGTCATCTAGACCCCAGTACACCGCCCCTTCACGGAACCACTCCTCAATAACTTTAATGTCATCCGGCACAATGCCAAAGCGCGCGGCCAAGGGCTCAATGGATAACAGATCGGTAATGAGCACATTGGTCACGCGCTGCGCGCTGATATTCAGCAAGGTCAGTACCGCATCCGTGATCGGGCTTTCCTCTGCCTGCGTGCGATCGCAGATGGCATAGGGCAGGAAATTTGGATCACTCTCCCCTTCTAAAGCAGCTTGACCAAATACCGCGGTAATATAGGGCGCATAGGTATTAATCGTCGGCACCATCACCACAATCTCACGCGGCTGCAGTTTCTCGCCGCGCTCCGCCGCTTGCTTAAAGCGCTGTAAAATCGCATCGCGCAGCACCTGCACTTCGCGCAGCCGCGTATGGCAGACATGGATTTCAAGTGAATTGTCCTGCGGAGCAAGCGCATTTTTCTTACCTGCAGGCGGCTCAAGCTTTAACATCTGATGCTGCAGACAATGCAGCAAGCTGTCTTCACCGGGATCATTAAAGGAATCAATAAACTGCGGCAGCGGCTCCAGCGCACACAGCAACGATAAATTATCCATCCCCTGCCGTCCAAGACCGAGCAAGAGCGCATTCCCGGCAACTAGCTCAGCGCCCGCGCCTGCATCCTGCGTCGACGCCTGATAGAGACTAGGCTTTAGATAAGAGAGATCTTGCGATGGCGGACGGCTGCGAGGCAGGCACAGCGTCGGCTGCAGTGCGCGCGCGCGCTTAAAGCGGGCAAAAAAATCTTTGAATGAGGAGGTGAGATCGCCCCAGTACTGCTCGCAGGGATTGAGCAGCAGTAAAAACACCGCGCAGTGGCGCGCTAGTACCTGCAGAAAAGAAATCACCTGCGGGGGCAGCGCGGAAACACCGAAAATGAAGATTTTATCTGGCAACTGCGGCAATGATCCCGGTGCGGCGCTGCCTAAGGACTTTTGCAGATGCTGCATAATGCCGGAACGATCGAGGTATAACAGTGGATCGTCATTTTCGCTGATCACGCCATCATCGCTCTGCGGCAGCACGCCGGGACCGGGTAGCACCTTAGGGGCTAAATTGCCCTTAAGCAAAGTCCATAAATGCATCTGCCACACATTACTGTGTAGCGCCTGTAAAATGCGCCGGTCTTGATGCGAGACGGCCTGCACAAAAGCGTGAATTGGGCCTTCCTGCTGCGACGCAGCGGCATATTGCGCAAAATCAGCGGCCGTCCAACTATTCCACGTCTGTATCCATTGCGGACGATACATCTGATATTGATCAAAGGTATCAGCAAGTTTGGCTGCCAACAGATAGGCCTTAGTGCCTTGCGCATCATCATTTAAATAATCGCGCATTTTCTTAAAGAAGTCAGGCTGTCCGGCAGCCGGCGGCTGCGCCCAGACGGGCTTTAGACCTAAGATATTTAAAGTAAGGTAAAGACGCGAGTACAGATTGCGCGGATCGGCTTGCGGGTGGAGCCAGTGGTGAATGCGGAAAATAAGCTGCCACAGCTGCTGATACTGACATTGCGCGGCAATGCCGTTCAGACGGGCACTAACTTGGCTCAGATAGGTCTGCATGCCGCGGTTCATCACCACGACCTGCTCACAGGCTAAAGGATCACGCGGCGGATGGGTGCGCATCAGATACGCCGCACTGAGCGCTAAATTGTCCACATCATTGGAATTGCACACATAAAAGCCAGGCTGAATCGGCATAGAGCTCCTTGGGGGTTCTGCCACGGCAAGAATGGCAGCAAAATTAAGGCAGCAATTGATAATTTAGGCGGCGGCAGCGGCAACTTAAGCGCGAGGATCAAGACTGCGCTCCTGCCCTAAAAACGCAACAGGCTCGCCCATAACTGGAGCGAGCCTGTGGTTTAGTACAAAAAGTCGAAATTACTTCTTGTAGCGACGAGCTAAGTTGTCTAAGCGCTCGTTAGCACGGGCAGCGTCAGACTTCACGAAAGCAACGTCATTGGCTAACTTGGACTGCTGAGCCTTTAAAGCATCAACATCGGCAGCAATAGCGTCAACCTTGGTGTTGAGCTCGTCTAAAGAAGCAGAGGAGCAGCCAGCTAACACGGTAGCGCTTAAAGCAGCAGCACCTAAAATCGCCTGATACTTGTTCATTGTATTCTCCAAATACTGTTTAAACAGAAAAACAACGACATGCATTAACCGTCGTCGCTTAGCTTATTTTAATACAGTTTTATAAACAAGGCCGAAAAATTTACGCGTCAGCGAGCCTGTTTGGTGCAGCCGATCACGGACACTGACGCCTGTCCCAACTTAATGACAAAATTTATCACCCGACTGACGACCAGAAGGTGACGTTCAGTTTTCCCCGCGCTGTTTTTTGATAAGGTCAAAAGCGGCCTGAATATCCTGCGCCTTTTGCGTGTACAAACGCACCATTTCAGGCGGCAGCCCCTGAGAAGCTAAGCGATCAGGATGATATTTGAGCATTAAGCGCCGATGGGCTTTTTTAATCTCCTCAAAGGAAGCATTTTCGTCAACACCTAAAATTTCATAGGCATGACTTAACTCGCTTTGACTGGCCTGATAGGCGCCGCTGCTACCTGACTGCGAACGCTGCGAACCGTTCTGCCCAAAACCGGCAAAGCCGCGTCCTTCCCGAAAGGCGCGCGCCGCCTGCTCAAACTGCATTTCAGCAGTGCGAATGCGAATTAACCGGTCCATCTGCGCGGCAGCTACACCCAACAGCGCAGCAATCTGAATTAAGCGCTGATACTCCCCTGACTGCATGCTGCCGTCGGCTAAGGCCAGCTGCACTTCAATTTCCAGGACGTAGGAGATGATGGCAAAGTTCGAGCCGGCTAATGCCCGCAGATGAGCAATCTCGGCTTGCAGCGTAAAGTCCTCATCTTTACCTTGATTAAAGGCGGCAATGGCATCGCGCCTTGCGCTATCATCAAGCTGCATTAAGGCCATGAATTGCTCGGCCTTATCAATATGCGCCTCATTGACGCGTCCGGCACCGCGCGCCACGTATCCCATTAAGAGAAAGGTTAAACGGATTAAATCAAAATTTGGCGCCTGCTGCGAGCTGTAGGTAAATGCCTGATTAGCCTGCTGGCGATTGCGCATCGCATCATTACGCTTCTTATCAATAAAATACCACCCGAGCGCAAAGCCAATCAGCGCCGTCAGCGGATTGAAAAAAATGAGGCCGATAAGGGTGCCGATAATACGGCCGGTCCATGACTGCTTCATAAATCAAAACTTCCTGTATTGCTACCATCCTGTGACGCGCGCTGCAGATAAGCCTCTGCCTGCTGCAGGCGCTCTGCCGTGCCGACATCAAACCATGCTCCGGGGAGCACACTGCCCTGAAGCTGTCCCTGCGCCAGCCATGAGTCCAGCAGCGGGCGCAGCGGCATGCGCTGCGGCTTTAGGCCGGCAAAGGCGGCGGGACGGTATAACGCGGCTCCGCTGAAAGTATAAGCGCCCCCTGCCATGATAGCAGAGCGCTCATTTAAGGAAAAATCACCCTGCGGATGATGCTCCGGATTGCGCACTAAAAAAAGATGCGCTAATGCATTATCCGGCAGTTTAATTTGCGTAAGCTTAGCGTAATCGCAGTCTATTAGCGTATCGCCGTTGACCACTAAAAAGACCTCATCCCCCAGATACGGCAAGGCCTGTACAATCCCTCCTGCCGTCTCCAAACCGCCGGGGACTTCCACCGAATGGATAATGTGCACGCCAAAAGTCGAGCCGTCGCCTAATGCCGCAACAATCTTGTCGCTAAGCCACGCGCTGTTAACCACAATCTCCTGTATGCCGGCGGCCTTAAGCTTATGAATATGGCGCACTGCAAGCGCAATCCCGCCGACCTTTATTAAAGGCTTGGGGCAGGTATCGGTTAAAGGGCGCAGGCGCTCACCGCGCCCGGCCGCCAGAATCATTGCACGCATTTAACTTACCTGTATGCCTTGTCCCTGCAGATAATGTGTTAGAGCCGGAACGACAATGCTCTGCAGTAATTCACCTAAAACGGCAAATTCGGAAAGTTGAACACACTCATCAAGCGTATAGTTCATGACGCGCGGCAAATCCTTTAAATAGCCGCGCTTGCCGTCGCGCAGCAGCAAGCGATTGAAGATGCCTAAAACCTTAAGATGACGCTGTAACGCACAGCAAAGCACCATGATCTTAAATTCATACAGGCTCACCGCCCCTGACAGCACGCCTAACGCCTGATAACGCCGCCACGTGAGCACAATTAATTTATCAATAAGGGCCTGCGGCAGCTTGACGTAGCAGTCATAGACCAAGGAGGCTACGTCATAGGCGCAGGGACCTACAACCATGTCCTGAAAATCAAGTACGCACAAACTGTCATCTGGCAGTACCTGCAGATTGCGGCAGTGAAAATCACGGTGCATCGCACAATATGGCATGGCACTGATACGCGCGCACAGCGCTGTACAGGCTGTATCTAACACGTGCTGCTGCGTGGCGGAGAGCTGTAACTGCAGTGCAGAAGACAGCAGCCACTTACGCATAATGTCAAGTTCCTGCTGCATGAAGGCTTCATCAAAGCGCGGCAGCTGTGCTATGCGGACTTTGGCCAGCTGCGGCAGCAAGGCGGCAGCTTTTAAATAGTAGCGCTCCTGCTCCGTGCCTTGCGCCGCACCAGCAAATACGCGATCCCCCACATCCTCAAGCAGCATGAAACCCTGCCCAAGATCCGCCGCAAAGATATGCGGTCCCCGTAGGCCGACTTGACGCAGTCTACTGGCAATATCGATAAATTCAGCATTTTTCTGCGTTTGCGGCGGCGCGTCCACCGCCACACGTCCGCCAATTCTGAAGTAGCGGCGCAAGCTAGCATCCCCGGATAAAGGTTTAAGCTCTGCACTGCCGCATTGCGGCCATATGCGTTTAACAAAGGCTTGCAGCGCCGTACTGCGCGCATATGACGTATCTAAAACGGCCATGCATCTTCTCCTGTTTGCGCCATTTGCATGTTAATCACGCTGTCGTACGAACTACCCCACGCTCACGCTTGAGGAATTGCGTGGCTTTCAGTTAGAAGGAAAAATTAAGCGGCAGCCCTGAAGCGTAAAGCCTGCAGCGCTGCCGTAGGGGTGCTAATTTATTTACTCAAGGCCGTTTAATCGGCAGTGCGGGTGAACACCAGATCCCACACCCCATGCCCTAAGCGCTCACCACGCTGCTCAAACTTGGTCAAAGGCCGCCATGACGGGCGCGGCAGATAGCCTCCGTCGGGGGCTGCATTGACAAAGCCCGCAGCTTGCGTAAACAAGGCCAGCATTTCCTCTGCATATTCCTGCCAATCAGTAGCCATGCGAACTTCACCGCCGACTTTAAGCAGCGGGCGAACTAAGTCAATAAACTCAGCGTTAATTAAGCGACGCTTATGATGGCGCGCTTTAGGCCACGGATCGGGAAAGAAGATCTGCAAAATATCAATGGACTGCGCAGCCATAAACTTACGGAAAACCTCATAAGCATCATGGCGCAGCACGCGCACATTGCTAAGGCCCAGCGCTTCAATCTGCATTAAGCAGGCTCCTACCCCCGGCGGGTGTACTTCAATGCCCAAGTAATTGCGCGCCGGATCGGCCGCGGCCATCTCGATAAAGGATTTACCCATGCCAAAACCTACCTCAACGACCAGCGGCGCAGCGCGTCCAAAGGCGGCGGCAGCATCAAGGGTCTCTCCGTCTACGGGCAAGGTCAGCGCATATTTAGGCGCAAGCTCAGTCAAAGCCTGCTCCTGCGCTTTAGTCATGCGTCCGGCGCGAATGACAAAGGAGCGAACATGCGGGTGCACGGCGTCAGCTGACGGCTTTACGTCTGCATCACTCATCAATGCACACCTTTAACCTAAAAGGCCCAAACGCTGCATCTCAGCTTTTATCGCCGTGCGATAAGGCTCGCTCAGCGGCACAATCGGCAAACGGGCCTCTTCACTGCACAGACCTAAGAGCGATGCCGCATATTTCACCGGGGCTGGCGACGGCTCCTTGAACATCAGCTGATGCAGCGTGATGAGCTCATCCTGCAGCGCGCGTGCTTCCTGCCATTTCTCAGCGGCGCACAAAGCCTGCACTTTAGCCACCAAAGCCGGTGCAATATTGGCGGTCACGGAAATACAGCCACAGCCGCCGGACACGTTATAGCTGACCTGCGTGGCATCTTCACCTGACAGCCAGGTAAAGTCATCACGCTTAATTAAGCTGCGCTCAATCCACGGCCTTGCTAAATCGCCGGTGGCATCTTTAACGCCGGCAATGCGCGGCAGCTGCGCTAACTGCGCTAAAGTCTCAGGCTGGATATTGACCACTGCGCGGCCGGGAATGTTATAGACAAAAATCGGCAGATCGCTGTTGTCATGCACTGCCTTAAAGTGCTGATACAGCCCGCGCTGGCTGGGCTTATTGTAATAACCGGCCACATGCAACAGACCATCGGCACCTGCCTTCTGGGCTTCTTGCGAATAGTGAATAGCTTCAATCGTATTGTTGGAGCCGGCGCCGGCCATCACCGGAATGCGGTGATTGACTATCTGCACGGTAAGCTCCACCACGCGAGCATGCTCCTCCTCACTTAAAGTCGGACTTTCACCGGTAGTGCCGGTGGGAACAATGGCATTAGTGCCCTGCTGGATATGCCATTCGATAATTTTCTCTAAGGCTTTTTCATCGACCTTGCCGTCCTTAAACGGAGTGATGAGTGCCACTAAGGAACCGTGGAATAAATGCATTTTTATCTCCTGTCGCTGCAGCAGGACGCTGCGGATCATCTGCACTTTATTGTATCCCGCAGCCGCAGGCTGCGGGCTTAATCTTGGCAGAAAAATATTATTTCTGCGGACGTAAAGTCGGGAACAAGATCACATCACGAATCGTGTGGCTGTTGGAGAACAGCATTACCACGCGATCAATGCCAATGCCCTCGCCGGCAGTCGGCGGCAGACCGTGCTGCAGCGCAGTAATGTAATCCTCATCATAATACATGGCCTCATCATCGCCGTGCTTCTTCTGCTCTGCCTGCTGACGGAAGCGGCCGGCCTGATCGTCAGGATCATTTAATTCCGAGAAGCCGTTGCCCATCTCGCGTCCGCCAATGAAGAATTCAAAGCGATCGGTAAATTCGGGATCGCTGTCACTGCGTCGCGCCAAGGGCGACACCACCGCCGGATATGAGGTAATGAAGGTCGGCTGCTGCAGGTTCTCCTCCACGAGCTCCTCAAAGAGCGCATTGATGTAGTGACCAAGCTCCCAGCCCTTACCGGTCTCCACCTTAAGCTGCGCGCACCAAGCCTGCGCCTTTTCGAGGGACGCTAAATCCTTCATGGTAATACCCGGACCGTATTTGACGATGGCTTCTTTCATGGTGAGGCGATCAAAAGGCTTGGCAAAATCAAGATCAAGCCCCGACTCCCCGGCCTTGCCGTAATGAATTTGCGTGGTGCCGAGCACCTCAAGCGCCATCTTACGGAACAAGTCCTCAGTGAAGTCAATCAAATCGTTGTAATCATGATAGGCCATGTAGAATTCAATCATAGTGAATTCAGGATTATGGCGCACATCAATGCCTTCATTGCGGAAATTACGGTTAATCTCGTACACGCGCTCAAAGCCGCCTACGACCAGACGCTTTAAGAACAACTCCGGGGCAATGCGCAGATACATGTCAATATCCAGCGCATTATGATGCGTAATGAAGGGTTTGGCATTAGCGCCGCCTGGGATGACATGCATCATCGGAGTCTCAACTTCCATAAAGGCATGGCTGTCCATGTAGCGGCGAATGAAGGACACAATCTTAGTACGGATTGCAAAAGTGCGGCGCGACTCTTCATTGGCAATTAAATCCAAGTAGCGCTGACGGCAGCGCGCTTCCTGATCGGTAAGCCCCTTGTACTTCTCCGGCAAAGGACGCAGCGCCTTGACTAACAGCCGCAGCGCCGTCACATGCAACGTCAGCTCTCCGGTCTTAGTGCGAAAGGCATAGCCGGTGACGCCGATGATGTCGCCTAAATCCAGCTTTTTAAAGACCTCCTGATACTGTCCTTCAGGCAATGCATCGCGGGTCACGTAAATCTGAATCTTGCCGCCCATATCCTGCAGCGTGGCAAACGAGGCCTTGCCCATCACGCGGCGCGTCATCATGCGTCCGGCAATGGTATAGCAAGGCTTATCCTGCTCCAGCTGTTCTGCGCTCAAGCTGCCACAGGCGGCGTTAATATCCGAGGAAATGGCGTCACGGCGGAAATCATTGGGATAAGCCTGACCCTGAGCGCGCAGCGCCTCTAGCTTGCTGCGGCGCTCGGCCATTTCATTATTCAGTCCCGGCTGCGCCGCAGCGGCGGCCTGTACGTTCTCATCATTCATTTTTTCTTTCCTCGAAATTAAAGTCCGGACTTCAGACTTGCTTCAATAAATTGATCTAAATCGCCGTTGAGCACCTTAGAGGTGTCGCGCGTTTCCACGCCGGTGCGCAAATCTTTGACGCGCGAATCATCTAGCACGTAGGAGCGGATCTGGCTGCCCCAGCCGATATCGGCCTTGCTGTCCTCCAGCGCCTGTTTTTCACTCTGCTGCTTACGCAGTTCTAATTCATATAATTTAGCGCGCAGCTGCTTTAAGGCCTGCTCACGATTTTGAAACTGCGAGCGCTCATTTTGGCAGGTCACTACAATGCCGGTTGGCATATGGGTAATGCGCACTGCCGATTCAGTTTTATTCACATGCTGTCCGCCAGCGCCTGACGAGCGATACACATCCACTTTTAAATCCGCCGGATTAATCTCCACGCTGATGGTATTGTCGATCTCCGGGTAGGCAAAAGCCGAACAGAAGGAGGTATGGCGGCGATTATTGGAATCAAAGGGCGATTTGCGCACTAAGCGGTGCACACCGGTTTCAGTGCGCAGCCAGCCGTAGGCATGCGCTCCGCTGAACTTCAAAGTGGCGGACTTAATGCCGGCTACTTCACCGTAGGAGGTTTCCATGACCTCGACTTTAAAGCCGTGCTTTTCGCCGAACTTGATGTACATGCGCATCACCATTTCGGCCCAATCCTGCGCCTCGGTGCCGCCGGAGCCTGACTGAATGTCAAGATAGCAGTCCGCATCGTCATGCTCGCGGCCAAACATGCGCTCAAGCTCAAGCTCAGTTAATACGTTATCAAGCTTGTCGGTTTCGGCTGCCGCTTCAGCCTGCGACGCCGCATCCCCTTCCGCGCGTGCTAACTCATCGAGCATCAGCACATCTTCAAAGCCCTGATAGAGCGTATGAAAGCGCGTGACAACGGAACTTAAAAGCTGCCGTTCCTTACCCAAGGCTGAGGCCTTATCCGGGCTATTCCATAGGTCCGGATCTTCAAGCAGCCCTTCTACTTCTTCAAGACGCTCTTGTTTGGCGTCTAAATCAAAGATACCCCCTGAGGGCATCCGCCCGCTCGCGCAGCTGCGCCACGCGATCGGCAAGCGCAATAGTCTCTAACATGAAATCTACAATCCTTTAACTGATACCGCGTAATTCCCCTTGCGTGAGCCGGAGAATGTAAGCGGCGGGTACAGCACTTTTTTAGCATGTACCATATACCCAAGAATTCAGGAACGAGCTTTTTACTCCTACCTGATGGGGGCATTGTGGACATGCCAGTAAACGCCCAGAAATGAGAGCTTACTAAAAGTGTGGCACCGACCTCACGAAACCTCACACGTAAGTGCGTAGGTAGTTCATATGCTCTAGTACTTGTCAGGCGCCATACCGACGCCGGCCGTTTACGGCAATTTAATGCGGCGTGCATTATAACAAAACTGCCGCGCCGCCCCCGGATTTTGCTACTTTTTCAGCCGCGCACACCCTCAAGCAAGAGCATCAGGGTGCGTCCGGATGCGCCTTGGCGATGCTCTCCCAAATAAATCGCCTGCCAAGTGCCCAGCAGCAGATTACCATGTTGCACCTGCAAGGTAAGAGTCTGTCCTAAAAGTGATGACAAAATATGCGCGCTCATGTCATCGTCCCCTTCAAGCACGTGATTAAAGTACGGCGCGCCATCGGGAACGGAGCGGCGAAAATAGGCCTGCATATCCCCGCGCACATCGGGATCGGCCGATTCATTAAGCGTGATGGAGGCGGAGGTATGCAGCAGCTGCAGATGCAAAAGCCCAACACGGCACTGTGTCAGCTCCGGCAGCGCGCGCACCACCTCTTGCGTGATAATGTGAAAGCCGCGGCGGCGCGGCGTTAAATTCAGCTCACGCTGACAGATAAAATCCATCAGACAGTCTCCACGTTAACTCGCGGCATAATGCGGCAGACCAGTTCATACGGAATGGTGCCGCAGCGCTCAGCGACTAGCTCAACTGGCACTTCCTTCCCCCACAGTACCGCTTTGTCACCAACCTTATCCTGTGCTCCAGGGCCCAAATCGACAAACAGCATATCCATACACACATGTCCGGCCGTCGGCACGATGCGCCCATTCACCCACACCGGCGTGCCGTTGGGGGCGGAGCGCGGATAACCGTCGCCGTAGCCAGTAGCGACAATACCAATTACGGTATCACGCGGAGCAGTCCACGCCGCACCATAGCCGACTTTAGCGCCACGTTTGACCTTGCGCACCGCAATAAGGTAGCTCTTTAAGGTCATCACCGGCTGCAGGCCAAAATCACTCCCTACTTTACCGTCAAAGGGTGAAATACCGTACAGAATGATCCCCGGACGCACCCAAGCGGTATGCGATTTAGGCCAGCGCAAGATGCCTGCGGAGTTGGCAAGGCACAAATCCCCGGAAAAATTACGGGCAATCTTAAAGAAATAATCAATCTGTGCTTCATTGTAAGGATATTCGCTGGGCGTATCGGCTACGGATAGATGTGAAATGAGGCCTAAAGGCTTGCGCACATTGGCACACTGTTCAAGGCGTAGCTTCATCTCATTCACTTCATCCGGGGCTGCTCCTAAACGATGCATGCCGATGTCAATCTTCATCCAGCAGCGGATCGGATCTGCAAGCTCGGCCTGTTCTATCGCCTCAACCTGTTCAAAATCATGAACCGCGGTCTCTAAATTGTATTTGGCCAAAAGCGGCACGTCACTGGGCTCATAAAAGCCTTCTAGCAGAATAATTGGCTTTTTAATCCCGCGTTCGCGCAGCGAAATAGCCTCGCTGAGGCGGGCTGCAGCAAAGGCATCGGCATAAGGGTCTAAGGTGCTTGCCGTCAGATACAGCCCATGACCGTAGCCGTTGGCCTTCACTACCGCAACGATCTTGGAGTGCGGCACCAGCTGCTTAATGGTTTTAATATTGTGAATTAAGGCCTGCTTATCAATCTGTGCAGTTACAACATTCATTTTTTTTCCTTGAAAATTTACTGCATCATGGCCTCAGGCGGCAGCGGCACCTCATCGACCGCCAGCGGATTGGCCTTATCATAAAAGGCGGTATAAGCGCCCTGGAATTGCAGTTCAATATCCTTGGTGGCACCGTTGCGGTTCTTACCCACAATGAGCAGTGCTTTACCGTCATCAATCGCGCCATCTTCAACGCTACGGTACACCGCAGCGCGGTGCAGGAACATGATCATATCAGCATCCTGCTCAAGGGAGCCGGATTCACGCAGATCAGAGTTCATCGGACGATGATCGCGCCGCCCTTCGACCTCGCGGTTAAGCTGCGACAGCGCAATAATCGGGATATTCAGCTCCTTGGCCAACATCTTTAAGGAGCGTGAAATTTCACCGACCTCAAGGCTGCGGTTTTCCATGCGGGTCTGGCCTTTCATCAACTGAATATAGTCCACCATGATAACGGACAGCCCGCCGTATTCAGCCGCCAAGCGCCTAGCCCGGGAGCGCAGCTCTAAAGGCGTAATATCACCTGAATCATCAATATACAGCTTGTGGCGCTTGCGCCCATCCTCGGCCTGCTCAATTAAAAGCGCAAGCTTACGGATCATGTCATGCCACTGCTCGGTCAGCACACGCCCTTCGGATAAATCCTTCAGACTCACCCGCCCAAAGGTACACAGCATACGCATTAAAATCTGCTGCGCCGGCATTTCCAGCGAAAACACCAAGGCCGGATAATGCACCTCCGGATTCATCGCAATGTTCTCCACGATATTCATCGCAAAAGAGGTCTTTCCGATGCCCGGACGCGCCGCCACAATATTGAGACTGCCCGGCTGCAGACCGGAGGTAAGTTCATCGAGCTCACTAAAACCGGTCGCAGTACCGGTCATCTTATTAAGCCCCATTTCGCTGCGGATTTTATCTAACAGCTCCACAGCTATCGGAACAGCTTCCCTAGGACCGCTATCGGTATGCGCATTTTCCTCCGAAAGCTTGAAGATGAGCTGCTGCGCCACGTCATAAATTTCATCGACGGTGCGTCCTTCTGGCTTATACGAGATTTCCTGAATGCTTTCGGCCGCTTCAATTAAGCGGCGGCGGCGTGCTTTATTGCGCACAATCACCGCATACTCAGGAGCCGCCGACAGCGGATCAGTAAGCGAAATCAGATCGGAGATATACGCCCGCCCGCCCGCCTTTTCGAGCAAGCCTTCATTTTCCAGCTGATCGCACAGCACCGTGGGATTAAAGTCATCTGACAGCGCCGAGCGGCGAAGAATGGCTTCATAAAGGCAGCGATGGCGCTCGGAAGCAAAATCCTCGGGTTTGAGCAATCCGATGGCTTCGCTGACACGATTTAAAGTCGCGCCATCGAGCAAAATAGCGCCCAACAAGCTGCGCTCAGCATTTAAGTCCTTAGGCAGCTCGTGCTGCAGACTTTCACTGGCACGATTTAATTCGGTCATCGGCATGCGCGGCTCTTCCTTGTGTATAAGTTTCTCAGCAAGCCCCGTGCTTGCTGCAGACTGAAGGCAGATTATAGATTACCTAAAGCGCAAAAAGACTAAAAATTTACGCAATACTCTAGCTGGAGCCTAGTTACGCGAACGGTTCTTGGCTTGGCAATAAAAAGCTTGGTGCAATAATGCGGGGGATAAAAAATGGCGCACCTGGAGAGATTCGAACTCCCGACCGATCGGTTCGTAGCCGATTACTCTATCCAGCTGAGCTACAGGTGCGCAGAAAAATATTATTTATGGAGGTAAACCTTGAACAGTGAATGGCGCACCTGGAGAGATTCGAACTCCCGACCGATCGGTTCGTAGCCGATTACTCTATCCAGCTGAGCTACAGGTGCGCTGTGCTGTTCATCAGATTACGGGCGTGTATTATATCAGCAAAATTTGCTTTGACAAGTAATTTCTGCAAAACGCCCCAGCTTTTTAAAATTTTCTTTTTCAAACAGTAAATTACACATGCACGCTGTGTCGTCATCAGGTCGCCGCTTGCTCCTGCAGTGGCGCAAAATCCACCTAAAGCTGCCGCTTATGCCGATCGCAGCGCACTGCGTTACAAAAGCCGCAAGTGCCGTTAGATAAGACCTGCCGCATCAATGCGCGATAGCGCGGCATTATCGGCCACGACCACCACATCCTGATGCAGCTGCAGTACTGAAGCCGGCACATTTGGCGTCACCGGTCCGCAGAAGGACTTATACAAAGCTTCGGCTTTATCTTCACCTGAGGCGATGAGCAAGACCTTGCGGGCATGCATGATGGAACAAATGCCCATGGTATAAGCCTGCCGCGGCACTTCATCTATCGATTTAAAGAAGCGCTGATTGGCCTCGATGGTGCTTGCGCTCAAATCAATGCAATGAGTGAATTTTTCAAAGGCCGACCCCGGCTCATTAAAGCCGATATGCCCATTGCGCCCGATGCCCAGCAGCTGCAGATCAATCCCGCCTAAGGCTTCAATCACGCGATCATAGCGCGCGCATTCGGCCGCGGCATCTGGATTCAAGCCATTGGGGATATTGATATGCTCGGGCTTCATATTGACGCGGTCAAATAAGTGCTGATGCATAAAATAGACATAGCTTTGCTCGCTAGCAATTCCTAGACCGCGATATTCGTCTAAATTGACGGATCGCACTTCGGCAAAATCCAGATCACCTTTTTTGTGCCATTCCACTAACTGATCATAAGTGCCAATCGGGCTTGAGCCCGTGGCCAAGCCTAATACGCAGTCAGGCTTAATAATGACCTGAGCCGAAATAATATTGGCCGCTTTACGGCTTAATTCCCGATAGTCGGCAGCACGATAGATACGCATAGTTGCTCCTTGATGTATGACAGAACGGTAAGACCTCGCGATCTCACAAATTTTACGTCCCGTTTAAAAAATTACTCAACGCTCGGGACTCCCTGAGCACGCTCGGCAAAAAACTGCGTTAAATGATCCTAAACCTTGGTGGCCAAGCCGCTGATTGAGGATATTTTAGAGCTGAAAGTTAATTCTTAGATAATATAAGTCCTTAGCTTCTTATTCCCTTAGGATCCTTGTACAAAATCTGGTCGACGTTTTTACCGCTAAACGTAAGCCAGCTGACGCAGCATCGAGCGTTTGGGCGGGTTTTAACCCCCTTGACGTTAATGATGTGTCGGGGCTTGCCTTAATGAGCCCACCTTGCATCTTCCCCCTTTGCGTTCAGCCATTGCGGCTCCAAAAACCAAACTGTTCAGTATTTGATCAAAATTATGGCAGATTGTCGATCTCATCGGTAAAAATTTGATTTTTATTTCACAAAACTGAAAAAATGTTGTAATCAACTTAAAAGCGGCATAATTAATGCTCAAAGGCGATTTAACGCAGATTTTTAAGGAGCGGGGCTGCGCCTCAATACCTAAATCTTAAACCAGCGGCAGAAACCTACTGACTTCACGGCATTTTGTGTTCTTGGCTAGTAATATGGGACTGCCATATCCCTATATGCTACAGCGCTACATGGCGCTTTTGCTGTAAGATTATTAATCAAACTTACGGCAAGGAGCCTGTATTATGCAGATTGAAAATGTAGCCGTCTTCACTCCGGACTTTACTTTTAAGCCAGGCTACGTGCGTTGGGAAGGCGCGCATTTCTGCGCCGGCACAGCTTCAGCTGGCGAAACCGTCATTGACGGGCAGGGGCTAAAAGCCATTCCCGGCCTCGTGGACATTCACTTTCATGGGGCCTTTGGCCATGATTTCATGGAAGCCACCCCCCAGGCATTAAGTTGCATCGCCAAATACGAAGCATCTGTCGGCGTCACCACTATCTGCCCGGCCACCATGACCATGAGCCGTGAGGATATTGTTAAGGCCTGCGCCAATGCCCGTAGCTATACCCCGGATGCAGATGAAGCCTCGCTTGGCGGCATCTATATGGAAGGCCCCTTTGTATCTCCGAACAAAGTTGGGGCGCAGAATCCGCAGTTTGTGCATGCGCCGTCGCTGGAATTTTTCCACGCCGCGCAGCAGGCAGCGGGGGGACTAATTCGGCTGCTGGCCATTGCACCCGAGCTGCCCGGAGCCCTGCAGCTTATTGCAACGTTAAAGGGGCAAGTCCTGCCGACTATCGCGCATACCACGGCCGATTATGCCACCGCAACCGCCGCGATAGCGGCGGGAGCGACGCATCTTACCCATCTGTATAATGCAATGCCGCCGCTGGCTCACCGCGCCCCCGGGCCGATTGGCGCAGGGGCCGATGCCGCATGGTGCGAGGCGGAGATCATCTGCGATGGCATTCACATTCATCCTAGTGCCGTCCGCGCCGCTTTCAAGCTGTTTGGACCTGAGCGCATGATCCTCATTTCCGATTCCATGATGGCGGTCGGCTTGCCTAATGGGCAATACAGTCTCGGCGGGCAGGCGGTTACCGTCAAGGATCGCACCGCGCTGCTTGCCAACGGTACCATTGCCGGCTCGGCGACCAATCTTTTTGACTGCATGAAAATTGCTCATCTGCAGGTGGGCCTGCCTTTGGAAACGGCGGTGCGCTGTGCTACCTATAATCCCGCCCGCTCAATTGGCCAGAGCACGCGCTTTGGCTCCATTGCCCCCGGCTGCGAAGCTAATTTACTGCTTATCGATGACCAACTTAAGGTAAAAGCGATTGTACTGCGCGGCAACGTAATTAAAAACGAGCTCTAAGCGCCGTCAGTTGCCCGCCGCGTCAATTCCTGCAGACGGCAATGCTGGGCGGGGGTGAGATTAAGCGCGGCAGCTGACAAATGCTGAGCTGCCGCGGTGAGATTAAGGCGCATCAGGATTTCCTTGGTAACCGGGCGCTTACTGTCAGCAAAGCTCAAGGCACGCAACAGCGCCTGTAGCGGCGCACTGTTGAGCGCCGTACAGACGATCTTAGCGTCCTGTGCCTGCGCAAAGCTCAATTGATAGCAGGTATCATCCAGCAGCACCGGCTTACCGTGCTGCGGCTCAAGACAGCGAAAGTGCAGACTTTTATATAGTCCAGCAATCGCCACCTTGTACGGCATAAAAGAATATTCTCCAATGCCGAATAACCGCAAAGCGCGGCCGCCCCTGATAAATGCGGCTACGGCGTGCATCCAAACGCGCTCCATGGGCGCTCAGATAGGCAAAGGCCCGCGGATGAGTCAGTGCAAGCTGCGCCGTATCTTCACTAGGATAACGCTGCGGCAGAATGATACAGCGCGACGGTTGCGCGACGTCTGCATTTAAATCCGCGCCTTTACACCACGGATACAGGACTTCCGCCTCAACGTCAGCGCGCTCGCCCAAGCCATTTTGCAAACTACCATCCGGCTGCAACGTAAGCTCAAGTACCGCGGCACAGTCATGCTTCATGCCAGAACGCCACGTAAAAGGACAGCTACCATCTAAGCTCTGTACCTGACGATACAGCGCACAATTACTGACAAAATTCCCCGCACACCAGCCGTAGGTCTTAATTTTACGCCGCGTATAAAAATCATAAAGCGTGCACTGCACCCCGTCTTCAGGATTGAGTGCTACACAACACGCATCTGCAGCCGGAGCAAAACGCAGCAGCAACAAGGAGGCGGCCGTACTAGCCCCAAACTCCTGCCAAGCATTAAGCGCATACTGCTCAAAGCTTATAAGTCCCGCAGGGCGCTGCTGCATGTGCCGCAACAGCTGCACAATTACGCTATTTTTAAGCAGTAGCGCCAAAGTTGCGCTGCGGCCATACAGAACTGGCAACAGCTTTAAGCAAATCGCGGTGGCGATATCAAAATTAGATTTACCGGTTAACGCTTCAATGCCGCGCCATCCGCCTAAATTAGCTTTAGGCGGCAAATTGACTGCAGCATCTTGTGCCCCTAGGGCGCTGTTGGTCACCCAAGGCGGATTACCTAAAATCAGCAGAGAAGCGGCCGGATCGTGGGGGATAATTCCCGTAGGATCCACACTGAAGATATCGGCATGTTGCAGTTTTACCTCCGCTCTAGGAGCCTTTGCACTAAGGCGGGAGCGCAAATGTGCCAGATACGGCGCGTATATCTCAATGCCGCACACCGTCTGTAACGCCGGAAACGCAGCTAGCGCGGCCTCAATGAAGTTACCCTGGCCGCAAGTGGGCTCAAGCATGAAGTGCGGGGCGCAGCTCTTTTCCTGTAGCAGGCGGCAGATGGCCTTTGCCAGTTCAGGCGGGGTCTGCCAATCGCCAAAAACTGCCCGAGCACGCTTATCCATGATCAGCCTCCAGTAGGCTAATAATTCCGTCAGCTGCGGCAGCCTCCAGAGCACGGCGATAATGGATCCGCCACTGCAAAGCATTAGATATCGTCAGATAGCCCTGCTCTGGCGGCTGCTTAACGATAGCAGCAGCAAGCTTAGTAAGCTACTGTGGCGTACCTGGCAGCTCATATGCCTGCAGCAGTGCAGTTATAGCCGCCATCCCGGCACCAGCGGCGCACATGGCACGCAGCTCCTTGGTCAATCGATAGTCTGCCGTACGCGACGCACTGATAAATCGGCAAGCTTGAATCCGGATAAAGCCTTGACGCAGAACCGTATCATCTTGCTTAGAGTAGACAAAAATGAGCAAGTTATACCCTAATCCATAAACTTTCTGCCAAAGATTACGGTAAGGACAGCTTGACTGGGGGTGATTAACGGATGTGACCTTGATGTCAGTATTAAGAGTCGGAAAATCCAGTCCCTTGGCGCTATTCCCCAACATCAAGGTGAAGCGATTTTTAAGATAAGTTTTAAAGGAATGCTCAACACAAGTGCCGATAGCTTTGCCATCCGTCACTGCAAAAAGCTGCGGACCTGAACTTTGTTGTGTAGGTACTATAAAATCAGTGAGGCTTTTTAGCCTTCTGGAGTTG
This sequence comes from uncultured Succinivibrionaceae bacterium, assembly GCA_944390105.1. Taxonomy (GTDB): domain Bacteria; phylum Pseudomonadota; class Gammaproteobacteria; order Enterobacterales; family Succinivibrionaceae; genus Avisuccinivibrio. Next base: position 67,284 of record CALXOV010000045.1, read on the forward strand.
GTTAGCCAGGGCTACCTCTTCCTTATATCCGCTGTCAGGTGGTTGCACCCCGAATAAATTCAAACA
>CALXOV010000046.1 GCA_944390105.1 uncultured Succinivibrionaceae bacterium
GCTTTGACAGCAATGTGCTGTCAGGAGACAGCGGAGCACTTATCAAGCTTTATCCGGAGTTAAAGCCATGGGCGGGGGGTAATTTTGCCATCCGTCCTAATTTTAAAGCCGCCGTGGTCAAGGATGACTATGCCCCGCGTGACACGCTTGCCAGTGCTGGTTTAGAGCTTAGGGCTGAAGTTAAAGGCTTATATGCTGCGCTGTCTTTTGATGCGGCGCTGGGTGATAAGCCGTATTCCGATCTTGATGACGGCAAAGTCTGGTTTGAAGTGGGCTATCGCTGTTAGGCAGCTTGGGGGGGCATAAGTCTTTATTGAGTGTTGTTACTGATTAGATAACGAATTTTTCTACAGCAATACGCCGTTTGCGGCGTAAGGAGACATTATGTTTCAGCATTGTTTTGCATCAAAGAGTCAGCGACGGCTCTGCAGACTAGTCGCTGTGGGGGCGTTTAGCGCGGCGCTGTACGTGAGCACTACAGTAGCAGCGCATGAGTTGCCGCAATTTGATAAAGTCCTCCATGGCTATGCTAAGGTCGCGGCGCAGGGTAACACCATGACGATTAAAGGGGCAGGAACGGGCAAAAATTCCGTGCTGCGATGGCACTCTTTTGATGTGGGCAAAACGATGCGTGTGGATTTTAGCCGCGGTAATTTTCTTAATCTGATTTACGATAAAAAAGCTTCTGATATTTTTGGTACGGTACGTGGTCAGACCGGGTCGCAGCTGTATTTTGTCAATCCGCGCGGCATTAATCTGCACAAGGGAGCGTTGCTTGAAGCAGGTGGTCAGGTGGGATTTTCTACCGCTAAAATTACCCCGCAACTTCTCAATAGTTTTAAGCAAGGTTCGTTGATCAATTCTGCAGATCTCAGTGCACATCCATTTTTCTCTGCGCAGCAGGGGATGGGTAAGGTGCGACTTTTAGGGCAAGTCCATGCTAGCAATCTGTTAGTAGATGCCGGGCAGATCATCATCCGCGATGCTTCAAAGCTGCGTGAGGCTACCGGGACTACGCCGCTTGGCGGTAAGGACTATCGAGCGATGCTGCAGTCTTCAGTGGGGCGCATTGATGTGGGCTTTATCTCACCTGATGATGGTAGTGCGGCCACCGAGCACTATATTGATCTCAAGCAAAATTATGAAATTAACGCACCAACTCAGATCGTGGAGCATCGCGAGCAGATCCCCATCAGTGATGAATCCGAGCTGGTGGCGCTTAAAGACAGCAGTGCCAGTTTCTGGCTTACCAATGACTTAAATGTGGATACAAACGTGGGCGGCACGTTTAAGGGTAAGCTTGACGGAGCGTTTAACGCAATAACGCTGCACAGTAAGCTGCAGACGGCAGACACAGAAGGCGGACTTTTTGCCAAATTGCAGAGAGCTAAGATCAGCAATCTGCGTCTTGATGGGGAACTGGAAGCGGCGGCGGCGGGCGGTACGGTCAGTGCTGGCGCGTTGGCTGGTGAAATTGCAGACAGCGTACTTAAAAATATTGAGGTCAGTGAATTTTCCGTGCAGCGAGAGCTTAAAGCCGGAGATGCCATTGGCGCTTTAAGCGGCAAGCTTACGGGGAATAATAGTTTAACCAATGTGACTGCCGGGTTTAGCGCGGCCAATGCGATGGCGCTTGCAGGTGGTAGCGGTACGCTAGGGGCCATCAGCGGATGGCAGCAAGGCACGCTTGGGCTTGCTGGAGTGGTGGCCGGGCTTAACGGCGGCACACTTAAAGCTATCGGCCAAAGAGAAAGTGAGCTTAGCCTTGCCGATAGCTTCAAGGCAGGTCTGCAGTCAGCCGCGGTAACTTTCCAAGATGACTATGTCTGCACCGCCGAAGGCAGTACGGGCCATCTTAAAGGCTTTCTGCAACCGCTTTTTATTAATAATATGGAGCGGGTCTATGATGGTAGCAGCGATAATTATGCGCAGCTCAATGCAGTGAGCTTCGAGGGCACGCTGTACGATGAGTACGGCATTGCGCAAGGATCGACACAAGAGCATACCGTTTTTGCTTTAGCAGATTACATCAGCTATGACAATACTTGCTACAGCGCTGACGGCAATGTCCGCAATGCTGGGAATTATTCCTATGCGCTGACTAATCAAGACGGCTTTGCCGGCTTTTATGTGGTGCAACCGCAGGGCGCTGACGGTACCTCAGGTGCGCAAAGCCTCAATGGTACGGGCTATATCAAAATTCACCCACGCCCATTAGGAACGATTGAGGTAGGTGACGCTATCGTGCAGGAAGGCGATACGCTGCCTACGGACATTGCCATCGGTGGAGAACTTAACTTTGCTCCAGGGGAGAGTTTGTCAGACTTTAATCCGCAGGTGGTGTATCCGCAGGGAGAGCTTAGCGCCGGCGAGTATGAGCTGGGCTTTAGCGCTGATGGATTGAATGTTAATTACACCTATACGGTAAACTCAGGGACGCTTACAGTAATGCCACAGCCCGAGCCGGAGCCAGAGCCCGAACCTGCAGTGCATCCTGATTTACCGCCTAAGGTAAATCTTTTGCCGCTGCCTGATACGGGGGCGCTGACCGCACTTGCAGTCCCGGACAACGTGACTCCGTGCGATTACTGCAAAGGGCGCGAGCGTTTGCAGCGGCTTTTGCCATCGGCGGAGGATGGGAAGCTGTCTGACAGCGCAGCTACTTCAGGTCTGGATCTGCGTCTGGTCAGTTGCCGTGAGTTGGCATCCCGCTCGCTGCAGGCGTGGCAACAGCAGCGCAGGCTGGCTGCTGCCTCAAAGATCAATGAGAAAGAGGATGGAGCAGTAAGCGCAGAAGTTTAGAGCAAATGATCGGGCAGCGGCACGCCGCTTGCTGCAAAGGAACTTTTTAAATACTGATAGATCTCTCGCAAAGCCGGCTTTTGTGCTTGTTCGTTTAGTACTTCCTGCTGCGCCCTTTTCACTAAACCGCGCAGCTTATTTCTATCAATATCGTAGATAAGAGCGCATAGCGCATTGATGGCCGGCGCACCGGAGGCAATGAGCTCACTGCGCAGTTTCTCAAGGCGCATGGCCTGCGGATCGACAGCTGCCGAGGCGCCTTGCAGGGAAAGCTGCTGTTGCAGCGGGGCTAAATCGCAGCTGCGCATTAATTTGGCAGCATACTGCAGCTGGCGGCGGCGCTCATCCGAGTTGCGCTTTAAGCTGCGGGCCGTCAGCAGCGCCTGCTTGACCTCATCTTCGGGGAAAGTCAGAGCATTGAAGGCCTCGATGCCTAATTTGGCCAAGTCCTCGGCTAATTTACGTACGGCCTGCGCTTCACGCTTCTGCGCTGAGCGGCTGACCTCTTCCGGTTCACTGTCAAAGCCGGAAAAATACTCTTGTTCTGCCATCGCATTCTCCTGCAGAGCTACATTGTTAAGTCAGCTATTGTAGCGTCTTGCCGTCTTGGCATAAAGTTCTTTGTCGGTCAGCTCTTCCAGCGCCAGCGTCGGCGTACGCTTTTGCGGATGATAAAGTTAAAGCGTTTGATGTAGATGCGCGCACGCCGGGCTTTAAAGCGCTGCGCCCCTAGCACAATCAGTACCCCGAGCACAATCAGCGTGATGCCGAGCACAAGATTGAAGCTGAGACTTTCATCAAAGATGAGTACCGCTAAAGCCACGGCGGTTAAGGGTTCAAGCGCACCGAGCACTGCGGTGATCGTTGAGCCGACATGGGCAATGGAAACATTCATCAGCTCAAGAGACAGAATCGTCGGCACGAGGGCCAAAAGCAACAGTAGCCCGTATTCGCTTGGCTGCGAGGGTAGCTTAATGGCGCTGTAGGGGCTGATCACCATATACAGCGCGGTAATGGCAATCGAAAATAAAATTAAGTAGAAGGTCAGTTTCTCATTGGAAATAATGAGATGGGTGCGGTTAATGCCCACAATGTATAGCGCATAAGTCAGGGCGGAGGCGACGGCTAGGAGCGTGCCGATAAGCGATAGACCACCTGTTTCAGCACCGTGCAGCAGCGTAACCCCAGCAAAGCTCAGCATAATCGCTAAAATCATAGCTATAGACAGTCTTTCATGATAGACCGCGACCATGATGATGGCTGTGAAGACCGGGTATAAAAAGAGAATGGTGGCACTGATGCCAGCGTTCATGTAGTTAAAGGACAGAAAGTAGGTCAGAGTTGACAGGGCAAAGCACACTCCCGGCAGGGCTAGGACCTTAAGCTCAGCAAAGGGCAGCGTAAGCGTTTCTTTTTTGTAAAAAAGTAGCGGCAGCATTAAGATGCCGGCGACAAAATAGCGGTAAAACAAAGCATTGGCTGCATCAAAATGCAGCGCATACAGACCTAAAGCTAAAGCAGGGCTGCAGCCGTAGCAAGCTGCCGACAGCATGCCAGCCAGAGATCCCTTAAGCTGGGAGTGCATTGTGCGTCCTCATAAATTGCATTGGGGGCGCAGTATTGTACAGCGCGGCGGGTAAATTGTGGATGAAATGGCGGTAAATTGCCGCACATCGGGATAAGGCATAATTGCACGGTGCAGAGTATTTGCGCTTTGCCTGCATGCTTCATACAATTTGCGGGTGTAAGTACGGCCGCAGGTTCGGCCTTAACGTTTGCAGGAATCAGCCATGGCACAAGATTTTTTTGCAGAAATTGCCAAGCAGCGGCGCTCTCTGGAGCAGGTAGCGGCGGATGCCGTCGCGCAGGCTAAGCGCTTAGGCGCCGATGCCTGTGAGGCCGTGATCGGCGCAGCGCGCGGTATTGAAGTTACTACGCGCCACGGTACCACAGAAAATGTGGAGTTCAATCAAGATCGTAGTTTAGGGCTCGTCGTCTTTAAAGGACAGTGCCGCGGTACAGCATCGACCACTGATCTGTCTCCTAGTTCAATTGACGCGAGTATTCGCGCAGCGCTGGGAATTGCACAGGATACCGATCCTGATCCATATGCGGGGCTGTGCGATCCGCAGCAGTTGTGCCGCACTCCCGATGACTTTGACCTGCTACAGGAATTGCATGCCGATCCGCAAGAGGGATTGGCGCTTGCTGCGGCAATTGAAGCGGCGGCTACGGCGCGTCAGGATAAACGCATTAAAGACAGTGACGGCGCTTATTTTGCCAGTGCGGTGCGTACTCGCGTGATTGCGACTTCGCAGGATTTTTGCCTGAGCACGGTGAACACGAGTCACAGTTGCGGACTGACCTTGATTGGTGAAGAGGCCGGGCGTATGCAGCGCGGCTCTGGCTTCGGTATTGCCTGTAAGTTTGCAGATCTTCCATCTCCCGATACGGTGGCGCAGGAGGCTTTAGAGCACACTTACGGCAAATTAGGGGCAATCAAGCCGCACAGCGGAAGCTACAACATTATCTTTACCGATAATGCCGCGCGTTCTTTGTGGGGACATCTGAAAGAGGCAATCAGCGGCTACAACATCTATCTGAAGTCGTCTTTTTTGTGCGACAAATTAGGTACTGCGATTCTGCCGTCATTTATTACCCTGCATGAAGATCCGCATATGCGCGGACGCTTGGGCGCACGCTGCTGTGACAGTGAGGGCGCAGCATGCTATGCGCAGGATTGGGTTAAAGACGGTGTTTTGCAGGAATATCTGCTTTCTTCTTATACCGCGCGCCGTCTGAAGCTTAAGAGTAATGCCCACAGCGGCGGCTTTGCCGTATTGATGGTACAGGGGGATGCTGCGCATACTAAGAGTCTGCCGCAGTTGATGGCGGAGGCCGGTGAGGGGCTGGTTATTGACAGTTTGATGGGTCAAGGGGTAGATATTGTAAGCGGCAATTATTCGAGCGGTGCCTCAGGTTTTTATTTTAAAAACGGCGAACGCGTACAGGCGGTGCATGAGCTGACCGTAGCGGCTGATTTAAAGGAGTTATATCAAAAAATTGCGCTTATCGGCAGTGACCATGATCTGCGCTATAAACTGCAGTGCGGCTCAATTTTAGTGCCGGGACTGAGCGTCTCGGGGGCGTAATGCAAGTACTTTGCGGGCTTTTTTGATCGGATTTCATCACTTTATTTCGTAAGTGACGATCATAGGCGCATTTTTTCAGTTATAATGCGCCGTTGCTGAAGTTGAGCTGCTCAAGTACTGCCGCGCAGTGCGTTTGGCCTCAGGCCTTGAGTAAAGCTGAAGATTCCTTGCCTAGGGATTGAGAAACTTTAGGGTTTTCATAACGAAGCTGCGAGTTCTTGCGAGCGTTGCCGAGGCGATGCCTGCTGCGGATCTTTTGTGATCATCTAAGGCGTCTTGTGCTAGAATACGCGCACTTTTGTTATTACTGATTGTTTTGTGTGGTTACAGCTCTCGATTGGTGCTGTGAGCCTATAACGTATTTTTGGAGTGTGATTTAAACATGTCCAGAGTTTGCCAAGTTACGGGCAAGCGCCCGATGGTGGGTAATCATCGTTCCCACGCTAAGAATGCGGCTAAGCGCCGTTTTCTGCCGAACTTAAAGTATCATCGCTTCTGGGTCGAGAGTGAGGGCCGCTTTGTCAGACTGCGCGTCACCACTAAGGCCATGCGCACTATTGATAAGGTGGGCATTGATGTAGTGCTCGCTGATATGCGTGCCAACGGCGTTAAGATCTAAGAGGAGTTAAATCATGGCTAAGAAGGGCGGACGCGAGAAGATTCGTTTAAATTCTTCTGCTGGTACCGGTCATTTTTACACCACCACTAAGAACCGTCGTACTACTCCGGGTAAGCTGGAGATGATGAAGTACGATCCGGTGGTGCGTAAGCATGTACTGTACAAAGAAGGCAAGATTAAGTAATTGAGCCTTTCCGCAAAGACCCTGCAGTAAAAGCAGGGTTTTTGCTTTTTTAGGAGCGGTAAAAATGCCGGAACTGCCAGAAGTTGAAGTAACGATGCGCGGCGTGCGTCCGTATCTTGAACAGCAGCGCATTAAGTCGGTGTATTTTGATGACTATCGCCTGCGCGAGCCTTTTGATCCACGGCTCAGTGAGCTTGAGGGTGGGTTTATCGATGCGGTCAGCCGCCGTGGCAAGTTTATTGTGATCCACAGCGATCACGGCTCGGTCATTGTACACCTTGGCATGACCGGACATTTTAAGGTGCAGGATGCCACTGCCCCTGCCGTTAAGCACGATCATTTCGCGCTGACCCTTGAGAGTGGCAAGATGGTGCGCCTCAATGACAGCCGCCGTTTTGGCTTGGTTCATTACGTGCCCCCGGGGCAAGATCCGCTGTGCGATGAGCATTTAGTGAATTTAGGTCCTGAGCCGCTTGACGATGAATTTAACGGTGCCTATCTGCTGCGGCGTCTGCAGCGCATTAAAAAAGGCGAGATTAAGCCTGCCTTAATGAATAGCCGCATCGTGGTCGGAGTCGGCAATATATATGCCAGTGAAAGTTTGTTTACCGCAGCCATTCATCCGCAAAGTCAGGCCAATGCCTTGACCCTGACGCAGTGCACTACTTTGTGCCGTGTAATTAAGGCTACGCTACAACGCTCGATTGCCGAAGGCGGTACCACTATTCGCGATTTTGCTGGAGCTGATGGTAAGCCCGGTTACTTTGTGCAGGAGCTACAGGTCTACGGTAAAAACGGCAAGCCGTGCCCGCGTTGTGGTACCAAGCTTGAAAAAATCGTCCAAGGTCAGCGTAGCACCTTTTTCTGTCCGCACTGCCAAAAGCTGTACGTCAAGCCTTTATCAGCAGTCTGAGACTTAGGTTGTAACTTTACCTAAAGTCGAAAAGGTTAAAATGCGCGGTCGACATTTCTTTAAGTTGAGTTAGGCCGGCGGCGCTATAAGCCTATGCCTGTAGCGTATAAGTTGTAATCAAAAATTAGTATTTTACCTAAGCCTAGCTTTGCCCTACATTACATGCAGGAAGGTGATACTTATGGCAAAACTAAAAAATTGGTGCCAAAACAGCTGCCGCATGGCGCTGTTTACGGCTCTGATGTGCGGAGGCATGGCAATGGCTCAGGATCTTACTTTAACAGTAAACGGCACGGAATACGTTATTACGTTAAATGACTCGGAGGAAGCGCAGCTTTTGGTGCAGGCGCTGCCGCAGACGCTACAATTTGAAAATTTCGGCAGCAATGAGCGCATTGCCTACATGTCGCACAAGCTGCCGATCGCTTCTTACAAAGAAACCATTGACGTTAAGCGCGGATCGTTAGCTTATTACGTGCCGTGGGGTAATTTGTGTGTTTTTCGCAGAGCCTATCACAGCCCCAATGATCTGGTACTGTTAGGGCAGATGGATGAGGCTGCGGTAAAGGCCATTGAAGCTTCAGGCGATGCACAAGCTATCTTGCAGGTGCGCAACTAATACCTAGAGCATAGCCGTGGCGTGATGTAGTGATCCGGAACTTAGCGGTTATGCTTTAGTGTGCAATTTAAGTTAATGCGGCAGCCAATGAGGAGGATGCCGCATCTAAATACAACGCCTATTCCACTGTCACTGACTTAGCTAGATTGCGCGGCTGATCAACGTCGGTGCCGTTGATCACCGCCACGTGATAGGCCAGTAGTTGCAGCGGAATGCAGAAGGTGATGGGCGCGAGCAGTGGTTCGCGATTGGCCGTCAGTAGTACACGGCACTGTGCATTTTCTTTTAATTGCACATCTTCAGCAGCAAAGATATACAGCCGGCCGCCGCGGGCGCGTACTTCTTCAATATTGGAGACGAGCTTGCTGACTAAGCTGTCATGCGGTGCTGTCACAATCACCGGCATGCGCGCATCAATCAGTGCAATCGGTCCGTGCTTGAGCTCTCCTGATGCATAGCCTTCAGCATGGATGTAGGAAATTTCCTTGAGCTTAAGTGCGCCTTCTAGCGCAATCGGATACATGGCACCGCGGCCTAAATACAGCGCATGCTCAAGGCCGGCAAAATCCTGCGACAGTGCGGCAATTTCATGGTCAAGCTGCAGCTGCGCACGCACTTCACTGGGGGCTTGGCGCAATGCCGCGGCAAAGCGGCGGCCGGCAGCGACATCAATTTGCCCGTTAGCGCGGCCTAAACCCAAGGTTAAAAGGAATAGCGCCATTAATTGTGTAGTGAAAGCCTTGGTGGAAGCTACGCCGATTTCCGTGCCGGCGCGGGTTAAAAATACCACATCTGAATTACGGACTAAGGCCGAGCTGGCATTATTGCAGATGCACAGTGTGGCCGCGTAACCTTGCTCTTTTGCCAGCTTTAAGGCCGCTAAGGTATCGGCCGTTTCGCCGGACTGCGACAGCGTAATGAACAGTGAATGCTGGGGCACCACGGTGCGCTTATAACGATACTCTGAGGCAATGGTGACTGTGGCTGAAACTCCGGCATACTCTTCTAGATAGTACTGTCCGACCAAACCTGCATGATATGAAGTTCCGCAGGCGGCAATCTGGACATGCTTAATTGAAGCAAAGAGCTCCGGCGGCAGGTTTAAGAAAGCTTCGGCGCTGATATTATCCTCGTCAAGGCGCCCCAGCAAAGTGCTCTCTAAAGCCTCCGGCTGCTCAAAGATTTCCTTTTGCATGTAGTGTTTGTAGGGGCCTTTAGAGATGGCTTCCGCTGAAATCTCCAAATGTGAGCAGTTGCGCTGGCACGGCTGACCTGTAGCATCGAAAATCGTGACGTCCTCGCGCGACAGAACGGCGCAGTCACCGTCCTCCAGGTAAATAAAGCGTGAGGTGACCGGAAGCAGCGCCAGCACATCGGAGGCGGCAAAGTTTTCGCCGATGCCCAAGCCGATGATAAGCGGGGAGCCTTTTTTAGCCAGATATAGGTGCTCAGGATCGTCCTTATCGATTAGCGCGATGGCATATGAACCATGGACTAAAGTTAGGGCCTGCTGTAGTGCCTTGAGCAGCGGTAGTTGCTCTTTAGTGCGCAGGTGATTTATCAGTTTGACTAAAACTTCACTGTCTGTATCAGAGTAAAAGCTCTCGCCCTGCGCGCTTAAATCCTGCTTTATGGCCTGATAGTTTTCAATAATGCCATTGTGTACCATGGCAAGACTGCCGGCAGTATGCGGATGGGCATTGGTAACCGTCGGTTTGCCGTGAGTGGCCCAGCGGGTATGCGCGATGCCGACTAAGCCATCGGCCTGCTGCGCGCTGACTTCATCTTTTAATGCCTGCACCTTCCCGGCGGTTTTAATCAGATTGAGTTTGCCATCTGTAATAAAGCAGATGCCGGCTGAATCATAGCCGCGGTACTCTAAGGCAGAAAGCCCGGTCAGCAGAATTTCCGCTAGCGGGCGCTTGGCGATGGCTCCGACGATGCCGCACATAAATGAAGTCCTCTTAGAAAAATTCAGGTAAAGCTTGAGCGCTGCGACTTAGCGTTACCGCCAGACGCGCGGTAAAGCGCAATCTTTGGTAGCGTAAACGGCGCTGCTAACTCATTGTTCTGTCATAATTCTGATATGTGTGCCTCATTTGTCAAGAGGGATGCGGGAGATTAAGGGGGATGGCTTTATGTTGGTGAGAAAGAGGCTAGGTGGCAGCTTTTAGGACCGCGGCTGAAATAGGCTGAGTTAAGCGCCGCTTTGTACGGTGCAAAGCTTTGGATCTTTGCTAAAATATCAAACCTTTGGGTGCCGTGAGGTTCACGGGACTTGTGGTAAATTTTATTTGGTAGTTTGACGTGGAAAAATTTCAAATCACGGGCGGTGCCGTTTTATCCGGCACGGTCAGCATTTCAGGGGCGAAAAATGCGGCATTGCCGATCATTCTCTGCACTATGCTGACGGATGAGCCGGTTACGCTGAACAATGTGCCTGATCTGCGCGATGTGCAGACCTGCTTTAAGCTCTTAACTTTATTAGGTAAGAGCTGCGAGCGCATCAGCGAGAGTGCCTATTGCATCTCTGGGCGCATCAGCTGCTGTAAGGCTCCCTATGATTTAGTTAAAACCATGCGTGCTTCCATCATGGCCCTAGGCCCGCTGACCGCATTTTTAGGCGAGGCGGAAGTTTCGCTGCCCGGCGGCTGTGCCATCGGCGCGCGTCCGGTTGATCTGCACGTCAAAGGCTTAAAAGAGCTCGGGGCTGCTATTACTTTAGAAGAAGGCTATATCCGCGCAGCTGCCCCGAACGGGCGCTTGGTCGGTGGACATATCGTCATGGATAAGATCTCGGTCACCGGTACGGAGAATCTGATGATGGCCGCTGCCTTAGCCGACGGTATTACTGTGATCTCCAATGCCGCTCTCGAGCCTGAAGTGGTCGATCTTGCAGACTGTCTGCGCGCGATGGGCGCTGATATTAGCGGAGACGGCACGGCCGAAATCACTATCCGCGGCAAGGAGCGGCTGCATGGCTGCCGTCATCATATTGTGCCCGATCGCATTGAAACCGGCACCTATCTCGTTGCGGCCATGGCTACCCACGGCGTGATCACCTGTCAAAACTGCGCACCGTCAACTTTAGAGGCTGTGGTGGCTAAATTACGTCAAGGTGGCGCTCAGGTGGAATGCTCGGATCATGAAATTTACTTGAATATGCGCGATCGAACCATTCAGCCGGTGGATATTGTAACCGCGCCTCATCCGGGCTTCCCGACCGATATGCAGGCACAGTTTACCGTGCTCAATGCCTTAGCCGACGGCAGCAGTACCGTCACCGAAACGATTTTTGAAAATCGTTTCATGCATATTCCAGAGCTGATCCGCATGGGCGCGCGCCTTAAAGTAGAAGGTAATACCGTGATGTGTACTGGTACTGACCATTTAACCGGTGCGCAAGTTATGGCCACCGATCTGCGGGCATCCGCCAGTTTAGTTATTGCCGGTTTAGTGGCGCAGGGCACTACTATCGTTGATCGCATCTATCATATGGATAGAGGCTACGAGCATATTGAGCGTAAAATCCGCGCGTTAGGCGGCACCATTTCCCGAGTCAGCTGATGTTCTCGCTCCTGCCATACAATACTTTTGCGCTGGATGTGCATGCTAAGCACGGCATCATTATTAATGCACTCAGTGATCTGCACTTTCCGCTGTCTGAGCCTTACATCATTTTAGGGCGCGGCTCGGATGTGCTCTTTACTGAAGATTTTTCCGGCACGGCGCTTATCTGCAATATTCGCGGGCTTGAGATTAAGCGGGTAGATGATGAGTATATGGTGCGCGTCGGCGGCGGGGAGATCTTAGATGAGCTGATTGTGCAGCTGCTCTCCCGCGGCATCTGCGGCTTGGAAAATTTATCTGCCATCCCGGGGACCGTTGGGGCAGCCCCGATCCAGAATATTGGGGCCTATGGAGTGGAAATCGGCGATTTCATTGACAGCCTTGAGGTGTGCGATCTTAGCTGCGGCAAGGTTTTCACCATGGATAAAACAAGCTGTCAGTTTGGTTATCGCGATTCATACTTCAAACGCCATCCTGAAGCGCGGCTTTTAGTTCTGTACGTCAATTTCCGCTTTAAAGCGCAGCCTGAGCTCAAGCTGTCCTATCAGGGACTTAAAGATCAGGACTTAAATGATGCCGCTGCTGTACGTGAGCAGGTCCGGGCGCTGCGGGCGCGTAAACTGCCCGATCCGCGCTTTGTCGGCAATGCCGGCAGCTTCTTTAAGAACCCGGTGGTGGATGCCAAGACCGTAGCACGGCTGCGGGAGGACTATCCGGACATCCCTGTGTTTACTGCGTCAGGCGGACGCTTTAAGCTCGCAGCCGGCTGGCTGATTGATAAGTCAGGCTGCCGCGGTATTACCCATGGTCATGCCGGCACGTGGGAGCATCAGGCTTTAGTTCTGGTCAATCGCGGACAGGCTAAGCCTCATGAAATTGTGTCGCTGGCTAAATACGTCAGTAGTCAGGTGGCAATGCGCTTTGGCATTGCTTTGGTGCCGGAGGTGCGGTTGTATGGACGCGGTGGAGAGATTTCATGGGAAATGCTGCAGTAGCCGCCGCCAAAGTGCAGTCGATGTTGCTGGCGCTCAATAGCGCGGGAAACGGCCTGACACTGCAGGATTTATCCCGTTATCTACAGCTGCCTCCTGAGAGGGTGGTCCTTGCGCTGCAGGATCTCAATGCGGCAGCTGTGGAAGTGCTGGGGTATCCTTTAATTGCTGTGCTGCCGCAGCTTACAGAAGGGCAAGCCACGGCGGATGCGGCGCAGAATTTGCGTAATTTGTCTACGGTTCTGCGTTTGGCCGGCGGCAGTCGGCTGGATTTTTTAGATGCGCCGCGGCTGCGGCAGCTGGTAGATGGGCGCGGGCGGGTCAGCGTACTGCCGGTTAGCGATTCTACTAACAGTGTACTGGCGCGCTGCCTTAAAAACTGTGTGAGCGGCGATGCGGTGTTAAGCGAACTGCAGACTGCCGCGCGCGGACGACGCGGCAATCGCTGGCAGCAGGGCATCGCTACGCAGCTTTCATTATCCTTGGTGTGGAAATTTCAGGCGATGCAGGAGACGTGGGGGTTGCCGCTGCTTGCCGCTTTAGCCACCGTGGAAGCTTTAGCTCCGTTGCAGCTGCCCATTAAAATTAAGTGGCCCAACGATCTCTATCTGCATGGGCATAAACTCTGCGGCATCTTGGTTGAGTTGCAGGCCGCTCCCGCGCTGCATGCTGGCGGCGTGTGGGCCGTTATCGGGATTGGGCTTAATGTCTATGCTGATGCCGATATGGCCGCGCGCCTAAGTGAACGGCAGATTGTGGCCTTAGGCCGCTATGGAGAGCTTTCTTTAGATCGCACTGAACTTGCTGCGCGCATTATCAGTACGCTGCGCCGCGAGTTGTCATCCTTTGCCGCCCATGGTTTTAAGCCTTATCTTGCGGCCTGGCGGCAGCATGATTATCTGCAGGGCAAAGCCGTGGTGCTGGAGCTGGATAACGGCCAGCACATTGCTGCCATCGCAGCCGGAGCCGATGAGCGCGGGCGGTTGCTGCTTAATACCGCAGAAGGGCTGCAGGCTTTTGCCTCCGGGCATATTGTCAGCGTGGATTCGGCTCAGCCTTAGCGGGATAAGCTCCTAGGGCTTATTGGCATTAAGCTGTCGTATTGCAGCCATCCCATCTAGCTTACAAACTTAGATTTTACTCATTTGCTGTTTGCGCTGAGGCCGGTTTAGGCCGTAGCGTAGTGTATGCGGCGCGCCAAGCCCTTGGGCAAATAAGGTAAAATATGCGTCGGTTTTGTTTATGTTTATCGCTTAAATAAGCGCTTGCGGATGAAGGGAGTTTATATGCTGCATGATTGGCTGCTGGAGGCGCGCCTGAGAACTTTGCTCTTGAGCGCAACCAACTGCGCAGTGGGCTGTGCTTTGGGCTTTTATTACGGCGCCTTTAATCTTTACAATCTGGCGGCAGCTTTCTGCATCATTATTACCGCCATCCTGCTGCAGGTCCTCTCTAATTTTGCCAATGATTACGGTGATGCCTTCCGCGGAGCAGATCGCGCAGATCGCCTAGGCCCGATTCGCGCCATCATGACCGGATCGATTACGATACGCCAGCTGCGCCGCGCCATGGCCATCGTTACCTTGATGGCGTGCTTCTTTGGTTTGATTGCCGTGGTCATGACCGTAGGCAATGACATTGAGATTTTAGCGTGGTTTATGTTTGCCGGTGTCGTTTCCATAGTGGCGGCCATCTTCTATACCGTCGGCATGGCCTATGGCTATAAAGGTTTTGGCGATATCTCAGTCTTTATTTTCTTTGGATTGCTGTCAGTGCTCGGACCGCAGATCATGATCACTAATGCCAGCGGTGGCGGCTTTGAGATTTACCCCGACGCGGTGCTCCTCGGCATCAGTTTAGGTGCCGGCTCGGTCATGGTGTTGCATGTCAATAATATGCGTGACGCAGCGCAGGACAAGCTTACCGGTAAGCGCACTTTAGCCACACGCCTCGGAGTACGGTTGTCCGTGGTCTATCACGTGGCGCTGTTTGCGGTGGTGGTGCTGACCTCGTTTGCTGCCTGTTTCCTGTCGCATAAATTCTGGGAGTTTTCGCTGTTGGCCGTAGGTTTGATCCCGCTGATGGCCTCGGTGATTCGTGTTGTTAAAAACCGCAAAAATGCTAGAATTTTAGCACCGGAGCTTAAATTTACTGCACTTGGTAATGCCGTGCATAATTTAGCGTGGATCATTGTCCTGATCGTTGATTTTTGGGTGTATTACTAAATTAGATCAGGGCGCAGCAGTTAAGCGTGACCATAACTGTTGCATTAATGTTTTGGGAAAATAAAAAATGAGAAAAATCTTATGGGTATCGCCATATTCGTTGCACGATACCTCATCAGGCGCAGCTGTACAGTGCCGCTTGATGCTTCAAAAGCTGGCTGAATACGCTAAAGGTGAGCTGCAGATCATGGCTTTGGGCAGCTTCATTTTTGATAATCCGTGCGGCACCAGTATGTTTACTGATCTTAAAGAAAAGCTGGCTGGCAAGGAGCAGTTTTTTAATTTAAAAGATGGTCTTGTCTCCTACGTTTATGTGAAGAATCACAGCACTTATGTGGACAATCAGACCGGCGGTGAGCAGCGTCTTTTCTTTTCTAAGTTTCTTGATTTGCTTAAGGGATTTCGGCCAGATTTAGTTATAGGCTACGGCGGCGATATGTTGTCAATGACGATGCGAGCTGAGGCCAAACGCCGTGGTATTCCCGTAGTTTATACCCTATGGAACGGCAATCACAAAGGCTTTACCTTCCCAGACTGCGACATGGTGCTGACTGATTCGCACGGTAACGCAAATTTCTACGCCAATAATTTTGGCATCAACGTTCAAGCTGGCGGCATTTTCATTGATCCGCATCATGTAGTAGCTCCTAAGCGTGATTCGAAATACGTCACTTTAATTAATCCAGTCGCTGAGAAGGGGATCGGTATTTTCGCCCGCATGGCTTTAATGGCTCAGCAGGAAATGCCTGAACAGAAGTTCTTAGTAGTAGAAAGCCGCGGCTCGTTTGCTGAAGGTTTAGCTAAGTTGCATACTTTTACAGGGAAGAAGACCAAGAAAGAAACACATCCGTTTAATGTCAAGATGTTTCCCAATGTTGATGTGGCGCAGCATACTGCTGATATTAAGCAGGTTTACGCAATCACAAAGGCATTGATTGTGCCGTCGTTGTGGTTTGAAGGCTGGGGTCGCGTATCGACTGAGGCCATCATGAACGGCATCCCGGTAGTGGCTTCAAAATCAGGCGGATTGCCGGAGGCTGTAGGCGAAGGCGGTATTTGCCTTGACGCTCCGCTGGAAAGTCAGCGTGATTACAACCATATCCCGTCAGAGGAAGAAGTGCGTCCGTGGCTGGATGCCTTAAAGAAGGTGCTTAGTAAAGATTACACCGAGAACTGTGCAAAGGCCGCGGCACGGCATCTGCCAGAGGTATCTGCGCAGCGTGTGTACGAGCTGTTAAAGCCTCTGCTTGATAGATCTGCCAGCACGCAGGCGCAGTATTTAAGAGGCGGCATGCTGTTTAGATAACTAACCTTCTGCGGAATTAAAAAGAGGCGGCGCATGGCACCGCCTTTTTAATTTCATCCGTTAGTAGTGGAAGGGTTGAAAGGCATATTGAATAGTTAAGTAAAAATCAGGATTGGCGTCTCTTAAAACATCAAAATCGAAAGGCAGTAGCACTGAAATCGCTATTGTCTTTAAGCAGATGAATATAAAGAGCCCTAAGAATGCAATGCTGGCTGGCGACGCAAATTTGCGCGGTAGAATCGCAAAAATAGCCATAAAGCCAAACAGCATTAATATCCAATTAAACTCGGTATTGTAAAGGATATACATGCCGATTTTGGTATATACTGCAAATATAGTAATGAGTACCGCAATCGTGACAGTACAAGTAATCCAGCCTAATAAAGATAAGCTGATCTTTTTGAAGTTAAAGTCTTTGAGCAAAAAGCATGCTGCTAATACAAAATAGATAGCAGGAAAGGCATTTAATCCTCCGCGGCTGTTTAAATAGTGATAAAAGCCAAAATCAGCATACTGCGCTTGTTGCAGATGGAAAAACGGGAAAGTTTTGTTTAATTCAAAAGGTTCGATAAAAGTGTGATAAATAAAATCTGAAAAGATACTATAAGAAATTACTCTCCCCTGCAACTTAGTATCGAACATGCTAATTTGATAATTAACACCGAATTCAAACACAGAATCAAAACGGATGTAATTAAACAACATGGTCAATGCTGCGCCGATAATTAACGGCGGTATTGCATATTTTGTAAGAGTAAGTAAGGCAGTTCGTGTTCCGTTAGCAGTGATATAAGGGTAAATTAGTGGAACAGAAAAGCCTGCTGCAAGTAGTAGCGTGCTAGGCCGCGAATGCACAATGACGACAATTAAGCATGCAGCACAGAGCAGTATAATATTTTTAAATTTATGATTATCTGATAGCAGATATAGTACGCATACGATAAACCATGCCATGGCTATCATATTCATAAAGTATTTGAGCTGATAGAAGGTTGTCATAGCTTGAAAAGTCAGAACCATGGAACCAAGCAGAAATGTTAATTCACCTAAAGCCTACGCACCAATGCTGGTTTTTAGCTTAAAAAATATAAACAGATAGGCAAAGGTAAATGATATTGATAATATGGTAATGACAGGCAATATTCCGCTGGCAAATGGCAGTGCAGGAGCTTTTCCGGTCAGCAGATAAATAGGATAATACAAAGCTAACGGTGCTATCCCAAAATAACTATGCCATTGCTGATTATAAAGTGAAAGATCATATAGGCCATAGATATTCTTTGCCATACGCTCTGAATAATCAAACATATTATCCAATTGGTAGAGCCGCGGATCTACCGGATAATCAATATTTATTTGCCCCTTATTAAAAGCGTCCATCTGCTTAACATAAGGATCAGCAAAATTCTTGATTTCTTCAGGCGTTTCCGGTATTTTTACTAAAATTGAATGCTCGGGATTCGTCATAGGGAACGCGCCAGCGCCGGCATAATAATTATAAATGATTGGATTAGTATTACTGCCGAAGTATCCTGTCGTTAGAAATATCGAAAGTAGACATATGACTCCGACAATCGCATAATGAACAGCTTTGTGTTTGCGACTTAGTTCATCATATTCAATCGTGAAAACATTTCTAAAAACAGCAAAATAAATAAAGCCAAGAATTATAAAAGTAACTGCTATTCTTATGAAAGATATATTTAAATGAGTGCTATTGTTGATAATAATTTTAGTTATAGTTATTGGATTAATCATATTATCGAACGAAATACCTAGACGTTTAACTTTTCCGAGTCCGATAGCTTTTACCGTTACAATGTTATTTTTACCTCCTGGATTAACCGCAAACGTATTTACATCAAAAAGTCTATAGGCGTAATTATCATCAGAAAGCTTGATTTTTCCTGTTACATATTGATTATTGCCGTGAGTTTCAATGGTAACAGAATCCATGTTTACATTATCTAAATTAACGACTAGCTGATTGTTGTCTTTATTAAGAATTACAGCTGTTCTTCCTACAGTTTGATTAAAAGGTAGAGGGATTTCTATTCTGGGATAATTTTTGCTGAATAATAAAAAATTATCAGCATTAAAAATTAACATTTCTATAGCAATAGTTGCTATAAGGCAGACGCATAGTCCTATTGTTGTATTATTTATTAAATTTTTAAAGACTTTAGTTAGCATGCTCCACCTTATGAAAATTTTATAAATAAATAATGGCATTACTTTAAATATTTTATAATTAGTCAACTAATCTTTCTTCTTGAAAAGTCGGATCAGTGTTGACAGCCCACACATTAATGCTATCGTCTCCTTTTATACGATCAGCACAGAGCAATCCCATTAATATGCTGTGATCCTGATTGTTATATTTATGAGTGCCGCATCTGCCGATAAAATATAAATTCTTATATTTCTTTGTCTCGTCATAGATTGGATCTAAGATGCTTGATGAATTAAGAGGATAGAAAGGATATGTATCTTTATATTTGACAATTGTGGTCCGATAAATATCCTTTCGATCAATACAATTCATTATCATAAGATCATTAATAGCTAGTTCAGATAATTGCTTATCACTTTGATTCCAGAAACCATCATTAAATTTGCACCAATACTCTAAAACTAGCATATCTTTGTTGTTAGACAGTTTTAAATCCTTTGACCATGATGCAAAGTTAGTGTATCGCCCTGTATGCATTTTTGGTTCTAACACATAGCAATACTGATCATTTAAAATAGAATTTGGGTTAATTTCAACATAAACGAAAATTGTAGAACGGTATTCAAGACGTTCAACATTATCTTTTATAGCTGTTGGTAATTCATCCATAGAAGCTAACATGTCTTTGAAATTATCCGTTGATACAATGATGTCAAAATCCTTAATTATTGTTTGCTTGGTCAACTTATCTTTAATAACTACTCCAGCAGCCATATGTTCTCTAGTAATTATCTTGGTTAATTCCGTATTTAAATTAATTATCCCACCATTATCTTGAATATGTTTCGCAATATTTTCATACACCTTTCCGCAACCTTTTTTTTGGATAGGTGATATGAGTTTCCATGCGTGTGTTAACTTTAGGTTTTACAAAGATTGATTTAATTGCATATTTAATAGCTTGATATAAATCCATCTTTTGAATTCTTTGTGAAGCAAAACATCCGTCAGTTCTTTAGTATCAACATCCCATACTTTTTTCGAGTATGTTTTAAACAAAATTCTAAATAAACGCTCACCAAAGGCATTAACCATAAAATCTTCAAAACTATTTCCTTTGCGCGGAAATAGTTTTGCCTTTATGTAACTTAATATACTTAAGAAGGATTCGGTAAATCCAAGCTTATAAAAAGCTTCAAATCCTCTTAGTGGATATAAGTAAAATTTTTCCTTATAAAATTATCTTGAATATCTTGGCACACGTATAATTTCATCCTTAGGTAGTTGATGTTTCCAATATTCTGAAACTCGGTGATTTTTAGTAAAGAATTTATGTGGTCCTAGATCAACTATTTGGTCTAGTACTTCGAAGCTTTTACATATTCCTCTTACTGAAGATGAAGCCTCAAATATTTCGACTTCAAAACCTTCTTTAACTAAATTATCAGCACAGGTTAGACCAGCTGGCCCTCCGCCAATAATTGCAACTTTCTTTTGAGTCATAGTTATATTCCTTGTGTTTAATATTAGATTGGTTTAAAGATAATGGTATGATTCTGTTTTTAGCATCGTATAGAATAGGCTGTATAATATAAATATATTAATTATTGATTAACAGAACTATGATGATATGTTTTTATTCAGCAGAAAATGTTAGATTTATTTTCATGTGATATTCCGTTTGCTAAATAATCCGTAAGACAATCTTCTGGATTGTAGAAGTGAAAATTAGGTTCCAAGGTTTGTTGTAGGTACAAACTGTCAAGGAGTGCGGTCTGCTGTGGTAAGCGCTGATCGGCAAAAGTCAGCAATTTATCCTGGTTGCCGATGCTGAAGAGTTTTCTCACCATGCCAGCTATATTGATACAGTGTCCGCTGCCGAAATTGATTATTCCGCAGAGATCATTAAAGATGCTCATGGCAATCAGCTTGCCAGCATCGCGACTGTCAATAAGCTCAAAAACAGTTTGTTCATTAATCCGGGTGGTAAAGTGACTATGAGTCCGGGCGGCATTTAAAGCTTCACCCAGTAGTAACGACGGCGCGCAGTTGGGGCCGATAACATAAGGCAGGCGTGGCCATAGGACTGAAAAGTTAAACTGTTCCCCGGTTGCAGTTAAGGCGTGACTTAGCGCTAATTTTATTCTGCCATATTGCGTGCTAGGTACTGTGGGTGAAGTAGTTTCATTTCGTGGATGGTTTGTCGGGCTGTATTCGTGAACAGATCCTGTAGCAATGAGTCTTTTTCCGCCTTGTCTGCCGAAAGCTTCTGCTAGAGTCAGTGATGCCTTAAGCCATTCCCAATGCGATGCAACGTTATGGTTTTTTGATCCATGTCCTCCCCAAGCAAGATGCACTAAACAATTCGGCTGAATATCCTTAAGCATGCTATTGACTGCCGTAGTATCCAACATATTGCATTTATATGGAATTACCTGATGGCTGGCTGTTGATACAGTAGTAGTATGCGTACAGGCATAAATTTCGCAAGATTTGCTTTGTTCTAAAGCGCACAGGGCATTCAGTGTTGCCGATCCGACCATGCCCCGTGCTCCAGTAATTAATATCCTCATAGCAACTAATCCGTTAGTTTTTAGCGAGCGTAATGCCGCAGAAGCTGTCATCAATAAACGGTCGTGTACGGTCTTTTTCACTCATCACGCGAATCGGCTCTGGCCAAGCTTGGGATCAAGCGGATTTAAGCCCGACTCATAATCGTGAGCGTAGCGTGCGGTGACCAAATACAGCAGCTGAGCATCGGATGTAAGGGTTTGAAAAGCATGACCGGTGCCATGTGGCAGCAGCAGGTAATTGTGCGTTTTTGCTGACAGTTCAACGGCCACATGCTGAAGGAAAGTAGGTGATCCTTTTCTTAAATCAATGGCGACATCCAAGACTTTACCCTGCAGACAGCGCACCAGTTTTATTTAATTGCAGGGCGGGTATTGAAAATGAATGCCGCGTACCGTGCCTTTATCCTTACTGTAGGACAGATTCATTTGGACAATGGGTTCATGCAGACCGATTCCGTGTAGTTCATCGCTGCAGTAGAATCGCTCAAAGAAGCCACGTTCATCGCAGATAGGCTTTGCCTGCAGCATATAAACGTCGGAGATTTTGGTTGCGTGAGCGGTAAATCTATTCACAATGTATTTCTCCTTTAATCCTGGGCCCAGCTAAGCCCTAGGGTGCGGGCGCGGGCGGTAAAGTCTGCAATCTGCTGTAAAGAAAAGGTGCGCATATCTGTGGATGGACCTTGATAGAAATGCCGATACCATTGCACACTCCAGCTGACAGCCTGTGCGGCATTCAGTACAGGGCTGACCCCCAGCTCTGCTGTGGCTTTGCTGATATCCAGCGTCAGCAGTTTGGCTTCCTGAAAAGTTGGGGAGTGTGCGATATTAATCTCACCGCTGCCCCAAGCCTCAATGGCAAGTTCAGCTATCTGCTTGACGGTCAGCCCTTCCTGTGGCTGGGGACCGAAGTTATAGCTTGGGGCAATATTGGCTTTACCCTCAAGCAGATAAGCGGCAAGGCACAAATAGCCAATCAGCGGCTCTAAAACCAATTGCCACGGTCGTATGGATTGGGGCTGACGGATAGTGATGGACTTATGTTGTGCTAAGGAGCGTATGCAATCCGGTAGCAAGCGGTTCTCAGCCCAATCGCCGCCGCCAATCACATTACCGGCGCGCGCGGTTGCCAAGCGCAGAGTGACGTCTTGTTGCAGGAAGGAGCGGCGGTAGCTACTGCTGACAATTTCACTGCAGGCTTTGGAGGCTGAATACGGGTCATAGCCGCCTAACGGGTCGCTTTCTTTAAAGGGTCTGCCGTCTTCATGATTTTCGTAGCACTTATCGGTGGTGACATTGACTACCGCCTTAACGCTATCGCAGGTACGGCAGGCTTCTAGTACATTTAAGGTGCCGATAACATTGGTCTCAAAGGTGGTCACTGGGTCAGCATAACCGATACTGACTAAGGGTTAGGCAGCCAGATGCAGCACCAGCTCAGGGGCGCTGCGTTGCATGAAGGCGCGGAGCTGCCTGATGTCGCGAATATCGGCAATGCATTCATCCTGCAGCAGTTGTGCAACCCCGATAACGTCATACAAGCGCGGCTTGCTGTTCGGCAGCAGCGAGTAGCCGTAAACTTTAGCGCCTAAAGAATGCAGCAGCAGGGTAAGCCATGCGCCTTTAAAGCCGGCATGGCCTGTAATAAGTACTCGTCTTCCGGCAAATCTATCAAGCAGCATGACTTACTCCCAAATTTTCCAAGGAGCTTGTCCGTGCTGCCATAGGCTTTCCAGCTCGTTTTTATCGCGTAGCGTATCCATCGGTTTCCAGAAGCCGTGATGGCGGTACGCATTCAGCTCACCATGTTCCACTAGCCGCTGCAACGGCTCTTGCTCCAGCATGACGTTGCCGTAAGGGATTAAATCTAAAAAGACGTTATCAAAGATAAAGAAGCCGCCGTTGACCCAGCTGCCGTCGCCGGAGGGTTTTTCTACGAAGCTTGAAATGTTATCGGTGGTGGGATTTATCTGCAGGGCGCCGAACCTACCTGAGGGCTGTACTGCCGTGAGAGTGCCGATTTTGCCGTGTGCTTGATGGAAGGAAATTAATGCCGGCAGATCAATATCAGCAACCCCGTCTCCATAATTTACTGAAAAATAAGGTGATTTATCCCCACCCCGTCACGCTTTTCTAAGATGTATGGGGCAGCCATCTTGATGCGGGTGCCGGTTTGCGTATGCAGGCCGGTATTAAGGATGGTAACTTTCCATGGTTCAACTTTGCTCGAATGCACGATCACGTCATTGGTCTGCATATCAATAGTGACATCCGAGTTGTTGAGGTAGTAGTCTACAAAGAAGCGCTTAATCTGCTGAAACTTATAGCCGCACAGCAGAATAAAATCATTGAAGCCATAGTGCGAGTAGATTTTCATGATGTGCCAGAGAATAGGATATCCTCCGATCTCCACCATCGGCTTTGGCTTCAAAATCGTCTCTTCAGACAGACGGGTTCCCAAACCGCCAGCTAAGATTAAGACTTTCACGAGCAGAAAACTCAAAAATTAATTTTATAACAAACGATTACGATCACAACGCAGATCGATAAAGATACAGCGGAATTATAACACTGATTTGCGGGTACTTTTAAAATTTGAAGGTATTTGTTAGGAAATAGTGCAGTTATCGGAGAATTATTCCAGCAATAGCTTGCGTGTGATGAAATTAAAAACCATCACGATAGCAGTGGCGATAATTTTGCATAAAGCATAATGTATAAGGAAAAATTCCACGCCAAGGTACATAATAAGGTTGTTGATGCCAAGACCGATGACAGCTAGAGTAACAAATGGGATCGCAATGCTGAGACGATTCATCCTGCCTTTGGCCTTATAGTCGTAGACCCAGAAAATACTCAGTAGGTATACGATGATCACGCCGACGCAAAAGGCAATCGTTGCTGCTAGCAGATAGTTAAGTCCGGCAAATTCAGTCAACGCTATCAGGATACTGTAATCGACAATAAAACTAAAGCCGCCAGTGATGGTAAAGCGCTCGATCTGCAGTAGAAGCGGCAGGTTAATGAAGAGTTTAAGTGGCGTATGCTCGACAAACATAATACGATTAATCTATGAAAGCATGGGCAGCATATTGCGGAAGATTATTGGATAACAGCGAGTTCTTTGCTTAAATGACACCAAATGATACTCCATTTTGTGCCGATGCTTAAAGAATTAACTTGCAACTTCGCGGCAAGTAACTGCAAAAACTTTTGAGCAAAATATATGACCGCGGCATACGCTGCGGTCAGCGTATGCCGATTAATACGGCATGCATTTCCTAAAGGAGCAGATAAAGGTCAGGGTGACGCTAAGCAGCAGCCAACTGATGCTGGCAACAATTACCGTACCTGGAAGCGGGATGAAGGCGGATCCTAGCAGAGCACAGCAGCAGAGCGTACGGATTAAGCCGCATCCATTAAGCAGGTGCAGCGGATTTTTCAGCATAAATGCAAGCTGCTCCTTGCAGTTGTGGGCAAGCTGCCAGCTACAGATGGAAAGCACGATTAGGCCAGGCAGCAGCCCAAGTAAGGTGCCGCCCAGCGTGATCAGCGCGCTCCAGCCTAAGATGGTAAAAGTGCCATCATCCATGCCCGGAGCAAAACTGCCGCGGCTTAAGATAGTCAATATGTTGATGGAAAGCTCTTGCGGCAGTAGCGTCAGGTTACTTACGGCCGTAAGCTGTTCGCACAACATGGCGTACGCATCATGCTGTCCAATGCTGGCAATCGCATTACACAATATCAGCAAGGTAAAAGTAGCCAGCAATAGCCCCCAGCGAAATATAGAGCCAAAAGGTGCAAAGATAGACATAAATGATTACTCCTGTAAGTTAAGCGGCGCTTTTTTCAGATGAATCAAGATGCGGAATGCGTCCTTTTATGATGCGCCCGTCGGCAAGGCGCGCCAGATAATGTAGCGGTCTCAGATCAGCAATTAGTGCCGGCGGTGCCAGCGAAATAGTGTGGTAATCAACGCTCTTGCAGCCTCCGTAAGCTAAGGATGTGTTCTGATTTTCGTAGTAGCTTATTCCGTAAGAAATTTCCTCCCGCGGCACTTCCGGAAAGGAACTAGCCACCGTGCGGGCACTTTCTTGATCGAGCAGTCGCAGACTGATAATAGTGTTGCAGTTGGCCAGTACCTGTTGTGCTCCGCTGTCGCTAAGTCGCGCGCGCAGATCTGCGGTGCTTTGCGTGGCCAGCGTCATGGCAATGCCGCAGCTGCGGCCCTTATTGAGTAGCTGCACGGTACTTTCATCGACAATTTCCGAGGCTTCATCAATAAAGACGTTAATGCGCGTTGAGTCGTGCGATGTACAGCGGTGCTCTTCTGAGCTTTGGCTGTTGATTTGCCCCGCTAAGGCGCGTAGATCAGCAATTAGCAGTTTTCCTACTTTAGCGCCCAGCACGGCATCGTTTAAGCAAGACAGAGCGACGTAGAGGATCTTGTGCTGTGCCGTAATGTCGCTTAGAGAAGTGCTGTCTTGGCTGCCACTTGACAGCAGGTTTGACAGATCGTCCGCTGTCAACAGATTAAGTAGAGGCTTCAACACTGCGGTTACTTTACTGTAGTAGTCCGCCGGCATGCGGGTGATATCGGCCACGGTATAAAAGGCGGGTTTTCTCTGCAGATAGCCTTTACGGCACAACCATTCGTAAAATTTAATTAATGTATCTACGCTTACTTTTTGTTTGCATGTACGTTTGGTTTTAGTTGCAGCTGATTTAGGGGGGGCGGCCGTATCTTGCGCAGCATTGGACTGTTTATTCCTCGCAGCTTTTGCAGCGTTGACTGCAGTTGCTACGGTATTTTGGGAGCACTCAGCAGAATGGAGTGTATCCAGATTGCCGCAGATGCGCTTCCAATAAACATTCACCTCGGTATTGTTGATCCGACGACATTCCTCCTCAAGATAATACCATAGTCCCTTGAGGAAGTTGGTGTGCACCGTCGTGATGTCACGTAGCGCCTCTAAAGTCAGCGGCTGTCCACGCAGGGCCAGTAAGGATGCGGCTGCACTGATGGCAGACTGTGCGTAGGCTTTAAAGGACATGCTCGCACCGTCACCTGG
Source organism: uncultured Succinivibrionaceae bacterium (assembly GCA_944390105.1). Classification (GTDB taxonomy): domain Bacteria; phylum Pseudomonadota; class Gammaproteobacteria; order Enterobacterales; family Succinivibrionaceae; genus Avisuccinivibrio. The sequence continues at coordinate 26,201 of CALXOV010000046.1, forward strand.
CAGTGTGGTGGTTAGGCGATCGGCGATTTCGCTGACGCGCAGATAGCGTCCTAAGGGATTGAAGTGCAGGGTTGATCCATTCCCTGACAGGTCAAGTACTTCAAGTTTGTGTCCAAGGCCTAAACGCTGAGCGCTGCGGCGAATTTGCTTTAACATGTTGCGATCAGATTTGGGATCTAAGATTATCACGCTCTCGCGGCGCAGCATGGCCTGCTCAATAAGCAGGAGTAGCAAACTGCTTTTGCCAGAGCCGGTAGTGCCGAAAATTATGGTGTGTGAAGTTAAATCATCAGCTTTGATAAAGATCGGGTGTAGGCGATCCCGTCCTAACGCATGAATGACATCGCTGCGCGGATAGTTAAAAAAACTTGACGGCTCTTTGGGCAGAAAAAGCTGTGCAAAGGCATTTAAATGCTCTGTACCCCAAGTAAAGCCTTCACCAAGAAATACTTGATGGCGCAGACCGTCAAGCAGCGATACACCTTCATGCTCCCAGAAATTAGGCTGGCATAATCCGTCGCGCGCAATGCCTAATTGCAGTGCTTGCTGACAAGTTTGTATTGCTGTAGCAGTTGGCTGATGCGTGGCAAAAAGTTGTAGCAGTGCATGCTGCGACAGTGGCGGCAGTTTGGTATGGCTACGAAAGTAGTCAGTTTCTGCACAAAGTTTCAGCGCATGGCGTAGCAGTGGCAGCATCAGGAGTAGTGCCAGCATTCCAGCGTAGTAATAGGCAGGGGCGGTCCCGATGAGTCCAAGGAGGGTGCACAAGAGCGCACTTAATATACATACACGCAGGGTTCGACCAATGGAGCGGGAACTGCGCTTCCATGCAGGTAGCGGATGGATGGCGGCAGCCTTTAAGATGAGCGCATCCAGCCGCTGTTTTAATGGCATACAGCGGCGCTTTAAGCATTTAAGCCGTAGCCCGGCGCCTGATATTGGTAAATTTAAAGCCATAAGTTAATCCTTAATATTTTTAAAATTTTTTATACCTAACCCCTAAGCTGCCGTCATTTCTGCTCCGGATTTGTCAGATGGAGTATCTGTAGGTGTGGCATTGTTTGACTGCATATCAACTGACGCGTCATTAACGGTGTCTGGGGCATCGTGCAAAGCGGCAATGGAGGTTACAGTCAATGGCTTGAGACTGCGGCACAGTGCCTGCGCACTGAGGCGACGGCAGAAGGTAGTTGAGGCGCTGCGCGCCTGATATGCCGCGGGGTCTAAAAAATAGGTGACCAGCTGAGCATCGGGAGTAAGCGGGCATAGTTTGGGTTTGGCTTTAAGCAGCTGACGTGGTTCGGGAGAACCGGCTAAGGCTAGCGCCGGGACACTAAGTACTAAGGCGGTGCCATCAGGCAGTCGTTGCTGCTGCTCTTCAAGTAATGGTTCAACCTCTGCTGGAATCTTTGACGAGATAAGGGTATGGCAGCAGGAGAACTTTTGCGTGTAATTTTGCGGCAGTTCTAGCACAATGCCATCGAGATACCAGCGCTCCAGTCCAAGCTCAAGTTGATGCCACATGATGAGTTTATGCAGCCGTTGCACCTTGGCGATGCCGCTGGTGCGCAATGCTGCATAGAGCTTAAAGCGACTGTAGTTATTGTCTTGATATTCATCGTAAAATACCGTATTAAAGCGGCGTGTCAGTTCGGTGAAAAGTGGCGACCAGCGTGCAAGCAACAGGCCATGTTGAGTGAAAACTACCCCGTAGGTCAGTGCTTGTCCGCTGAAATTGATGCGCTCAAGCAGACTGATGATGGTACCTATGGCAAAGGTAGGAGCATCGATAAAGTGCTTAAGTTCACCTTTGGCAACACAGACGGCATTGCTGTCAGCCTCTCTGATAAGGGTTTGGGTAAGCTTGACGGTTGCAGCGTCGCAGCTTAGGTGTGTTGTATCCACGGGGCAGGCCTGTATGATGCGTTGGCGTAGCTGAGCAATGCTCGTTGTGAGCGCAGGTGAGGTTTCGGCACGGTGGGCGATAAGTCTGCCGCGCTTAAAATCAACGTAGATGAGTTTGCTTGCGCTGCGGACGACAAACTGCTGTAGTGTCATGGCAGACGGATCAAAATGCTGTCCTGTATCCGTGCTTATAGTGACATCAGTTACTACCTTACCGATGTCATGACACAGCGCTTGCAGCACTAAGTTGACGCAAAAAGATAGCATTTGCGTCTGTTCGGGGAGTCCGCGCTGCTTTAATTTTGCGACAGCATTAACGGCAGTCAGCAACGAATGACGCAGCAGACCGCAGGCACAAGCATCATGGAAGCCTTCAGACGCAGGGAGTATCAGCACGTTCTGCGCTAAACTACAGATAGGCGGCATCAGTGCTGTATCAAAGTACTCGTCGCTGCATGGCAGAGCCTTACGCAAAGCTAGCAGTAAGTCGCGGCAGCGGCTGAGGCAGAAGCGTGCACTTGCCGGCAGATAGCAGTATGCGCTGTGCTCAGTGATGGTAAACAGATACCTGCTATTAATAACATCCGTAATCTGCAGATCGGGCAGTTTGAGCTCGGGTGGCACTACAGCGGCATGGGCTTGCAGCTGAGCAAGGCTATGCTGTAGCAGGATGTTGGTTTGCCGCCTTAAAGTTTCGGTTGCTTCATGTTCGGCATAAGCGCATAAGGCCGAGAGCGTCGGCACCTGTTCTAAAGTTTCATCGCAGGGAAATAAGTAGGGCGTAGCTTTGATATCAGCTGACGGCTGCGCTGTTTGGGACAATACCAACTTGGCTGGCAGCAAACGCCTAGCTTGGGTATAGGCGTAGCTTATAAATTGTTTAACTTGCATAAACGACTCCTTCACTAAAGGCTTGTTTCACACCCTAATCAAGATTTAGGAAAAAGTCGGCAAGCAAAATCTGCCCATTTTGGGCAGAAAAATCGCACTATTGGGCTAAAGATATGGGAGGCTGATTTTGATAAAAAAGGTAAAACACGAGTGATATATTAGTGAAATTAGAGTATTAAATCTGAACCAGATGCCTGCTTTGAGCAATGAGCAGGCATGTGGAAGTGGTAGGTTTAGGGTTGCTTTGCTATTAAGTCATTGCGTGCAATCGTAGTCAGGCAGCGTTCAATGCGCATGAACACAATAAAATCGGCAGAGAATTGCTTGCTTAGCTGTATGTATTCATCTAAAGGTGTATTGACTTCAGTGCTTACTACTTTTTTAAAGGTCATAAAAAAGAAAGGCGTAATGGCCTCTGAGGTTGAATCGCCTATCAGCAGTACTGTTTGTGGATACGGCGCCGCAGGATTTTCAAATACAGTGTTGACGAAGCGTTCATTGGAGATGCGCTTAAGCGAGGTTATGGTATATGGCTCGGACTGCGGTTTGGTTGCATATGCGGTAACTTTAAGTGGCGTAGTCGGGATCGGAGTATAGAAATCTGCCCCCGGATCGCCGACATCGCAGTACATTAAGTCAGCATTCTGGCGATACACTTCAGTGGGTGGGCTCATAATAACGTTCATGCCTTGGGCGCCGATGGAGCGCATGAAGCCCAAATAAGCATAATACGCCCCAAGGCTTGTCCAGTGTGTGTCTTGATGATAGTGGGTAAACCCTTTGGATTTAGCTAGCCGCATGTCGTCGTAGGCATCGTACAGATCAATTCCGCGCTGGGCAGCCCAAGTTTTAAAAACATTGGCAAAGCGGTATTGTCCAGCGCCGGGTAACGGCGGAAGGTATTCGCTGTAAATGCCGTGTTTATCTGCAGGCATAAGTATTTTCAGTGGCAGCTTGGTTTTTTCCTTAATGTAGTTAAGCTGTTGCGCAAATTTTTCCCACAATGGAAGAAAGATATTAACGTTTACCGGCGCAGTGTGCTGTGCTATCGGATAATTCCAATTATCGCCGCAGAACCAGAAGCCTCCGCTGCCTTTTACTGGCGTAGTATTGTTCAGGTCATAGGCGCGGAAGTTGCGTACAAAGTTAGGATAGATCTGCGGCAAGAGATCTGCCCGCAGCAGCAAACGATCCTTAATAAAGTTGCCAAGTCCGCTGACAATGTAGCGGTTAAAGGTCTGTGGCAGTGGGGTTACCATGCGCCGCTCGGTTAATAGGACGGTATTTGACGGTGTTAGTACTATTCCTGCTACAGGCACTATGCAGAATAAGCACACTAGTAAAATGGTGATGATTTTAGGAGCATTGGCGTTAGATTTCATGGCAGTTACTCCTAGAAGTTAAAATAAATGAAAGGATTGCGCGAGCCTAAATACAGCACCGCAATGGACAAGAACAGTAAGACGGCATTTAACGCATACGAGCTTTGCGCTATGCGCCCGTCTTGCGATGGAATAGCCTTGAAGGCTTGCGGCGTATAAAGGGCTATCAGCAAGCCGATAATCAGCGCGGCATAATTGTACAGTCCGATGGTCAGGTCAAAAAAATGGCCGTCACGGCTGAAATTCAGCATCGCACAGATGTAGGCTACCGCCTGATCCAGGCTTTCGGCGCGAAAAAAGATCCAGCCAAATAGCACGACGATAAAAACGTAGGTGCGCTTTAAAAGACTGGGCCATTTTGCGAGGAAAGAGCCGAAGGCGGTACGTTCTAAAATTAAAAAAGCGCCATGGTATAGGCCCCAGATCAGGAAAGTTGCATTAGCGCCGTGCCACAGGCCGCACAGCACAAATACAATCAGCAGATTGCGGTAGATTTTGCCTGTCTTTACTCGTGAGCCGCCTAAGGGAATATAAACATAATTTTTCAGCCAAGTTGACAATGAGATATGCCAGCGCTGCCATAAATTGCGGATGGAATCGGCTTGATAGGGGGCGTTAAAGTTTTCATGGAATTTAAAACCGGCCATAGCGGCTAATCCGATCGCCATGTCGGAGTAGGCAGAGAAGTCAAAATAAATCTGCAAGGTATAGGCCAGTGCCCCTAAGATCAGGTCACTTGAGGACAGAGCATCTAAATTCAGTTTAAAAGTGAAATCGGCAATTGGCGCTACGCTGTTGGCAATCAACACTTTTTTGTTGATGCCGAGTATGAAACGCCACATGCCGTAGCTAAATTGCGCTGAGCTGTAGGTGCGTGTCCGTAGTTCCTGCGCAACGTGCTCAAAGCGTACGATTGGCCCGGCCACTAGATGCGGGAACATGAAGAAATAGGTAAGAAATTGCAGTACGGTTGGACGGCTTGCGATTCGGCCGGAGTAGAGGTCAACTAAATAGCTGATGGCATGAAAGGTAAAAAAGCTGATGCCCAAAGGAAGGTTCGGGGCACTACCTAAGTGTACATTCCACGGCAGCAAGCTGATAAGCCAAAACGCGTACTTGTAATAACACAGCCCGGCTAAATTGCCAGCGATGCCGAGGGCAAGGATCAGTTTGCGCTTGGTATTGGTATCCTGTTGGCTGCTGCGGGATAGCAGCATAGAATAAAGATAATTTAAGATGCCATAAGCAATTAGAATAATTAATGACCCTGAGCCATCGTAACTGTAAAAAATCAGACTTATCGCAATCAGCACTAAATTGCGTGCTGAACAGTGCCTGCGCAGCAGAAAGTCAATGATGATAAAGACCGGCAGCAGGAAAAATATAAAAGCAAGATCGGAGAAAACCATTTTTATTTACTTAACATAGAGTTAGTTGGCTTATAAGGAGCTTTATTCATAAGTTGCATCCTTACTGCAGGAAACGCTTATTGCGGGCGAAATCGACTTGATTGGCGCGGATGTTAGTCAGGCAGGTATAAGCGTTGTCAAGTTTGGGAATGGAGTCTTTGTGGGCAAGGAACTCTCGCACAAAGGCAGATGCGTCATTTAAATTTAAAGGATGATTGACCATAAATTTGGGGATGTCGTACTCATACCAGCGGCAGGTCAGCAGATCGGCGCAGAGTTCGTCCTTAAAGCGGGCTTTGATAATGCGTGCAGGATTGCCTGCAGCAACGCAGTATGCGGGGATATCGCGAGTTACTACCGATCCGGCAGCGACAATCGCGCCGGTACCGATAGTAAGCGGACGTTCTGCCGGAATTACAGTATGTGCTCCAATCCAGCAGTCATGGCCGATGTTGATTATAGGGCGAGCTGTCTCAGTGCGATCAAGTAGCGGCTTACCAATCCACTGGAGCATAAATTCATCTTCAGTATAAAAAACTGAGGATGTCGATGCGTTGGTGGTGAGATGGCGTGGCAGGCCCAAATCGAGGTGACTTGCTAAAGAGCTGTAATTGCCGATAGTACAAAGCGCTAAGCTGCTGTTGGCATTGACATACGAATATGCTCCTAAGGCACAGCAGGATAAAGAGCATTTACTGTAAATGAGCGCGGGTGCTTTGTAATACAGGCTGCCGGCCAGATTGACATGGGGATAGACTTTGATCCCGTACTCCCGCAATTTGGCGCAGAGCGTATCCTTGAGGATTGGCATAATGCTTTGATAAATAAAAGAAACAACGGAATATTATTATTATTTCATGTATTTTAATAAAAATAAAGATATATGAATAATATGATTAAATATCAAAGCAGATTAGAATAATTATATATATATATATATATATATGCTTAATAACTTAATTGATCTATGGAAAAGAAGTGAATCATGACCCCGGCATGCAGCAGGGGATTATTGTGCGCCGGGCGTAATGATTAAGTCCGGCGGCAAGAGCTGTCATCATAACTGCTTGCATGGCAGATACTGCTTATGCGTGGATTAGCAGCAAGTTCGAGTTTTGCTGACCGCTAGGGGTTAAGCTCAGATGTTCAGCGCAGCAAGGGCGGCGGAACTTTGCCTAAGCCGCCATCCCGCCTTCGGCCCAGAAGCGCTCAATAAAGTCGGCGCTGCAGGCAAATTCCATGACCGCGTGGGTTATGGGATGACGAAAACACAGATATTGCGCATGCAGATTTAGTCGCGGTGAGGCGGCAAAAACTTCAGGCGGGGCGTACAGATGATCGCCCAAGATGGGGTGCCCGAGCTCCTTTAAATGCACGCGCAGCTGATGCGAACGCCCTGTTTTAGGGTAGAGCCGTACTAGGCTGGTGTGGCGCTGCAAATTGATGCCGATGACTTCATAATCAGTCTGCGCCGGACGCCCCTGCGTAAAGTCTACAATTTGATACGGGCGGTTTTCCCAATCAGTGCGCAGCGGCAGATCAATATGCCCGCTGCCCTCCATCAGTCCAGCGGCTTCAGCGAGGTAGACTTTGGTGGTTTCTCGCTGCATGAACTGTTTGCCAAGGTTCGAGATTGCCTCCTTGTTAAGTCCGACCACCAGCACGCCGGAAGTGCCTAAATCCAGACGATGCACCGCCTGCGCATCCGGACAGCTGGAGCGTATGCGTGCTAGTACGCTGTCATGGTATTGCGCTAAGCGCCCGGGTACAGACAGCAGACCTGATGGCTTATGCACTACCATGATGGCCGCATCAGCGTACAGCACATCTAAAAAGGGCACGAGAGGCGGGTCGTATTTAAAAGGAACCATGGTACATCCTTGGGGAAGGCGCTGGCGGCATCAGCCGCCAGCGTCAACATACAAAGCTAAGGCAGCTATCAAAGCTGCCTAAAGCTGTTATTAATCGTTAAGGCACACAGTGCGGTGCTCCGCGTTATGCGCAGATAAGCTGCAGGTTAACGCGCGGCATATGAGGCCTGCTCAACTTTTTCGGTATTCTCCGCCGGCAGCTCTAAGCCTAAATCGCGGTAGCAAGTGGCCATCAGCTCAAGGGCATCCTGCAGATATGAAGTATTGCGATAGGAGTAGATGATGTTTTGGCAGTGGCGGATAGCCGAAACATAAGCCTGCTTGTCGTAGTAGAAGGAGGCAATCTTGTACTCGCGCTCAGCTAACTGCTGCTGAATGTATATCATGCGCTTGTAAGCATCGGCGGCATACTCGCTGTTGGGGTAGGTTTCCACCATTTCCTTGAAGGTATTAAAGGCCTCGTAGTAATGGGTCGGATCTTTCTGCGAGCGATTTAATCCGAGGAAATCCTGCAGAATGTCCGAGCGCATCTGCATTTCATTCAGGCCTTTCATGTACATCACGTAATCAATGTGCGGGCTGGTCGGGCTTAAACGCAAGAAGCGGTTAATCTGGGCCGTAGTTAACGCACTTTCACGAGTCTTGTAGTAAACATAGATGAGATCAAGCTGTACCTGATCGGCAAGTTCGCCAAAAGGATAACGTGAGTCAATGGCTTCAAGGTACTGCCGCGCGGTGTAGTAATCACCCGAGGTCATGGCAGTCTGTGCCTGCAGGTAGAGCGCATCAGGGGAAATGTCAGGCACTTCATCCTTGTTATAATTGGATGAGCAAGCTGCTGACAGCAGTGCACAGGCAAAGACGAGGGGTGCTGCGAACTTAAACATCTAAAAAAGCTCCAGTCATTTCTAAAAAACTGTTAACCTTGTCCATTGTACATTTTTCTGCCGCCGGTTTTCATCTCTTTTGCTGTTTGATCGGCAGCGGCATCGATTCATAAGGAGGAACAGGCCGAGTGCAGACCTTGACATTAACCGCAGATGACAGTTGTCACGGCAAAAGGCTGGATGCAGCGCTGGCGCGCTTAGTTCCAGATCAGTCGCGCAGCTCCCTGCAGGAATGTATTGCTGCAGGGGCGGTGCAGGTGGCAGGGCAGGTTATCACTAAGCCTTCATTTAAGCTCAGCGCCGGGCAAGAACTTACGCTGCAGCTACCTGAGGCAGAAAATTTGACTGCACTGCCGCAGGATCTACCGCTTGATGTTGTACATCAAGATGCAGATATCCTAGTTATTAATAAGCCCATTAATTTTGTGGTGCATCCGGGGGCGGGGATAAAAGACGGCACAGTGATGAATGCACTGCTCTATCATTTTCCGCAGACGGCTGTACTGCCGCGTGCTGGAATTGTGCATCGCCTAGATAAAGATACCTCCGGGCTTATGGTGGTAGCGCTTAGCGCCAAAGCGCAGCAGCGTCTTACTAAAGCGATTGCCAAACATGAGGTCGTGCGCGAGTACGAAGCGATTGTTGAAGGTTTACTGACGGGAGGCGGCACGGTGGAGGGAGATATCGCGCGCGATCCATACAATCGTACTCGCATGGCAGTGGTTCCAGACGGTATGGGCCGCGAGGCGGTTACGCACTATCGCGTGATGGAGCGCTATCGGGCGCACACGCGCATTCGGCTGCGCCTTGAGACAGGACGCACGCATCAGATCCGCGTGCACATGGCCAACATCGGCCATCCACTGTTGGGCGATCCACAGTACGGCGGGCGACGTCCCAAGCATTTGCCTAAAGCGACTGCTGAGTTAGTGCAGGCGCTGCGAGCCTTTAATCATCAGGCACTGCATGCGGTACATTTGGAATTAGTTCACCCTATTACCAAGGAAGAGCTGCATTTTGATGCGCCGCTGCCTGCAGACATGACCGCGCTGATGGATCTTTTGCGTCAGGATGGGGAAGATCATGCAGGAACATAAGCTAGGCTTAATGCAGATTCATTGCTTTGCGCCGCCGGTTGTAGCGTTTCAAACCACGCGGCATGGCGGTAGCAGCAGCGGAGCGTACGCTTCATTTAATCTCGGGCCTAACAGTGGAGATGATGCGGCGACGGTGGCGCACAATCGCCTGCGCTTGGCGCTGTTGCTGGATACTCCGCAGGTAAAGTTTATGCAGCAGGAGCATGGCTGCAAGGTAGTGACTATCACCGATGCCTCGCAGGATCCTGGGGTATGCGATGGCATGGTGACAGCGCTTAACAACGTGGCTTTGTGCGTGCAGACCGCCGATTGTCTGCCGCTGTTGCTGGCCGATGATGCTGGCACCGCTATCGGTGCCGTGCACTGCGGATGGCGCAGCCTAAGTGGCGGCATTATTGCCCCAGCGCTAACGGCGCTGCGGGCTTTAGGGGCTGAACATATTTGCGCGTGGATGGGACCGGCCATTGGCCCGCAGTCCTTTGAGGTGGGGCCTGAGGTCAAAGCGGCCTTCGTCAAGCTTGATCCGCGCGCGGCAAAATGTTTTGTCCCGGGGCAAGGAGATCGCCTGTTGGCTGATTTGTATGCACTGACGCGTCTGCAGCTGGAGGCGGCAGGGGTGCAAGAAATCAGTGCGGCGTGCTTTGATACTTTCACCGAGTCTGAGCTTTTTTACTCCTATCGGCGTGACGGCGTGACCGGCCGCATGGCCTCGGTTATTGTCAAGCGCGCCGCCTAGAACGCGTCTGCTGGCGGCGCTGTGCTGCCGGCAGACCATGCTAAAACTTTGCTTTTTAGCTCAAGCGGTGCCGTTGCTTATGGACAGTGCAGCTTTGCTGTCAAATTAACGGCGGTTTTCTAAAGTCAAAAGTGCAAGCTGTCGGCAGGGTTGTCTGTAGCACGTTAAGCGGCAAGGCATACATCTCATTGATTTGTCGCTTTTTGTTTAAGCTATCCCTTTAAAAAAAGCGATCGCATCCCCATCTTTCACCATAGTAAAGAACGAAAGACAGATGATACGAACAGATTTCATTTGTGGAGGGAAGGGATGCGTTTAGATAGATTTACGGTTAAGTTCCAAGAAGCGCTTTCGGACGCACAGTCGCTGGCCGTCGGCCATGACAATCAGTTCATTGAACCGGTGCACATTATGGCGGCGCTGCTGGCGCAGGAGGACGGTTCGGTTCGGCCGCTGCTGACGCTGGCCGGATCCGATCCGCAGGCCGTAAAGCTCTTAGTGGACGAGGCAGTCGATAAACTGCCGCAGGTCAAGGGGGTTGGCGGCGATCTACAGCTGTCGCCGCAGACAGGACGGGTTTTAAACTTATGCGATAAGCTGGCACAGCAGAATAAGGATGCTTACATCTCTTCGGAGATGTTTGTGCTCGCAGCTTTGGAAAGCGACGGTGAATTAAAGCAGATTCTGCAAAAGTGCAATGTCACTAGGCAGAAGCTGCTTGAGGCTTTAAAGACCGTGCGCGCTGGGCAGAATGTCAATGATGAGAATGCGGAAAATGCGCGCGGTGCTTTGAAGAAATACACCATTGATTTAACGGAGCGTGCCGAGGCAGGTAAGCTCGATCCGGTGATAGGGCGTGATGAAGAAATTCGCCGCACTATGCAGGTGCTGCAGCGCCGTACCAAGAATAACCCGGTGCTCATCGGTGAGCCGGGGGTCGGTAAGACCGCTATCGTTGAGGGCTTAGCCCAGCGCATTGTTAAAGGTGAAGTGCCGGAAGGTCTTCGCAATAAACGCGTACTGTCGCTGGATTTAGGCGCTTTAATTGCCGGTGCAAAGTACCGTGGCGAGTTTGAAGAGCGCTTGAAGGGAGTGCTCAATGAGCTGGCCAAGGAAGAGGGCAAGGTCATCCTGTTTATTGATGAGCTGCACACCATGGTAGGCGCGGGTAAGAGTGAAGGCTCGATGGATGCCGGCAATATGTTAAAGCCGGCGCTGGCGCGTGGCGAACTGCATTGCGTCGGTGCTACCACCCTAGATGAGTATCGGCAGTACATTGAAAAGGATGCGGCCTTAGAGCGTCGTTTCCAGAAAGTGCTGGTCGATGAGCCATCAGTGGAAAATACCATCGCCATTTTGCGCGGCTTAAAGGAACGTTACGAGATTCATCATCATGTGCAGATCACCGACCCTGCCATTGTGGCGGCGGCTACGCTGTCCAATCGCTATATCAGCGATCGTCAGCTGCCGGATAAGGCTATTGATTTGATTGATGAAGCTGCAGCCTCAATTCGTTTGCAGATTGACTCTAAACCCGAGCCGCTTGATCGCCTCGATCATAAGCTGATCCAGCTCAAGATGGAGCGGCAGGCCGTGGCAAAGGAAACTGATGAAGCCAGCCTCAAGCGTTTAGCCGCTTTAGATGAGGAAATTAAAGAGAGCGAGCAGGAATATGCACGGCTCGATGAGATCTGGAAGCACGAGAAACTGACGCTTGAAGGCACACAGCACTTTAAGGTTGAACTTGACAATGCGCGGCATGAGTTTGAGGTGGCCAAGCGCAATGGCGACTTAGCGCGTATGAGTGAACTGCAGTACGGCGTGATCCCCGATCTGCAAAAGAAAATTGAACAGGCCAGCAAGAACGAAACCGCACAGACCAGCTTGGTGAAAAATAAAGTCACTGAGACTGAGATCGCAGAAGTGGTCTCCAAAGCCACCGGCATTCCGGTAGCGAAGATGCTTGAAGGTGAGCGCGCTAAGCTGATGCACATGGAAGATAAGCTCCATGAGCGCGTGATTGGCCAAGATGAAGCGGTCAGTGCAATTGCAAACGCAATTCGCCGTAGCCGTGCGGGGCTTGCCGATCCCAATCGTCCGATTGGATCTTTTATGTTCTTAGGACCGACTGGTGTAGGCAAGACCGAGCTGTGCAAGGCGGTAGCCGAGTTTCTGTTTGATACGGAAAAAGCCATGGTGCGCATCGACATGTCTGAGTTTATGGAGAAATTTGCGGTGTCGCGCTTGGTCGGTGCCCCTCCGGGGTATGTCGGCTACGAGCAAGGCGGTTATTTAACTGAAGCGGTAAGACGCCGTCCGTATTCGGTGATTTTGCTTGATGAAATTGAAAAGGCGCATCCGGATGTGTTCAATATCCTGCTGCAGGTGCTCGATGACGGTCGTCTAACCGATGGTCAGGGGCGCACGGTGGACTTTAAGAACACGGTGATCATCATGACCTCGAATTTAGGCTCGAGCATGATTCAGGAGGAGAGCGGTAAATCAGACTATGCGGCGATGAAGGACAAGCTGATGCAGATTTTAAGTCAGCACTTTAAGCCAGAGTTTTTAAATCGTGTGGATGAGACGGTGGTATTCCATCCGTTAAGTCGCGAGAACATTAAGGCAATTGCGCGCATTCAGCTACATACCTTGACGGAGCGCTTGGCGGCTAACGGCTACGAGGTAACGCTGTCGGATCACTTAGTCGGATCGCTGGCAGATATCGGCTTTGATCCGGTCTATGGTGCCCGTCCGCTGCGTCGCGCGATCCAGAACTCAATTGAAGATCCGTTATCCAAGCTGGTACTGGCAGGTAAACTGTTGCCGGGCAAGCGTTATGAACTGGATTTAAGCGCGTCCGGTGAGCTTAGCTGTCGCGAAGCTTAAACTAAATGACGCGTAGATCGTGTTAAGTAAGATAGTGGTCGCTAAACTAAAGGCGGCTAGGTGGCGGGCATCGCAGGCTAAAGTCTGCGGTGCCCGCAGCGTTACTGTCGGCGGATGCGGTATAAGAAAGTTGTCGGCTCTCATCTGCAGTTAAGCGCTTGGTGCCACGAGTGCCCGGGTAGCTTAAGGCAGCGCCAAGCGTAGGCATGAAAAAAAATAGCGCGCTTTTATATGGCGGCGATGTTGCAAAAATGTGAGATAAATCACATATTTGTGAGTGAAGTTTTAGTAGTATTGAAGATCCCGGCGCAATTATTTTTAAAAATTTTGTAAAAAATATTTGACAGCTGGAAAATTTTCTATAAAATGTGCAC
>CALXOV010000047.1 GCA_944390105.1 uncultured Succinivibrionaceae bacterium
CTGATATGAGTGCCCCCTCTGTCAAGGGGGTATTGGGAAGATTTTTTAGCGTTCCTTTGGGGGGCATTGCACGGGGCTTGACCACTCTGATATTCGAGGGTTGGTTACCTCTAGGCCAATGGTTTCGCCGTGAGCTCCGCCGTCTGTACACGAGGATCGTCAATAATGACGCCATCATAGCAGTAACGCGGATAGCTCAACCGAATGCCCCCTTAAAGGCTGCTAAAAAATCTTCCGATACCCCCTAAAACCACAGATCCCTATAGTATCTCCTAGATCTACGCTGCGGCCGCAGCGGGCGCAAAGTCCTTCATCCTGCCGCAGATAAAACAGCTAAGCTCGCGCGCCACAGCCGTCACTGCAACGTTGCGTGATTTGCCGGGCTGTATCATGCGATAGTACTTTCGACGCAGTCTTTCGTTGTCTTATCGGCATAGGCAATGACTTTGCTGTCATTGCCTTTTTGCCGCGCAGCAAGGGCCTTGCTCTTGTGGCCTACGCGCCCGCGGCAAATACTCTGCGCCGCTTCAACCAACTCCAATCGCACATGCGTATTCCCTGCTTTGGTTATCGGAGTGCGGCACACTGTTTCTCCGCTCGAGTCCTCTCCAGGGCTAAGGCCAACGAAAGCGGCAAAGCTGGCCGGTTTGGGAAAGCGCTTAAAGTCGCTTACCTCTGTTATGATGCTTGTGGCGCGCTTGCGGGTAATGCCGCACAAACAAGTCGGCTGCAACACGCGGACTGCGTAGGCCAGCTTATGTGACAGCTCCTCAAGGCGCTCATCGAATGCTTTGATTTTGGCGCTTAGCATCTGCATGGTGGCTAGGTACTCGCTAAGGGGTTCACGCTCCAAATCAGAAAGCGTAAGCACACTCAATTGCTTAATATGTACTGCACTCCATTTAGTATTCTCGTAGTGAAAGCCGTGACGAAGCGCTAGTGCACTGATTTGCTGCTTAAGTCTTTTGAGCATCTGCCGGTGGTCGTTGCGCATCCTGATGTAATCCCTCACTGCGCAGTCTTCAGCGGGGGGAACATGCACAAATGAACAGGTGCCGTAAGCTAGATTAGTGGCAATATCCCTAGCGTCACGGGTGTCGGTTTTGACGCGCTTGCCTCCCTTCCTCACGGCCATGGTGGTTGGAGATAAAATCTTGCATTCGATACCGATGTCCCGCAGTGCAATGTACAGGCTAAATCCAAGACATCCGGCCTCGTAGCCGATGACAAACTCGCAGTCGCCGTTATGCTTTTTCTTGAGATTTTTAAGGTAATTATGTACATCTTTAGCGCTAGCGCCAAGCTTAGTTTCAGCAAAGTAGGCAATTTCGTTGCCGTGAAGCTCGGCAGCGCATGCGCTGAAGGTTGAGCTATGAACATCAAGGCCAACTTAGATTATTCAGTTCATGGTGACTCACTCCTGTGTAATGAGGTAATCCCCTCATTTGAAAATAATGTTTAACCTTTTCAAGTATAGGGTAAATCCACGATTTTTACATCAGTAGGGGGTCACTCATATTGTCTAGTTTAGGATAATAAAAAAGATCCTGCAAACTTGCTACAGCTGCAAGATCTTTGTGCCAACAACAGGGCACTCGGCCCTGCATGCCTGAATTTTACTATCGATTACCAGAAGGCTGCGTACAGGGCCGCAGTAATTAAGCAGGCCACGTAGCTACCAACCTTGAAGGCAGTTGAGGTCGCGAAGATCTTCTTGGTAAGCGGGATACCCTTCGGGTCATCGTCATTCTCAGAAGTGCTCAGCGACACAAAGCCGATGATAGCCACGGTCAGGATGAAGGTATACATCATCTGATCCATGAACGGCATCTGCAGCGGCAGGAACTTGAGCAGCAGCGCGATAGGAATGGATAACAGCACGCCGATGGTAGCACCAAAGGTGGTGGTCTTCTTCCAGAACAGACCTAACATGAACACTGCGAGAATGCCCGGGGAGACTAAGCCGGTGTATTCCTGAATGAACTGGAAGGCCTGGTCAATTGCACCTAACATCGGAGCTAAGAACACAGCGATGACTAAAGCAACGATCGCGGTCAGACGGCCGATGTTAACCAGCTTGTAGTCAGATGCATCCTTATCAAGGTATTCCTTGTAAATGTCTAAGGTGAAGATGGTGGCAGTGGAGTTGAGCATTGAGGCTAAAGAGGACACGATTGCTGCAGCTAAGGCGGCGAATACTAAGCCCTTAACACCAGCCGGCAGGAACTGAGTCAGCCACGGGTAGGCACGGTCAGCGTGGTCGAGACTTGGCATGAAGTTGTTGGCAGCAGCGCCTAACTGCGACATTAATGTCGGATCGTTGACGATGACGAAGGCGGCAATGCCCGGAATCACTACTAAGAAAGGAATAATGAGCTTTAAGTAAGCGGCAAACACTAAGCCTTTCTGTGCCTCGAAAACGGACTTAGAAGCAAAGGTACGCTGAATGATGTACTGATTAAAGCCCCAGTAATATAAGTTGGCTACCCACAGACCACCGATGAGCACAGCAATACCCGGCAGGTTCATGAACTGAGGATTGTCCTTATCTAAGATCATCTTGAAGTGATCCGGTGCGGCATCAATCAGGTTACCCATGCCGCTGAAGAAGCCGTCGCCCTGACCGATGAATGACACGGCGAGATAGGTGGTAGCAAAGCCGCCTAACACCAGTACAGCGACTTGAATCACGTCAGTCCATACTACAGCCGACAGACCGCCGTAGACCGAGTATACCAATGCAAAGATGGCAAGGCCAATAATGGTATACATCATCGGGATGCCTAAAATGGTCTCTAAGGCCAGGCCGCCTAAGTACAGCACAGAAGTCAGGTTCACGAAGATGTACAGGCAGATCCAGAAAATGGCCAGAATGGTCTTTAAAGTGCGGTTAAAGCGCTTTTCTACGAATTCCGGAATGGTATAGATGCCTTTCTCAATAAAAATCGGTAGGAAGTATTTGCCGACTAGAATTAAGGTGATGGCAGCCATCCATTCATAGGAAGCAATACCTAGGCCGATGGAGAAGCCAGAACCGGACATGCCGATGAACTGTTCGGCGGAAATGTTGGCAGCAATTAATGATGCGCCTACCGCCCACCACGGCAGCGATTTGCCGGCAAGAAAGTAGCCTTCAGTGCTCTGCTTATTTTTGCGGGACACCGCGAGGCCTACGCCGATAATGATAAGGACGTAGATACCAAAGATGACGTAGTCAATGGTACTCAATCCCTGTGTTATGTTATCCATAAACCCTCACAGAAAGTAACAAAACAACACATTGCTCCTAAGTCGTAACTTAGGTGCGCTAGTTATACTGCGGTGCACAATGCTAATCAATCTAATATTAAATAGTTTATTTCAGTAAAAGTTTTATTTTAGCTATACTTAGGGGTGGTTATTTCTATTATTATTAAATGATAGTAAATAAATACTTATTGTAAACGTTTTCATCATCTAAAAAATAAGGTTAAAAATATATAAATCATATTTTTAACAATAAAATTTATTTGATATGCTACTTTTGGTCTTAAACCTGAAAAGTAGCAAAATACAGGGTTTTTCTTAACTTTGTGATCTTAAGCGCATTTTAAAAAAGATCTGATGTTTTATGCAACTGTGCTTTTTTTTGCATAAGCGCGGAGCCTTCCATACATTTGCGGTGATACTCGCACTTTTTGCTACAAATTTGCTTTAAGATGATGACAGGAATATTGAATGAGGAGCCAAGATGCTTCAGTCAGATGAAATTTTAGTCTGCCGTGTGCAGCACCGCTGGTACAGCATCGTTAAAAGTGAATACATCTCTGCCGGGTCTAGTGCAACGAATTTCTGGACTTTAAAGACTAAAGATCCAGATCCGCAATTGGTACACGTAAAGCCAGGTACGTTGGTGATTTATGTGATGCAGGAAGGCGGGCACCACATCATTGTCGGCGGTGGCTATTTTGTCAGCTGGCGCGAGTTACAGGCTAAGGAAGCGTGGGGTTGCTTCGGGGTGCGCAACGGCCAAAGCAGTTATGAGGATTTTCTTGCGGAAATTGAACGACAGGGCGGCAATGAGCACAGTCCGCTAATGTCAACTATTCTGTTTGGTACCTTTATTTTTTCGCGTCGCGAAACTTTAATGGTGCCAGATGAGTTTAAACCAGACTTTGATAATGCTGATAGCCGTTTCATCTTATCGTTAAACGATCCTTTAGGGCGCTATTTACAGCGCCTGTTGCGCGATCGCCGTGCCGGGCTACATACCGATGAGTACAGCTCTGATTGGCGCGGTATCTATTATCTTGCAGCCAAGCAGGTTGAGCATTCGGACATTGACGGATTTTATGCTGCAGTGATGGCCGCTTACGACTTTAAGTGCGCGATTACCGGTTCTGCAGCGATGCCTCTGCTTGATGTTACCAATATTCAGCCTTGTTACAACAATACTTTTCAAAGCGTGCAGAACGGTATTTTAATGCGTTGCGATTTGCATCGATTGTTCTCAGAAGGCTACATTACTTTGTGCTATCAAGATGCCGAAAGCATTTTGGTTAAAGTTTCAAAGAGCGTAGAAACAGTCGGTGCTAAGGAATACATGCGTTTTGACGGAACCAAGTTGACTTTGCCGCAGGATAAGGATAAGTGGCCCAAGCGTGAGTACTTAGAGTGGCATCGCAATAAGTGCTTTGAGCATTGGCTGCGCGTCGGCGGTACGCGGGCTTAGCTATGAAAGCTGCAGTGTTAGGTGCCAACAGCGCGCTAGGGCGGCGCATTGTGCTACATGCAGAACAGTGCGGCATTGCTGTCACCTCAATTGTTTCAACACCGGCTGATTTAGTCGGCAATGGTCCGATTATTATTAAAGAGCCAGAGGAGCTAGAGTCGACAGAACTGGAGCGTTTTCATGTACTGATTGATGCGCTGAGTTTTCCGCAGATTGCCAGCTTTAAGCTAGGGCAAACGCCGCTTGAAGTGTTGCATGACAAATTAGAGCAGACCTCATGTTATTACGTCGGCATCGGTGACTGCAGCATATTGTTTGCCGATAGCTCACGTCAGGTGCTGATAGCGGACAGTCCTTTAGTGCACGGTCTTAGCGGCACGAGTGATCCGCAACGTTGCAAAGAATTGTTGCAAAAGCTACAGCAATGGGCTCAGTTTAACTGGACCTTGTTGTGTCCGCCTTTGGTGCTGGATGAGCACAGCTACGGTAAAGGTCGCTTTGAACTGTCTTCAGATGTGCTGCCGGTCGGCCTTGATGGCAGCAGCCGCATTGCGCTCAGTGATTTTATTGAAGCATTAATTGAGCTGCTGAAGGTGCGCGGCAGCAAGTGCCGCTGCATCAGTTGTCGTGGTTTGTACTAATTTATTGGCTGAAAAATTAAAATCTGCAGGTTAAGCGACAGCAGGTTGCGCTCTGCTTGGATCCACATCTGATAACGCTGTCCTGCCTGCAGAGTCTGGTCTTGCGGTTGTGCCTGCGGACTTAAAGTCGCTTCCATGCATTGTCCTTCCGCATCACAGATAGCAAAAACTCCTTGGCCAAGGTCTGTTTTAACTTGTGCCGTAATCACCGCAAAATCTCCATCTTCTGCAACGTTCTTCAGAGCATTTAATGAATTTTGCTGCAGATTTTGTGCAAATCCCTGTGGCGCGCGTCCCCGTTCATCGACAACGTCAAAACCGCGTGGCAGCGGATGTACAGCAGACGACGCTTCCGTTTGGGCGGCAAAGGCTGTGGGTGGACTAACTGCACACAGCAGGCTGATGAGCAGGGCTGGAATAGTAGTGCAGGGGATTGTAAGGGCACATTGCATGATGGCTTCCTTAAGTTCAGCATTGCGTCTAGCGCATGATCGACAGCTTTAGGGCTTCAGTTTAGCCGCTTTGGCATAGCTATAGCATAGCGCCTGCTTTTGGCTGGTAAGCTTCTCCTCTATAGCATGAGCGATAGCGGATTACTTAACGTTAAAATGGCTGTGCAGCGCGTTTGCTGGCGGTGTAGCGCAAAAAATGTGGACTGACTGACAAAATCACACTGCCGATGCGGTTTTTGCTGTAAAGTCAGCACCTTTTGTTATATATTTTAGTAAGTATATAACCAAAAATGCAGACAGAGGAATGTTATGAATCCGCTAAACGTCATTCGCGGCTTTGATCCTGACCTTTATACTTATTTTGAAAAGGAGCTGGAGCATCAGCGCCTGTCGCTGTCTTTTATCCCGGATGAAAACAGTACCTCACCGCTGTGCGCGGCCATTATGGGCAGCGTGCTGGTTAATACCAGCAAGGTTTCAGGCTACAGCGTTGATGCCGGTCTTGAGTCCTTAACCGCAGCACGCATCTGCGAGCTTTTTAAAGCGGATCATGCCAATATTCGCACCATTTCTATTGAAGCAGCTTCGCGTTGCGTGTTCCAAAGTCTGACCAAGCGCGGCGACATTGTGATGTCACTTGACCTTCGTAAGAAGGAACACTGCAATTCCGAATCTTTAGCGTATCGCTTCGTTAACTTCAGTATTGATCCCAAGACGCAACGTCTTGATATGGATGCGATAGGCAAGCAGGCTAAAGCCTGCCGCCCGCAGATGATCATTGTGTCGCCGATTAATTATCCGCTGCAGATTGACTATGCGCGATTTTCCGACATTGCTAAGGAATGTGGAGCGCTTTTGTGGTGTGATATTTCTCAGATTGCAGGCTTAATTGCCGGCGGCGCTTTGCCATCACCGGTGCCGTACGCCGATGTGGTTACCTTCTCGTGCCATGGTTCGATGCAGGGACCTCAGGCCAGCGTCATCTTATGCCGCGATAATATTGCCAATGCTATTGATCGCGCGGTATACATCGGTGGCCACAGTGGTCTGCAGACTGCACAGCTCGCTGCTCTTGAGGCGCGAATTCGCGAAATGCAGGAGCCAGTTTATGCTGAATATGCGCGAACCGTGGTGAGCAATGCCAAAGCTTTAGGCGAGGGTCTGCAGGCAGGCGGTCTTAATGTAATGTGTCGCGGCACGGACAGCCACCTTATTTTAGTGGACAGCAAAGACTGTGCATTATCCTCCGCTCGCGGCGCGCAGGAAATGCTGGCTGATGCAGGAGTCAATGTGCGCATCTGCTCAATTGAAACAGCCGATCCTAATGTGAAGTTTGATGCGATACGTTTCTCTACTTTAGCTCCGACTACCCGCGGTGCTAGCGCCACGCAGATGAAGGAAATTGGCGGGCATGTAGCGCAGTTCCTGCGCAATCCAAGCGATGATAACTTGAAGGTATTGCGCGATAAGATCACTCGCATTACGGTAGGATTACCGACCTTCTTTGAGCATTGGTTGTGCGATATCGTGCGTGACAATTTAACTAAGATGAGTTTTATGAGTTCAGACAGTACGCAGATTGCCGACTCAATTCATCCAACGCGTCTGCAGACTTTAGCGCGTAAACTAAAAGAGCGTAGCAATAATTAAACCGCTATTTTTCATATACTAAGATATAAGGCTCTGCATTTGCGGGGCCTTTTGTCTGTTAGTACTCGTAAAATGCCGCATCTGCGGACTGCCTTAAAGGAAAGAGCCATGCCTGCTGCCTTCACTGCCGATCGCTTTTCTGTCGCCCCGATGGTTGACGTGACCACTCGTTCGTTTCGTCTTATGGCGCGCGTACTGAGTAAACGCGCTATGCTGTATACTGAAATGATTGCTGCCGATGCCATTGTGCATGGTAAGCAACATTTAATTGAATTTTCAGATATTGAATTGCCGCTTACCCTGCAGTTGGGCGGTAACGACCCCCAAAAAATGGCTGCAGCGGCTAAGACTGGAGCACAAATGGGCTACAGCGCAGTCAACATTAATGCCGGTTGCCCGTCTGATAAAGTGCAGCAGGGGGCTTTTGGCGCAGTTTTGATGAAGGATATTCCGCTTTTATGCGATATTTTTCAAGAAATGCAGGGTGCGGTGAGTATCCCGGTAACGGTTAAAACACGTATCGGAGTGGATAATGATGATAGCTGGGAGTTTACGCTTAACTTAGTGCAAAGCCTAGTTGCGGCAGGGGTAAAACATATTATTTTGCATGCGCGCAAGGCTTGGCTTAGTGGGCTGTCGCCAAAAGAAAATCGCACTATCCCGCCGCTCGATTATGCGCGCGTGTATAAATTAAAGCAGCTTTTCCCGCAGGTCTTTTTTACCATTAACGGCGGCATTTCCAACTTGGAACAATGTAAGCCTCAGTTGCAAGCTGTGGACGGAGTGATGCTGGGGAGGGCGCTTATTGACAATCCTTATCTACTTGCGGCAGTGGATAGAAATATTTTTGGTAGCAGTGCGCCGCAGCGCAGCCGTGCAGAGTGTTGGGCAGACTTTATTGAATTGGCAGCTTCCCTGCGTGCGCAGGGTGTGGCATTGCATCATTTTGCGCGCCATTTGCTGGGCTTTTTTAGCGGGGTGCGTGGGGCGCGAGCCTATCGGCGCTTTTTATCCGAGCACATGACGGCTTTAGGAGCTGACGAGCGTGTGTTGGCGCAGGCTTTTACGCTTATAGAACATCCTAATACGTAAATGTCCGCAGGTTTATAGTAATTTATATTGTAAAACAATTGGATAATCGTCATCTGCTTTGTTGGCTGTATGTCGCAACAAAGTTAAGCGTTTGGCTTGGTGGAATCTTTGTCGCTCAACAAGGCATAAAACAAGGTGTGATGCTTAGCTTTAACTGTTTTAGGTTTGGCTGAGCAAAGCTTGGTTAAAGCGGTTTAACGTAATAGAATCATTGCAAAGTTCTTTAAAGGACAGCTGAGCTGATTGTAGGTAGCAGTAGAGCTTTTGGCAGATTTGCCTTTTCATAAATTAAGGAAAAGTCTTATGTTAAGCATTAAATCGACCGTAGAGCTAAATAATGGAATACAGATGCCGTTGTTAGGGCTTGGTGTTTTTCGCGCTCAAAGCGGAGAGGAAGCACGTTCAGCAGTACGAACAGCTATTGAGTATGGTTATCGCCACATTGATACGGCACGCATTTATTGCAATGAAAAGAGTGTCGGCCGCGGTATTCGTGATAGCGGAGTGAAGCGTGAAGACATCTTTGTGACTACCAAGTTATGGCGTACCGATTATGCAGATGCGCGACGCGGGCTGATCGAGTCTTTAGAGCGTTTGGGGCTTGATTATGTAGATCTTTATCTGCTGCACTGGCCGTTTGCCGGTTTTGAGCGCGCATATCTGGAGCTTGAGAAATTACAGCAAGAGGGCTTATGCCGCGCTATAGGCGTTTCCAATTTTAAAATTCATCATTTTTCGATGTTGCAGGCGGCAGGGGCAAGCGTGGTGCCCCAAGTTAATCAAACCGAGTGCCATCCGGCTAATGCGGAAAATGTGCTGCTTGGCTGGAGTCAAGCGCATAAGGTCGCGCTGGAGGCGTATTCGCCTTTAGGCGGACAGGGGCATCTGCTGATTAATGATCCGCGTATTTTAAGCATTGCTGAACATTATAAGGTCAGTGCAGCACAAGTAATTCTACGCTGGAATCTCCAACGCGGGGTGATAGTTATCCCCAAGTCGGTGCACGCTGAACGCATTATCAGTAATGCAGATCTGTACGGCTTTGAGCTGACTCCTGAGGAGATGAGCGCGTTGGGTGAACTTGATAGACAGGAGCGTCGGGCTTGGGATCCTGATCGCATTGAAGCTCGTCCGGCCGAATTATGGCCGGATCCAGTGCCAGAGGATTAAGCTCCACAGCACCCGCCACAGCTGCCGGCGGGGGTTGGGGTGTTTTCTTGGGACAGCGTGCGAATCGCGCGCTGCATAATATCGTCTTCCCATTCTAAGGGATTGACAGAAAACAAATGTCCCTCTTCATCGCGTAGCACTACACGCGCTATCTGTGCATTTAAAATCATGCGTTCGCACATTGCGCAGGGGCGCATGCTTTTAGTCGGTTTGCCGCTTTTTACCTCGGTACCTGCTAAATACAGCGTGCCGCCGGCGACATCAAGCGGATTTCCGTTAATTATGGCATTAGCCTCAGCATGTACTGCACGGCACAATTCGTAATGGGTGCCGGGTTTAATTTTCAATTCCTCACGTAGGCAGGAGCCTAAGTCTGAGCAGTTGGCGCGATGGCGCGGTGCTCCATTATAGCCGGTGGCGACAATACGGCCGTCTTTGGACACAATGACGGCTCCATAGCGGCGGCGAATGCAAGTTGAGCGCATGGATACAGCCTGCGCAATTTCCATAAACGATTCATCCTTAGTCGGACGGTCAAATTCTGCGGTCATAAGCATTTATTCCAAGCAGGTGAAAACGCGCTAAAGATAGCACATGAGGCAAAGGATTGCTGTGAGATGAGAAAAACTTGCGCTAAGTTAGGATAAACTGACCTTGCAGCCAGGCAAGGTCAGCTGCTGTGAAAATCTGTGACCAAAGGTAAGCTTTAGCGGGCTTCCTTAATTAGACTATGCGGGCCGCGCACTAAGTAGTCGCCTTCGCTGGCCTGAACTTTAGTATTAATGAAGGTGCCTTCAACATAACGTGCCTGTACGCCAAGCTTGCTGTCAATATCCACATGCTCAAACAGAACCTCTTGCACCGGAGACTCTGGCAGGCCGTTGAGCAGTGCTGCGATATTGGCACCGGTGGCCTTAAGATTGCGCACCGTAACGCCTTTGACCTTAGGCGTATACGAGGTAACATTTTGCTCCGGAATTTCTTCCGTAAGGCCGAGGCCTGAGGCCCCTGGCTGTCCGGCATAGGACAGAGTAACCAATACCGGCGTCGCCACGCCGTCCATGGTGACATTTTCTACAGTCAGCGGGCCAATGTTATTGCCGCGATCGCGCGCTGACTTAATGCGTACTCCGTTTTCGCCTTGCTTAAAGCTTACATTGCGCACTGTAACCGCGCCGATGCCGTTGGCGGTCTCAGAGCCAATAGAGATGCCGTGACCGACGTCCATGATACTGTCTTCAATTAAGATGTCTGCAGATGGCGCAGCTCCGTTCTGTTCTACGCCGGATTTTATGGCAATATTGTCATCACCGGTGTGAATAAAGGCATTCTTAACATGTACACGCTGCGAGGACACAATATCAATGCCGTCGGTATTGGGCGATTCTTCAGGGGATTTGACTTTAAGTCCATCCACTAGTACGTTGCGGCTGTTACGGATGACTAAATTCCACATGGGGGAATTAGTCAGAGTCACGCCGTAGACCATTGCATTCTCTACTGCATTAAACTCAATCAGCCATGGACGAGGCATGCCGTTTGCAAGCTTCACGCCGGGGTATTTAGCTTCAAATTGTGCAGTATCGCCCGCCTTGACGGCCTGACGGAGTGCAAGAGCATCTTCCCACCAGTATTCAGCGCCGCTACCGTCAATTGTGCCAGAGCCAATGAGAGCAATATTCTGCGCATCATTGGCCCAAATAAAGGCTTCATTGGGCGCAGTTGGACGTCCGATATAAGCATCAACAAACATCTTTTCTCGATTATCTGCTTTCAGTACTGCGTCGGCACTTAAGTTTAAGGTTACTCCGGATTTGAGTTCAATGGGACCGGACAGCCATAGCCCGCGGCCTAAGCGTACTTCACCGCCGGTGAGCGCGCATTTGTCAATGGCCTGCTGAATAGCCTTGGTATTCAGATGAATGCTGGAGGCATAACCGCCGAAATTTTCAGGGAGGCATAGAACCTGCGCCATAATCGCGCACGGAAAAGCCGCGGCTAGCGCAGCGCCTAATAGAGTTTTTTTCATTATTTTACCCTCTACACTATAAATAGTTGGCACTTATCGTACGCTAACATAATTAAGCAAAAGTAACAGTGCAAGAGTTGTCGCTTAGTTTTAACGAAAGGTCGCGAAATTCCTCATATTAGAGCATGGAAAGTAGTTTAGCTGTGGCGACTATAGCCAAGCCTATACAGAATGAGCTTAAAGCTAAGACTAGATGGGGTATTGTGGATATGCCCTCAAGTGTTGCCGCGTATGGAGCACTTACTTAAAGTAAGACAAGTGTTCTTGCAAAAACTCACACGTAAGTGGTTTTTACTTTTGCATTTGTGCAGAGTCTGACACAAAAAAAGTTTGGACTTCACTGCTTTTTTCTCTTATAATCACGCGCGTCTTTGTTTTGGTCGCAGAACAAGGGCTTTTCATTAATTTATATCTATCAAGGATTTTTTATCATGGCTATTACTTTAGATGCAGTCGTCCGTTCCGACTTGGGGAGAGGTGCGAGCCGCCGCCTTCGTCGTACGGGCCAGATCCCTGCCATCATCATCGGCAAGAACGTAGACACCGTGTCGATTACTTTAGATGAAAAGAAGCTGATTTTAGCTGCTTTAAAGGACGAGTTCTACGCAGAACCGACCACCATCAACGTCAATGGTGAAGCCATTGCGGTTAAGCCTACCGATATGCAGCGTCATCCGGTGACTTCGCGCATTCTGCACGTAGATTTTACTCGTGTCTAATTTGACGGTCATTATTTATTAAATAATGACAAGAAACGGTACCTTACGAGGTGCCGTTTTTTATTGGATGAAGCTTTTGCTACAGGAGAATAGGCACGATGGCGATCCGCGCTTTAATTGCTTTGGCTTTCGGTACGTTGGGCCTTGGCATTACCGAATATGTGGCAATGGGACTGCTGCCGTATTGGTCTGAAGATTTGCAGGTAGATATTGCCGCCTCTGGACATGCTATTTCTGCCTATGCTTTAGGCGTCGCGGTCGGGGCTTTCATGCTGGTTTTCATGCGCCGCATCAAGCTGAAGACCATTCTGCTTTGTTTAGTCATAGTCCATATTGTTGGCAATGCTTTAACCGCGCTGGCGCCTTCTTATGAGCTGCTGCTACCGGCGCGTTTTATTGCCGGTCTGCCACACGGCAGCTATTTCGGCGTCGGTTCGATTATTGCGCAGCGCATCGCCGCCCAAGGTAAGGGGACTTCCGCAGTTGCGATTATGACTGCAGGCATGACGGTGGCTAACGTGTTTGGTGTTCCCTTGGGGACAGCTTTGGCGCATACATTAAGCTGGCGTGTCATTTTTTATCTTGTCGTGCTGTGGGGGCTTTTGGTGTTAGTTTCGTGCGCAAGATGGGTTAAAGATGTCGGAAAGATTGAAGATACCGGTTTTAGAGGGCAATTTGCATTCTTAAAACAGCGCGCCCCGTGGTTGGTTTTAGCCGCGACACTGCTTGGCAATGCAGGGATTTTCTGCATGCAGAGTTATGTCAGCCCGTTACTTACGGATCTGGCAGGTCTCAAGCTTGAGTATGTATCAGCCGTACTGGTGGCGATGGGAGTGTGCATGGTGATCTTTAATCTTATTTCCGGGCGCATCTGCGATATCTTTACCCTAGGTAGCGCAGCCTGCTGGTATCAGTTGACAGCCGTTCTGCTACTTGGATGTATTGCTCTGCTTGGCGAACATACCGTGATCTGTATCGTTCTCGTGTGCCTGACTGCAGGTATGCTGTTTGCGCTGTCAGCACCTGAACAGGTATCGATTCTGCGCTGCGCGCCAGGCGGATTGCTTCTCGGTGCTGCCAGCGTACAGGCCGCTTTTAATCTTGGCAATGCCTTGGGGGCCTATGTTGGGGGCTTGCCATTTGTGTTTAATTTACCGCTTAATTTAATTACTGTGTTTGGTGCTGGCTTAGCTTTATGCGGTTTTATCGCACTTTTTATCTACGCGCACTGGGATGAACGCAAATTCTCTTCAATGATCTAAGCTCAAGTCCTGCGCCGACGGGGTGCGGGGCGAATTTGTGACGTAGTTTTCAGGTTTTTGCAGAAAACTATTTTAAAAGTTAAAAAATTTCTTTACTCTAAAAATAGAGCGTAAGTTAGAGTACCTGAGGTTGCTGTTGTTTGCAGTTTGCAGGTCGTTCTCGCTTAAGTCAGTAACGGTGCTGAATACTGACGACGGTTTTTGTAGCACCATTTTGCCCCGTAAGTCCGGGAGCACATTAGAAGGTAAAACATGAACGCAGAGATTCCTTTAGGCATTAGAATCCCGCTGCCGGTGGTTGATATTAAGGATGCCGGTGCCTACGTTGATGCAGGCAGCCATGGCGCTCTATTTGTTCCGCATTCGCAACTACCGCCAGGTCTGCAGATCGGGGATAAGCTTGAGGTTTTCCTCTACTCTGACGGCGGACGCGTGCTGGCCACGTCTCGTCAGCCGTATCTAGAGCTTGGCATGGTCGGAGCACTGCGGGTCAATTCAATTGACTGTGGTACCGCATATCTTGATTTAGGTATACCTAAGGAATTGGTTGTTCCGGTCTCTGAGCAGCGTGGCTACTTTGAAACCGGTAGCTTTGTGCTCATTTATGTAGCAATTGATGATGAAGGGCGTCTCTTTGGCACGCAGCGTTTCAGCCGTTATTTAAGTGATACTGCACCGGTTCATGCCTATTCAAGCGGCGATGAAGTTACCGTGGTGCCATTGGCCCGTACTCCGCTAGGTTTGCGCGTGGCGGTAGATGATCAGTATTTTGGGCTGATTTATAAGACTGAGCTTAAACATCCCGTTACCTTAGGGCGCCGCATGCGTGCTTACATCCTGCAGCAGCGTGATGACGGAAAACTCGATTTAGGATTACAGCGCCCGGGCCGAGGCGGGGTGGAGCAGGCAGCGGAGGAAATACTTCAGCTTTTGCAGCGTGCCGGCGGGACGTTGCCCTTTGGCGATAAGAGTTCGCCAGAGGATATTGAAGATTATCTGCACATTTCTAAGGGCAAGTTTAAAAAAGCTATCGGTGCTTTATATAAACAGCGTTTAATTGAAATTTATGACGATAAAATCTGCTTGGTCAATACAATAGGATAACGATAAATTATGCTTGGCAGTTTTTTCTATGAACTCATGCTATTTGCCGGCAAGGCCTTGCTGGTGCTGATTACCATCAGTGTTGTGTTAGCCCTAACTTTTGCTTTGGCCCGTAAAGGCAAAAATGCCGCAGGTAGCACAAATCAGCCACGCTTGGTGATTAAGGATTTAACGCATGAGCTTTCTAAGCAACGTAAAGCCTTAAAGCAGGCGATTAAAAAGGCTGACCCCGATCGCAAACTAAAAAAGGAAGCAGCGGCTGCGGCATCTAAAGGCTGGTTTTCATGGTTAAAAAAACGCAGTAATTCGAAAGCTAAAGCTGAAACTAAAACTGAGCTTAAGCAGAATGTTTGCGCCGCTGAAAATACTACAACAGTACAAGATGATGTAAAGGTAGCGGCAGCCCGTGTCGATAACGTTGGCGAAAACGTACCGACAGCGGAAAAAACAGACAATTTGTCTGTCCACGATGGAGAAGCCGCAGCTGACAAAACGGGAAATTCTGCTGAAACTGGGCCGATAGCGGATACTGTGGAACATACTGCGCTTACTGATAAGAGTGCTATCACTCAATTGCAGCGGCGCCAGCAGGCTCGCCAGCGCAAGCTCGATAAACTGCATGCTCTGGAGGACAAAGGAGAATTTTGTCCGCGCAATCTTTTTGTGCTGACTTTCAAGGGTTCGGTAAAAGGCTCTGAAGTAAAGCGACTGCGCCGCGAGATCGATGTTTTAGTGCAGGTGGCGGATAAACGTGATGAGGTCATCATTAAGCTGACTTCACCTGGCGGCATGGTCAACAGCTACGGCCTGCTATCCTCGCAGCTGTTGCGCTTGCGTGATCGCGGCATATTCTTGACGGTGTGCGTGGACAGTGTGGCAGCTTCCGGAGGTTATTTAATGGCCTGCGTGGCCAATAAGATTGTCGCGGCGCCATTTGCCTATATCGGTTCCATTGGCGTGGTTGCCGAATTTCCCAATTTTCACCGCTTGCTGAATTCGCATGAAGTAGACTATGAACAAGTTACCGCCGGCAAGTATAAGCGTACCCTTAGCATGCTAGGTCCAAATACTGACGAAGCTCGTGAAAAGTTCAAGCAAGAGCTGGAAGCTATTCATCGGCGCTTTAAGGAGCAGGTACTCAAATTCCGCCCGCAGCTTAATGCCGATAAAGTAGCTACGGGTGAACATTGGCTGGCGATAGATGCCTTAGAGCTTGGCTTGGTCGATGAGCTTGCAACTTCCGAGGAATATATTGCCAAACGCGCAGACTGCACTTACTGCAGTGTGCTGGCTTTGGCCTTGGTGAAAAAACCAAAGCCCGGTATGCAGTCGTTGCTGCGTCGTCTTTCACTACTGCGGTTGTTTTCTACTAAGTCGGCGCTGCAGGATAAGCTACAGCAAGCGGCACTGATGGAACATATTCATTAGTCAGCAGGACAAGGCATACAAGAACAAAAAAAGGAGAGGCAGATGGGTAAGTCCTTAGTAATTGTTGAGTCGCCATCCAAGGCATCCATTATTAACCGTTACTTGGGTGATGACTATATTGTTAAAGCGAGTGTAGGACATATTCGCGATTTGCCTACTTCCTCTGAGCGCAGTAAGGACAAAACCTCTCGTACCGGCAATCCGCTCTACGATCGAATGGGCATTGATCCAGAGCATAATTGGCAAGCGCATTATGAAATTATGCCAGGTAAGGACAAGGTGGTTAAGGAATTGAAGAGTCTTGCCAAAAATGCGGATGCCATTTACCTTGCTACTGACTTGGACCGTGAAGGTGAAGCCATTGCTTGGCATTTGCGCGAAGTGCTGGGCGGCAAGAAGCAGTACTGGCGCGTCAAATATCCCGAGATCACAAAAGAAGCGATTGCGGCTGCCTTTGCCAATCCGGGGGACATCAATATGGATCTGGTCAATGCCCAGCAGACGCGCCGCTTTCTTGATCGCGTTGTTGGCTTTATGGTTTCTCCGCTGTTGTGGACTAAAGTGGCACGCGGACTGAGCGCTGGTCGCGTGCAGTCGGTTGCGGTGGAAATTATTGTTGACCGGGAGCGTGAGATTAAAGCCTTTGTGCCCAAGGAATATTGGACGCTTGAGACGGATACTGTTACCGCTGACGGACAGGCTGCAGTATTGCAGCTTGTGTCTAAAGACGGGCGTAAACTGGAAATAGGATCTGAGGCTGATAGTCACGCCATCGCTGCGGCTTTAAAGCAGGAGCGCTTTGTAGTGCAAAAGGTGGAAAATAAAGAAGGGCGGCAGTATGCACCTCCGCCTTTTACTACCTCAACCCTACAGCAGACGGCCAATCAGCGCCTAGGGTTTTCGGTACGCCGTACTATGAGCGCAGCGCAGCGGCTGTACGAGGCGGGGTTTATTACCTACATGCGCACAGACAGCGTCAATTTATCGCAAGAAGCAATTGATGCTGCACGCAATATTATTGGGGTCTCGTTTGGTGCAGATTATCTGCCGGAAAAACCTAATCACTTTAAGTCTAAAGATAGTGCTCAAGAAGCACATGAGGCCATTCGTCCGTCTCATCCTGAGATCGGTGCCAATGGACTGCCTGCTACGGTAGGCCGTGATGAGCAGCGCTTGTATGCGTTAATCTATGCGCGTTATCTGGCCTGTCAGATGAGCCCAGAGCGGCATTTGACTACCACGGTCAGTGTACAGGCCGGAGCATACGGACTCAAGTGCAGCGGACGCGTAATTTTATTTGACGGTTTTCGCAGGGTGCTTGGCGGCAGCAGCAATGAGGTGATCTTACCTAAGCTTGCGAGTGGGCAGGAACTCTTGTTGCAGGATATTCGCGAGCAACAGCATTTCACCCAGCCGCCGGCCCGCTATTCAGAAGCTACCTTAGTTAAGGAGCTGGATAGTGACGGCATCGGCCGCCCGTCCACATATGCGTCAATTATTGCAACCATTCAGGAGCGCGGTTACGTGCGTTTAGAGCGTGGCCGCTTCTATGCAGAAAAGATGGGTGAAATTGTCACCGATAGATTGCGCTTTAGTTTTGCTGACCTTATGAATCCGCATTTTACGGCGCAGATGGAAGCACAGCTTGATGATATCGCTACCGGTAAGGAAAACTGGATTCAGTCGTTAAATGATTTTTATGCCGATTTTTCCAAGCATTTAGAGCTGGCCGGCAAACCTGCTGCTGAAGGTGGTATGCCGGATAACCGGCCGATTGAAATTGATCTTATCTGCCCACAGTGCGGCAAATACAAGATGGCGTTACACTCGGGACGTACCGGTACTTTCCTAGCCTGTCAGGGTTATTACGATAAAACCATTAAGGTTACTGATCGTTGCCGTAAAACATTAAATTTAAAGGAAATCAATTTAGCGCATTTAGCGCAGGGAAGTGATGGTGAGGAAGATGAAAGCGCGGTGCTGCGTGAACGTAAACGCTGTCCAAAGTGCGGCGCTGCGATGGATCAGTTCCTGATTAATGAACATTTAAAGCTACATTTGTGCGGTAACAGCCCGCGCTGCGATGGCTATATTTTAGAATCAGGCGACTTTAGCGCGCAGATTGACAAGGGGCCGGAAGTACAGTGCGAGCGCTGCGGCAGTCCAATGGTTCTAAAGGAAGGACGTTTCGGCAAATATATGGCTTGTACGAATGCAAGCTGCGGTAATACCCGTAAAATTTTAAAATCTGGCGAGGTGGCACCGCCACGGGAGCCGGCAGTTGATCTTCCAGAATTGCCATGTAAGGCACCAGGTGCACATTATGTGTTGCGGGATGGGGCGACCGGTATTTTTCTGGCGGCATCTACTTTTCCTAAAGTGCGAGAGACTCGTCCGCCTTTGGTAAGTGAACTTAAGCGCTTCCGCGACAGAATATCTCCGAAGTTTTATTATTTAGCCGATGGCCCGGAAACGGATCCTGTTGGCAATCCTTTTGCGGTACGTTATTCGCGCAAATTTAAGCAGCAATATCTGTTATCGCAAAATGAGGAAGGTAAGAGCGCAGGTTATATCGCGCATTATGATGAGACCTCTGGCTGCTGGAAAGTTAGCGCAGAAAAAACCGTGCGTAGCAGTGCTAAGCCCAAGGCGGTGGCAAAACCGCGTGCCAAGCGTAGCGCGGCTGCGAGCAAAAGTACGCGCCGCAGTTAGCCTAAAGACAGCGCTTAAGTGACAGTGCCTTTATCTGCGGATGGTAGTTTTTTAGATAGTTTGCCAAGTGTGAGCTATCTTAGTATTTTCGGGGTGACTTTTAATTTACCAATGAAAATTGCGCGGCTGAAGACGAAGCCGCGCAGATGTTAAAGCGTTTTGCCGCCACTGACTGCAGTTATTGCGGATTGGTTCAGCGTGGTAGCAGGGGCAGTAATGTCAGCACAAAACAATTTAGGCACGTCTCAATGACAATACGGTAGTCTTTGGGGGCCCTGTGGCGAAATTTGCAGACAATGTGGATAGATAAAAATGCGCAAAGCTTAGCCTAGATGAATGTTTTGTAGCTTACGCCCATAAAATATAAGATTTACTATGGTAAATAAACCTTGTGTGAGCGCTTAAGGCAAAACGTAAAGTGCAGCCTAATTGAGCGATAAGATGTTTTGGACAATCAAGTTAAAGCCGAAAGGATAAATATATTTTTCTATGGATATTGAAAAAAGCAACCAATGACGGTTGCTTTTTTAGAATGAGCGAATGTATGTTTAGCTTAAAGATAGCGCTAACTCAAACATATCCTCGCGGAACTGATGCTTCATGGTCTCAATGCACTCAATGATGTCATGATGCACTAATACGCCGCGCTGAATACCGATGCAACGGCCGGAGTGACCTTCATGCAGCAGCTGAACTGCATAGGCACCCATACGGCTAGCCAGCACACGGTCAGACGGGGTGGGAGTACCTCCGCGCTGAATGTGGCCGAGTACTGTGGCACGGGTCTCAAGTCCGGTTAAGGACTCCAGCTCACGAGCCATCTGATGGACGTCAGTCTGATTCTCGCACACTACAATGATAGCATGACGCTTGCCAGCGTCGATGCCGTCCTGAATAGCACGATAGACCTTTTCCTTCTTCCACGGGCGCTCTGGCACTAAGACTGCTTCGACGCCGCAGGAGATGGCTGCGCTTAAAGCTAAGTCGCCGCAGTGACGCCCCATCACTTCAACCACGCTGATGCGTTTGTGTGAAGAGCAGGTATCGCGGAGCTTATCGATGCAACTGACAGCAGTGGACAGGGCGGTATCAAAACCGATAGTGGTATCAGTACCGGCGATGTCGTTGTCAATGGTTCCCGGAAGACCGATGCACGGATAGCCGGCCTCAGACAGACGCTTGGCACCCATATAGGAACCATCTCCGCCAATGACGACTAAAGCATCAATATTGTGCTGCTTCATCACTTCGATGCATTCGGCTCGCACTGATTCTTCACGGAAGGCCGGAAAACGAGCTGTACCCAAGAAGGTACCGCCGCGCTGTAACATGTCGGACACGGAGCGGCGATCAAGACGGATAAGATTACCCTCATGCAGTCCCATGTAGCCGTCGCGTACTCCGAGCACTTCATAGCCGTAGTCAATGGCAGTGCGCACCACTGCACGGATGGCTGCGTTCATGCCTGGGGCATCGCCGCCGGAGGTTAAAACACCAATCTTTCTAATTGACATACCAGCGTCCTATACTTAGGCGTTAGCTACCGCAGCTTCAATAATTGCGGTGAAATCCGGTGCCTTTAAGGAAGCGCCACCGACTAAGCCGCCGTCGATATCCGGCTGCTTGAACAGATCCGGAGCAGTCTTAGCATTGCAGGAGCCGCCGTAGAGGATGCGCACGCCTTGGGCAACTTCTGCATCAAACTGTGCTAAGTAAGCACGAATGTCCTGATGTACGCTCTGCGCAATTTCCGGGGTAGCAGTCTTGCCGGTGCCGATAGCCCAGATCGGCTCGTAGGCAATGACGGCTTTCTCAAAGGATTTAATGCCGCACAGATCGATAACAGCTTTGAGTTCAGCACGGATCACGTCCATGGTCTGCTTGGCTTCAAATTGTGCCTCAGACTCGCCAACGCACAGTACCGGGATAAGGCCGTTAGCCTGAGCTGCCTGATACTTCTGTGCAACATATTCATTGGATTCTTTGTGATAGTCGCGGCGCTCAGAGTGGCCGACAATTGCGTAGGTGCAGCCGAATTCACGGAGCATAACCGGAGAGTTTTCGCCGGTATAAGCACCCTGGGTATGAATATCGCAGTCCTCGGAACCCCACTGCAGCTGCGAGCCCTGAGCTAACTGCTCAACCATACCGATGAATACGGCCGGTGCGCATACTGCAACTTCAGCCTTGGGAGCAGCCTTATCAGCCGGAGCTTTTAAGGCAGTGACTAAGGCGGTTACAGATTCCTTGGTGCCGTTTAATTTCCAGTTGCCCATTACCAGAGGTTTTCTCATGATTGGTTATCCTCACTAAATCAACAAACCAAACAAACTTGCTACTACGGCGCAGGCGCCTTACGGTGATGAAAACGCTTTCACGGCCGTCATTATGGTTATTGTATACCAAAAGAGCTTGTCTTTATCAGGAGAGGCTCACAATAGTACATGTCAATATCCATCCGTGTAGCGAGTCGCGATGTAGCCTTAGCACTCAACCGTAACCGTTGGATTGATGGCCTCTTGCGCAGTTAGGGAAACTGCCTGAGCGCTATTACTTAATGCAAGGCGATGCTGTACGTGCGCATGGTAAAGATAGCCGATTTTGCGGCGGCGCAGGCACAGAATTTTCTGGCGGCGGCGAAAGCGCTGGACATTTTTGCGCATAGCAAGCTCCTGCAGAATGTTTCTATGGCAGTATTGTACGCGTGCGCTGGACAGAAGGTGTAGCACAGTGCCGTTTTTGTGCAGCAGCGCGCATTTACCTGTTGTGCCGTCATTTTGCATACGCGCGTTGGTTGCATGGCTAAAAAACAGAAATTATCTTGCTGTTGTCTTTGACGTCTTTGTCTTGCGCAAGTCCTGAAGTTTTAGCTTAATGGTAGTTCACTGAGCACGTCTTTTAGCGCTTGCTGTGCTTTTTCCCATTCGGTTGGCGCTTTTGCCATGCGCTTGCGGCGTAACTTAGCTAAAGGCCTTGTACGGTGTAACTGCATTAACGTACACCACAAAATGCAGCGAGGATCAACTTCTATGGCAAAAGCCTCTGCGCCGGTTGTAGCGCAAGCTCCGCTACGTGGAGGCTTGGTTAACTCAAAGAGGGTTTGTTTTAATAGTTGACTTAATGCGTAAGTAGGCAACAGCGGAGCAGGGGCTAGCTGCAGTGCACTTGGCATGACAGCAGGAGATAACAGCGTGGACGGCAGCGCATTTACGTCTGTGCTCACGGCTTGAGGCTGCTGAGTTTTCGCGTGCTGCATGGTGTGCGTTGTCTGCACTAATTCAAGCTGACCTTTAAACGAAGCGTCGCCGGTGCTTGCAGATTGCACTTGCGGCAGCGGCAGTGAGTGATTATAGGTAATTACACTAAGTGGCATCTTTTTTCCCCTTGTTACGCTTAGTGCAAGGATGATGCTAAACTGTAGAAGAAATTTATAAATATATGAAAATAAAAGTTTTATTAAGAAATTGCTGGTTATGAGCAAGGATGAGGCAGGGCGGAGGCAGAGTATGGGTAAAAAGCAGGCGGCAAAAACTGCCGCCTGCTTTTTACATAAATTAGCCATGAAAGGGGGGATCCCCTTTTGTGTGCAAGTAGCGCAAAAAGCCTTTAGCTGATGAAGTGTTATCTAGCCTCATTAAAAAGCTGTCCATGGAAATCTGCGCTAAGCATAATATTGTTATCAAGTACATGGAGACCGACTCAGACCATATCCATTATATGATGGAGCTTCCTCCAACTATCAGCATTAGCGATATGGTAAGAATGGTTAAATCCTACACTGCATATCATGCATGGCATTCAAATTATGCAACAGTTTTAAGACATCATTTTTGGAAGGATAAAACCTTCTGTACTTACGGTTATTTTGGTTGCTCTGTGGGTAATGTTTCTGAGCAGTAGCTTAAAGCTTCTATTGAGAATCAAGGGTAAGGGAAAGCGTGAGCAAGCAGGTCATCAAGGCATTTAAATATCGGATTAAAGATGAATCCGTGAATGCCGAGTTTCTGCAGTATGCCGCAGATGCGTTCGGCCAGACTCGCTTTGTCTACAATCAGCTGCATGATTATATTGATAAAAAATTAGAGCAGGGGCAACGGCTGCCTTCGTGCATTGATTTAAATAACTACGTCAACCGCGAGCTCAAGAAACAGCATGAGTGGCTGCAGGGTTTAGTGGATAAATTCTACTTCACCCATGTGGTCTATGAAATCCACGCCGCTTACCAGGAATATCTCAAAGGAACCCGTGGTAAGCCGAAGTTCCGGCGCAAATACGCACCGCGGCAGACTGTCAGCACCAATTTTACCAATAACCATATTAGGGTAGATGCACAGGAAAGCACCATCAGCCTGCCCTACCTGAACAAAGAGAGAAGAATTAAGGTG
This sequence comes from uncultured Succinivibrionaceae bacterium, assembly GCA_944390105.1. Lineage (GTDB taxonomy): Bacteria > Pseudomonadota > Gammaproteobacteria > Enterobacterales > Succinivibrionaceae > Avisuccinivibrio. The sequence continues at coordinate 23,356 of CALXOV010000047.1, forward strand.
CTCCTGCATCGCCCGATAGAAGGCAGGATGTTAGGGGCACAAATCACCAGGCATGTGACCGGAGATTACTATGTCATCATTCTCTGTGATGTGGAGATGAATGACCTGCCGCAAAACGATAATTATGTCGGTATCGATGTAGGACTTAAGGTCTTTGTTACCTATTCTGACGGTAGCAGTTATCCGTCACTCAAAGCTATGTACAAGCAGCAGCGCCGGATTAAGCGGCTGCAGCGTTCACTGTCACGTAAATACAATGGAGCCACAAAGAAGAGTCAGCAGGAGAAGAAAGTTCCACGCTCTAAAAATTATCTAAAGGCCAAAGCAAAGTTGGCCCGCGCACATGAGCATATCGCCAATATGTGCACTGATACGGCGCACAAGATAGCCAAGGAACTTATCGACAAAAACCAAGCGGTATTTGCCGAGGACATCAATGTGCAGGGGATGGTAAAAAATCATAATTTGGCCAAAGCAGCAGGTGATGCAGCGTTTAACAGCCTGATGCGGAAATTGGCCTACAAAGCGCAATGGAATGGGCGAGTCTTCCTTAGAGTAGACCGTTATTTCCCTAGCATGCAGCTTTGTCCGCACTGCGGGTACCGCAATACTGAGCTTAAGGGAATGAAGAGGCTCAAGATTAGGGAATGGGAGTGTCCTCACTGCCATGCGCGCAATGACAGAGATTCTGCAGCAGCCATCAATATCCTTCACAAAGGAATGAGTCTGCGGCAGGAGGGTGGCGACCTGCGCCCTAGGGGGTGGAAATGCTCCGAAGTTCAAAGCCTGTGGAGAACTCCAAGAGTTCGCTGAAGCAGGAAGAAGCTCATCAGCTTTAGCTGATGGGTAGTTCACAAGTAGGGCCGCGCAAGAGAACAACTAATAAGCCACACCCTGAGTTTACATAGTCTTCCTGATGAAAAGTTTTTTATTCATTGGTTGTCATAGCGGTTTAATTGAAGTTGTTTTTTGCAAAAAGACTTACGGGCGCAAGTGGCGAGCAATCATTGCACTGCCGCGGCGCAGGGATTTTTAGAATTTAAGGCTCGCCCTAGCGCCAAGCTTTGCCCTGAAATAGGGCGCTGTTCTGCCGTCAATGGCCCAATTTTGTTAAACTAAGCCTTTATTTAGAAGTTAGCTAGTTAAATTACCCAGAAGAATAAAGTTAAAGGAGCCTTTATGCGCGTCTTGAAATTCGGCGGCACTTCGGTAGCCAATGCCGAGCGCTTCATTAATGTAGCTGATATTGCGGTCAATACTGCCAAGCAAACAGAGACTGCGCTGGTGCTGTCTGCTCCTGCTAAAGTTACTAATCTGCTGGTGGCCTTAGTAAAAAGTGCGGTGCAGGGCGGCGACGGTGCGGCCGAAGTGTCGGCTATCCGTAAAATTGTGGAACCCCTCATCGGTACGCTGGCGCTTAAGTATGAGCGCTTTAATGGACAGGCGATGCTTCATGAGTTCAATACCACCATGGATTTAATTGCTCGCCGTGTGCAAGGTATTTCACTACTAGGTCAGTGTCCGGAACTCGTTGAGGCTTTTATTGAAAGCCGTGGTGAGAGCTTTTCGATTGCAATTATGGCCGAGTTGCTACAGGCGCGCGGCTATCGGGTGCGGGTCATTGATCCGGTCATGGTGCTGTGCACCGAGGGCGGCATTTTAGAGTCATCCGTCAATATTGAAGACTCTAAGCGCCGCTATGCGATGGTGGCTAAGGAACCGGGGGCTATAACCTTAATGGCCGGTTTCTGCGGCGGCGGCCCCAACGGCGAGCTGGTACTGTTAGGGCGCAATGGTTCGGATTATTCGGCTGCCTGTCTTGCTGCGATTGCAGATGCGGAATGTTGCGAAATTTGGACGGATGTAGATGGCGTGTACAGCTGCGACCCGCGCTCGGTACCGGATGCTGTGTTGCTCAAGCGCATGTCCTATAAGGAAGCTATGGAGCTGTCCTATTTTGGAGCAAAGGTGCTCCACCCGCGCACGATTGCCCCGATTGCCCAGTTCCATATCCCTTGCCTCATCAAGAACACGATGAATCCGCAGGGCGAGGGCACACTAATTGCCGAGGAAACCGATCGCTCAATTCCGATTAAAGGTATTTCGGATTTAAAGAATATTTCGCTAGTTAATGTCCAAGGCCCCGGTATGAAGGGAATGGTCGGTATGGCCGGACGCCTCTTCAATGCAGTGTCGCAAGCTAAGATCTCCATTGTACTCATCACGCAGTCTTCCTCAGAGTATTCGATTACTTTTTGCATACACTCGCAGGATGCGCTACGCGCGCGCCGCGCTATTGAAGAGGAGTTTTTACTTGAGTTACGCGAGGGACTACTCGATCCAATTGAAATTCTAGATAAGAAAGCTATTATTTCGGTGGTGGGCGATGGCATGCGCACCATGCGCGGCACTTCAGGCAAATTCTTCCGTGCGCTGGCGCAGGCTAACATTAATGTCAATGCCATTGCTCAGGGCTCATCCGAGCGCTCCATCTCTGCGGTCATTGAAGAGAGCAAAGTTGCAGAGGCAATTGCTATTTGCCACATGACCTTCTTTAGCGCAAAGCAGATCTTAGATGTGATTTTAGTTGGAGTAGGCGGCGTTGGCAGTGAGCTTTTGCATCAGATTGCCAAGCAACAGCAGATCCTCAGTCAAAAGCAGGGCATTGAAATTAGAGTGGTCGGCATAGCTAACTCACGGCGCTTCCTCACGGATCCCAATGGCATTGATTTATCTTCCTATGAAGTAAAGCTATCTGCAGAAGGTCTGCCGGCTTTCAGTATTGGGCGTGCGCGGCAACTTATCGATGATTCGCATTTAGTCAATCCGGTATTTGTGGACTGCACGTCAGATGAGCGTTTAGCGCTATCTTATATTGAGCTGATGCAGGCGGGGTTCCACGTTGTAACTCCTAATAAAAAAGCTAATACCGGTACGCTGGAATATTATCGCGGCTTGCGACAGTGTGCGCGGACTAATCATCGCAAATTCCTGTATGAAGCCAATGTGGGTGCAGGTCTGCCTGTTATCAATACGCTGCAGAATCTGCTGGCTGCCGGTGATGAACTTATCGAGTTCTCAGGCATTATGTCAGGTACGCTGTCGTATATTTTCGGCCTTGTTGAGGATGGAATGTCTCTATCCGAGGCAACCCGCGATGCTTATGAAAAAGGTTTAACTGAGCCAAACCCGCGTGATGACTTAGAAGGTACTGATGTGGCACGCAAGCTGTTAATCTTAGCTCGCGAATGCGGCTATGAGCTTTCGCTTGGCGATGTCATCGTAGAAAGCGCCGTTGATCCTTCTTTCTTGAAAGGCGAAAGTGCACAGGAGGTGCTCCACTCGCTACAGAAAGCCGATGCGGCCTTTGATCAGCGCGCACATGCGGCCCGGCAGGAGGGCAAAGTACTGCGCTATGTCGCCTCAATTAAAGACGGTAAATGCTGCTGCCGTGTAGAGGCGGTCGCGGCGCACGACCCCTTATTTAAAGTTCGCGGCGGAGAAAATGCTCTGGCCTTTACCACGGCTTATTACAAACCCATTCCGCTAGTAATTCGCGGTTATGGTGCCGGTACGGCAGTAACAGCTGCCGGCGTTCTTTCCGATATTCTGCGTCTGCAGAACTGGACGCGAGAGGGTTAATGTCATGACTAAAGCATATCGTGCTTATGCTCCGGCCTCTGCGGCCAATCTGTCGGTCGGTTTTGATCTGTTGGGAGCTGCCTTAAAACCTATTAGTGGCGCTCCTTTGGGCGATTTTGTCACCGTGCGCCCGAGTACGGAGATGGGCTGTAGAGTGCACACGACGGGGCGTTATGCTCACAAACTGCCGAGTGATCCGCATAAAAACATCGTGTACGATGCCTACCTGCTCTACAAGGAAACTCTAAGCGCGCACGGCAAGGCAGTACTCAATTTAGACATGGAGTTGCAAAAAAACCTGCCGGTGTGTTCGGGGCTTGGTTCAAGTGCCGCTTCGGTGGTCGCAGCAGTTGTGGCTTTAGATGCGGTGCATGGTGATGCTTTAGGCGAGGCCGGGCGCATTAAGCTCATGGGTGAGCTTGAAGGTAAAATCTCCGGTTCCATTCATTATGATAATGTAGCGCCGTGCTATTACGGCGGTCTACAGCTAATAGTCGGTGAATGTGGCATTATCTCCGAGCGTCTGCATGCCTTTCCCAATTGGTATTGGGTATCCTGCTTCCCCGGTATTAAGGTATCGACTGCCGCAGCGCGCTCGATTCTGCCGGCACAGTATCGCAGACAGGATGTCATTACCTACGGCCGTCATTTAGCTGCATTTGTGCATGCCTGTCATTCGGGCAATGATAAGCTAGCTGCAGCCTGTCTTACGGACGTCATTGCTGAGCCGTATCGCGCACAGTTGATCCCGGGGTTTGATTTAGCCCGTCAGTACGGTGCAGCGCTGCAGGCGCTGGCTACCGGCATTTCCGGTTCTGGCTCTTCTATTTTCTCCATCTTTACCTCGCTTAGTGCTGCCAAAGAGATGAAGGAATGGCTGGAGCGCAATTTTATTGATAATGAAGACGGCTTCTGCCATATCTGCTCTATTGATGAGCAGGGCGCCTGCGTTGAAGAATTTGAGGAATAATTATGCAGTTATTTAATTTAAAGGATAAAAGTGAGCAGGTCTCTTTTTGTGAAGCGGTAAAGCGCGGCATCGGCCGTGAGCAGGGTTTGTTCTTCATGGATAAGATTGAACCCATTGCAGATATTGATGGGCTACTTAAGCTGCCCTTAGTGGAGCGCAGCTGTCGCGTGCTGCGGCATCTTATTGGCTCTGAGCTGACGGAACTTGAAGATATTGTCAGTTCGGCCTTTACCTTTAAAGCTCCGCTGGTTAAAGCCGATGACGATATTTATGCGCTTGAACTCTTCCATGGTCCGACTTTAGCCTTTAAGGATTTCGGTGCCCGTTTCATGGCTCGCGTCTTAGGGGCGGTGCGCGGTGATAGTCGGCTGACTATTTTAACTGCCACCTCCGGTGACACTGGCGCAGCGGTAGCGGCGGCTTTTTACGGTCAGCCTGGGATTAATGTGGTGGTGCTCTACCCTAAGGGGATGATTTCACCGCTGCAGGAAAAGTTAATTGCTACCTTAGGCGGCAATATACATGCAGTTGAAGTCGACGGCACTTTTGATGAATGCCAAGATTTAGTTAAGCGTGCCTTTGATGATCTGCCCTTCAGGGCGCAGGTTGGGCTCAATTCGGCCAATTCCATCAATATTTCACGTCTGCTGGCGCAGGTCTGCTACTACTTTGAAGCGGCAGCACAGCTGACGTCACGGCAGCGGGAGCACTTGATGTTTGCTGTGCCGTGCGGCAATTTTGGCAATATTACCGCGGGATTAATCGCAAAGGCCTTAGGTCTGAAGGCGCGTTTTGCCATCGGCTGCAATGTCAATGATACGGTGCCACGTTATTTAGCCTCAGGGTTATGGGATCCGCATCCCACCATCTCGACCCTATCTAATGCAATGGATATTTCGCGTCCGAATAATTGGCCGCGTGTTGAAGCTTTAGTCAAGATGCAAGGTTGGTCGCTACAGGATTTTGCCGCGGGCATGCTGACTGACGACGCGACGCGCAAGACCATGCGGACGCTCTATGCTAAAACTGGCTATGTGCTTGAGCCGCATGCGGCAATTGCTTATCAGGTGCTTAAAGATAATCTAAAGCCCGGCGAAACAGGTATTTTCCTCGGTACTGCACATCCGGCTAAGTTTAAGGCGACGGTAGATGAAACTTTAGGCATTACGCTGCCGCTGCCGCCGGCTTTAGCGCAGCGCGCGCAGCTTAGTGAAAGCAAGACTGAGTTGCAGCCAGATTATGCCGCGTTAAAGGCCTTTATGATAGAGCAGCTCGTATAAGCGTTATCCCAGCCGCAGCGCTAGGCTGCGGCATAAATACAGCGTGGTTAGCTTAAGACGTGGCTGCGTTGTAGCGACTGCAGTAGCATGCGGCAGCCCTGCTCAATTTCCGTAAAAGCGCGGGCAAAATCCCTGCTATACCACGGATCATCTACCTCAAAATCCGGTGTGGCGCTGTAGGCATACAGCAGTTGCGCTTTAGCTGCTGCAGCACCGAAGCAACGCTGCAGATAAGATAGATTGAGTTTATCCATTACTACAATCACATCAAAAGACAGCAAATCTGCCTTAGTGATGACGCGTGCGCGTTTGTCGTGACAGTCTATCCCATGCAAGCGTAGCTGCGCTGCCGCCTGTGCATATACGGGATTTCCTTCTTCCTCATCTGACACTGCAGCAGATGCGCAGCTGATGACGGTATTCATCTTTGCTTTAGAGCATAAATCACGGAAGATAAATTCCGCCATCGGCGAGCGACAGATATTGCCATGACAAACAAACAGTACCTGCAGAGGTGGTTTAGGCATAAAAATTTCCTTATTAGAGAATGGCTGCGATTTCAGCGCTTGGCTTTGAAAATGAGCTGTGCCAGTTCATTCACATCGGCTACATAAAAATCACTGCCCCAAGCAAGTGGATCACCGCATTCCAGTGCGCCATAGCCCCATAGCGCACAGCAGCTGTAGCAGCCTGCAGCTTGGGCGGCATTAATGTCGTTTAGATGGTCGCCTACGTATAGAGCCTGCTTGGGGAGGATACGAAGTGCATGGCAGGCGGTGAGTAGCGGTTCGGGATGGGGTTTGGCGTGAGCGCAGCTGTCCCCGCCTAAAAGCAAAGATAAGTCAGCGGCAAAGGAAAAGTGTTCAAGCAACGGCTTTGCCATGGCATAGTACTTATTCGTGATAACCACGCTTTTAAGGCCTGCTGCTGACAGGCTTGATAGTAGTTCAGGAATACCGAGGAAAGGAGCGGTATGCACGCAGATATGCTGCTGATAACTTGCAGCAAAACTGTCGCGCAGCGGCCCTTCAATTAAAGCTGTTAACGTCGGATCTTGAGACTTGGCACCTATGGCTGCTGACAGCATCGCGCGCATGCCGGAGGTAAGACAGCGCGCAATCTTAGCTGGGTCACCAGGCGCAAAGCCATGCTGACGCAGAGCATCTTGACAGGCGGCAATTAAATCCGGAGCTGTATTAAGCAGGGTGCCGTCTAAATCAAACAGTACCGCGCGCAGATCCTGTAGCGCGATAGCGGAAGCCGAGCGGTCGAGCTGAGTTTCTATTGACACGATTAGGTTTTATTCCTATATTGTTTTAGTATTTTGTTTGCTGAAGACTGCGTACGGCAGCCGCAGGACCCTTGGAGAAAACACTGATGTTACACCCGGCAGATATCGCTGATTTTAAGGAAAAGAGTGCCTACCTGCAAGGCAGCATTAAGTCTATTCCCGATTTCCCTAAGCCGGGAATTTTATTTCGCGATATCACCTCACTATGTGAGGATAAAAAAGCCTTTGCTCTGAGCATTGATCTGTTAACAGAAATTTTCAAAGATACCCGCATTGATAAAATTGTATGCGCGGAGGCGCGCGGCTTTGTTTTTGGCGCACCGTTGGCCTATCGCTTAGGCTGTGGTTTAGTACTGGTGCGCAAGCCAGGCAAGTTGCCGCGTGCGACCATTGGTGAAAGCTATGATTTGGAGTATGGAAAAAATGTACTGCAGATCAATGTAGATGCTATTAAGTCTGGCGAGCGGGTGCTGGTGCTTGATGATCTGCTTGCCACCGGAGGCACAGTTGAGGCCATGATTAAGCTGGTACGGCGCTTGCAGGGCGATGTCGTGGCTGCTGCCTTTGTGCTTGAGCTGTTTGATTTGGGCGCTGCTGAAAAGTTACGTGAGCACTGTCAGGTGGATGTGGTTTCCTTAGTTAAATTTCCAGGACACTGAGGCAAGCATGTGGCAGCGCAGTAAGGAATAATCATGGCTCTTGCATTAAGCGGTGAATATCAAGCTTTAGCTCGCAAATATCGTCCTCAGACTTTTGCAGACGTGGTAGGACAGCGCCATGTTTTAGGAGCGTTGTCTAACGCTATTGACAGCAAGCGCATTCATCATGCTTATCTGTTGACCGGAACGCGCGGCATCGGTAAAACAACGATCGCGCGTATTATTGCTAAGTGCCTAGAATGTGAGCAGGGCATCAGCTCACATCCGTGCGGAGTCTGTGCGGCGTGCAACGCGATTGCCAAAGGGGCGTTTCCGGATGTAATTGAAATTGACGCAGCCTCGCAGACTAAGGTTGATGATACGCGTCAGCTGCTGGAAAATACTCAGTATCCGCCGGTCAGTGGCCGCTATAAGATTTACATCATTGACGAAGTTCACATGCTCTCGCAGAGCAGCTTCAATGCTTTGCTTAAAACCTTAGAAGAGCCACCGTCCTACGTTAAATTTATTTTAGCAACTACCGATCCGCATAAAATTCCCACTACGGTGTTGTCGCGCTGTCTGCAGTTTCAACTCAAAGCGTTGTCACATGACGAAATTGCAACGCAGATTGTGAAAATTGCTGCTGCTGAGCAGATCTCTTGTGAGCCCGAAGCCGCGGCGCTACTGGCCCGCGCAGCCAAAGGTTCGATGCGCGATGCGTTATCGCTGACTGATCAAGCTATCGCTTTAGGGGGAGGGCGGATTGCCCGAGAAGCGGTGTTGTCTATGCTGGGATCGGCGGGTGATAATCAATTGCTTGGTATCTTAGATAGTCTGCAGCCTAACAGTCAGGTGACTTTAGCGACAGTGCTAAGCGATATTGCAGCCATCAGCCCCAATTACCGTACGCTGCTTGAGGATTTAGCCCTAGCGTTGCATGATTTGGCGCTTTATCAATTTATCGGCGGAAGTAAGCTCAATGTATTTTCGTTGCCATCTGAGTTGCTTGCGCAGTATGCCCCGCGCTTTGGAGCGCAGGATCTGCAACTGTATTATCAGATCTGCTTGGAAGGATTGCGTGAGTATGAGTTTTCGCCTGATGGTAAATCTGCTTTTGAAATGACGGTATTGCGGCTGCACGCGTTTACACCGGAAAAAAAAAAGATTGGATATGTGAAGAAAACTCGGTAAAAGTAGATTATTCCCCGCAAGCTACGGCGTCATTAACGCTACGTTCTGCTGCGGCTGAAGCCTCAAGTGAGCTTGCAACTGCGAATAATTTGAATTACGCTCAGCCGATTAATATTGATGCGGCAATAGCACAGCTTAACACCTTAAAAGCTGCGTCGCTGCCGCGTACAGAGACACTGGACGTGCCATTGGCAACTAAGGCTCCTGCAGCTCAGACGTCTGTCGCAGTATCTGTTAGCACTGAACAGATTGCAGCTCCTGCAGCAGTCCAAAGTGCCGTCCCCTCTGTCAACCGTGTGCAACAGCAACGCTATCAGTTGTGTCAGCAGGCTTTGGATTATCTGCAGCTGGTACAGCGCGTGTCCGGAGAGCTATGCGCGCAGCTCAACAAGCATCCAGAGGCATCTGCCCGCGACATTGTATCTTTGGGCGATTTGGCCAAGGCTATTGACGCACAGCATCAGACGCGTAAGCAAAATGCGCCGGAGAACGTAGCACCGCAGCCGCTGCGAGCGCAACCTACGGCGGCTTCAGCTCAGTATGTGCGGAGTATGCAAGAGCAGGCATCATTGCTAATGGCTGATGCTCCTCTTGAACCACAAGGTACAGAGAGTGCTCGCCTGTCCGATGCTGATATAGCAAGACTGTCTGCGGCGCCACACGAAGAACAGCGTGCGGCGGCGTTGGCCATTAATCAAGCCGTAGATGCAGCGGCGATGTCCGAAGACTACACTTCGCCTTTATCGGCCAATTTTGGAGCTGAGCCCGCTTCTGCGATAATTGAGTCTGTAGCACAGAGCTCGCTTAGCTTGCAGCAACATACGGCAAATGCGCAACTTGAGCTACATTCGGCAGTCCCTCAATTATCTGCTATTGATGAGCCGGAGATGCCGGATTATCTGCGGGATATCCCAGATGATGATATACCGCCTGAAGATGGAGAGCCTGAAGCAGCGGAACAATCTTTGGTAGTCGGAACGCTCAGCGACGAAGGGGATGAGTTGAAAGAACTTCCGCATGAAGAGCAGACTGCTCAGGCGATGCTGTTTTCGCCCGATCGACAGCAGGGCGTACAGTCGGTTGCGCCGCAGCTCAATACCCGTCCGTCGGATTTAGCGCCGCGGCGTGCGCTACAGCCAATCAAGCATTTGCCGACAGGATATTGCGCGCCGCAATTTAAAGGCTTAAGCCCAATCACAGTTGAGGATTTTTATCCGCAGCTTGCAACTCACAGTCCTTGGTATGACTTGATTGAAAAAGCCGCCATCCCTCCGGGGCCGGAGCGCACAGCACTGCTGTATTCTGCTTTAGTTAGCGGACCTAATGCCGATGGAAGTATAGAGCTGACTATGAGTGAGGAATATCGAACCTTTATTTTAGGTGGAAAGGCTCTGCCGCTACTCAATAATCTGTTTTCGCAGTATTTCACGCGGACGATTGAACTGAAGATACATTTTACGACTGGAACGCCGACGGATGCACCGGCATCTGTAGCACAGCAGCTGATGGGAGCTGCTGTGGAGTACCAACGCGCAGAATTGATGCGTGTTCCGTTTATTAATGCGCTCTTTAGCGGATTGGAAGAGAATATGCAGGAAGTGATGCTGACTCTTTATCAGGAGGATAAATAATTATTACATTTAAATTGATATTAAAATGTTTAATATTTTAGTTGTATTAAGTTAACTTCCCTGGCTAAAGAGTTGCGGCTTGCCGCTGCAAGACTTTAGACTCTGGTTGACTAGCTTAAGTCCTGCAATGGACTGTGCTTATTAGGACATGGTCGGCGCGGGATGTTGCTTCGAATTCGGTGCTTTGCGCTTTGTAGTTAAAAGCTCTAAAGGCTAAGGAGCAGTGCTACAGGCGCAAAAACCTAATAAACATTGGCGCTGGATCACTACGTGTATGATGCACAAGGAAACATAACTTGAGCGTATATGATTGGAACTTGCAAGGACGGCTGCTGATGTCGGGCTTATCAGCTAAGGCTTGTCATTTATTAAAAGCAGCTCTAAGGCTAAGGTCGCAAGTTTTGTAGAAGTAAGCTGCAAGCAATTAAAGCTAGTTTAACCGAAATTAGAACACAGGAGGACGGCAATTCTTCCTTTGCTTATAAGCAGTGTGGGACTCCTTGCCGTAATTTGATGAACCGCACCTTTTCCATCCGCTCTCTTTTTCTTACGGCGGTAATGCTGTGTAGTCTGTGCTTTTTAACCCTGACAGCCTATAGTTATTACGACATGATTTTGATTCGCAATTCATCGTCGTCTCTGGTGCGTGAGTCTATTCCTCGAGTGATGAATGCGCAACGCGCAATCTTAGACTTAGAGCGCTTAAAGATTTATATCAATACGATCGAACACAGTATTGAGCCTGAGCAAGCGCATAATGCCTACATGGATGCCTCAACTTTGCTAACTGAAACCATGTTTGATGAGGATGATGTTGCCGTATTGGCGCGCAACGTCTTGAATAAAGTCAAGCTGATGTGGCAGACGCGCAAAGAGCTAATGACGGCGCGCTACGACATGATGCGGACCTGGGGTTATTTAGCGCTGGCTATAGATCGTTTAGAGAGACTAGATCGTCAGGCGGACGCCGCCGTGCTGCAACCGGATGATTTTTTAGGGGCAATGTACCTGCCGAATGCTGATGTTGGCGCTTTTGCTGCCAGTTCAGCGGTAAAGCAACGCTATACGGCGGCGGTGGAGCGCTGTCATAAGGCTGCGGAGCATTCGGCCCTGGATGCTAGCTGTAATGTGGTCACTACCGCCAGACGGCAGATGGAACTGCATTTTGCCGCCTTTGCTGATGCCAAAGAAAAGCTCCATCAACGAACGGCGGAAATTGAATATATGATTCGCCTAATGTCCAGTTCATATACGCAAAATGAGGCTGTTGTTATCAGCACTGAACTTGGCTATATTCGTGATATTACCACGGATCTGACTCATTATCTGCTGCTCATTGGGGTGTTCGCGATCATGAGTGCGCTGGGACTGTACATCGCCGTATTTCATGTGGTGATTGAGCCGCTGCAACAGATCACTGCCTTTATTAACCGCTTTAATCACAAGCTGTCGGTAGAAGGGATGGTCTTGCCTTCTACCCACGTTACCGAAATTCATAAGATCACCGCGCTGCTACATCGTTTGTTTGATGATGTAAAGAAAATGACCTCAGATTCAGAGCGCATCACGCAACGTTACAGTGAGCTTTTGACCCTCTCGTATTACGATGAGCTGACTGGAGCACATAATCGCCGGGCACTGGAATTGTTCAATCGTACCATAGAGCAAGTGCCGCCGCGCTGTGCCGTTATGATGGTTGATATTGATTTCTTTAAAAAATTTAATGATACCTTGGGGCATCAGAAAGGCGATATGGTGCTGCGGCGCGTCAGCACGTGTCTTATTAAAAATACCGCTGAATCCGATATCGTGTATCGCTACGGGGGTGAAGAGTTCTGCATTGTGCTACAGGATATCGATAAGGATAAATTGGCGGCAATCGGCGCGCGTTTATGTCAATCCGTTAAGCAACTGGACATGTTAAATCCAGGCAATGACAATAAGCCGGTTACCATCTCCATAGGCATCAGCCCGGTAACGCAAGTAAGCGGAGAGTGGACGTTAGAGGAACTTATCTATAAGGCCGATCGCGCACTGTACGAAGCTAAGAGTTCAGGTCGTGAACGCTTTGTGTTCTATCATGAAAATCAAGAGGGCTTATTATAGTGCATTTACATCATGCTATGCAGAAAAGCGATAACGATTGACGTAATTTTGTCTGTGAAGCGGTACGATGCTTTATAATGACATGCGTGTGTCTTGACACGCGGATGCCGCTTGGGCATGTTATTAATATGCTGTTTTGTAAGGATTTAGCGTATGAAACAATTAAGCCGAATCTTAAATTGCGCTGCTGCCGCTGCTGTTTGCGTTACGGTGGGGGCCGTTAATGCCGCTGAAATTAATATTTGGAACTGGAGTGATTATATTGCCCAGAATACCGTGGCGGATTTTGAAAAACAGCTGGGAATCGAAGCTAATTACGCTTTGTTTGACTCCAATGAGATGGTTGAGGCGCGTCTGTTATCAGGGCATTCTGGTTTTGATGCTTGCATGATGACTAGCTATTATGTACCGCGTTTGGCCAAAGCCGGGGCACTTGAAAAAATTGATAAAAGTAAAATCCCTAATTGGCAGCATCTGGATGAAAAACGCATGCAGGTTCTAGCGCAGCTTGATCCTAATAATGAGTATGCCTATCCTTATACCGAAATTTCCGTCGGTATTGGTTACAATAAGGAAAAAATTGCTGAGATTTTTGGACCTGACTATAAAGTAGATTCTTGGGATTTTATGTTTAAGAAGGAAAATTCTGCTAAGCTCAAGCAGTGCGGTATTGCCATTTTAGACTCGCCTATTGAGATCATCTCGACGGTGATGCATTATTTAGGTAAAGATCCTAATTCTGAAAAAGCTGCTGATTACACAGAGGCACAGGAACTTTTGACCAAGCTTGCCTCTAATGTGGCATATTTCCATTCCTCACGTTTCATTAACGATTTGGCCTCAGGTGAAATTTGCGTTGCGGTGGGGTATTCCGGTGATATTCTACAGGCGGCCGATCGCGCTAAACAGTCCGGGCGCGGTTACACCATTGATTTCGTGATGCCCAAGGAAGGTTCGCTTTTGTGGTTTGACTGTTGGACGATTCCAGCAGGGGCGGAAAATTATGATGAAGCTCATGCTTGGTTCAATTACTTGATGGATGATAAAGTGGCAGCTTCCATCTCTAATGAAATCAAGTATATTTTGCCAGTAAAGGGTGCCATGGCAAATTTAGGCGAGGATTTGAAAAATAATCCTAGCGTAAATTTATCGCCAGAAATGCTTGCAAAAACATATTTTCCGAAGCCGACTTCAAGCAAGGTCTCGCGTATTACCAACCGGGTTTGGAACTCCATGAAGCTCAATTCCGATGCGGAGGCCGAAGGAACTGGTTGGGAATAAAGGCTTGCAGCCATGGCGCAGATCTTGTGCATCGCTAATCCCAAAGGCGGCAGTACTAAAACTTCGACTGCCGTCAATTTAGGTTGCGCGATTGCACCGACGCAGCGGCGAGTTCTCTTAGTGGATTTAGATCCCGCCGGAGCGGCAACAGCCGCACTGCGCAGCCACGTCTGCAATGGCCAAGGATTGGCGGCCTGTTATATGGCAGGACACGATCCTTCAGCCTTTATTCAATATGCGCCGAGCGCTGGTTTTGATCTGCTGCCAAGCGATAGTGACTTAACTGCCTTTGCTGCGCTGTTGCGCACCGTAAATGAAGCCAAGCAACAGCTTTCCTTCGCGTTGCAGACGCTTAGTGCGCGTTACGATCTCATCATTCTAGATACTCCGCCCACTCTTGATTTGCTGACAGTCAATGCGCTGTGTGCAGCCCATCATGTGTTGATCCCGACGCCGTGCGAATATTATGCGCTTGATGCACTGCGCAGCCTTATTGCTACTTTGCATAAACTTGAACAGCAAGGTTATTTTAAAGGTGACATTATTGGCATTGTGCGTACGCTCTACGATGAAAATGCCCAGCAATCTGCTGTTATCAAGGATGTGCTACAAGGTCTGGGCGATCTGCTGTGTGCCTCTATCATTCCGTATGCTGCTGTAATTTCTGAGGCATCCGCTTTAGGGCGCCCAGTGATGCTTTATGATAAATCATCAAGCGGAGCGCGCGCTTATCTTGCTTTGGCCGGAGAATTACTTGCGCGCATGAATCTGTAGCTTAACTTTCAGCGCAAAACTTTCTCAAAGCTAAAGCTAACTTAAGTTGCATATGTGCAACTCATCGAGTTACAATCATTGCAGTGATTCAGTTAGCCAATAGAGGAAATAAGATGAGCGCTATTGTTGACATTAAGGCTCGTGAAATTTTAGACAGCCGCGGCAATCCTACCGTGGAATGCGACGTTTTGCTTGAGTCCGGCAGCTGTGGACGCGCTGCTGTACCTTCCGGAGCTTCCACCGGTGTGCGCGAAGCCATTGAGTTGCGCGACGGTGATAAGACGCGCTACGGTGGAAAGGGCGTGCTACAGGCGGTAGCAAACGTTAACAGTGAAATTCGTAGCGCTCTCCTTGGTAAGGAAAGCTGCGAGCAAGCGGCTATTGACCTTGCCATGATTGAGCTTGACGGTACTCCTACGAAAAGCCGTTTAGGTGCAAATGCGCTTTTGGCAGTATCCATGGCGGTGGCTAAGGCTTCTGCTGATGAATGTGCGCTGCCGCTGTATCGCTATGTGGGTGGCTGTGGGCGCATGTATACCCCGGTGCCGATGATGAATATTGTCAATGGCGGTGCGCATGCTAACAATAATCTTGACCTGCAGGAGTTTATGATTATCCCCGTAGGGGCTCCGTCGCTACGTGAGGCCGTACGTTATGGCGCCGAAGTATTCCATGCTTTAAAAGGGATTTTAAATGCGCGTGGCATGACTACAGCAGTTGGCGATGAAGGGGGTTTTGCTCCGTCCATTGACAGTCATGAAGCGGCTATGGATTTGATTTTAGAGGCTATTTCTGCAGCAGGCTTTATACCGGGGAAAGATATCTGTTTGGGCCTTGACTGCGCATCCTCGGAATTTTACGAAGATGGGGTATATGCCTTAAAGAAACAGGGTAAACGCTACAACATTGATGAGTGGATCGATGTGCTGTCAGAATGGGTAGATAAATATCCGCTGATTTCAATTGAAGATGGCGCCGCGGAGGGCGATTGGAACGGCTGGGCTAAGCTGACTGCAGCTTTAGGTCAGCGTTGTCAGCTCGTGGGCGATGATCTCTTTGTGACCAATCCGCAGATTCTGCGTGAGGGTATAGCTCGCGGTATCGCCAATTCCATCTTAATCAAAGTTAATCAAATCGGCACCTTAACCGAGACTTTTGAGGCTATTGAAATGGCCAAGCGCGCCGGTTATACAGCAGTGGTGTCACATCGTTCCGGTGAGACCGAGGACAGTACGATTGCTGATATTGCAGTCGGGACTAATGCTGGACAGATTAAGACCGGATCGCTGTCGCGTTCAGATCGTTTGGCTAAATATAATCAGTTACTGCGTATTGAAGAAGAGATTGCTTCCTCCGTTCGTTATGGTGGGCGCGATGCTTTCTATCAGTTGCGTAACTTAGTGCGTGCATAAGTTTTTCCGCACACTCACTCTGACCTAAGGCAGGAACATAACTTGCCTTAGGTGCTTGGCGCATGCCTTAGCGAACGCTTGTGCGTGATAGTGTTAAGCGCCTTTTATTTTGCCCCAAAGAACGTCTTTTTATTTGCCCCCTTAACGGTGTTAGCCAGAGCTAGCTGCACTATCTACAAAAATCGTCTGTATTGCAAGTATCCGGACAGTGTGGGCAGTTTGGGCGGCTTTTTGTGGAGCAACCTATATGCTGCTTGATTGTGGCAATAAAACTCTCCACTAAAATCGTGCTTGGATGACACCATAAATTTCTTGCCGTTATATTGACACGATGTCAGAATGGAACAATAATATGAATACTGACACAGTGTCAGAATAGAGTAAGGTAATGGAGATAAATAAGGCATGGATAAACCCTATATCGTTTGTCACATGATGACCGCGCTTGATGGGAGAATTGATTGCGCTATGGTGGGACAACTGCCTGGCGTGGAAGAGTATTACTCCACATTGCAGGAGCTAAATCTGCCTTCTACGTTGAGCGGGCGGGTTACTGCACAATTGGAATTGGCCTTGCCGGGAATGTTTCAGCCTAAACGTGCGGACATACTCGGACAAGAAGCTTTTTCCAAAAAGATTGCGACCAGTGGTTATGAAATCGTCGTTGATACCGCAGGATCGTTACTGTGGCCAGATGATAGGCAAACTGATAAGCCACATCTTATCATCACGAGTCAACGGGTATGTACCGATTATCTTAAATATTTGGATAAGCAGCATATTTCATGGATTGCGTGTGGGCAGGGGAACATCGATTTACCGCGCGCTGTTGACATCTTAGCGCGCGAATTTGGGGTAAAACGCCTTGGAGTGGTGGGGGGACCTGCTATTAACAGCTCTTTTTTAGCTGCAGGTTTGCTCGATGAGATTAGCATCGTACTGGGGCTTGGCATTGATGGCAGAAAAAGCATGCCAGCGGTATTTGATGGCTTTGCAATGGATAAAAAGCCTACTCCTCTAAAGTTAAAAGACGTAAAAGCCTATGCAAACGGCGCGGTGTGGTTGCGCTATCTGGTGTAATGCTTTCACCAACGCGGCAAATATTATTTTATGAGTGTGCACATGACTAAAATCTTAGTTGCTTATTTTTCAGCTAGCGGTACGACTGCGCATGCAGCCCAAGAGATTGCTACGGTAGTTGGTGCCGATATGTACGCAATCCTCCCGACGCAACCATATACTACGGCAGATCTGAACTGGACCAATAAACATAGCCGCAGCTCACGTGAGATGAACGATCCTGCTAGCCGTCCTGAAATTGTCGGTAAAGTGGAAAATATCGATCAATATGCAGTGATTTGGCTAGGTTTCCCGCTTTGGTGGGGAGTAGAACCGCGGATTGTAGACACTTTTCTCGAAAGTTACGATTTTTCAGGCAAGGTCATGATCCCGTTTGCCACTTCAGGAGGAAGCGATATTAGCAATGCCATAAGGAGTCTGCAGGTGCACTGCCCGCAGGCCAATTGGCAGTCAGGTAAAGTCGTAAACAGCAAAGCAGGCCTGTGGGCTGAGTCGTTACTGCGAGGTTAAGACAGCTATGCCCAAAGGATCTGCAACTTTGACTAAAGCAAGACGAGAAGAAATCGTCAATGCCTGTGCTGCACTGTATGAAACGATGAGTTTTAAAGATATTACGCTGCAGTGCATAGGGGAAAGAACGTCATTTACCCGAACTTCTATTTATAACTATTTTCATACCAAGGAAGAAATCTTTTTGGCTTTGCTCAAACGGGAACACGATGCGTGGAGCGATGATATGGAAGAGTTGCTTGAGTGTGGTGGTAGCATGGATGTCAGTAGCTTTGCGCAAGCGATGGCACAAATTCTGCAAAAGCGCAGCTGCATGCTGAAGTTATTGTCCATGAATATTTACGATATGGAAGTTAAAAGCCGTCTGGATAATCTAGTTGAGTTTAAACAATCCTACGCTAGGGCTTGTGCTTCTTTTGAGCGGTGTGTGGCCAAGTTCTTTCCTTCTCTTTCAGTTCAGGACAGAAAAAGTTTGCTGTATGCTTTTTTCCCTTTTTTGTTTGGGATCCATCCTTTTACCTCTCATAGCGAAAAACAACTTGCAGCCATGCGTCGAGCTGGGGTACAGGATGGAGACTTTAGCATTGAAGAACTTGTAAAACCTTGCTTATTGCGCTTGTTGCAAGCTTTTTTAGCGTAAAAGTACGTCAAAAATGAAATGTTATTTGTAAAAGTAATATGTGATGATGGAAATGCGCATGATGAAAGCTGCGGTACTAACTGGTCCGCAGAAAATCGAAGTTAAAAAAGTACCGATTCCCGTCATGCAGTCTAACGAGATAGAGATCAAAGTCTCTGCCTGCGGGGTGTGCGGTAGCGATGTGCACATGTGGAAAGCCGGTAAGGGCTGGAGCGATCAGCCGGGGGACTTCCATATGGGGCATGAGTTTTGTGGTGTGGTCACTAATCCTGGCGACAGTAAGTTTAAAGTTGGAGATAGAGATACCTTCTGGGCTAACCTCTATTGTGGTAAGTGCGACATGTGTCAGGCCGGGCAAGAACAGCTGTGTCGCGAAGTGAATGGTACCAACTACATCGGCTTTGTCTGCAACGGGGCTTATGCTGAATATTACGTGGGAAAGGCCTCTAATGCTTATCTGTTGCCAGATAGCGTGTCAGATATAGCAGCAGGACTTATCGATCCGCTGATGGTGGCATATCATGCTATTAATCGTTCGGGGATTAAACTCCATGATCGAATTTTGGTTGTCGGTAGTGGCATTATCGGCCAAATGTTGGGAGAGCTGGCCAAGAAAGCAGGAGCTTCTTAAGTTGCCATGTCCAAAGTGAGTGACATCAAGACGCAAAGAGCGCGAGAAATCGGTATTTTTGATGATTATTTTGATGGTAATGATGGACAGCGGGCTAAGTTGTTGCAGGATGCATCACATGGCGGATTCGATATCGCTTTCGAGGCAGTTGGCGCTTCCTCGGCTTTGGCTACCTGCGTGGATGGGGTGCGCCCCGGCGGCAAGATTGTAATGATTGGAAACTCAATTGATCCGGAGGTGACTTTTGCCATGAACCGAGCGGTATTGCACGAACTTACCCTCATCGGCAGTGTCTCTTGTACCCTTAAAGAGTTTGCTGAGACTATTGATCTTATTGCCAGCGGCATGATTGCCCCTGAAAAATATGTGACTGAGGTATTGCCTTTAGAAGGGCTGCAACACGCGTTTGAACGGCAGATTGACCCCAACGATCCTATGGTAAAGTTTGTGGTTAAGCCTTGATCTTCAACGTAATCTGCAGGTCACATCGCACTTATTTGCACTATCCTGCGCTTAAGTGACTTGCTCTCACGAGGCAATAGGTGTTTGCAAGTCTTTAGGTACAGCAAAAGAACGCAGTAGCATAATGGTCACGCTGTGCTGAGCAGTGTATGCGCTGTGCACTGTTGTAATACGCTACTGCAAATTTTGCATTGTGCGCTACAATGAGCAGCAATTTTATGAGTAGCTTAAATGACATGTAGAAGATGACACAAACCTTACGTGATTTACAGCCAGGCGATAGTGCGGTAGTTTCTACCGTGGGTGGTAGCGGGGCGCTGCGCCAGCATTTTTTGGATATGGGACTGATTCCTGGCAGTCTGGTAACCTTAGTAAAATTTGCCCCGATGGGGGATCCGTTAGAACTTAAAGTTAAAGGCTATGAACTGACGCTGCGGGTGGCCGATGCTGCGCATATCGGTGTTAAATCTGTAGCCGAAAAAGCCTGCCATCCATCAACTGAAGCTCATTTACCCGATATTGAACCGGTGGAGCATCCGGGTTTGGGCGAGGGCGGGCGTTATCACGAGCATGAAAGTGAAAACCCGTTGCCTAATGATGAGTTGCTAACCTTTGCGCTGGCTGGTAATCAGAACTGCGGCAAAACTACTTTATTCAATCAGTTGACTGGGGCCAATCAGCATGTTGGCAATTTCCCCGGGGTAACGGTTGATGGCAAGAGCGGAACCGTGCGCGGCTATCCGCATACCGAAATTACCGATCTGCCGGGCATTTATTCACTGTCGCCGTATACTGCTGAAGAGATTGTGACGCGGCGCTTTATCTTAGAGCAGAAGCCGCGTGGCATCATCAATATTGTGGATGCAACCAATATTGAGCGCAATCTGTACTTAACCATGCAACTGATGGAGCTGGACTGCCCGATGGTGCTGGCGCTCAATATGATGGATGAGGTCAAACGTAACGGTGGCTCAATTCGTTTAAATGAAATGGAAGAGCAGCTGGGGATCCCGGTAGTACCTATTGCTGCGGCTAAAAATGAGGGCGTTGATGAGCTGATTCGCCATGCAATGCATGTGGCGCATTATCAGGAGCGTCCGGCGCGCAGTGATTTTTGCGATGAGCAAGATTACGGCGGAGCGGTGCATCGCTGTTTGCATGCCATTATGCATTTAATTGCTGATCATGCAGAACGTGCTAAGTTGCCGCTGCGCTTTGCCGCTACCAAGATTGCCGAAGGCGATGCTAGCGTCATTAAAGCTTTGCAGCTTGATGACAATGAAAAGCAGATGCTGGAGCACATAATTGTACAGATGGAGCAGGAGCGGGGGCTTGATCGTGCTGCCGCTATTGCCGACATGCGTTTTACCTTTATTGAACGCTTAGTCGCACGTACCGTGGTTAAACCACAGGAGAGCGTTGAGCATAAGCGTTCAATGAAGATTGATACAGTACTAACAGGCCGCTTTACTGCGATTCCGGCCTTTATTGCCATTATGGCGTTGGTATTTTATTTGACCTTCAATGTGATCGGTGCCTTTTTGCAGGAGTTGCTGGAAAATGCCATTGGCGCTTTAGGTACCTTTAGCGATGCGTGGTTGACCAGCGCTGGTATCAGTCCCGTGATCCATGGCCTTATTATTGAAGCAATTTTCAGTGGCGTTGGTACGGTACTAAGTTTCCTGCCGATTATCGTGACTTTGTTCTTCTTCCTTTCCCTCCTTGAGGATACCGGCTATATGGCGCGGGTAGCCTTTGTGATGGACAAGCTTCTGCGCAAAATCGGTTTGTCCGGACGCTCGATTGTGCCGCTGCTCATTGGTTTTGGCTGTACAGTGCCGGCAGTGATGGCAAGTCGCACCTTACCTTCAGCGCGCGATCGTCGTTTAACGGTGCTCTTAACGCCTTTCATGAGTTGTTCAGCCAAGTTGCCAATTTATGCCTTCTTTACCGCCGCTTTCTTTCCTGATCGTGGCGCTCTCATCATGACAGCACTGTATTTTTTTGCCATCTGTCTGGGGATTGTGACTGCATTGTTGCTACGCCGTACCGGCTTTAAAGGTGAAGCGGTTCCGTTTGTGATGGAACTGCCCAATTACCGCATGCCCAGTGCGAAAAATGTACTGCGTCTGCTGTGGGATAAGGCTAAGGATTTCTTGGAGCGCGCATTTACCATCATCTTCGTGGCTACAATAGTCATTTGGTTTTTACAGAATTTCAATTTCCAATTAGAAATGACAGTTGATCCTGAGCAGAGTATGTTGGCCTCTGTCGCGCAACATCTGGCCCCGCTGTTTACTCCGCTAGGTTTTGGAGATTGGCGCGTGGTAACCGCTTTGATATCTGGCTTTATGGCCAAGGAAAGCGTGGTGGCGACTTTATCGTTGCTTTTTGCTGGCAGTAGCTTAGGTGCGGTGTTAAACCCGTTGTCCGCGCTGTCACTGCTCATTTTCTGCCTGCTCTATACTCCTTGTGTGGCGGCGATGACTACGATTAAGCGTGAGCTGTCTTGGCGTTGGGCCATTCAGGTGGCGCTGTTCCAGTTAGGAGTGGCTTGGCTGTGTGCTTTCTTTATTTATCAGCTGTGCCTGCTTGTGGTCTGGAGCTAGCGGCATGCTGGATTGGCTTTTAGGGGCGCTTTTGGTTTTGGCGTTCATGATTGCACTGTATGGGCTACTTAAGGGGAATGGCGGTAGCTGTAACAGCTCCTGCGGCAAAGACTGCCGCCAATGTGCTGCCGGGATCAGCCGCAAAACGTCAAAGCAACGCCTCAAATAGCTTGGCACTGATTTTGCTTCTATTGGCTTGGAGAGAACTACATCCGACAATAGAGGCAAAACCATGGCACTAACCGCCACAACTAATTCTATATCTCTGCAAATGCAGCAGAATGTAAGCCGCAGTACAGCAGGAGTAAATAAAAATACAGCCAACTTAAGTTCAGGGTTGGCTATTAATAGCGCTAAGGATGATCCGAGCAATCTGCAGATCTCCGAGCGCTATACCTCGCAGATTAACTGTTTAGAACGCGGCAACCGTAATACTGATGAAGGTCAGGCGGTGGTGCAGCTTGCTGAGCAGTCTTTAGGTGAGGGGGTGGAGCTGTTGCAGCGTATCCGTAATTTAGCCATTCAGTCAGCCAATGGGGTTTACAGCAGTGCCGATAGACAGGCCATACAGCAGGAAGCAATGCAGATATCAGCTGAGATCACTCGCATTGCTTGTAAAACGACTTATGGCGGAGCGCAGATCTTGCGCGGCGCTGGACACGGTATTATTAATGCGGAAGGTATGCTTAGTCTGCAGGTGGGGGCAGATGCTTTCAATACGATTGACGTACAATTAGATACTTCCTTCTGCCTGTCATCACTGCAGGATAAAATCGGCGGCTTAGGTATCGGCTTTGATGAAACTAAGCAGTGTTTTGATTTGACCTCGCAGTCTAAAGCGCAAGCGGTACTCTCTGGCATTGATGCTTATATTACCTATGTCGATGGACGGCGTGGTGCGGCTGGTGCGGCTAGTAATCGTTTGGCTTCTACTATTCGTAATCAAAGCAATATTCATGAAAATGATAGTGCGGCTCGCTCACGGATGCGTGATGCGGATTTTGCTAAAGAAACTGCGGAATTGGCATCAGCGCAGATCTCACAGAATGTATCTGCCCAAATGCTACTACAAGCAAATTCACAGCCGGATTTTGTTTTGGCGCTGTTGCGCTGAGGCAACTTTTGCAGGGTAGTTCTAATGCCAGTTAGATAGGATCATGATGCAGACAGCGTTCCTCTAAATCCTTCAGTAGCGGGCGAAGCCGGCAAATAGGGCACTCTGTAGGAATAGCGTGCCATTGCTCTAAACGCTTATCCGAGCTGATAAAAGCCGGCATAAAACAGGAGTAGCAATGCTGTGTATCGGACTGTGCCGCATCAAGGCTGTCGCAGTTATGCAGTCTAAGTCCGCAGTTATGAAAGAGTTGTAGCGTGCGGAAAAACAGCTTATAGCTGGGCATCTTAATTGGTTGCGGTACCAGCCAAGAGGCAAAATATCTCAGGCGCAGTAGCGAACGCATGCAGTCATAGGCAGCAATTGCAACCCAGCGATTCGGATTGATGGGCGGCGGCTGTAGCAACAGTGTCCTAGGGCCCACATCGGTGTCCATAAGCTCACTTTGCAGTATGCAGTAGAAATTTAAAGCGATGGTATTGAGCAAAATGACGCATGGATCGCGTCTTAAGTCACGTTTATCGCTGTTTAGCACACCACTTGATAGCGGCTGTTGCGGCATAGTTTCTTCTTCTTTTAAGCGCTTTAAATACTTAACGTTAATCTGCAGATGATTACTGATGAAATTGTCCTGCACGCCATAGTAACTGAGGATCTGGGCAAATTTACGCACTACGTTGCGTGACGGTTCGACTGGACGGAAATAAATATCGGACTGCAATATGCGGTGCAAATTTTGGCGTATTTGACGAAACAAAGGGCTCGGACAGCCGCTGCATAGCTCACACAGCAGATGATATGGGGAGCTTCGGGCTAACATAAGTTGCCGCCGTACGCTAAAGCTTATGCTGAACAGCATACCGTTACCGCCTAAGAGCGAATTAAGTCCGCGCCCTAAAGCGCACGGATGCTCTTGGTTTAACTGAGGTTCTGTAGGCTTGCATGTGGCATAATCCAGCAATTCTTCTGTATAAAAAATTGGGTCTGCAAATACTTTACGTAGCAGATGCAGTTGCTGCACCATGCGATGCGGCAGCTCCTCTAATAGCACATGGATTAAATCATATTCACTGATACCAAAAGGGGAAAGATAGGCATCTGCACGCTCGCTTTCTGATAAATTAGTGCCGGCGGCAGCACGGTATGGCATTTGCGCGTATTCCCACGGACGCGCTGCCGTGCTACGCGCGGTTGCCGCCTGAACATTTGGGGTTTGGGCTTTAGTATACGGCTGCTGCGCCGGGGTAACCTTGTCTATTCGCAGGGCAGGCTGCTTGCTTAAACCGTCATTGGCGGCCGTCAATAAATTAATTTTTTGATTAAGTTCTCTCTGTATCATAGTTTTTTGTCTGCGTAAATGCGGGAATAATCCTTTAGAACCGCGGTTTTCTATTAACTACCGATAAAAAATTTTAATCAATCTTAAAAACTGTCTGGCGGTGCAGACTTGTGAGCAGCTTCGCAGAGTGTACGTAGATAAAAGTAAGAAATGTGATCTATATGCGCTAGCGTCCAAACCAGATACGTTGGTTCAGCACTTTATTTACGCATAATCGCAGCTTGCCTGTTACAGGATAAGTTAGGATTAGCTTACTATCAGCACACATGCATATAGCTTGTCATTTGGCAAAGAGATAAATAAGGATGCAACAGGGAGCTGTGCATTAAGCTTTGGATAAATTGTGCAGACGGCTGCATGTAAAGAGTTTATTTTATGCAGCCGCTTGAGGTGTAGAGATGGTTAGACCTTGGTGGGAACTAAGCCTACCTGTAGATCCTCTGCAGTGTAGATGTGCTTGCTGTCGGCATAGACTTTACCGTCAGCGACGCCCATGATTAGACTTCCGCGTTCAATAATGCGTTTTATGTCAATAACATATTCAACTAACTTGGTGCTGTCGAGTACTTCGCCCTTAAACTTAACACGAGAGACGCCTAACGCACGACCCTTGCCAGGACCTCCGCGCCAGCCTAAGAAAAATCCGACTAGCTGCCACATTGCATCAAGACCCAAGCAACCGGGCATGACCGGATCGCCTGGAAAATGGCAGGCAAAGAACCATAGATTGGGATTGATATCAAGCTCTGCGCGGATTTCACCTAAGCCGTACTGACCGCCTTCGGCCTGAATGTTGGTAATACGGTCAAACATCAGCATATTGGGGGCCGGCAGCTGTGAATTACCCGGGCCGAACAGTTCGCCGCGTGAGCATGCTAGCAGCTCTTCTTTGTTAAAAGAGTGAACACCACGCTCTAATAATGATGCCATCTAAAGTATTGCTCCTTTTATCTGGTTCCGTATACCACTATGGTTTTGCCGTGGGCGGAAATTAGGTGATCTTCTTCCATCATTTTGAGGATTCTGCCGACCGTCTCGCGGGAGCAGCCCACAATCTGTCCAATTTCCTGGCGCGTGATCTTGATCTGCATTCCGTCAGGATGAGTCATAGCTTCAGGCTGATGCGCTAAATTAACTAAAGTCTGAGCAATGCGCCCGGTAACATCAAGGAAGGCTAAATTACCGACTTTGCTAGAGGTCGAAGCTAGACGGCGCGCCAGCTGGGCGGACAGCCGCATCAAAATTTCCGGATTTACCTGTACTAGCTGTTTAAATTTGCTATAGGACACTTCAGCGACTTCGCACTGTACTTTAGCGCGTACCCACGCCGAACGCGTCGGGGTTTCGGTTTGATCAAACAGTCCAACTTCGCCGATGAAGTCACCCTGATTTAAATAAGTCAGGATCATTTCACGGCCGTCGGGATCTTTAATCAGCACGACAGCTGAACCTTTAACCATATAGTACAGAGTTTCAGCTTTTTCGCCGGCATGAATGATCGTGCTCTTGGCTGAATACTTGTGAATATGGCATTGGCTGATAAACCAGCTGATGGTGCTGTCAGCCTGAGGCTTATTAATTAATGTAGAACTCATAAAAGCGCCTTAGAGCTAAAAGTATCAGTAACTTTAAGTTAGCCGGATAAATCCTGCACAGGATTACACTAAATAATAGCAGGTCTGAAGTATGCTTTGAAGCCCTCGGACTCACTGTCTGCTGCGCTGTACAGTATTCTTTTGTATATTCTGTATAATCTTATGTCAAGAAAAGATCAAGGCTAAAAACTCTTAGGATATGGTGTACGCATGACAAATTCATCAGATTCTTCTCAAGACAGCAGGCCGCGTTTTGCCTCCTGTCGCGGCTTCCCTTCTTTTGTTGCCGAACTTCCCGATGCGCTCAGCCGCGTGGTTGCAGCGCAGGCGCTGTATGTAGGGGAGCAATGGCTCTCGCGCCGCATGGCGGCGCTGCAGGGCACGTCAGTTGCCGAAGGCAAGGAACGGCTGCGTTTGGAGATTGGACTGCTGATTTTAAAAAGTCTGATTTTTGCAGCGCGCGCGGACGGACAAATTGACAGCCTCGAGCATGGAGCTTTAAGCACGGTGTGTGCTGGTCTGTGTGCTGAATTTGAGGCGGCGGGTTTTATTGATGACATGTTAACGCGTGATCTTAATGTGCAGGAAATTGCCGATGCAGTGAGCTTTGAAGAAGAATGCCTTGATATTTATTTGCTCTCACGCTTGATTGTTGATGGCGCGCACTTTTTGGAGCAGAACTATTTAGAGGAGCTTGCCGCTGCGTTGCATATCGCTCCAAGTCAGCAGCTGCATTTAGATGCGTTAGCATCCAAGCTTAGAACAGGTCCGGCACCTCTTTAAAATTTGTGGTGTATTCAGGCGACAGCAGGCGTTTGTCGCTGCCGGCTGATGTCTGCTGTGGCGCTTTTCCTTGTGCGCCGAAAAAAACTTTAGCTCCGCTGCGGGTATTGAGTTCGTCAAGTAGCGTCATCAAGTTGTCGCTACGCAGCAGATCGTTGCGGCTTAAGCTTGGCACAAAGAGATCGTTTTGATGGGTGCGGGTTGTGGTTAGATCGGATAGAACAATCCCAGCTTTGGCATAGGCAAAGCCAGGACGATAAATGCGCGACAGTAGCTGCGTGACTGCGCTTAAAATAATGCGGCTATCAGAGGTCGGATAGTCAAAGCTTACGCTAAGCGCGGCATGATATTGCTTGTCCTGCGTAAAATAGCTGGTGCGAATCGAAATGGTAACAAGGCGGGTGTAAAGTTTGAGCTCGCGCAGACGCTGTGCAGCCTTGGCGGCAAAATTGCACAATGCGCTGCTCAGATCTTCTTTAGTGTGCAGTTTGTCGCGAAAGGAACGGCTCCACATGATGCTGTGTTGCTGATGCTCAGGCGGCAGCTCCTTAATTTCATCATTCCCGCGCAGCTCCTGAATAGTACGCCATAGCGTAATTGAAAAACGCTGTTTCAGCGCTGTAGCATCGGCAGTGTACAGTTGCGCGGCGGAATTAATATGCAAGGCTTGCAATTTTTCACTCAGGCGCCGTCCAATACCCCAGATTTCGCCTACGGGCAGCTGATGCAGAATGTGTATTTGCTCAGCGGGATCAAATAGTGCATACACGCCTTGCAACTCTGGGCGGGTTTTGGCCTGATGGCTGGCAATTTTAGCTAAGGTCTTGGAGGTTGCCACGCCAATGCTGACCGGAATGCCGATAGTACGCTCTACCGCTTTTTTCAGACGGCAGGCCTGCGAAAAGGCCTCTTGTGGCGTTACTTTACGTAACACCACAAAAGCCTCATCCACCGAATAGACTAAAACTTCAGCGACCATTGATTCTAGGAGCCGCATAATGCGGTTGGAGATATCAAGATACAAATTGAAGTTTGAAGAAAAGCACACTACGCGATAGCGCACAAGCAGATCTTTTATCTCAAATACAGGTGTACCCATTTTGATGCCTAAAGCCTTCACCTCGGGGGAGCGTGCGATCACGCAGCCATCATTATTTGACAGCACTAGTACCGGACGCTTGAGCAAATCTGGACGGAACAAGCGCTCACATGAGACAAAAAAGTTATTGCAGTCAATTAGCAGATAGACTTTGCTTAAAACGACAGCATGCTGCGGATTGTGTGCAGACTGCGCCATGAGTGCAGAAAAGCTCCTTTTTCTGGTGAATAGCCGCATTTCGGCTAAAATAAACTACCCCACGGTCACGCATGGGGAATTTCGCGGCTTTCCAGTTAAATTTCTAAATTGTGCGATATAGCGCCTTATCAAAGCTGACGGCAGGTATTATAATCTGACTGCTTTTACAAAAGCACATGCAAGGACGGCGTTACAGCCGATAGAAAATTTACGTATTAATAGCAATTAGGTACCACCATGATCTATTCAAAAGAAGTAGAGCAGATGTGCCCGATCACTAAGGGTGCATATCACGGTCCTGCTCCTATCCCTGAAGAGGGCAAGTGGGTTCAAGCTAAAGAAATTAAAGATATCAGCGGTTTAACTCACGGTGTGGGTTGGTGTGCTCCGCAGCAGGGTGCATGCAAGCTGACCTTAAATGTCAAAGACGGCATTATTGAAGAATGCTTAGTTGAGACTTTAGGCTGCTCTGGTATGACTCACTCTGCCGCTATGGCATCCGAGATTCTCCCGGGCAAGACTCTGCTTGAAGCTTTAAATACCGACTTGGTGTGCGATGCCATTAACACTGCCATGCGCGAGCTGTTCCTGCAGATTGTTTACGGCCGTACTCAAACTGCTTTCTCTGAAGGTGGTCTGCCGATTGGTGCTTCGCTGGAAGATCTGGGCAAAAATTTAAGAAGCCAGGTTGGCACCATGTTCGGCACCAAGGCTAAGGGTTCCCGTTACCTCGAGATGACCGAGGGCTACGTAACTCGCATTGCCTTAAACGACAACAATGAAATTGTCGGTTACGAGTTCGTTAACTTAGGCAAGCTTATCGACACCTTAAAGGCCAATCCTGATATGAAGGGCTCAGACGCGATTGCCAAGGTGCGTGGTCACTATGGCCAGTTCGATAATGCGGCTAAGTACATTGACCCGAGACATGAGTAAGGGGGGTACAGGAAATGGCATTATTTGAAAGCTATGAGCGTCGTATTGACAAAGTAAACGCTGCGCTTAAAGAGTACGGTATCAATTCGATTGAAGAGGCGATGGAGCTCTGCAAGAGCTATGGTCTCAATCCGTATGACAAAGTCCGCGAGATTCAGCCGATTGCCTTCGAGAACGCCTGCTGGGCTTACACTGTCGGCGCTGCGATCGCTTTAAAGAAAGGCTGCAAGACTGCCGCAGAGGCCGCAGAGGCTATTGGTATCGGCCTGCAGGCTTTCTGCATCCCGGGCTCGGTGGCAGAAGATCGTAAGGTCGGTATTGGCCATGGTAACTTAGGTGCCATGTTGCTGCGTGACGAAACCAAGTGCTTCTGCTTCTTAGCCGGACATGAGTCCTTCGCGGCTGCTGAAGGCGCTATTGGCATCGTGCGCAATGCCAACAAGGCCCGTAAGGTGCCGCTGCGTGTGATCTTAAACGGCTTAGGCAAGGATGCCGCTCAGATCATTTCACGCATCAATGGCTTCACTTATGTACAGACCAAGTTTGATTACTACACCTCTGAACTGCAGATCGTCAAGGAAATCGCTTACTCCAACGGTGAGCGTGCTGCTGTACGTTGCTACGGCGCAGACGATGTGCGTGAAGGCGTAGCCATTATGCACAAGGAAGGCGTGGATGTTTCTATTACTGGTAACTCCACCAATCCGACTCGCTTCCAGCATCCGGTTGCTGGTACTTATAAGAAAGAATGCGTTGAGCAGGGCAAGAAGTACTTCTCTGTAGCATCTGGCGGCGGTACTGGCCGTACCTTGCATCCGGACAATATGGCTGCAGGTCCTGCCTCTTACGGTATGACTGACACCATGGGCCGTATGCATTCTGATGCTCAGTTCGCAGGCTCGTCCTCCGTTCCGGCTCACGTTGAGATGATGGGCTTCTTGGGCATGGGCAACAACCCGATGGTTGGTGCCACCGTGGCTATCGCAGTGGCTGTAGCCGAAGCTTTAAATAAGTAAGCTTTTCTTTCTGATAACTGCAGCTGTCTTAGGCTGTAGTATCGTAGCTTTTTCCTAAGCGCTAAGCTTGGGCTAAGCCGCAAGGGGCGGTCGGAAGACCGCCCTAATTCTATCTATGCTCAATCTGCATATGTTCATTTAGCGTGTAATTAGCGCGCAGGTTTAAGCCGCGGGTTAACTGCTCTTTAATCACTGAGAGAAAGGCCGAGCAAAGGGCACTGGTATAAATACCAGAGCGCCATACTAAATGTAATTGGGCATCAAGTGGCGGATATAAAGGCCGCTCCACCAGCGCATCATGTGGCGTAAGCTGCACTAAATTTAGCAGGCTAAGCATCGCACAGCGGTTTTCTTTGGCAAATACGTATCCGTTATAGGGTAGATTATAGGTGCCGACTACTTTGAGTTTGTCTTTACATGCCCCCAGCCAGCCGGAAAATTCATTATTGTGCAATGATTGTGAGGATACAATTAGTGGCAGATTGGTTAAATCGACAGCTTCAATCTGTTTTTTGCTACTAAGCGATAACTCCTGTGGAATGAGTAGCCCCCAGCTGTCGCGCTGCGGCAGAATTAAATGCTCATAGCGTGCCGCTTGCGGGGAGGCTATAAGAATGCCGAAATCGGCAATACCGCTGTCAAGGGCTGCCGTGACAAAGTTTTCATTGCCGCTTTTAAGTGCAAAGCTGATCTTGGGGGCACGAGCTTTTAACTGCTTGAGGCATTCGGCTAAAAAGCTGACGGCCGGACTTTCTCCTGCGGCGATAGTGATGGTGCCGCTCAATTCGTTTTCCGGGGAGCCGACTTCGATTTTTATGTGTTCAAACAGCTCAAGCAGCGTCTGTGCGCGTTCGCGCAACAGTTCGCCTTTAGCCGTCAACGTCAGCGGTTTGCCGCGGATGATGAGGGGCTGTCCCAGTTCTTCTTCCAGCTCTTGCAGAGTACGCGACAGCGCAGGTTGCGAAATATGCAGACTGGCGGCAGCTTGAGTAATAGTACGCTCTTGGGCGATGCCTATAAAGCAGCGCAAATGTCGCAGTTCCAGCATACGCGTTTCTCCATAAATTAAATGCATAGTTTGTAATAATTATAAACAATTAGACTGAATGAAACCTGCATTCTATACTTGCTTCGCAACAAAAATCCTCTTTCACTTGTAGTATAAGGAGCCGCTATTAATGCAGGGATCGCACATCTCAGGCAGCATGCTACTGGTAATTCTTACTTGCGGCGTGTTTGGCATCATCAATACTGAAATGGGCGTGGTTGGCATTGTGCCGCAGATTGCCGCGCAGTTTGACGTCAGCATTCCGGCAGCCGGCTGGACGGTCAGTGTGTTTGCACTAGTGGTTGCACTTTCTGCACCGGTGATGCCGCTGATCTGCTCACGCTTTAATCGCCGCAAAGTGATGATCTTTGTCTTAAGCGTCTTTGTCGTCAGTAATATAGTGTCATTTGCGGCGAGCGAATTTTGGCAAGTGCTGATGGCGCGCGCCGTGCCGGCACTTTTTCATCCGGTCTACGTGGCGCTAGCCTTCACTCTAGCGGCATACGCGCTGCCGCCTGAGCGTAGCGCTGAAGCTATTTCCAAAGTTTTCTTAGGCGTATCTGCCGGTATGGTGTTAGGTGTACCCTGCACCTCATGTATTGCAGTGCAACTGTCCTACGAAGCGGCAATGCTGTTTTTTGCCGTGGTCAATGGGGCAGTGCTGCTGGCTACTTTACGCTGGATACCCGATCTGCCGGCAGTGCCGCAGCAACTTGGGGCTCAACTGAAAGTGTTGAAACGTCCTCAGCTGTGGTATGCCTTCGGTTTTACACTGTTTTTAAATGGGGCTGTTTTCGGCTTTTTCAGCTTTATGTCTGATTTTCTCAATCAGGTAAGTTCCATCAGTTTTGACTTCATTGCTGCAGCGCTTTTGGGCTACAGCCTTTCTAATATAGTCGGCAATCTGCTGGCTGGGCGTATTTATGCGCGCCGCCCGCGTATGTTGGCATTGCTGCTACCTCTTATTTTGCTGTTTTTATATTTGACGCTGTATTTAAGCGGCAGGCTGCAGATTACAGCCATGATACTAACGTTACTTATCGGTATTTTTGCAGGTATGGTTGGCGTGGTTGGGCAGCAGATGCTGACTCTTGCGGCCTGGGAGGCTCCGGAATTTGCCAATGGGCTGTTTCTTACTGCCGCCAATGCAGGCACTATGCTGGGTACGGCATCGTGCGGCGTCTGCATCAGCCTTGCCGGTACGTCAGCAGCATTGTGGGGCACCTTCAGTTTTTTGGCCGTCAGTATTGGTTTTGCATTGCTCGCTGTCGCTGCCCGGCCTTGCATGGTGACAGGGGAGAGTCTAGCCTAGTGCACAAAGATGTGAACAGCATAACGCATCCTGCAGGGCTTTCGCGCTACAATGATGGTAGCTTTCAAGTAAGATTTTAAACACAAGGGAGTTTTAGATGAGCGATTTGCTTGATGCGATCAAAGCACGCCGTGCGGTGCGTAAATACACCGATCAGATGGTAGAGCGCGAGAAAATTGATAAAGTAATAGAAGCGGGTTTATATGCGGCAAATGGTAAAGGCCGCCAAGAGCCGCACATTATTGCCGTCACCAATAGAGATCTGCGCGATCGTTTAAGCACCTTAAATCGTGAAATCGGCGGCTGGGATCCGCCTTTTGATCCGTTCTATGGCGCACCGGTTATCTTGCTAGTGGTTGTGGATGAGGATTACAAGAATCGGGTTTATGACGGTTCATTAGTGATGGGCAATATGATGCTTGAAGCTTCAAGCTTGGGCTTAGGTTCATGCTGGGTGCATCGTGCTCGCGAGACCATGAAATCGCGTTTAGGCCAAGAAATCTTAAAGGCAGCAGGGCTTACAGATAAGACCTATGAAGGTATCGCCTTTTGCATTTTAGGCTACCCAGATGAAAAGCCGCAGGCCGCTGCACGTCGTGAAGGCAGAGTGCATTTTGTGGAATAAGCTGTAATTTTTGGCTTTTTGCAGATAGGCTGCTGCGTGACAGTGGCCTATCGTCTTCTATTTTTAAATGAGTTTCTTTCCTTTATCTCGTTATGCAATTTTGTGCCGTATGCTTTGACGTAGATGGAACGCTCGGTGACACTTTTCCCGTGTGCATTCCGCTGATGGCCGAAATTTTTTCGCGCTTTGCCGGCAAACAGTTTCATACGGAGGATATTACCCGCTTTTTCGGTATTAACGAATCGGGAATTGCTCAGCAGCTTATTGGAGATAATTGGCAGGCAGCAGCTGATGCTTTTTATATCGCTTATGAGGCGGAGCTTAAAGCGCAGCAGGTGGAACCATTTGCTGGTATTGAAGAGCTGATTGGTACGTTGCGCAATCAAGGGGTGCTTACTTTGCTGGTTACTGGCAAGGCACCGCAAAGTTGCCGCGTTACCTTAGCGCATTGGGGACTTGATGCTGCTTTTGCTAAAATTTTATGTGGTGGGCCAGATAAGCTCAATAAGGCAGCGCAAATTGGCGCTTTACTGCAGGAGTTTCATCTGCGACCTAATGAACTGTGTTATGTCGGCGATGCGCTGACTGATGTTACAGCTTGTCGAGAAAATAGCGTGACATGCTTAAGCGCCTTATGGCAGCCACTTGATCTGGATAAAACGGCCGTGCGGCAGGCTAATCCTAATTACTGTTTTACTAGTGTCGCAGCGCTGAGTAATTTCCTCTTACCTAAAGTCAAGCCGTATCCGTCTTTTCGTCAATAACTAATTGTTTTTTCATAAAATACATCTGTTTTGTGATTAAACTCACAGCGTACAGCTTACAAAAGCGTTATAGTAAAAATGCCGCCGCAGCGCTGGTGCCTGCTTTTTCCGGGAAAGCTCAGGAGGCCGTCAGCCAAATGAGTAGCAGTACGCAGCAGAGCGCATACAGCTGTCTGCCCTTGGCGGCAGACGGGTCAGGGGATCAGTAAGGCTCAGCCTTGATCTCGTTCCTCGCCAGCAAAACGGCACATGAGGAAAAAACCGGCTGCAGGCGGCACCTGATGCGCAAAAGGCTAGATTAAGGGAGGACATTGTGCGACGCTTCCTGCTTCCTTTGCTCCTGCTTACTGTATTGATCTGTAGTGCTGTCTTTATCCTTTATCTCAAGCAAGATTCCGCTACAGCTCTGCGTGCTTACGGATTTATTGATGTTGATGAAAGTACGCTGGCCTTTGATATTTCCGGCCGGATCGTCAGTTTAAACGTCAATGAGGGGACGGTAGTGCGGCAAGGCCAGGTGTTAGCAACGATGGATACCAAGGCAATAGAGCTCGAACGCAGTGCGCAGCAGGCGCAGTGTAAGATGCTTGAAGCCGAGCTTGAAAAGTTGCAAGGCGGGTATCGTTTCGAGCTGATTGCTACGGCTAAAGCCGAGGCGGCACGGCTCCAAGCGGCGGCGTCTCTTGCAAAATTAAGTGCATCCCGTGCGCAGCAACTGTATGCCAAGCGTGCCTTAAGTGCTCAGGAACGGGATGAAGCTGTGTACAGTAAGCAGCAGGCAGATGCAGCATGGGCGCAAGCGAAAGCGCAATTGCAGCAGTATGAACACGGCTATGAAAAAAGTGATATCACCGCAAAGGACGCGGAGCTTAAGGCCTGTCAGGCGCAGCTTAATCTTTTGAGTTATCGCATTAATGTGCAGTCAAAACTAACCGCCCCGCGCGATGGCATTATCCGCAGCCGTCTGCAGGAGTTGGGCAATCAAGTTACCGCGCAGGTGCCGGTGTTTTATTTGGCCCCGCGTGAGGAAAAGACCGCTCGCTTTTACGTTAATGAACTGATGCTAGCGACGCTTTCCGTTGGCAGTCGAGTAATGCTGAGCAATGCTGCAGGCGATCGGGCTGAAGCGTATATCAGCGCAATTGCCGATACCGCGATGTTTACGCCTAAGACGGTACAGACTGAGGAGCTGCGTCCTGATTTAGTCTATGAAGTGCGGGCCGATTTTATGGATGCTCCGGGGGCCTTTCGTTTGGGGCAGGCGATTACGGTGTATCTGGATGCAGACGCTCTTAACCGTCAATGACTTATCCTTCGGCTATAGCGCGGATAAGTTCTTTTGTAAGCTTAATTTTGCGCTTTCAAGTGATAGGCAGCGCATCGCCCTATTAGGTCCAGATGGCGCCGGCAAATCAACTTTATTAAAGCTATGCGCGCAGCTTTTAACTCCGCAATCAGGTACGCTCCGGCTGGCAGTGCCGCCTGTCGGGAAAAACTTTAATTGTACTTTCACCTTTATGCCACAGTCGCTTGGACTTTACGATGAGCTGACTGTAGAGGAAAATTTAGCGCTGTTTGCTGCGCTCCATGGACTGACGCAGAGCAAAGAGCGGATGCGGCTTGACGAACTGCTGTATAAAACCGGACTGCATCCCTTCGTCAAGCGACAAGCCGGAGCGCTGTCTGGTGGCATGCGGCAGAAGCTGGCGCTGTGCACTGTGCTGTGCGCGCGGCCGTTTCTATTAATCTTAGATGAGCCGACTGTAGGCGTCGATCCTTTATCGCGCCGTGAGCTGTGGTCGCTTATCAATGATTATCTGCGCGACAGCGGTGCGTATATGTTGTTTTCCACCGCTTATTTATCTGAGGCGCAGCATGCCGATGAGTTACTGATTTTAGATGCAGGAAAGCTTATCTATCAAGGCACGCCTGCTGACCTGTGTACTGGCGCTGCGGGCTGTTGCTTTAACTTAAGCCTGCCAAGTATGCCTCACGTGCTACAGCACAGCCTGCTGAAATTAATGCAGCCAGACAGTACACTTATTGATGCAAGTCCGTGGGGAGGTAAACTTCGACTGCAGACTAAGTTGCCGGCAAGTCCCGCCGACTTGGCAGTAAGGCTGTATCCTACGCTGCATGAAATGCTGGGGGATGATCACGCCTTTGGGGTGACACAGCGTACAGCGCAGCTTGAGGATGCTTATATCCGCTTAACTCACCGGAAGACCGATAATATTCTGCTGCCGGCACAGCCGCCAGATTTTATACTTAATGACGTAGCGGTTAGCTTAAGGCATGTGGTTAAGCGCTTTGGCGCCTTTACCGCACTGCATGACTCATCCTTCAACGTCAAGCGCGGCGAAATTTTTGGTTTGCTCGGGCCCAATGGTGCCGGCAAAACGACCACGTTCCGTTTGATGTGCTCGCTACTGCGTCCAACCCAAGGCACGATTGAGCTCAATGGGATCAATATTAAGCAGCAGAAAAGTGCCGCACGCTTGCAACTTGGTTATGTTGCGCAGCGCTTTTCTTTGTATAAAAAACTTTCAGCGCAGCAGAATCTTACGTACTTTGCCATGAGCTGCGGCCTGTCAGGACGCCGCCTGCAATCCCGCTTGGCAGAGCTGGTGCAGGAATTTGGCCTTGCGACTGCGCTGCATACACCAGCTGGTATCTTGTCCTTTGGCTTGCAGCGCAATTTATCCATGGCCTGTGCGCTGCTGGCAAGGCCCGCACTGCTGTTTTTAGATGAAGCAACTTCCGGAGCCGATCCGCGTTCACGCCGCATCTTTTGGCAGCGTATTTTGAGTTTAGCCAAGGCTGGCACGACCGTGGTGGTGACTACGCATTTTTTGGAGGAAGCTGAATATTGCGATCGTATGTTGATTCAGCATCAAGGACGCATTTTAGTGTGTGGTAGTCCGCAGGAGATCTGCGATTGTGGTAGTCGGCAGTATAGCGTGGAAGAGCGCTTTATAGCTTTGATTAGCGCGCAGCAAGAGGGTGACAGGGTATGAGTGCATGGCTGCAGCGACTACTGGCGCTATTGATTAAAGAATGGTTGCAGATCATGCGTGATAAGTCTATCTTAGCTGCCGCTTTTCTGACGCCGGTGTTGCTCCTGTGCATTTACGGCTATGGATTGAATATGGATATGCAACCGGTGCGTGTTGCGCTGGTTTCCGAAAGTTTTGACCCACTGCACGATGAAGTGCGTGCTGCGCTGTTTGGTTCTGCGTATTTTGCACTGCAGGAAGAACCGAATATGCAGGCAGCGCAGCAGGTATTGCGCGCCCATCAGGTTGATGCGTTGCTGTACGTCCCCGCACGGCAGCGGCTGTATCAGGATGGAGAGTTTTATGCAGCCATTAACGGCAGTGCAGCTCTACCAGCACAGCTTACATTAAGCTATCTGCAGGGAGCTTTACAGCCTGTTTGGGAGCGTCTTGGCAGCAATACAGGAGTTACAGCCGGGGCTCTGCCGCTGCGTTATTCCATTACCACCCGCGCGTGGTATAACCCCGACAACAAATCTGTTTTTTATCTGCTGCCCGGTCAGCTTATCGGTATTGCCACTTTGGTGTGTAATGTGCTTGCCTCGCTGTGCATTGCTCGTGAATGCAATCGCGGCACTATTGACGCTTTATTGGCAGCACAAGTTGGTCTGTCGGAGCTATTGTTGTCCAAATTACTGCCGAACTGGCTGTTGTCATTGGCTTCCGTCAGTTTGCTTCTTATCTTAATAGAAGTGTTATTTGCTTTGCCAGTGCGCGGCAACATCATATTTTTGGGCGCAACTTTAGTGCTGTACGCTCTGTCCTGCTGTCTGATGGGAATGTGGCTGTCGGCTATGGTGCAGGATCAGTATCTTGCTTGTGAATATGCGATTATCTTAAGTTTCCTCCCGGCTATTCTGCTCTCGGGCGCGGTATTTGATCTGCGCACGTTACCTTTCGGCATATCGCTGTTAGGTTCTCTCTTGCCGCCTACTTATGCAGTGCAGTCTGTTAAAATCTGTTTTCTGTCAGGGGGCAACATTGAGCTTATTTGGCGTAATTTAGCTATTATCTGTCTGTATGCGCTACTGTTTTTACTGTTGTGCTGTTATGCGTTAAATCGTCTGCGTCGCATGGGGAGAAAAGTGCAATGAATACTTTGCACGCTGTGCTGCTACGTATCGCTGCGCTGATGAAAAAAGAATTTTTGATGATGTGGCTTGATAAGGGGACCCGCAAGATTCTCTTCATACCGATCATTGTGCAGAGCGTGATCTTCGGCTATGGTGCAACCTTTAATTTAGAAAAGATTCCGCTTGCTATCCTTGATGAAAGCCGCAGCGTACAGAGTGAGCGCTTGTGCGCGCAGATAATAGCTAACCCTTTATTTGAGTTGCGTAGCTCTTGCTTGAGTCAAAATTGTCTCAAGCAGATGATGAGTAGCGGTGAGGCGCTGATCGGTCTACATTTTCCGCCGCAGTTTACCAACAACAGGGCAGTATTCATCATTGCCGATGCACGCAATACCGCTTCGGCTAATACTGCGGTTAGCTACCTGCAGCAGCAGTTGCATGCTTTGACTTTGACGGAACCGGAGCTGCAGCTTAATTATCGCTATTACTACAATGAGCACAATATCACGCGCTACAGCATCTTAACCTCGATGATTTTAGCATTGTCGCTCATTCAGGTGATGTTGCTGTCATCCTTGACGGTAGCTCGAGAGCGTGAGGAAGGCAATTTTGATATGTTGTTGCTGACGCCAGCAAATGCTGTTGAGATTTTAGTAGGCAAAGCTGTCCCGCCAACGATTACAGCCTTTTTGCAGAGTTTAATTTTGTTTCTTATCTGTAGGTTCTATTTTGCAATACCACTGCGCGGCTCCTTTGCTCTACTTTGTTTAGTGGTGGTACTGTTTGGCTTGGCTGTGGTCGGCATAGGGTTAGCAATATCAGCTTTGGCCAAAAATGCGCAGCAGGCCTTGATAGGAGCATTCATTTTGGCGTTGCCATGCGTGATTTTATCAGGGCTCATTACGCCGCTTGCTGCGATGCCTCCTACGTTACAGATTATCGTCAAATGTATCAATCCACTCTATTACGGCATTGAGGCGCTGCAGCGCGTTTATCTTGAAGGTGCAGTCTTTAGCGATATCTCATATCTCCTGCTACCGCTGCTGCTGTGCGCTGTCATTACCATGCCGCTTGCGATGTATCTGTTTCGCCATCAGCTGGATTGAGCTGGCAACCAACGCTTGATAAGTAGTAGCGCAACGCACAACAGTGCGATCAAAGCTAAGGCCGCTCCGACCCAGCCAATGAAGCTTACCTCAGCGGCCTTAATAATGTGCGAGCCGATAAAGGCGCCGCTGCCGATGCCTAAATTGCAGATAGCTGAATAAATCGCTGTAGCGACCGCTGCATAGGTGCTTTCTAATTTAAGCACCAGCGCCTGAAAGCTTAAACTAAAAGCCGAGAAAGCTAGCCCCCAGAACAAAATATCAGCAATGGCGGTAAACGTATATAAAGCGCTTAGCTGCAGCAAAGCTAAAAAGATACTAAGACCGCCTAGTGCAAAATAGATGAAAACGCGCGGATGACGGTCAAAGCCGCGTCCGAAGACCCAAGCAATAATGATGGCCGCTACGCCAAAGAGCATTAAGCAGGTAGTGATTATATCTGGATCCATTGCACCTACTTGCTGTAGATACGGTTCAATATAGCTATAGGGAATGTAGTGGGCGGTAAAAATGAGCGCTGTCACCGCATAGAGCCCTAGCAGCGGACCGTTGCGGCAGATGCGAGGCAGCACCTGCAGTACTGGGCATGGAGTGCCCGGGACGCGAGGGCTGCAGCGCATCACCGTGATAGCTAGCACTAAAGCGCACAGCCCGAGTATCCCTAAGGTCATGCGCCAGCCCAAATATAGTCCGATAACGCGACCTAACGGCATTCCGCCGACCATTGCGGCGGCTGTTCCTGCGGAGACTAAGCCTACGGCCTTAGAGGCCATTCCGGGCGGAGCAATGCGTACCGCCATGGGTACAGCGATGGACCAAAATAGCGCATGACTTAAGGCAACTCCTATGCGTGCTCCCATCAGAATACCAAAGTTAGGCGCCAGCGCACTGAGGGCATGACTTAGTGCAATCAGCAACAGTACTCCGCAAAGCAACAGCTTATAGTCAAAGCGCGAGAAGATAAGCACTAAGGGCAGCGACATTAAAAGCACAGTCCAGGCATAAACCGTCAGAATAAGACCAGTTTGAGCTTCAGTTTGGGCAAAAGAGGCAGAGAGATCGGCCAAGAGACCGATCGGGATAAATTCTGAGGTGTTGAAGATAAATGCGGCGGCAGTCAGGATATAGACTGGCGCCCACTTTGCTACAGGCATAGCTAATTTCTCACAAAAAGATAATCGCGCGAATTGTAGCAGAAGCGCTTTATGCTTTAGTCTATGCGCTATTATGGTGCAAAAATATCAAGCGCCCTTTATATTGTCCCCAAACGTCCTTTTATTTGCCCACCATTTGGGGGGGGGCAGTCACTCAAAACAAGAGCCTGCTGCCAAGTTGAGATTAACAGATCTTCCTTTAGCTTTTTCTGCAGTCGAGAGAGCTTCCTTGGTTAGAAGGAGCGGTAACGCTTTTGCCAAGAAACAATTTGTATTTATTGGAATGCTGATCAGTGATTATTGCCTTATGGCTAGATTAGGCGCTGAAATAATATGTATATCCTTATGCTTTTGCGTATTTGGACTTACCCCGAGGTGGTTTATGTGGGCTCTAACAGGAAAAGTGAAAGTGAAGGTCAATTAAACCTAGCTAAGGCTGCTGGCTATGAACTGTGTGACGAACATCAAAAAGGGTGGCAAGTAAAATGACGTTTTGGGGTAATATAAAGAGCGCTTGGCAGCAAAAAAGCAACAGTGTAGTGACAGGTTTGCACCTGCCTTAGCGCGGCAGGTGCGGTGTAAACGCTATTTTTCGTTGATAAAACCGTAGGGCCACTGTAAGGTGCCGTACATGTTGTAAACTTGCTGATAGCCGCTTTCCACTAAAATTTTGGAGGCTTGCTCAGCACGTACCCCTGAACGACAATGTACTAAGAGGGGCTTGGTGATGTCCGGTTGTGCCTCAAGAATAGTACCCAGCTTCAGAGTATCAAGCGGCACATTGATGGATCCTGCAATATGGCCCTGCTGATATTCGTCGGGGCTGCGTACATCTATTACCGGTACGCCGTTTTTCATCATCTGCAAAGCCACGTCGGGAGTAACTTTGTGGTATGAGGGATGCGTATAGGTTAAAGGACTGGCGGGCTGTGGTTCTACCGGTTCTAGTTGCGCCTGCGCAGCACAACCGCCTAACAAGAAAGCCAGAGCACTTGCGGTAAATATCAATTTAAAGTTCATGCGACTCTCCTTAAATATTTAATTTTCACCACTATTATGCCTGCAGCAATCGGAGCTGTCCTGAGAGAAAATTGCAGCTTATGCTTTTTATGTAAACAGGCCGCACAAACCGCGTAGCTTCAGCAGCGCGGA
Organism: uncultured Succinivibrionaceae bacterium; assembly: GCA_944390105.1. Lineage (GTDB taxonomy): Bacteria > Pseudomonadota > Gammaproteobacteria > Enterobacterales > Succinivibrionaceae > Avisuccinivibrio. The sequence goes on from CALXOV010000047.1 coordinate 64,877, forward strand.
TGAACTTGCCAGGATAGCCGGGATTGCATACTCGCTGAGGAGTTGACACCCGGAACCTGCCGGAGAGCGGCTTAAAAACCGCTCAGCCGGAAGACCGTAAGCTTTTGCTTACGGGAGTATGTCACATAAAGAAAACCGCCGTTTTTATGCGGCGGTATAGAAAAAGACTTAACTTGGATAGCTAGGCTTAGCGCACGTTCAGGATAGAATCCATCACCGTATTTTGGGTCTGCAGTGATTGCGCATTGGCCTGATAGTTGCGCTGTGCAACTATCAGTTCTACTAGCTGCTCGGTAAGATCAACATTGGATTCCTCCAGATTAGCGCCTTTTATTGAACCTGCCGAGCCGCGGTTGGGTTCTTTTGGTGTAGCTTCACCGGAGGCAATAGACTGTTTCCATTGCGTATCGCCAACTTTAGTCAGCCCCTGCGGATTAATGAAATCCGCCATTGCCAATTTGGCAATGTTGATGTAACGCCCGTTGGAGTATTCAGCCTGCAAAATGCCGTCTTCATTGACGCTGACATTAGTCAGAAGGCCTGTTGAGTAGCCATCATTGGTAATTGAATTTTGATTTACAGTAAAGCTGGAGCTGCCGTATTGGGTGGCGCCAAATTGGATGTTGACGTCCTGCGTCGGATCGACTCCGCCGCCCATGGCCTGCTGTAATGAATAATCGGTAGTGTAGTCTGTACCCGGATCCGTGCCGATCGCTTCACGTGGCGATTTATAGACTCCGTCGTTAGATAAATTCAGCGCACCGGGGATAAGTCCGCCCTCAATTATCTGGCCATCTGAGCCAAAAACCATCTGAAAGCCGTAGAAAGTGGTGCCTTCAATAGATGAATTGGAATCAGAAACTTCAATTTCAATTGGATTTTCAGCAGGATTGGCTGAGGTAGCAATATCTACCGGCTGGCCGTCCACATAACAGATTACATTCCACGTGGTAGTATTGCTGGTAGAGTCTTCCTGCATTTTCATCATGTAATAGGTCAGAGTATGCGCGCCACCTAAGGAGTCATGAATGGTCTGTGAGGTTGAACAGGTATAAGTATCAGGATTGGCAGGATCAAAACTGCTGTAATAGTGTTTAACCGGGCCTGCTGCGGTATTACGATCTTCTCCAGCACGTAGTTCGTCTTCAGTAAACGCCGGATTATTGGGCGTCGGTACCAATTCAGCACCGGCCGGCAAATTGACTGAAATGCCTAGCTGCGAAGAGGCTTTAGGGGCACCAGTATCTTCTGGAAAGCGGATAGCATGCGTGGCGGCCAGATCGAGTGATACTGCATTGCCTTCGCTGTCCACATCCCAGCCTTGCACGAAGTCGCCTTGCGGAGTGACTAGATAGCCTTCATTGTTGATTTGGAAAGCGCCGGCACGGGTATAGGTACGATCTGATACGTAATGCGTGCCGTCGGCCGGGTTGCATTCATTGGACAGTACAAAGAAGCCATTTCCTTGAATGGCCATATCTAAATTATTGCCAGTATCGCCAGACAGGTTGCCCTGATGGAACTGCTGTGCTACACAGGGATTCTGCGAGCCCATACCAACAACCGTTTTATTGTTCTGAAAAACGCTGTTGGCATACACGTCGGCAAACTCAGCGCGCGACTCTTTAAAACCAGTGGTATTGGCGTTGGCGATATTATTGGATGTGACATCCAAATGTTTCTGTGAATTTGTAATGCCGGTCAGCGAAATACCAAACATTTTAAGTTCTCCAAGTTTTGTCTTAGTTTTTGTTCGTCCCTTGAAAGGGACTTATCTTTCTCTTCCTGAGCGGGAATATTTAATAGTAATTAATTTCCGCATTTTCTATTTAGCAACGAATGTGCCAAAAAGCAGCATAAACACTTTAACTTAAGGATACGATTTGTTTTATAGGAAAATTTTAAAAGAAGAATCGCGGGGAAAGGCTAAGGAGGAAAAATTTAAGCTGCCGAATGACGGCGGCAGCAGCTCAGGTGGCAAACTTTGCCGCTGAGCAGAGTTTAGACATGTAGCGCAGGAATGCTCAGACGGCGGTCGGCGCGGCGGCGGGCGCGATTGTCCAGCGCATTTTTTAGCGCAATTAACAGCGCAAGCACAAAGAAGCCGCCAGGTGGCAGAATCGCAATTAAATAGGTATGACTGTTATCTAGCAGGCGTATCTCAAGGCTCTGGGCCCAAGGACCTAAAAGATCGGTTGCTCCGACAAAGAAAGTTCCGCTTCCTAAAATCTCCCGCACAGAACCTAAGATAAACAGCACCACGGTAAAGCCGATGCCGCAGGCGATGGCATCTACGGTGGAGGCAAGCGGCCCATGGCGCCCGGCAAAGGCTTCGGCTCGGCCCATGATGATACAGTTGGTGACGATGAGTGCCAGATAGATGCCTAGCTGCTGATAGAGCTGAGGGAAGTAAGCTTCAACCTCAAAGCATACCACGGTTACGATGGTGGCAATCAATAGCACATAAATCGGGATACGCACTTCACGCAAAATAAAAGCGCGCAACAGCGACACAATCAAGGAGGAGAGTGTGATCACGAGTAAGGTAGCAATGCCAAGTCCCAAGGCACTGGCTGCCGAGGTGGTAACGGCCAGCAAGGGGCACATGCCTAGCAGCTGGCACAGCCCGGGGTTTTCCTTCCACAACCCCTTGAGGATAATTGAGATAAGCGATGGTTTGGCGGGCTTTTTTACCGGCGCTGTAGCTTGATCTACGGCGTTGTTTTCCTTAGCAGCTCTCGTAGCTTTAATTGAAGTTATCTGCATGATTAGTCCTTCAGCTTAGTTGCGGATGCGGCAGCGTGTAAGCGTACTGGGGTCAATTTCATTAAGTACGCTTAGCGCGTCGCGGCTTGCTAAAATCACAGCGCGCGAAGTCACCGTCGCGCCGGTGAAATAAGCAAAATCACCGCCGAATTTCTTGACGTCCCAGTTGGCATTATTAAGGTTTTTGCCCTGTAGCGCATCTAAATACGTGCCGTGGCGGCGGTCAACCTTATCGCCGATGCCTGGAGTTTCGCGGCTGAATTGAATGTCAGCGCGATAAAGGCTTTTATCAGCGTCAAAACTTGCCGCTAAAATAAGCGGATTGGAATAACCGCGCGCAGTTGAGTATTGCAAAATATAGCCTTTAATGGTGCCGTTTTTACGTGCTGTAATTAGCTTCATGTTGCGCCCAATGCGCGGATCGGATAACAAGCGGCAATCTAGCTGCAGGTCCGTGCCAAAATGTTCCGGTGGCAGCAGCTGTTCTATGAGGTGCATTTCTGCAGCGTTGCGGTTTTTCCCTATCAAATCTTTAGTGTCATTCTGTGCCCAAATAATAAGAGCAAAGCAGATTGCTCCGATGACAGCCAAGGCAAGTCCGGCAAGTAGCGCGCGTACATTTAAATGCTGATTTAAATAAGCCATTACTGCAGACCTCCTTCTTTATAGCCAATGCCAAACGGGCGACGACGTGTTAGCACATCGATTAATGGAGCGGCGGCATTAGATAGCAGCACAGCAAAGGCAACGGAGTCAGAATAAGAACCTTCCACACGAATTAACAGAATGAGCAGTGCGCACAAAATAGAAAAGCATACACGTCCTTTGGAGGTTCCTGCATTGGTAACTGGATCTGTAATGATGAAGAAGGCCGCGAGCATAGTTCCACCAAAAAGCAGATGCTCGGCGCAGCTGATAGAAGCATTCGGGCTGAGATAATGCCATAGTGCACCGCCTGCTGCGATAGTGGCAAGGAAAGCCAGTGGCATTTGAAATAAGATCACGCGACAGGCAATCAGCAGCAGGCCGCCTGCGGCATAGGCGATACCTAGAGCAGCATAAGCTTGATAATTAGTACTGGCAAAATCCGGAGCTGCAATGGCATTTACAGTCTGCGCCTTGCGGGCTGTCTTTACGCTTTCTAAGAAAGTGGCTCCGCTTAAAGCATCCGGATCATCCTGTAGCGCCTTGATATCCTGTACCAGTACAGCCGGCTCTTCGGCGGTAAAAATTACCTTGGCGCTGCGCTCAAGCGTGGCTACTTGTATAGCCGCTGGAGCCGGAGCAATATAGGTGGTAAAGAATGCTCCTGGCGCTGAAATGATAAGAAAAATAAAGCCAGCCATTGCCGGATTGAAAATATTCATGCCCAGTCCGCCGAAGGCTTGCTTGACGATGAGAATGGCAAAGGCCATCGCTGATACAGTCCAATACCACGGCATCAGCGGCGGCAGAGTTAGCGCCAGCAAAAGTGCAGTGACATATACCGAGAGATCGCAAGCAGCTCGTTTTAATGGACGAGCGCGCAGCAATGCGCACAGCATTTCGCAGATAAATCCCACCACGGTCAGCAATAGAAATTGCCAGATAAGACCGCAGCCAAAATAGTACAGTGTTACTGCAACGCCAGGCAGCAGGGCGATGAGCACCAGCGCCATGATCTTGTTGGTGCTGAGCTTGGCATGCAGATGCGGTGCTGCTTCAATCCCTAAATTTTGCTTCGCACTTTGAACGGAAATCTGCATTACGGTTGTTTCCTTGTTTTACTTAAATTATGCGGCAGTTTAGGTGCCTCAGTTTTTTCTGGAGCTGGGGCAAAAATACTGTGATAAGTCGCCGGTTTTACCTCAATCTCATGGGTTGGCGGATTTTCCACCTTGCTTAGTAAGCGCTCGGCTGGCTGCGGCTCTGGCCACGGTGCATCGATGATATGCGCCTGCTTGGGTACTCCTGCGCGTCTTAAGCCGTAAGGCAGCGCAGGACTTGCAGCGGGCGGAGCTGCCTTACGATCGGCTCTATCCTGAGCCAACACTGCCGCAGCACGCTCAGCTTGCGTGGGCATATGTTCAGTTGTGGCGGTCTCAGAAGTTGCGCTAGTCGATAATCCTTGCAGTTTAGCGCGGCGCGCTTGGGCAGCAGCTACGGCTGCGGCGCGACGGGCGGCTAAGTCTTGTGCTGTCGGCAACGCAGTAGCAGAGTCTCCCGCGGACGTCGGAGCGCCTTTAGCGGCTTTCTGGGCCTGAATGCGGGCTAAGGCTGCGCGTTTCTTTTCTTCACGTAATCGAGCAGCTTCCTCTTCACGCTTTTGATGTTCAAGCATGCGTGCGCGTGCGCGTTCATTGCGTGTTGCATTTTCCTTGAGCAGATACTGTATCGCTTTTTCTTTGCGGAACTGTGCGGTCAGGCGGATACGGCTAGGGCACACAAAAGCGCAGCAGCCGCATTCCGTGCAGTCAGCAATACCGCAGGCCGCGGCATGCTGATGATCGCCGGCTTTAGAGTAGGCATACATCTGATAGGGCACTAAGCGGCTAGGACATACGCGAGCACATCGGCCGCAGCGAATGCAGTTCATAGCCTCAGGTTCAGGAGGAACTTCAGCTGCGGTCGGGGCAAATACGCAGGTGGCGCTTTTAGTGATCGGTACATCAATGGAGGGTAGGGTAAAACCCATTAACGGGCCGCCTAAAATAATGCGCTGCCTGCGCTCCGGATTTAAATGATAGTGATTGAGCACAAAGCGTACCGAAGTACCTAAGCGTACTAAGGCATTGCCCTGCCGTTTTAAGCTGCTGCCGGCTACCGTAATGACGCGCTTGATAAGAGGAATGCCGTCAATAATCGCTTGCTTGACTGCGTAGACTGTCTCCACATTATCGACCACAATGCCGCAGTCTGAGGTATGCGCTTTATACGGAATTTCAATGCCGGTGACGATTTTGATCAGATTGCGCGCAGCTCCTGACGGGTATAACGTCGGAATAACGCGTACGATGGCGCGATCTGCCGCGGCTTGCTGCATGGCTTTAATGGCTGCAGGCTTATTGTCTTCAATTGCGATAATTACTGCCTTGGGCTTTAAGATATGCTTGATAATATCCACGCCCTGCAAAATGTCGGCGGCTTTTTCCTGCATTAAACGGTCATCACAGGTCGCGACCGGCTCGCATTCGGCTCCGTTGACGATAAAGATATTGCAACTACGCCCATCAGCAATCGCTGAGCTTAGTTTAGCTGCGGTCTGGAACTGTGCTCCGCCTAAGCCTTCAATGCCGAAAAAACGAATGCGCTCAAGCAGTTCCTGGGGGCTTTTATCTTGCCAATCGCTGATGGGGGCAGGATCTACGGCCTCATCTAATCCATCGGGTTTAATGGTAATGCAACGTCCGGTAAAACCCGAAGGATGGGGTAAGATCTGCTGATTAATAGCAATGATAGTGCCAGAAGTTGAAGCATGCAGTGGGACATTGCGTTTGCCTCCGGGGATGGTTAGCACTTGACCTGCTTTCACCCGATCTCCGGCCTTAACTAAAATTTCCCCGCCAGCGCCTAAATGGCGCTCTAAAGGCAGTGTAATTAAAGCTGGCAGCGGCAGCTCTTCAATTGGCGTTTGGGTGGTGTTTTTTAGCTCAGAAGGTTTGATGCCACCGAAAAAGCGCCAGATTTTGCCGTGCATAATTTTTGCAAGCTGAGAGGATGCCATTATGCATTGCCTCCGGTAATGCGGATAGATTGAATATTCCAGTTAAAATTTTTCAGTTGCAGCTCTTGACTTACCATTTCAATGCATTCCTCTGGACATTGCTTTAAGCAGTCACCGCAGGCAATGCATTCCTCGCTTAATACGTAGTGTGGCTGCTTAATATCGCCAACGATGGCATCCACAGGACAGTGACGCGCACAGCGGTGACAGCCGGTGCAGACGCTGCGGTGAATAAAGGCGATTTTGCGCGGGGCAAAAATGCTGTCCTCACCTTGCGTTACCGGAGGTTCAATGCCTAAGATAGTAGCTAATTCTTTAATGGTGTCTTCACCTCCGGGGATGCATTTATCACAGGTAACTTCACCTTCAGCTACCGCTTTGGCATAAGCGCTGCAGCCTGGATAGCCGCACTGGGCACATTGGGCGCCAGGTAGCGCTTTTTCCAAACGATGTGCTAAATCTGAGCCCTTAAAGGAAGCGCGTGCTAATAATGACAGTAGCAGGCCAAGCGCAAATAAGCTGATGCCCAAATATATTACGAAGTTAAATTCATCTTGTGACAGCATCAGACCGCACTCCCGGCAAAGCCTGCAAAGCCCATGAAAGCCATGCTCATCAAACCAGCAGCAATCAGCGCAATCGCTGAGCCTTTAAATGGAGCTGGGACATCGGCAATCGCCAAGCGCTCGCGCATGGCGGCAAATAAGCAGAGCACTAAAGTAAAGCCTGCTCCGGCACCGGCGGCAAATACCGTGCTCTGCCACAGATTGTGCTCAAGCGAAGCGTTGAGCAATACTAGACCCAGCACAATACAGTTAGTGGTGATAAGCGGTAGATAAATACCTAGGGCGCGGTAGAGATCTTCTGACAGTAGCTTGACGATAATTTCTGTTATCTGTACTGCTGCTGCAATGATCACGATATCAACGATTAAGGCAAACGAGCTTAAATGGTAAGGTGTTAGCAGATAATTATTGACGAATGCGCAACACAGCGAGGTAAAGATTAGCACGCAAGTGGTAGCACCGCCCATGCCAAGCGCGGCTGATAGATGTTTGGACACGCCTAAAAATGGACAAATGCCTAAAAAGCGTACCAAGACGAAGTTATTTACAATGGCAGCGCTAAAAAAGAGAATTAATGCTTCAATCAATTTTAAGGATCCAATATATACGAAACTTAAGCTGCTGTTGGTACCGCGCATCATAGCGCAAAGTGCTACCGACAAATTGCGAGAAAAAATCAACTGCGTGCCGGCGCGCTATTGTAACCTATTTGCTGCTTAAGTGGTGGGGTGCCGCTTGAGAGCTGTTAAGATTAAGATTTAAAGGAGAAAAATGTATGCCGCAAGCTGACAAGGCGCTACCAAAGACGCGTGCGAGAGGAAAAAGCACCACTGTAGCTAAGATTTGCCTGCTAAGCGCGGATCAGCGCGCAACAATGTTTAGACGCCTAGCCGCGGCCCATCCTAATGCGCGCAGCGAGCTTAATTTCCGTAATCCCTTTGAGTTGCTGTGTGCCGTGGTCCTTTCGGCGCAAGCTACGGATGTGTCAGTCAATAAAGTAACTCCGGCGCTGTTTGCAGCTGCTCCCGATGCGATGACGATGGCCGCTTTGGGGGAGCAACAGATTGCTGCTTACATTAAAAGTATTGGGTTGTGGCGAGCCAAAGCCGGCTATTTAGCCAAGCTGTCGCAGGCTTTGGTGCACGAGTATGGCGGAGCCGTACCTGACGATTATGCGGCGCTCATCAAATTGCCGGGGGTGGGCTCGAAAACGGCTAAGGTAGTTTTAAATTGCGCGTTCAATCAGCCGACGGTAGCGGTAGATACGCATATTTTCCGTGTAGCTAACCGGACGGGTTTGTGCCTAGGCGCTACGCCTAAGGCGGTAGAAGATAAAATTGTACAGTTTATCCCCAAGGAGCATCTGCTGCCGGCTCATCATTATCTTCTGTTGCATGGGCGCTATGTGTGCAAGGCGCAAAAACCAAATTGTATGTGCTGCTGTCTTAAAGATCTGTGCAGTAAGCGGCTGGAGAAAAATAAAAACAGCGCTTAACTTAACGCTGCCAGCAGATGATGGGCTGATAACATCACATAGATATTGTCGTTTAGGATATTGGACGTCAGGCTGAAGAGTAGCAGATCAAAGATCAAGGCCAGCATGATGATAAGCTGTGCCGCACATATGGTCTGGCGGGAGGCTAGCACATTATGGCGGTTATAGTAATAACCTAAAATAAGGCGCAACAGCAAAGCTAAGCCAAAAATTGAACTGGCTACGCTCAGCTTTAAGCAAAACAAACAGACACATACAGATACAGCAGTTAAAGTTAAAAGCCCCTTAAGGCTCATGGTGCCGAAGCTGTCCACCGGATCTTGCTTTAAATCAATTGCTAGGCTTGAGGCAAATGCCGCAGATAGCATCGCTGCAATAGCGAATAAAATACCGCCTTCAAACGGCTCATTGCGCACAAAGGTGACATTGAGCATAAAGATAAATAATACTGATGGCAACATTAAGGCAGCACCGTAGGTGATACTGTCCGGACGACGGCGCGTCAGCAGCCCCAGCAGCTCAGCCATGCCGCGAAAAGAAGTTAAACCGGTGCAGATAATATAGAAAAACAGACAGAATCCGCCGGTTAATTGTCTATTGTCAGTGTAGTAACACAATAACGCGGCTAAAGCCCCTGAGATGACGCCTACGGCTAAATACGGTAAGGCCATGGAACCAGGATAGCTTGGACCAAAGCGTAATGACAGGCGAGGCAACATTATGCTCAAGGTGGTATGCGAGAAAAAAGCAGCAATCAGCTGGCGAAAAAACAGCAGACAGGACAGCTTAAACGGCACGGTTTCTTTGTCATTAAAAGAAGCAATTTCAGCAGAGGCATCCCGCGCTTGCTGCTCTTGGGCAAGTGCATCATAATTGGGACTTCGACTTTGATAATTGACCGCAAAAGGCTGAAATTGCGCAGCTTCAATTTGCTCCTGTACCGCATCCTCAGGCGGCTCTGCGAACGGTGCCTTACTGTAAGCTTGCGGCTGTGTATCTATTACAGGAGTGGACTTTGCTGCAGATGGGCGTAGCGTACTTGGGATGGAAAAGCTCTGCGACGGGGTGTGAACTAGTGGGGTAGGTGTAAAATCATTGAGCGCCACATCTTTGAAAATGGCTTTTTTATCAAGTTCGGCACCGCTTCCAGATACGGAGGTGGCGGCAGCTGCATCATCTTTTGCAAACAAACTTTTAATTTTGTCCAAGCCCATCGTCTCACCTTAGCCTTTGCGCTTGCTGGAATGTGCGGCATGCTGCTTTAGCAGCGCGGTTATTATTGCGCTATTAAGTTTAATGCGGGCTTATGACGCTTACAATACACAAAAGCGAATTTGGTATAAGAAAACTGCCTGCGGTGGCTACAGGCAGCTTAAGTTGTAGTTTAGGCGTCGGCCCATACTTCCTTGGCAATGTTAACTACTAAATCGACTTTATCCCATTGCTCCTTTTCAGTGAGGTTATTCCCTTCCTCGGTAGAGGCAAAACCGCATTGAGTAGATAGGCACAGCTGATCAAGCGGTACGTATTGTGCAGCTTCAGCAATGCGCGCTTTAACCTGAGCGATATCTTCAAGTTCAGAAGTCTTGGATGTGATAAGTCCTAAGACTACAGTCTGATTTTTAATAAAGCGCAATGGAGTGAAATCGCCAGAGCGTTCGCTGTCGTACTCAAGGAAAAAGCCGTCAACTTGACAATTGCCAAACAGCTGAGCTGCCACTGGCTCATAACCTCCGGAGCTGAACCACGTGGAGCGGAAATTTCCACGGCAGATGTGCATGCAAATAGTCATGTCCTGCGCTTTGTGCGCCATGATGTGGTTGATCATGCCGATATATTTATCGGCAAGCGCGTTTAAGTCAAAGCCGCGCTGCTGATATGCCTCACGCTTCTGCAGCGAGCAGAACTCGCCCCAAGAGGTGTCATCAAGCTGCAGATAGCGACAGCCCTTTTCATACAGCGCATCTATGCATTTGCAGTAGGCGGCGGCAATATCGGCACACAGTTCGTCCTCATGATCGGCATAGCAAGCAATCGGCTGATAATTTTCGGCGCGTACACAGCAGATAAGATGAAGCATTGATGGGGATGGAATGGTGAATTTTACCTGCGCATTTCCAGCTAATTGTTGCAGGCGCACAAAATGTTCAATGAAGGGGTGATCGGACGGAAAGTCAATTTTATCCACAATGCGGATAGTTTCAGCTTTAGGGGAAGCATCTTTAAACTGCACCGACCATGCTTTGGCTTTAATGTGCTCAATGCCGCTTAAGGCAGCTAAAAAATCTAAATGCCAGAAAGAGCGGCGAAATTCACCGTCAGTCACCGCCTTGAGCCCATGCGCTAGCTGTGCTGCAATTAAACGTCTAATTTCACTGTCCTCTACTGCAGTCAGCTCTGATTGGGCGATAAGTCCTTGCGCGAACAAGGCGCGAGCAGAGGCAATGGTCGCCGGACGCAGAAAAGAACCTACATGGTCAGCACGATACGGAGGGTTAAGTTTTGGCATACTATATTATCCTTTTGTAAATAAGAATATTGATGGCAATAATTTAAGGTTTTACATGTTTTCCTGCTTTGAGGGCTGCTGTGTTGCGCTAGCGCACAGTTTGACGCAGAAAACGTTTTGCAGTGTAGCCTTAAGCGATGCAATATCACAAATAATTAACTTTAGTGGTCAAAAATAGTGCAGCTCCAACAGCAAAAGGCTGCGGGAGTTCCGGGCATATCGCAGCTTTTCTTTGTATAATAAAGGCCCCTCAAAATTTATGCAGAAAAAACATAATCTGTGCAAGGCATCAGCGTGTCAGGCTGCGGTATCGTGGTAGTGTCTGCTGCCAGTACAAAAATTAAGGAAGATCGAATTTCGTGATCAAATTAAGTCATATCGTTAAGACTTACAATCCAAACACGCCGCAAGAGGTTAAAGCTCTGCGCGATATTTCCCTGCAGATTAATAAAGGTGAAATTTTTGGCGTGATTGGTCTATCAGGGGCCGGTAAGTCTACTTTAATCCGCATCATCAATATGCTGGAACGTCCTACTTCAGGACAGGTTGAAGTAAACGGACAGGATTTAACGAACATGTCAGATAATGAACTGCGCGCGGCGCGCCGTCATATCGGCATGATTTTCCAGAATTTTAATCTGCTGTCATCAGCTACAGTGCGCGATAATGTTGCTTTTCCGCTGCAGCTTGCGCGTACGCAGAGCAAAGCGGAGATTGATAAGCGTGTCACTGAACTCTTGGCCATGGTTGAGCTTAGTGATAAAGCTGACATGTACCCCGCGCAACTCTCTGGTGGACAGAAGCAGCGTGTAGGCATTGCCCGCGCTTTGGCCTCTAATCCTGAGGTACTGCTGTGTGACGAAGCTACTTCAGCGCTTGACCCCAAAACCACTAGCTCGATTTTAGCGCTGCTGACATCGCTGCGGCGTAAGCTTAACTTAACCATCGTCATCATTACCCATCAGATGGAGGTGATTAAGGAGTGCTGTGATCGCGTGGCGGTAATTGACAATGGAATGATCACGGAACTGGGTAGCGCTACCGAGATCTTTATTGACCCTAAGCAGGCTTTAACCAAACGTTTAGTGTCGGCTACCGTCCGTCGTGGGCTTCCTGAACTTTTGCGCCATACTAAGGTGGTATCAGAGTATCATGAGGGAGCCAAAGCCATTATTGAGCTCTTGTTCTTAGGACCCAAGGCCGATGCCCCGGTGATTGTCGATGTGGCTAAGGAATGTGCGGTCTCAATTTCCATTCTTTCAGGTAGCATCGATCATATTCAAAATGATCCTTTTGGCATTATTGCTGTCGAAATTGATGGCAGCCGCGCCGAGATTGAACGTGCGATTGCCGCATTTAAACAGCGTGTACATAAAGTTGAGGTCTTAGGTTACGATGAACGCAAGCAGCTTTCTGAACTTTGATGCTTGGAGCCGCATTGGCGGTTTGCTGTGGAATGCCAGCTTGGAGACTTTATATATGGTCTTTGTGTCCTCAGCGGTATGTATTGTCGTTGGGGTGCCGCTTGGCGTGATTCTGCTCGTTACTTCCAAGGGATATTTCTGGTATAGCCCACGTTTTTATAATGTGCTGGCAGCGGTGGTGAATGCTCTACGTTCGGTGCCTTTTATCATCCTCATGGTAGCAATCATTCCTTTAACTAAGCTAATTGTCGGAACCTCCATCGGCACAACTGCGGCGATTGTGCCACTGACTATTGGTACCATTCCCTTCATTGGGCGCCTTGTAGAAACATCGCTGCGTACCGTGCCGCACGGTCTGATTGAAGCAGCACAGTCGATGGGAGCTTCGCCGTGGCAGATTGTGCGTCGGGTGCTTATACCTGAGGCGATGCCGGAGCTGATTCAGAACTTTACCATCACCATCATCGTGATCATTGGATTTTCGGCAATGGCTGGTACCATTGGCGGCGGCGGCCTTGGCGATTTGGCCATTCGCTACGGTTACATGCGTTTTAGAGCGGATGTGATGATTTCTACGGTAGTGATTCTGATTGCCATGGTGCAGATTGTGCAGTGGATCGGCGATTACTTAACACGCATGTGCGATCATCGTTAAATAAAAGCCGCGAAATTCCCCATGCGTGAGCGTGGGGATGAAAGCGGCACGGCTGATGCTAAATCGGCTGTTGTTGTTTGTTGATGTATCGCTCTATGATCTCTGTGCTCGCTCCGTCATCAACGGATGATAATACAGTAAGATCGCGTCCAAAAACGTCCTCCCTTCAGAAGATGCCTGATATATGAGTGAAATTCAGTTCTGATTTTCTTTGAGAAAACTGATTTCAAGGCAAGCAGCTTAGACTTTGAATACCTGGCGAGGGTGACTAATAAGTCAAATTTTAAGGTTTTCATAAAATTAACAATTTGAAATATAATCAAATTAATTTTTTGTTTCCTAATAGAAAGCCCCCTATTGGTCACCCTCTTGCGCTATAAGTTTTCCGGCAAGTGCGTAAAGCACGGCCTGTACAAAAGAGAATAGCAAACTTATCAACGCCGATATTCATGGCGCGATAGGTATTGCTAGAAAAGAACTTGGCGACGCGAGGACCGCCCCGTAGTAATACGTAATCTATACTCTAAGCTAGATTGCACAGCAATGCTAAAAAAGGGGCGGCGAACCCTTGAAACCCGAAGCGTGAGCTTGTGGTAGTTCTGTAGCCTTAGGAAAACTTGTACGTAAATAAGTGCTGATGTCGTTTTTTGTGGCATTGCTCAAAGCTAGTGCGGGCTACTGCTTTACTCTTTTATTGCTTCTTTTTGGTGCACTGCAGCATGCCTTCTGCAGGGCCCTCTTGTCATCAACGTGCTTTATCGCCACAATGAACTCATTGCGAAAAATCCCCTCAACACTTTTTTTAGGGTTTTTAGGAGCAAAATAATTATGAAAAAAGTATTGGCTTTAGCTGCAGCTGTATCCTGCTGCTTAGGCGCACTGAGCGCCCAGGCGGGTGAACTTTCGGTAGGCGTAACTCCGGTGCCACATGGCGAGGTTATGGAATTTGTTAAGCCGATAGTGGCCAAGCAGGGTGTGGATCTGAACATTGTCGAGTTCAATGATTATGTACAGCCTAATCTGGCTACGGATGACGGCGATCTGGATACCAATTACTTTCAGCATCGTCCGTATCTTGCGACCTTCATTAAAGATCACGGCGTAAACTTAGTTGAAGTCTGTGCGGTTCATATTGAACCGATGGGTGTGTACTCCAAAAAAATTAAGGATTTAAAGCAGATTCCCGACGGTGCTGTAGTAGGCATTCCCAATGATCCGACTAATGGTGGTCGCGCGCTGCTGCTGCTTAACAGCCAGGGCTTAATTAAGCTTGCTGATCCGAACAATATTACTGCCACGGTAATGGACATTAGCGAAAATCCGCACGATTTAGACATTAGGGAGCTGGAGGCTGCTCAGTTGCCGCGCGCGCTAGATGATCTTGACTTGGCAGTCATTAACACTAACTTTGCGATGCAGGCGGATCTGATTCCGAATCGTGATGCGTTAGCGATCGAAGGTGCGGATTCACCTTACGTTAATATTTTGGTGGCAAATCCCGAGAGCGCAAAGAACCCAGATCTGCAGATCCTGATCAAAGCTCTGCAGTCCGATGATACGCGCAAGTTCATTGAAGAAAAGTATAAGGGCGCCGTGCTGCCTGCGTTCTAAACTTACGCTAAAACTTTATTCTTAAATTTAAATTGCGGCAGGTGAAATGTACGTCTGCCGCTTTAGTTCTATAAGAGCTTTCTGTGCTCGATTCTTTTATCGGTGTAAACTTGCTTTAAGTTAAGCTACATCGCACAATAAGCGTAGTTTTTTACTGCCTTAGCCCATACTATTGACCATGACTTCATCTGCTGATCTCGCATCTGCTCATCTTAAAACAGTTCTGAGTGCCGAAGCCGCCACTGATCTAACTGCCATGTCGCCTAAGCAGCGGAATGACGCTTCGCAACCGGTAGCTGAAGGTGGTTTTGATGCCCCGGCTTTTTTAAGAACGGTCCCCAATCGTCCCGGCTCGTATCGCATGTACGATGCTAAAGGTACGGTGATCTATGTCGGCAAGGCCAAAGATCTGAGAAAACGTCTGTCGCAGTATTTCTTAAAGCAGGTCGCCCCTAAGACGCGCGCATTAGTGTCGCATATTGCGCACATTGAATTTACTGTGACTTTTTCGGAAACCGAAGCGCTGATCCTCGAAAATAATCTGATTAAACAGTATCAGCCACGTTATAACATTCTGTTGCGCGATGATAAGTCCTATCCGTATATTCTGCTGACCGACGAGAAGCATCCGGCGGTATATTATCATCGCGGAGCTCAGCGCATTAAGGGGGAATATTTCGGACCCTTTCCTGATAGCACCGCAGTTAAGGATAGCCTGCGCATTTTGCAGAAAATCTTTCCAATAAGGCAGTGCGCGCAGAATGTCTACGAACATCGATCGCGGCCATGCTTGCTGGCCCAGTTGGGAAAATGCCTCGCTCCGTGTGTGCCAATGACAGACAAGCAAGAGTTGCATTATGCTAAGCAGGTCAAACTGTTGCGTATGTTTTTAAACGGGCGCGATCAGGAAGTGTTGCATGATTTAACTGCCAGTATGCAGCAATATGCTGATGCACTGGAGTTTGAGGAAGCAGCGCGAGTGCGCGATCAGTTGCTGGCGTTGCGGCGTATACAGGAGTCGCAGTCGGTATCATCTGAGGAAGCTTTCGACTTGGATGTCATTGCTTCGGCAGTTGGTGGGGGTATTTCCTGTGTGCATGTACTGTTTATTCGCCGCGGGCGCATATTAGGTACGCGATCGTATTTTCCTAAACTGCCTATAGAAGGTGGTAGTAGTGAGCTTTTGTCTTCGTTTTTAATGCAATTTTACTTAAATGATAGCCGCGCACGCATGTTCCCTAAGGAAATTGTGCTGCAGAATAAACTTGAGGATGAGTCACTATTGGAGCAGGCGGTGTACAAACTGTGCGGCCGCGAGGTTAAATTTTCCCACCGCGTCATCGGAGATCGCGCTAAATATTTGCGTCTTGCTGAGGACAATGCCAAGACCGCGCTTCATGCCAAGCTGTCCTCTAGCGCAACGGCTAAGATGCGCATTGAGTCTTTAGAGGCTATTTTGCAGATCAGTAATGTCAAGCGTATGGAATGCTTTGACATTTCGCATACTCAAGGCGAACTTACGGTTGCCTCCTGTGTGGTTTTCGGTCGTGAAGGTCCAGAAAATTCACGTTATCGGCGCTTTAACATTGAAGGCATTACGCCCGGCGATGATTTTGCAGCGATGCACCAGGTGTTAACACGCCGTTTTCGTGAGGTTAAGCAAGGCGAACGTCCGGATATTGTGTTTATTGATGGCGGCAAGGGGCAATTAGCGCAGGCCGAGGAAGTACTTGGCCAAGCTTTTAAACGTGCCGACGTACCGTTACCGCTTATTGTGGCGGTTGCTAAGGGTGAAGGGCGTAAAGAGGGGCTTGAGACCTTAATTACTGGTTTTACCCATCAGGAATATCATTTGACTTTAGCAGATCCTGCGCTGCAGCTGGTGTTGCATATTCGTGATGAATCGCATCGTTTTGCTATTACCGGACATCGCGGACGGCGGCAGAAAGCCCGCACCGTTTCGACGCTTGAGCATATCCCTGGGGTGGGACCAAAGCGGCGGCAGGCTTTGCTTAAACATTTAGGCGGTAGACAAGAAGTGATGCGCGCTGGCGTTGATGAATTGGTGAAAGTCCCCGGGATCAGTCGCGAACTTGCCCAGAAGGTTTACGATGCTATGCATGTAAGTTAGTGCTGTCACGAAAAAGCCCGTCGATTTTGGACGGGCCTTAGGAGCTGCATCTGCAGCGAACAAGCTAAAGGATTAGTGAGCCATCACATATTTGACAAATTGCAGCTTGGTCTCATTGTCCGCGCTTTCATACAGTGCCACTAACTGACGCAACAGCGGAGACGGAGCAGCCACAGCACCGCCGGATGTTGAAGATGTCGTCAGATTGGCTTCCTGTGCAGTGCTGGTCATCGGCGCGGCCATGGTGATATTGGCCGACTGCGAATTGGCATTGAGCGCATTGCCAAAAGCATCTGCGGTAATGGTCGGAGCACCGTAGGAGGTCATACCAATAGTACGGTCATTACCCATCACATACTTCGGCGCATACAGGCGGTTTAACGACATTAAATCTTGGCGATAATCGCGCAGAATAGAGAAACCTGACTCAGAGGCTAAAATATAGTAGTAAGCCTCACCTTCAGACAGCGGACCGCCTTGCGTATGGGTCAGTGAAATTTTTTGGGTACGAGCATATTGCTCGGCGCCGTCTAAGCTACGGGGCTCAGGATAATCAAAGGTGTAACTTGCATCGGCCGGCATATTGGTAATTTCTACCACAATCGGATTGGCTGCCTGCACTAAACGCTTATTGCCAGAAGTGCCGAAGGTATCCTCAAATAACAGTACCAGCTGATGGCGACCGGCTTCTAGGGTGAGAGTACGGTTATCTTTATTGTAGTTGAAGTCAGAACTGTCGCCGTCTACCAGCTCTACACTGTAATGTACCGGCACTACGAATTCGGCGGCAGAAAGCTGAAAAGAAAGCGCCAGCAGCGCAGCCGCGCTGGTTTTTAAAGCAGCATTTAAGTTCATTCTGTTTTCCTTGACCATTAAAAAGTTCAACGCGTTAAATCATAGCGGATTTAGAAAACGATTTCAGCACCGAGCACAAATTTATCTTCCCCAAAACCATAGGGGAGGGAAGAGCCATAGAATTTCTCCGGCTCGGCACCTAAATCGAACTGACTTTCAGCAAAAACTTTCATCGTCGGACTGAAAGCATAGTATATGCCAAGCTTTAAGTCAGCTACGGTAAAGAAATCATTATAAGTTTGCAACTCCACGCCGCCGTTTACTCCGATGCCGTTGTTAAAGCTGTAGTTAAGCGCGGTTTCAAAGGTATACAGCTGATGTTGCAAATACTCATAATCAGTGCCCGTAAAGACGAATGCCGCATACGGACCGCTACCCAATACGCCGTAGCTTACTGCAAAGCCGTAATCATACTTGTGCCCAGGCTTATGGTTTTTAACAAATGTAGCCATTTCATCGCGGCTTAGGTTGTAGTCCTGAGCTAAGATCGGGGCAAAATAATCCTGCATTTCTTGTGAACTATCGGCATTGTCATAAGTTAAATCGCTGTAGGAAATACCGTAGGCAATGCTGACATTATCAAACATCTGAGTGGCCAGCGAGATAGCTCCGGCATTACGTACCGAAAACGGAGAGCCGTTGATGCGGCTTTGTGAGGTTTGATAGGACAGACGCAGGTCGTAGCTTAAAGCTGCCAAGCGGTACATTATCTGTCCGGGCAGAGTATCTCCCATGATAAAGTAGTCATTAGCACGGCTGTCCAGGTAATTGTAGATGTCAGTGGCGCCGGCTACAGCGTAGTAGGCGCTGTCACCGCGACCGAAAAGTAATACACCGTACTGATAAGCATCAATGCCGGTATACAGATAGCGGGTATCAGTATTTAATGTGCCGTCTGGCATATCCCATTCCGCGAGCATCACCGCATCTAAGCCGTCGGTGAGTCTTGCGCGTGAGGCCAGCCCAAGACGCATAGCGGACACTAAGCTGTTATCGCCATATTCATTGGCATAGATACGATCGTGTTGTGAACCGTTGCGCGACAACAGTAGCGCCTGCATGCGGCCGAAGATGTCAAAAGAAAAATCTGCACTGTTGTACAGCGATGCGCACAACGCCGGAGTAACAAGTATCGTGCCTAGGCACAGTACGGCTGGTTGGAAGAATTTGTACATAAAATTATGCTATATGAGTTTATGCTGACAGCAGATTATAACGCAATGCGCGGACATGTACCTGCAATGCGCGCTAATCTGTCAGCGTGTTTTTAGTATTTACCATATGTCAGAGGAATAATTTATGCGTCACTCAGTTTTGTTGTTAGGAGGATTGATGGCCGTGATTGGCTTTATTGACTCGACTCAGGCAAAAGAGGATGAACTTGCCCCCGGTTTTAATCAATGCATGGAACAAAGCGGGGGCATCACTGCCGCAATGAATGATTGCGTCAGTGATGCTTACGCATATTGGGATAAGCAACTAAATGTCAACTATAAGCAGGCAATGGGGGCTTGCTCTGACAGCATGGCGCCGCAGGCGTGCCGACAGAGCCTAAAACAGGCAGAGCGCAGCTGGATTGCCTACAAAGATAATATGAGCACCTATCTTGTTAATAAATATGGTGCCGAAGCCATCGGATCACTAGATTTGCTCAATATCAAAATCTTTGTAGTAGAGCAAACGCGTCGTCATGCTCAGCTGTTGCAGTCAGATTATTAAGGCAGCTTGGTTTGAGTTTGGCGTGCACTTTGTTTTAATGACGTTAGCAAGGCCAAATTCCCGGGTTGGCCTTTAATTGATAACAGTACCAAGAGCAGGCTTTTGTGTACCAGACAGCTTTCAGTAGCGCTCGCCTCTTTGGGATTTAACAGAACCTTAGCCATGGTAGGGCGTAATTCCGGATTGTGTTCAAGGAAATAATCTAAAGCAGCGCTGTAAGCTGCTTTACCTTGCAACTCTTCTTCTGCGCTTAATATTGCAGGTTGTGGACTGTCAGTCAATTCAGCTTGCAGCGCAGTTTCTATAATATGGTAATAATCATTAAGTGCATCAGCTTGTGTCGCGCCGATAAAGGCCGCTGCTGCTTGGGCGTAATCTGCAGGTGGCAGCAATGCCGAGCCGCTTAAATAGCGGCTGCAACTTTCATCATCCAAATAATTGACTTGACTTAAATCATAAATGAAAAGACGCTTACGTTCCTCAGCGCTAAGGCGCAACAGTCCGCTGCGTACTTCAGGTAGAGTGCTTCCTACACAGATTTGATATAGCTGTTGCAGCATCTCTTGCGCCTCGGCTTGAGTTAAGCGCTTCTCATCATCGCTTAGCATAGCCCGCAGCAACAGTTCAGGTACGGCCGGATTATTTAACAGAGTCCGTAGATGGTTTTGCACTATAGCCGCTTTAGGATCGTTTGCATTTAGACCTAAAATCTGAGGCGCGTCAGCAATGAATCGGTGGGGATGCCTTAGCTGTGTCTGTAGCTGTGCTTTAACCTCTGCGACACTCAGATCTGATGCTGGTACTTGCAGACAGAACATTCCCATGAGTAGACCTATCACAAAACTTCGTGTTTTCATGCTTATTTCCTTCTTAATTGGGCAATGTCCCGCGTTATGCTGCAAACGGCATAGGTTTATTTTGCCGCAGCTAAGAAGCATCATGCAAGCCTTAATGACTGCAGAAAGTGTCACTTGCTGCCGTTAATTAAATAAGCTTTTAGCTGTCGCAGAAATAAAGTTTCAGCTGGCATGATAGACTAAGGAGAGAGAAGACAATTATGGCGCTTTATGTGACCAATGTGGCCGTAATGCAAGCACAGCATAGCCTAGCTGCTGCCACCAGTGATCTCTCAACTATCTATCAGCGCTTAGCGTCAGGTTTGCGTATCAACTCGGCCAAAGATGATCCTGCCGGACTGCAGATCTCCAATCGTTTAACCTCGCAGATTGATGGCCTGCGTCAAGGCAGTCGCAATGCCGCTGATGGCCAGGCTTTAGCTAATACTGCAGAAGGGGCGCTGGATGAAATTACCTCTATGCTGCAGCGCATCCGTACGCTAGCCATTCAGTCGGCCAATGGTACCAATACGACCCAAGATCGGCAGGCCCTGCAGCAGGAGGTTACGCAACTGTCGCAGGAAATTACTCGCATCTCCTGTAAAACCACTTTTGGCGGAGCTAAAATCCTGTGCGGCCTTGACAATATCAATGGGGCATCTACCTTGCTCAATGCGCAAGGTAAAATCTCAATTCAAGTCGGTGCTGATGCTTTTGATACTATTGATATTGACTTAAGCCAAGGCTTTGCTCTATCAAGTATTGCAGCAGCGGTAGGCGCTACAAACGGCAGCGGTTTTGTGACATTAGGGGGCAGTCGTTTTTCCGTATCAAGTGCAGATATGGCGCAGGCTACTTTGGCTAATATTGATAAATTTATCGCTAATGTGGATAGTGCGCGCGCGCAGTTAGGCGCCATTTCCAATCGCTTTGATAGCGTGCTGCGGCTCAATGATACCATGGTGACGAATCTAGCCGATGCCCGTTCGCGCATTCGTGATACTGATTATGCTGAAGAAGTGTCCAATCTGGTATCTGCACAGATTAGGCAGCAGGCTAGCACATCAGTGTTGCTACAAGCAATGCAGTCACAGCAATCGATGATTTTAAACTTACTTAGTGGGATTAGCTAAAGACTTAGCATAAAGCTGTGCGCTTTGCTGCAGGTTTTGCAGCTCAGCTGGGGTAACGCTATGTCCGGCTGTAATGCTATAGGGTAAGATTATGTTCTGAGATGGCATATCATGCTCCTGCAAATTCTGCAGCAACAAGGCTACGGCTTGGCGGCCGATTTCATAGCGAGGTGTGCCGATGGAACAAAGCATCGGAATGGTGGCTGAGCCAATATTGAGCCCATTATAGCCCAATATGGCAATGTCATCCGGGATCTTGATGCCGCGCGATTGACAGGCCAGCATGGCTCCGACGGCAATATCGTCATTTGTTGTTAAGATGGCATCGGCATGCGGATAGCGGATCAGGCACTCCTGCATCAGTTTGCTGGCTAAGGTGAAATTAGATCGTTCTTCACTATCAAGCACGCATGGTGTTAGTCCGTACTCGCGCATTGCATCCTCATACCCCTGCTGACGCTGCATAGTACGGATGTCAAGGCGGACTCCAAAATACACGGGCTGCAGCCTTCCGCTGTCTAGTAATGCTTTGGTGCAGTGGCGCATTACCGAGCGATGATTCAAACCAATGGCATGTTGCAGCGGGGCAGAAGGTATACTCATGGTTTCTACACAAGGTACTGCCATGGCTTTAATGCGCCTGCAGGTAAGCTCGGAGTGCTCAGGTTCGGTTAAGATTAAGCCATCCACCTGGTAGGATAGCAGATCGGCTATCAAGCGCTCTTCTAAGGGCTGACTGTAGCCGGAATGGGCGATAAGGACGGAAAAATCCTGTGCGCGTGCGGCATCTTCAATGCCCTGAATCATGTCCGCAAAGACCATATTAGAAAAAGAAGGAATAACCACGCCTAGGGCTTTAGATGAATCCTGCGCCAACATAGCCGGGACGCGGCTTGGCACAAAGCCGAGCTCATTGACTGCATTTTGGATCTTTGTAGCAGTAGCGGCTGCAACACTGCTGGGCTTATTCAGGAAGCGGGAAACCGTCATCTTGGTGATCCCAAGGCGCTTGGCCACATCCTGCATGGTAACGCGGTTCTTTTTCATGCGGCTTTGATCAATGTCCTTATTTAACAAATGCTACGTAATTTCCCCCGCGATAAGCAAGAGATGGTAGGCGGCAAGTCAAACTCTTTTATCATGTACCTAGGCTTCACAGTATTCAGGAAAAAAGCGTTTGTCTTCTGCCAGATGATGGCATGAGGACATGTCCGTAAGCCCTGGATAAGAGCGCTGACTAAAAGTAAGGCAGCGGACTTACGAAATCTCGTAAGTGAATGCGTAGATACGGTATTCATTATGATGTTATTGATAATTGATCAGATCTCCTATGTTATAAGCGTTTAATACTATATCTTTTGCTAAACTCTGGCAATCTAGCTGTTGCATCGCTGTATTAGCTGAGAATAAAAAGGGCAGCATTTCTGCCGCCCTGGCATAGGACATTAGTGAGGACTAAATTTAGAACAGCATGTACATCACACAGCTTAAGATGAAGCCAATGGAGCCGAGTAGGGTTTCAATAACGGTCCAAGTGCGTAGCGTCAGCTTTTCATCAAGTCCGAACAGGCCTTTAACCAGCCAGAAGCCGGAGTCATTGAAGTGCGAGCACACAATTGAACCGCCAGAAATAGCACCTACTAAGGCGCACATTTGCAGTGTAGAGAGATCCATGCCATGAACAATCGGGGCAACTAAAGCTGCAGCGGTGGTTAAAGCTACAGTAGCGGAACCTTGGGCAATACGCAGGCAGGCGGCAATAATGAAGGCCGCTAAAATTACCGGGATACCTAAGTCGTTTAAGGTCGAGGCGAGAGCATCACCGATACCAGATGAGCGCAGGATGCCGCCGAACATGCCGCCGGCACCGGTAACTAAGATCACCGAGCAGACAGGGCCTAAAGCGTGTTCGCACAGATCATTGAGTTTTTTTCCTGAGAACGGCTTGCAGAAGATGCAGACGCTTAATAATAAAGTGATGAGCAGTGCAATCGGGGTTTGACCAATAAGCATTAGCAGATCGCAGAGCGCATTATCTTTAGGCAAAGTTCCGGCTGCCTGCAAAGTACTGATGCCGGTATTGATGAAAATAAGAATCATCGGTGCCAGCAGAATGCCGATCACGGTCGAGAATTTCGGCGGTTTGATATCGCCATGATCATCAGCAGAGGACTGGAATAAATCCGGAACAGAAACATGCCACTTTTTACCGGCCCACAGACCGAAGAGGTAACCGCCTAAGATCCAGGTCGGGATACCGATGATAAGGCCAGTGAGTACTAAATGACCAATGTTGGCGCCTAAGATGCCGCCAGCTGCTACCGGACCAGGATGGGGCGGCAGGAAGGCATGCATCACCGAGAAAGCACCGACGGATGGTAAAGCATAGATAAGCAGGGAACCGCCTAAGCGCTTAGCTACTGATAAGATCACCGGCAACATTACTACTAAGCCGGCATCAAAGAAGATCGGGAAGGCAAACAGTAACGAAGCAATGCCTAAAGCCAGCGGCGCACGCTCTTTACCAAGGACGGCGATCAGTGTATCCGCCAGCGTCTGCGCGCCGCCGGAGTATTCTAAGATCTTGCCAATCATGGCGCCGATGCCGACTAAGATGGCAACGGAGGCTAAAGTGCCGCCGAAGCCTGACAGCATGGAGGGTACAATCTTATTTAACTCAATGCCGGTTGCCAGCGCAGTGAGCAGACTTACCAAAATTAAGGATGCAAAAGCATGCACCTTAAATTTCATGATGAGCAGCAGCAGGAGCGCAATGGCTAGTGCAGCAACGCCTAGCAGATAACCTGCGGAGGCTGCTTCAACAGTTCCTTGCATAAAACACCTCGTAAAATATGGAGAAAAGCTGTGATAAAACAGGTCGTGATAAAAATCACAAATCCATGTTATGGGTAACATGATACCGGTAACATTTGCTAAGATAAAGCACAGTTAAAGATTGATGCTTAAATTTGAGAGCGGGATCAAGCTTTAAAACAATCCATATATTCTTTGACTAAATTACGGAGTAGCAATGACCAAGAAGTGTGTAATTGTGATGGGGGTATGCGGTTCAGGCAAGACCTCGGTCGGTTTGGCGCTTGCCGATCATTTTAAGTGCCGTTTCATTGATGGTGACGATCTGCATCCGCGTGCCAATATTGATAAGATGGCCTCCGGACATCCGCTCAATGATGAAGATCGCGAGCCGTGGCTGACGCGCATCAATGATGTGGTGTATTCACTAAAAAATCGTTCGGCAGGCGGTGTGATTGTCTGTTCGGCGCTCAAAAAGAAGTATCGCGATATTATCCGCCGCGGCAATGACAATGTATGCTTTGTGCATCTGCACGGAACCTATGAGACCATCTTAGAGCGCATGCGTAAGCGCAGTGGTCATTACATGAAAGAAGACATGGTTAAAAGTCAGTTTGACACTCTGCAGTTCCCGGGAGAGGACGAGACTGACGTGAAGAATATTGATATTACCCCACCGCTTGATGAAGTGATTGCTAAATCGATTGAAGCGGTAAAGGAGCTGGATGATGCTAAATAAAGTGGTTGCCGCGGTAACCGAGCGCATTGAAAAGCGTTCGGCCGCCTCACGCGAGGCATACATGACGATGATGCGGCAGCAGGAGCAGTTAGGACGTGATCGCTCTATGCTGACCTGCTCAAATTTAGCGCATGTGGTAGCTGGTAATAAAGGACCGGATTTTAACAATCTATTAAGTGGCAAGCAGCCCGTAGTTGGCATCATTTCTGCCTATAACGATATGCTGTCAGCACATTGCCCGTTTAAGGTTTACCCCGATGAAATTAAGGATGCGGTACGCGTTAAAGGTGCTAGTGCTTTAGTGGCAAGCGGGGTTCCGGCAATGTGTGACGGCGTGACGCAGGGGCAGCCGGGCATGGACATGTCCTTATTCTCACGCGATCTTATTGCGCAGGGCGTGGCGGTCGGCCTAAGTCACAATGTTTTTGATGCGGTGCTGCTCCTTGGCATATGCGATAAGATTGCTCCGGGTCTGGTTATGGGCGCTGCCGCTTTTGGCCACTTACCGACGGCTTTTGTTCCGGCAGGTCCGATGAGCACCGGCATTTCGAATGAAGAAAAGACCTCGGTGCGTCAGCAGTATGCCGCAGGCAAGCTTGATAAGAGTGCGCTACAGGAAATGGAGTGCAAGTCTTATCACAATCAGGGTACTTGTACCTTTTTTGGCACCGCTAATACTAATCAGCTGGTGCTTGAGGCTATGGGACTAATGCTGCCGGGGTCGGCTTTTGTACCGCCCTATGATCAGCGCCGTAAACTTTTAACTGCAGAAATTGCCCAGCGCATGGTCGATAGAACGCGTTTGGGAGAAAATTATCGACCGCTGTATGAAGTACTGACAGTAAAGAATTTCGTCAACGGTATATGTGCGTGGCTGGCCGCTGGCGGCAGTACCAATCACACGTTGCACATCATTGCGATGGCTCGTGCCGCCGGTATTGAAATCACTTGGCAGGACTTCTCGGACTTGTCAGATGTGGTGCCTTTGCTCGTCAGCATTTATCCTAATGCTAAGCCGGATATCAATGCGTTGCAGGCAGCAGGCGGCGTGCCGGTGCTGCTCAAGGCCTTGAGTCGCCGCGGGTTAATCCATGAGGATGTACTGACCTGTACCGGAAGCTTTGCCGATCAGCTAACCACTCCGGTGCTTAAGGATGGAGAACTCAAGTTTGTGCCGTGTGGCGAGAGTAGCGATCCGTCGGTGTTGATTTCCGGTGACGGATGCTTTAAAGAGCACGGCGGTATTAAAGTGCTTGATGGCAACTTAGGGCGAAGCGTGATAAAGATTTCCGCAGTAGCCCCAGAGCATCATCACGTCCGCGCGCCGGCGCGGGTATTTGACTCGCAGCATGATGTGGAACGAGCCTATAAAGAAGGCAAGCTCAACGGTGATGCGGTGATCGTAGTGCGCTTTGCAGGACCTGCTGCTGCTGGCATGCCAGAGTTGCACAAACTGATGCCGGTGCTGGGTAATCTGCAGAAGGCTGGCTACAAGGTTGCGCTGCTGACGGATGGGCGTCTGTCCGGGGCTTCAGGCAAGATCCCTTCGGCATTACACGTTTGCCCAGAAGCGCTGCGCGGCGGTCCGCTGGCCTATCTTCGTGATGGCGATATGATTGATTTTGATGCCGATAAAGGTACCATCAATTGTGAAGTTTCGCTTGAAGGACGTGAAATGGCGACGCTTGATACTGAAAGTCTTGAGCAGACCTACGGCCGTTATCTGTTTAAGTCCTGCCGCAAGACTGTATCCACAGCCGAGCAGGGCGCAACCTTCCTCTTTTAGGCTGAGTTAGCAGAATGCAGGGCTGGACAACCGGCCCTGCAGGTTACTTAGCTTTCATTAATTTTCCAACTTCTCTTATCTACTTAAGGTTAACTGTGACCCTTTAGGCACTTTTATAGCGCAGCTGCCGTTACAATAACTATGTCTGTCCCAGCAGACGCCGCAGTTGCGGTTTTAAATAAAGCAATACAAAAGCTATGCAGTTTATCCAAGAAAAAGATTTTGCTCCGGTGCGCTTAGCAGACATTAGTGCAGGCGTGCGCGAAGATTTACGCTTACGACGCAATCTGCGGCGCCTTTCTTGGGGAACGCGTCTTATTAGCTTAATTGTCTTGATCTTATTTATTGTGCTGATGACTGAGGTGTGGCAAATGCTGCAGCGCTCTTTTGCTTCCAAGGTCGAAGGCTATACGCATTCTTATTCGGTAGCTTTGCAGCGTACCGCCATGGGAGAGCTGAACTCGTTGCGCATGTTCAGCATGCTGCTCTCTGAGGGTATTGGGGGACAGCATCAGCTGATGCAGCACACGCGCTACTTAAGTTCTTTTGACGCTATATTTTATTGGGGGAAGGATGGACGGCAGGCTTATTTAACTGCCGACGGCAAGTGGCTGGAGGGGGGCCTAAACCAGCTAAGTCCTGCCCATGTTGAAGCTATTGCCAAAGCGCAAGCCGGCAAGGCTACGCTATCGAGCTCTTTTCGCTCGCAGTTATTTGGGCAGCAAATGATAGCCTATGCAGTTCCGGTATTCAGTGACAGCGGTTCTGCCGTCGGGGCGCTGACGGCAGTCAAGAACTTAAACGCGTTTACTCAGCTGTTGCCGGAAATTTCCGGGCCTAACGTTCATCTGCATCTTGCGATTTTAGATGCACATGGACAGGTAATGATTGCGTGGGGATCGGATAATTTTAGATTTAAACCTAATGTTTCGCTATACGCGTTGCAAGGGCTGAGCGCTAAACAGGTAGTCGCCCTTAAACAGGCTGCCGCCACCAAACAACGTTATCATTTGCATTTTACCCATAGAGGTAATAATTGGGGTTTAACTTTACTGCCTGTGGGCTTTGCTGACTGGAATATTGTGGCATTTAGTAATTTCAGCACCATCGCATCGCCATTTTTCAGTGAGCTGTCGCGGCTGGCGTTCTTATTAACTATCGTCTTTGCTAGTGTTCTAGTGCTGAATTTTGTAGCAAGTTCACTCATACATCGCAGTTATCGTCGCCAAATCAGTCTGTCGTTTTATGATCCGTTAACGCATGGCTACAATTTGCGCAAATTTATGATTGAGTTGTCGCGTAAAGTATTTCGTCGAGGTTCTTGGTATTTAGTAGCTTTTAATGTACGGGACTTCCGCTATGTCAATGAATATGCTGGGTCTCGCAATGCTGATAAATTATTACAGCTAATCTCACAGCAGGCTTTGGCGCAGTCGAAAATTGTCTTAAGTTGCCGCGAGCAGGGCGATCAGTTTTATTTTTTGGTTCAAGCTAAACAGGAGGAGCAGGCGCGAAGTCTTCTGCTACAGATGTGCCAAGATATCAGTGCCGTCTATCAGCCGTATTTTGCGATCTTTCCCATTTGCTGCTATGGCGGAGTGTTTAAGTTTGATAATCAGCTGCCGCCGGAAGAGCAACTGCATCGTGCTAAATTAGTGCAGCATACTGCGCGTAAAATGAAAGGAACGGTCATGCTCTTTTATGATGAAGAGCTCTATATGCAGCTGCAGCACCGTCAGGAAATTGAAAAAGCGATGCGTCCAGCGCTTGAGCATGGCGAGTTTCGCCTCTATCTACAGCCGAAATTTGATCTGCACAAGCAGCGCGTAACTGCAGCCGAGGCGCTGGTGCGTTGGCACAGTGCCGATGGCACGGTTTTGCTGCCGGGGCAATTTATGCCGATCTTTGATAAAAACGGATTTAGTGCCAAGCTTGATCTTTTTATGCTTGAGCAGACCTGCGCTTTTATACGTAAGACCTTAGATGCAGGGCTGCAGCCGATGTGCATTTCCGTAAATCAGTGCAAAGAATTACTGTTTTCTGGCGATTATTTAGATAAAGTGCATGCCTTGCTACAGCGTTATCAGATACCGCCCCATCTGGTGGTGATTGAAGTGTTAGAAAGTATTATGGCGCAGGATCTTCAACGCTTAAATCCATATCTAATTAAGCTACGCAGCTTGGGAGTGGGAATAGCTCTTGATGATTTTGGTACCGGATATTCATCGTTGAATATGCTATCTACGTTGCAGGTCAACGAAATTAAGTTTGATAAAGCCTTCTTGCTAGAACCCGATAGAATTAAGAAAGCCAAAAATAAAATTATCTTGCAGCAGTTCCAAAGCATTGTTTATATATTCAATGCTCATACTGTGGTTGAGGGGGTGGAAAATGCGGAAGATGCCTTTTATTTACAGCAGGCCGGATTTGATTTAGCGCAGGGCTTTTTCTACAGTAAACCGTTGCCGGAAGACAGTTTTGTCGCACAATTTATGCATAAGAGTCAATTACTATCCCTGCCAAAAGAGGCGGAGAGCTCCTTGCCACAATTTACTGTAACACCACCCAACCTCGAAAAATAATTTTAATAAAAACAGTAAATTAATTTTCTAACGACAATTTTTTTACAAAAAAGATTTGACAGGCGTGAAAACTTGATTAAAATGTGCACCCGTTCCCTGACGCAAGGGGGACGACGCGAAGCCCTGAAGCGGCAAGCGTAAGTTCTTTAACAATGAGATATAAGACAATCTGT
>CALXOV010000048.1 GCA_944390105.1 uncultured Succinivibrionaceae bacterium
AGCCCAGCTCTGAGACCGTATCGTCCACACCCCAAAACGTCAGTTTGCGGCCGCTCGGGCAAATAAAGCAATCCTCATCGGCGTTGTAAGGCATGTTGTCTACTAGAAAAATGCGTTTCTTGAAGGATCGGCGGATGCTGATTTTCCGTAAGTATCGTAGCGAGCCTTGTAAGACTGCATGAACGGAATCAGGGGGCCTTGGTCCGCGGGCCGCTGAACTTTCTTACATGAGTCAGACTATAGCAAAACAGGGCAGTTATAAATATATCTTTTTGTTATTTAAATAAATTAACTATCAAAAACATACGGTTTACAAAAATCACTGCCGGTCATAAAATGACTAAGGGGCAACCCCTACGGGTTACCCTCAGTTCATAGGAACACCTAAAAAGGCGTTTGACAGCTTAATTTGCCATAACATTTGCTAGACAATTCGCCCATCGGCTTAAGGACAAGCCTTCAGCGCAGAAGCGCTATGCTGGCGCATACAGTTGCGAAGAGGGCATGCTACAATGCCCAAGCGATAGTTTGAGTATTGTTAAGGCAGGAGTCCTGTATGGCAAAGGTAAGATCCGCCGTTCCGGCAGATGTTGATCTGATTCTATCTTTTATTCACCACTTAGCGGAGTATGAGCATTTAGAAAACGAGGTGATAGCTACCCCTGAGCTGCTTAAAGAGTGGATTTTTGATAAAAATAAGGCTGAAGTACTTTTTGCCGTTAATGATGAGGGTAAAGAGGTAGGCATTGCGCTCTTTTTCCATAATTTCTCAACCTTCTTGGGGCGCGCCGGCATTTATTTAGAAGATCTATTTGTACTGCCGGAAGAGCGGCGCAAAGGATATGGCTCAATGCTGTTGCGCGCCTTGGCTAAATTATGCGTTGAACGCGACTGCGGCCGGTTGGAATGGTCTTGTCTGAAGTGGAATACGCCTGCGCTTAACTTCTATCAAAGCTGGGGAGCCCAGACTTTAGATGATTGGGTGACGCTGCGTGTGACTGGTGGCAACTTAAAGGCAATGGGCAGTTAACTTCAGCGTAAGGTAGCTTAAGTGGCAGTAAGAAAAGGTTTTGAGCTGGTATCGCCCTTTGGCCCGGCCGGAGATCAGCAACAGGCCATTGACAAACTGGTCGCCGGCATAAAAGCCGGCGATCGGGCGCAGACGCTACTGGGCGTCACCGGATCGGGCAAGACGTTTACCATGGCCAATGTAATTGCCAAGCTTAATCGTCCGACCATGATCTTGTCGCACAATAAAACCTTAGCTGCGCAGCTGTACGGCGAGATGCGTGAGTTCTTCCCTAAAAATGCGGTGGAGTACTTCGTTTCCTATTACGATTATTATCAGCCTGAGGCTTATATTGCTGCTACCGATACCTATATTGAAAAGGATGCGAAGGTCAATGAGCATATCGATCAGATGCGCTTGTCGGCCACTAAGGCACTGATGGAACGGCGCGATGTAGTGATCGTATGCTCAGTGTCAGCCATCTACGGTTTGGGCGAACCTGAAACCTATTTAAAGATGATGCTGCACTTAAGCCGCGGTGAGCTCATTACGCAGCGTGAGATAGTGGAGCGTTTAGCTACGTTGCAGTACACACGCAATGATGTGGCTTTTGAGCGTTCAACCTTCAGAGTGCGTGGTGAGGTGATTGATGTCTATCCGGCTGAATCTGACGGTTATGCGGTGCGCATTGAGCTGTTTGATGATGAGGTGGAGGCGCTTTCCACCTTTGATCCGCTGACTGGACAGCAGCTACAGGTGCTGCCACGCGTCACCATTTTCCCAAAGACCCATTACGTCACTCCGCGTGATGTATTGCTAAATGCTGTTGAGGAAATTAAACTCGAGCTTAAAGAGCGCTGCGATTTCTTTTTAAAAGAGCACAAGCTATTAGAAGAGCAGCGGCTGCGTGAGCGTACGGCTTACGACATTGAGATGATCAATGAAATCGGTTACTGCTCGGGGATTGAGAACTATTCGCGTTATCTAACCGGGCGTAAGCCAGGTGAGCCGCCACCGTGCTTATTTGATTACCTCCCTAAGGATGGTCTGCTCATCATTGATGAATCGCATGTCACTGTGCCGCAGATTGGCGCCATGTATCGCGGTGATCGCTCGCGTAAGGAAAATTTAGTCAATTTCGGCTTTAGGCTGCCGTCGGCTTTTGACAATCGTCCGCTGAAATTTGATGAATTTGTTCGTCTGCAACCACAGACTATTTACGTCTCAGCCACTCCGGCTGAATATGAGCTACAGGAATCGGCACAGGTGGTAGAGCAGATCATGCGCCCGACCGGTCTTTTGGACCCGGAGATTGAAGTGCGTCCGGTGAGCTCACAGGTTGAAGATCTGATGTCAGAAATTCATCAGCGCGTGGGGCGGCAAGAGCGCGTCTTGGTGACCACCTTGACCAAAAAGATGGCCGAAGAGCTGACCTCTTATCTTGAGGAGCACGGTCTGAAGGTTCGCTATCTGCACTCAGATATTGATGCTGTCGAGCGCATGGAGATTATCCGCGATCTGCGCTTGGGGGAATTTGATACCTTGGTGGGGATTAATCTACTGCGTGAGGGGCTTGATATGCCCGAAGTGTCCTTAGTGGCGGTGCTGGATGCAGATAAGGAAGGATTTCTGCGTTCTGCCCGCTCATTAATTCAGACCGTTGGGCGTGCGGCGCGCAATCTGCACGGTAAGGCCATTTTCTATGCCGATAAAGTAACTCCGGCGATGCGCGAGACCATGGAAGTAACGGCGCGCCGGCGTAAATTGCAGCAGGAATTTAATGCATCCCATCACATTGAGCCTAAGCAGATTCAAAAGAAGATCGTGGATGTGATGGAAGTGGCCTTAAAGCAGACGGAAGCTTTTAAAGCTCCGGAGGAAAAGCGCCGCCAGCCCAAATCGCGCCGCCAGTGGGAGCAAGAGCAGGCTAAGCTGTCGCCTAAAGAACTTACTTCTAAGATTGATAAGCTCAATGCACAGATGATTAAACTGGCTCACGAGCTGAAATTTGAAGAGGCGGCAGCAGTGCGCGATGAGATGCAGGCCCTGCAGCAGCTCCTGTTGCTGCTTCCCGGACGCGGAGAGAACAGCTAGGGATCCAACCTTGGTTGACGTCCTCACCGGCCTAAAGGCCGATGATTCTTACTGCCAAACAACAATAGAGCTACTGTTGTAAGCTTCGGCGGGTTCCTGCTGCCGACCTCTTTTGAGGTTCGCTTGACACTCCCTTGCCTTTAAAAAACTTTTTAAACGCCTCATATAAGTCCATGACTTTCTGTTGCAGGACTTGACTGTGACAATTTTCTTTTAAAAAAGGATATTCTTCTTTTAATTTTTTTAATGCGTAATTAAATGTGTATTGATTAAGTGTCGGTTTAACACATAGAGCTTTGGCTTCATCTTTACTTAAAGCTTCACCCAAACACTGCCTTGATTCAATCTCATCCAAATAATCTTGATATTGCTCTTTTTCCTCAAAAAGCAATGCGTTATAAACAAAACGGCAGCAGCCGGAGAAATTGCGAAAAGCTCGCTCCTGCTTCCTGGTAGGACGCAGTTTATACTTAAAAGCAAGGCGCATTTTCTC
>CALXOV010000049.1 GCA_944390105.1 uncultured Succinivibrionaceae bacterium
TCATCTGTAGCATGGCTTCAACACGATGTTTAGCCTTGGACATATTGGCATGGCAGCAAGCTTCATCATCTGTTCGACCTGCTCGCGGTAGTTGCGAGATCAATCTCAAATTCCTGCTGTCAAGCGCTTTTTTTGCCCATCAAAACATCCTTTGATTTGACACCTTTTTGATGTTAGTCAGTAAGAGCAAAGCCTGCTGCCACAGCCGAGATTAATAGACCTTCTTTTCTCTTTTATAGAAAAACCAGCCGCGAAAACCGCGTAGCTTTAGCTGCGCGGATGAAGCGGCTGCCTGTGTGATAATCTTTCGCAGGTGACGGGATAGGGTATCCATAATCTGTTAGTCTGTTCCATATCTACCTCCTGGAAGCGCACCATGCCCGAGATGCTCAAAACCCTTAAGGTCAGACTGAAGACCCCTGAGAAGGCGGCGGTCATGCTGCGCCGTGCCATGGGCTGTGCGCGCTTCGTTCACAATTTTCTCCTCTCTGAAACAAAGTCTGATTATGAGGATTATATTGATGAGCTTGAATCGCGCCTCATTTACGGCGAAGCACACTCCATCGAGGAAGCTCAGGCTCTTTGTGTCCGTCTTGAACCGGTGAGCAGATTCTCCTTTAATTACCGTCTTAAGTATCTGAGGAAGCAGTATCCCTTTCTGGCCGCTGACTGCCATTCCCAGGCACTGCAGCAGGAGTGTCAGCGACTGGCCGCGGCTTTCAGGAGATTCTATGAGAAAAAGGGCGGGTACCCGCGCTTTAAGCGCAAAGGTGAACACGAAAGCATCCGCTATCCGCAGTCTGTGCGCTTTGATTTAAAACGCCGGCAGCTCTTTCTGCCAAAACTGGGGTGGCTTAACCTCTTCAATAAGCAGCTGCCCCTTACTCCTGATGAGGCAAAGGGCATTCACGCCGCCACCGTGGTGCGTGAGGGGGACAGGTTCTATGCCTGCCTGGAGTATGCCGCGTAAGCGTACCTGAAACTAAAAGCGCTGAGGAGCTGAGCCGTGAGTGCACGGGCCTGGACCGGGGCGTGGTCATCCCACTGATGTTAAGCGACGGTACGCACTACGGGGATGAGCTTAAGGACAGAATACAGCCTCTCACGGAGCGCACTAAGCTTCTCCAGAAGAGATTTAAGCATAAGACCAAAGGTTCAAGGAGCTGGAGAGCTTTAAAGAAGCAAATCGCGAAACTGCATCTCAGGATACGTAATATACGCAGGGACATCCTGCATAAGGCCACCGCTGATATATGCAAAAACCACGTCTGTATCAGCATGGAGGACCTTAACCTTAAGAACATGACCGCATCCGCACGCGGCACTGTGGAGAACCCCTCCACTAACGTCAGGGCCAAAGCAGGACTTAACCGCGAGCTCCTGCTCAGGGCCCCGGGCGAGGCCGGAAGGATGCTTGAGTACAAGCTCAGGCTCAGGGGAGGAATGCTCATTAAGGTGCCGCCTCAGTACACCTCGCAGACCTGTCCCGTGTGCGGACACGTCAGCAGTGGCAACCGCATAAGCCAGTCGATCTTCGTCTGCGAAAAATGCGGTCACAAAGCAAATGCCGATTTAAACGCAGCTGAAAATATAAGAAGGGCCGGACGGGCCCGGATAGCCGGGGCAGCAGGCTCACAGGAGCTGTCACCCGGAACCTGCCGGAGAGCGGCGTAAAAACCGCCAGCCGGAAGCCCCTGAGCTTTAGCTCATGGGAGGGCGTCACAGTAGACGATAGTTGTTTCCACTGATCAGTATCACTTTGTTGTGATGCAGCAATCGATCCAGTATGGCCGTGGTTAGTGTTGCCATCCTCGCGTGTTTTAATTCCTATTTTCAATCAATAAGCTGTTCAGTTTGTGGTTATAAGCTTAGGCGCCTAAAACAAGACAAAAAGCGCTGACCAATAATTTTATTTTTTGTCAGTTGATGGCTACTGTATGCATTATCGTGTAGCTGTCATTCTTTTAGTTCGCGCAGCAGTTGAATCAATTCTTGCTGTGTCAGCTGATTTAAACCGCGGCGGCAGGCATTTTCCAGCGCCATGCTGATGAAGGCAGTACGTGACAGTCCATGCTCGCGAGCCTGCTGGTTGATTTTTTCTAATAGCTGTGGACTTAAGGTAAAGGTGATCTGTACTTTTTTCAGTTTGGGATCAACCGGACGGCGGCCGCGCGGACGTTTGTCGGCTGTCAGCGGATTTTCAGATTTAGTGAGCTCAGCTTCCATGAACCTACCTTGTAGAGTGCGCGGCTGCATTGCAAGCAGCCAATTGGCGGAAATCCTAGCGCAGCCGCGGTTGCGCTGTAGCCTTTTAGCAAAGTCTAGCATA
This sequence comes from uncultured Succinivibrionaceae bacterium, assembly GCA_944390105.1. Lineage (GTDB taxonomy): Bacteria > Pseudomonadota > Gammaproteobacteria > Enterobacterales > Succinivibrionaceae > Avisuccinivibrio. The sequence goes on from CALXOV010000049.1 coordinate 2,330, forward strand.
GTTAAGCATAGGCGTATGATCTCTGTCATAGAGAAACCTGCTGACAGCTAAGCGAATTTTTGCTCTAATGCGTCAAGATGCGGAATTTAAGCGCGTGCTCGCGCGTAATAGCGGACAGCATAGTTTGCCGCTGAAATTTTTTCGCTGTGAGATCACATTTTGCGTTTTTGCTGCTGGGCTCCATGCTGCTTGTATACTAGAATACAGTTGTTGCACGGTTGGAGGATAAGCCGTGCGCCACGATTTATAGACGCAGCCATAGCCCCGTCTTCAGAGGAGAACTTACATCATGATGCACATGACAATGCGCTGGTACGGCCCAGACATGGATTCCATTACCTTAAAGCAGATCAAGCAGGTCCCGGGCATGGAGGGCGTGATTACCGCTCTGCATGAAATTCCGGCCGGTGAGCCGTGGCCCGAGGAAAAGGTGCGTGAGCGTAAGGCGATTGTGGAAAAAGCCGGCCTTAAGCTGATGGGTATCGAAAGCATTAATGTGCACGAGGACATTAAGCGCGGCTCTAATACCCGGGACATGTACATCGACAATTACATTAAGTCTTTAGAAGCAGTCGGCAAGAATGATATTCACTTAGTGTGCTATAACTTTATGCCGGTCTTTGACTGGACGCGCACTGATTTGGCGTTGCCGCTGCCGGATGGCTCTACCGCCTTAGCCTACGACGGTAAGATCATTGAGGGCCTGTCCCCGGAGCAGATGTTCGATCGCATTGCCGACAATTCTAACGGCTTTGAAATGCCGGGCTGGGAATTAAATCGCCGCGATGAAATTACTGCACAGATTAAAAGCTTCCAGGGCATGAAGGATGACGAGCTGCGTGCTAACTTCAAGTACTTCATTGACGCTATTATGCCAACCTGCCAGAAGTACAACATTAAGATGGGCGTGCACCCGGATGATCCGTCTTACGATTTATTTGGTATTCCGCGTATTACTAAGTGCGAGGAAGACTTAGTGAAGATTGCCAATATGAATCCGTGCAAGTTGCACGGTTTCAGCCTGTGCACCGGTTCGCTGGGTTCTAATCCGGCTAACAATCTGCCGAAGATCATCCGTAATCCGCAGATTGGTCCGCGCATTCACTTTGCTCATGTGCGTAATGTGCTGTTTACCGGCGATCATCAGTTCCATGAAAGCTCGCACGTGTCGCACACCGGATCACTTGACCTGTATGAGATCATGAAGGCTTTAGTGGAGGTTGGCTTTAATGGTTTGATTCGTCCGGATCACGGCCGTGAAATTTGGGATGAGAAGGCACGTCCGGGCTATGGTCTGTATGATCGTGCTTTGGGGTCGAACTACCTCATCGGACTTGAGGAAGCTATTCGCAAGAGTAAGGGCATGCCTTATCCTGACAATATCAATTCCGTCAGCGCTCCGTACGCAGATTAATCACCATGACAGGGCTCAGCGCAGGCTGGGCCCTGTGTGCACTTGAACTGAATTTTTTAAGAGGAAAGCTTAATGCTGAGCGTAACTTTATCTGGAATTACTGATCATCAGGCTGAATTTGCTGCAGCGGGAGTAGAGCTGCCGCGCTACGATGTCGCAGCTGTACAGGCAGCCACTGCGGAGCATCCTGTGTGGGTACACTGCGGTGCCGGTAATATTTTCCGCGGTTTCGTTGCTTCGCTGCAGCAGGATTTATTAAATCAAGGTCTGCAGACTTCCGGTATTCAGACTCTGTCGTGCTACGATGGCGCGATTATCGATGAAGTCTATAAGCCGCATGATCACTTAACTATGGAAGTAACCTTAATGCCCGATAAAAGCGTTAAGTTGCGCGTCATCGGTGCGGTTACTGATGGCCTAAAGCTCAACGGCTCGGCTCCGGAGGACGAGGCTAAAGCTCGTGCTATTTTCCGAGCTCCATCGCTGCAGATGCTGTCTTACACCATTACTGAAAAAGGCTATGCCCTGCGCGGCATTGACGGTGAATTTACCGGGCAGGTCAAGGCTGATATGGCCAATGGTCCGGACAAAAGCCGTCATGCGATGGCGCAGACTGCTGCATTGCTTTTCGAGCGCTTTAAGGCGGGAGCTTATCCTTTAGCGGTGGTGTCGATGGATAATTGTTCGCACAATGGCGATAAGGTTAAAGCTGCGGTGCTGACGATAGCTAAGGCTTGGCAGGAAAAAGGTTTCGTAGGAGCGGATTTCCTAGCTTATTTGACGGATGGCAAGAAAGTCTCCTTCCCGTGCACGATGATTGACAAGATCACGCCGCGCCCGGATCCGGAAATTGCCGCGCTGCTTAAGGCTAAGGGTATCGACGGCATGGAGCCGCTAAAGACTGCCCGCGGCTCTTTCATTGCGCCGTTTGTTAATGCAGAAAAGCCGCAGTATCTGGTGGTAGAGGATGATTTCCCGAATGGTCGCCCGCCGCTGGAGAAAGCCGGGGTGCTGTTTACTACCAAGGAAGGCGTTGATCTGTGTGAGCGCATGAAGGTGACCACCTGCTTAAATCCGCTGCATACAGCGCTGGCAGTGTATGGTTGCATTCTGGGTTATCAGCGTATCAGTGCGGAAATGGATGATGCGGATTTAGTTAAGCTGGTTAAGAAATTAGGCTACGATGAGGGCTTGCCGGTTGTTGATGACCCTAAGATCTTAAGCCCGAAAGCCTTTTTAACTGAGGTGATTGAGGAGCGTCTGACCAATAAATGTCTGCCCGATTCCCCGCAGCGCATCGCTACCGATACATCGCAGAAAGTGCCGGTCCGCTTCGGCGAGACTTTAAAGAATTATCAGAAAAAAGGCATGGATGCAACGCAATTAGTGGCGTTGCCGCTGGCGATTGCCGGATGGATTCGCTATCTGTTGGCGCTTGATGATGCGGGTAAGCCCTTTGAGCTCTCAGACGATCCTTTAATTCCCGAACTGCAGGCCAAACTCAGTGCGGTTAAATTCGGAGAACCGGATAGCATCGGTACCGCGCTGCAGCCTATCTTGAAGAATACCGCGCTCTTTGGTGTAGATCTGTATCAGGTGGGTATCGGTACTAAGATTGAGGTCTTGGTTGGTGAAATGATTGCAGGTCCAGGAGCAGTGCGCGCCACGCTACAGAAATACCTCTAAGCTTTAAGTCGCATCTGCTGTTGACGGCGGAAGATGTGCTCTTCCGCCATAAAGCCTCATCCTATTTTAACTATCGCCTGCAATTTGCTATATACTTACGTTTTCTGCCTGCTTGTCAGTCAGCAAATTTTCAACTTAAAGACGTACTCATCTATAAGCCGCTGTTGCGGCGCTGCCATCAAGGAATACGTTCATGAAGCGACCGCCGCTGCATCTGCGCAAATTTCAACTCACGCATGATCGTCCGATCGGGGTGCAGATTTATGAATTTCTGCGCCGTGAGATCACGAAAACGTATATTAAGCCCGGCACCGTGTTGTCGGAAAATAAACTCTCCGAGCACTTTCAGGTGTCGCGCATGCCGGTACGCGAGGCCTTAATGCATTTGCGCCAAGATGGTCTGCTTGACGTGCAGCCGCAGCGCGGCAGTGTGGTGGAGAAAATTTCGGTATCGAATCTGCGTCAGATCTGCTTTCTTCGTACCGCTATTGAAACTGCGGCACTGCGCAATGCTGCAAAGCTTGATGATAAAACCTTCGCTGAGATTGCCCATAAGCTGTCGCTTAATCTTATAGCGCAGCAGGCTATTCCGGCCGATGAGCAGAGCTCGGCTATCTTTTTTGATAAGGACGATGAGTTTCACTCCTTGATCTGTAGTTTGTCGGGCTGCCCATTGTGCTGGAATACTGTACAAAGCATCAAGGGACAGATGGATCGCATCCGCTACTTATCGCAGGGCAAGGTCTCGCCTTTAGAGCAGTTGATTGACGAACATGCGCGGATTAAGGATTTAATCCTCGCGCGTAACTTTGCAGCAGCTGCGCAACTGTTGGAAGAGCATTTATCGGAAATCCTGCAGACCTACATTCCGATTCGTCGCGACAATGCGCAGTGGTTTCTGCAGGAAGATGAAGATATGCCAAATTAGGCAGCAGTTGAGGCAGCTAATGCTACGCATTTAGTCTTTGCTGTGGCTTTTTTCCTTGTGATTCTGCGCAAATAAAAAATCTACGCCGTAAGTTGGCACAATGTGCGCAGTAGCGGGCTTATCATCAATATCCTGCGTGGCATCATAGGGCTCAGTCATCACTTCCGGGGTTTCTTTCTTGATGGCGGGATTGAGCGGCAGATCAAGGCGCAGCGCGTCGGTCAGTTCAGCAAAATTGCGCATTGGTAGCGCGGCATCAATATCAAATAAGGCCATCAGCTTGCGCACTGTCAGATGGTTGGTTTCTGTGCCGTACAGTCCGAAGGCTTTATTAACTTTGTGATACCCTTCGTCCTCGTTGACGCCGCGGCGCAGAATGGTGCCGGTATTGAGCAGGGTAAACAGCGGCTCTTTGGAGATTTTATAGCCGGCGCGCTGCACCCGCAGAATAAACAGACAGCGCAGCATGTAGGCTAGGCTCTTGAGTACCACCTTAGGGTTGGGTGAATGCTTGACTCCCTGAGAGGCTAGCTTTAGCAACTTACGCGTGCGCTCATTGATATAGGGGACAAATTCCGGTTCAAGCTCAGCCATGATAGGTAGTGCCTGCTGAATATTGTCGGCCGTGGCGCATGAAAAATCAAATAAGCAGCGGCGCTTATCTAAATTCGCCACATCCAAAGGTTCGCTGCGCTTGCGCTCAATATTAAAATAGCACAGGGCAAAAATCAGGGTATCGAAGGAAAAGGGCAACTGATGCGCGGCTGAGACGCTGCGAAAATAAACGTTCAGACCTAGGTCACAATAAAGTCTGCGGTAAACGGCGGTACCGTAATTAAGCTCTTTGTATAAGGAATTAACCGTGCGGGCGGCAGAGCGTGCGCTGATGCTGTGACCTGCATTAGAATGAGTCATAGCTTATCCTTATGTTAACTTTTTTAAATCTCCCAATTAGCTCCATTGTAGAAAAAATTACGCAGCGGTTCAAACCGTCAGCCGGCTTGCTGTGGACAAGCTCACAGATTAGCAGGCTTTTTAGGCGGCATTGGTATGCGCAGGAATTCGATGTTGGTTGCAGATAAAAGTTAAGTTTTTATGTACTTAAAGGCGGCAAGGCAAACAGGTTGCTGTGGGAGGCGCGAGCTGCAATGCGTGAGGATGGAACTTTGATTGCAAAAAGTGCAGCCGCACGGACGGCGGCTGCAGAACAACAACTGTTTAGATTTCGTGCGCAAAGGCAGCGGCGCGGCCGATATAGGTGGCCGGGGTAAGCTTACGCAGTTGCGCCTTGGCCTCTTCAGGAATGTCTAAAGTGTCAATGAATTGCAGCATGGTCTCCTTGGTGACGGCGTGGCCGCGGGTGAGCGCTTTGAGCTTTTCATACGGATTTGCAATACCGTAGCGACGCATTACGGTCTGATACGGTTCAGCCAGCACTTCCCAATTATGATCGAGCTCATCGGCAGTATGCTGCGGGTTAGCCTGCAGCTTAGCCATGCCTTTTAAGGTGGACTTCCAAGCTAAGAGCGAATAACCGCAGGCGACGCCTAAGTTGCGCAGAACTGTGGAGTCGGTTAAATCGCGCTGGAAGCGGGAAATCGGCAGTTTGGCAGCTAAATGCGCAAAGATAGCATTGGCAAGGCCTAAATTGCCCTCGGAGTTTTCAAAGTCAATCGGATTGACCTTATGCGGCATGGTAGATGAGCCGATTTCGCCGGCTACGGTTTTCTGCGTAAAGGTGCCGTAAGAGATGTAGCCCCAAATATCGCGGTCAAAGTCGATGATGATGGTATTAAAGCGCTGTAACGCATTAAAGAGCTCGGCGATATAGTCGTGCGGTTCAATCTGCGTGGTATACGGATTGAAGGTCAGGCCTAAGGATTTTTCAAATTGCTGTGAGAAAGCAAGCCAATCCACATCCGGGTAGGCTGAAAGGTGGGCATTGTAATTGCCGACGGCACCGTTAATTTTGCCTAGGATCTGTACGGCTGCTACCTGCTCACGCTGACGGCGCAGGCGATAGACTACATTGGCCATTTCTTTGCCCAAAGTCGTCGGTGAGGCCGGCTGTCCATGGGTGCGGGCTAAGAGCGGCAGATCTGCATACTGATGGGCAAGCTCGGTGATTTTATCAATCACGCTGTCCATTATCGGCAACAGTACTTCATCACGTGCGGTCTTGAGCATTAACGCATGTGAATTATTGTTGATATCCTCGGAGGTGCAGGCAAAGTGAATGAACTCGCGGGCAGCTTCAAGTTCAGCATTGCCTTTGATCTTATCCTTTAAAAAATATTCAACGGCTTTAACATCGTGATTGGTTACCGCCTCTCGCGCTTTAATATCGCGGGCATCGTCTAGCGAGAAGTCGGTCATGATCTTGTCGATAAAGGCGACGGTTTCAGCGCTGAATGGTTTGATTTCCGGGATCTGCGGACAGGCGGCTAGCTGCTTGAGCCAAGTCAGCTCCACCTGCACGCGAAAACGCATCAGACCATATTCGGAAAAAATGTGGCGTAACTCGGCAGTTTTGCCGGCGTAACGGCCGTCTAAAGGTGAAATAGCGGTTAATTCACAAAGTTCCATGGATTAATATCCTCGCAGTTAAGAATGGTTGGACCCCGCGGCGCTACGCGCCTGCTGCACAATTGCTTTGCGGCGGAAAAAGAGTAAGCGTCGGCGGCCGCCTAATTGACGCCACAGCACACTAGCGCGGATGCCAGACAGCAGCAGCGCGCGGATCATTTCCTGATTTTCACTGCGGCTTAAGTAGGCTTCCTCACCGTAGATCATCAGGCGTGGGAAATTGGGGGAAATCAAGGACTGATACAGCTCAGAAAAATCATGCAGGCAGTCTTGACTTAGCACCACTTCCGGCCGGCCGGATTCATAGTCAGGATAGCGCGTTAAGATGGATTCACGCAGCGCATCAATATCATTGCCTAATTTATTAAACACTGCCGCGTTGCGTTCGATGGTCAGTTCAAGGCCAATAATTTTGAAGGCATCTTTAGTGATTTCGATGGTATCGGCATTTTTATCGCTGGCCTGTGAACTGAAGGACGCGACGACCTGGCGATAACCAACTAACAGCTGATTGGAGGGGTAAATATCCTCACAGGTCTGCGGATTGGTAATGATGAGACCGCGTATCACCGCAGCGGCAGCATGCGGATCAACATAGCCAGTATGCGACACGCGATGAATTTGGGTGCAGGCCTGAAACAGGGCGGCTAAAGCTAACGTCTCGTTGACAACTGAGCTCATGGATACTCTCGAAGGTAAATGGATTTAGTTAATGCTGCGAAAAGTTCTGTCTATTATAGCGCCGCCTAAGCATTCCTCGCCTTGATAAAACACGGCAGACTGTCCGGCAGCGGCGGCTAGGACCGGTTGTGCAAAGACGGCGGTCAGCACATTATCATGCAGCATCAGGGTACATGGTGCATCCGGCGCACGGTAACGCACTTTGCAGGCGCATTGCAGTGGCAGCTTAGGCAGGCCGTTTAAGAAAGTGGGCTTAATCAAGCTGACGGCTTTAAAGTACAGCTCTTCACTGCCATGGCCCTGCGCAACAATTAATTGATTGCGCGCTATGTCCTTAGATACCACATACCATGCCTCGCCTGAGCCGGTCTTCTGACCCCCGATATGCAATCCCTTGCGCTGTCCTATGGTAGCGAACATCAGACCGTCATGCCGTCCTATGACCTTTCCTGCAGTGGTTACGATGTCCCCGGGCTTGGCCGGCAGATACTGCTCTAAAAACTGATGAAAGCGCTTTTCGCCGATAAAGCAGATGCCGGTGCTATCCTTTTTGCGTGCAGTAGGCAGTCCATAGTGGGCGGCCAGTTCCCGCACTTGCGGTTTTAATAAGTGCCCCACCGGGAAAAGCACGCGCGGCAGTACGGCTCCATCAATAGCATGCAGGAAATAGCTTTGATCTTTATTCGGATCAAGGCCGCGCAGCAGATGGGTCAGTCCATTGGCAGCATTAAAGGAGCGCAGCGCATAATGTCCGGTAGCAATAAAATCGGCGTGCAGCACTTTGACTGCGTAGTCAAAGAAGGCCTTAAACTTAATTTCCTTATTGCACAGAATGTCAGGGTTGGGGGTACGGCCGGCTGCATATTCCTCTAAAAAATGTTCAAATACCCGATCCCAATATTCGGCAGCAAAATTAATGGTTTTAAGCTCAATTCCCAAAATGTCACACACCGCTTGCGCATCCTGTCGATCCTGCGCTGCGGCGCATACGGTGGGGGTATCGTCCTCTTCCCAGTTTTTCATGAACAAGGCCGTGACTTTAAGTCCTGCGGCCTTGAGCAGCGCGGCACTGACCGAGGAATCAACGCCGCCGGATAAGCCTAATACCACATGTTTGCCGTGAAGCTCTTGATAGGGAATTGCAAAGTCAAATGCGCTCATGCATGCTCCGCCCTTAATAAAGGTACTCAAATGCTGTGTACGATGGTTTGCTGTAGCCTAAACGATACGTTAGGGCTTAAGGCTGGTGATGAGCTCTAACGGGTAGCGCTTGCCTTTAAGATAATCATCCATGCAAAGACCTACAAGCCGCGTGCGCCATTTATCCTTGTGGGCATAGATTTCCTCTGCGCTATACCAGCTTACCTGCAGAATCTCGCCGTCAGGATCGGCTGTATGTAGCGTCTGCGGAATGGCGGTTAATTGTGCGGCAAAGCAGAAGCGATAGATGGTTTCGTAGTCTTTAACATAGTCATAAATGCCGGTTAAAGCGGTAAGTTTCAGACTACATCCGGTTTCCTCATGTCCTTCACGCAGTGCGGCACTAAGAATACTTTCTTTGGCATCAATATGCCCTGAGGGCATGCCGAAAACTTTACGCCCGTATTCATCGAGTTCCTCAACCATCAAAAAGCGTCCGTCGTGCTCAATGATGAGCGCCACGGTGGCGTAGGGCTTAAAACGCTCACTCATATTTCTTCTCCTGTGAAAGCATAATTTTACCATTTGAACCTGATAAAATGCGGGAAAGATCACGGATTTTGCCGCGGTGTTGCGCAAGACCTGCCGCGGCTTGCATGTAAGGAAGCAATATGTCTTTTCACAGTAAAGTCCAGGTACCCGCTGACGGTCAACGTATTGAGCAGCGCGCTGACGGTTCGCTGCAGGTTCCCGTCAATCCCATTATCCCTTTCATCCGCGGCGACGGCATCGGTGCGGATATTACTCCAGTGATGCGCGCTGTAACTGATGCCGCAGTTAAATTTGCCTATGGCGGTGCGCGCGCTCTAAAATGGATGGAAATTTTTGCCGGCGGTCGCAGCGTAGAGGTTTACGGGGAAAATGTATGGCTTCCCGAGGAGACCTACGAATTCATTAAAGACTGCCATGTGGCGATTAAAGGACCGCTGATGACACCGGTGGGCGGCGGTATCCGCTCGCTGAACGTCAGCCTGCGCCAGCGCCTTGATTTGTACGTGTGCCTGCGTCCGGTACGCTATTTTGCTGGAGTGCCAAGCCCGGTTAAGCATCCGGAGCTTACTGACACCGTGATTTTCCGTGAAAATACCGAAGATATTTATGCCGGTATTGAATGGCCGGCTGACAGCGCGGAAGCACGGCGCATGATCGCTTTTATTGAGCAGGACATGGATGTGCACAAGATCCGTTTCTCTGAACACTGCGGCATCGGGGTTAAGCCGATTTCACGTGCCGGATCCGAGCGTCTTATCAAGGCCGCTATTGAGTATGCCATTGCTCAGGATCGCAAGTCGGTGACCTTAGTGCACAAAGGCAACATCATGAAGTTTACTGAAGGGGCGTTCAAGCAGTACGGCTACGATTTGGCTACCCGTGAGTATGGTGCTTTTAAGGATGAAAACGGCCGTACGGTATTTAAAAATCCGCATAGCGGGCGCTTAATTGAGCTTAAAGATGTGATTGCTGACGCATTTTTACAGAATATTCTGCTGTATCCGGCCGATTATGATGTGGTAGCTGCCTGCAATTTAAACGGCGACTATATCTCAGACGCCTTAGCGGCGATTGTCGGAGGTATCGGCATTGCGCCGGGAGCTAATATCGGTGCGGACTGTGCGGTATTCGAGGCCACTCACGGCACGGCACCTACTATCGCAGGTAAGGGGCTGGCTAATCCAGGTTCTATTATTTTATCTGCTGAAATGATGCTGCGTCATTTGGGATGGAATGAAGCGGCAGACCTTATCGTTAAGGCGATGGAAGGGGCTATCAGCGCCAAGCGTGTCACGCATGATTTTGCGCAGCAACTTGACGGCGCGTCCGAGCTTTCTACGATGCAATTTGGTCAGGAGCTGATTGCCCGCATGGAGGCATAAACTACCCTGCGCTCACGCATGGGGAATTTCGCGGCTTTAAGTTAAAACAAGCCGACGCCCGCGTGCAGCGGGCGTCGTTTAAGGAGAGGCAGCAGAGGCGTTTTATCAGCGCGCTCTGAAAGTAATGCGGCCTTTGGTCAGATCGTACGGGGTGATCTGCACGGTTACTTTATCTCCGGTAAGAATGCGGATGTAATTCTTGCGCATTTTGCCGGAAATATGGGCCATCACAATGTGGCCGTTTTCTAATTCAACCTTAAAGGTGGTGTTAGGCAGGGTTTCAAGCACAGTACCCTGCATTTCAATGCTTTCTTCTTTTGCCATAATCCAATTAGTGGTGATTGTACTGATTCCTCCGCTGCCGGAGGGCCAAAAATGCTGGGCGCATTATATCCTAAGTTGTAGCGTACAAAGCGCTTTAATGTGCAGGAAAATGTGATTTATGCGCTTTGTGTCGCGCAGCGATGGTGGCAGTGGCTTTGCGCATACGGTAGGCAAGGCAGTGGAAAAATGCTACAGTAGACTTAGTTATCAATAAGCTGACTTAGGAATTAACAGGAGGCTCATGCATGCGCAGAGCGGTGATCACTGGTTACGGCATTGTTTCAAGCATCGGTAGCGGTAAGGATGCGGTGCTGCAGTCCCTGCGTGCGGGGCGCTCGGGCATTGTTCGTGAGGAAGAATTTGCCGAGCTTAAAATGCGCTCACAGGTGGCCGGCAAGGTGCAGCTTAATTTAAAAGATTTACTCGATAGGCGAGACCTGCGTTTTATGGGAGAGGCTTCGGCCTATGCATATCTTGCAATGCAGGAGGCAATTTCCCACGCCGGGCTTGAGGAGAACGAGGTATCCAATCCGCGCACCGGCCTGATTGTTGGCTCGGGCGGTGGTTCGACCCGAACTACCGTGGAAGCTGCTGATATTCTGCGCAGCAAGGGGGTCAAGCGAATCGGTCCCTACGCGGTGACTAAAGCAATGTCATCAACGGCGTCGGCCTGCTTGGCTACGCCGTTTAAGATTAAGGGTGTATCTTATTCAGTAAGCTCAGCCTGTGCTACCTCAGCACACTGCATTGAAGCCGCGTGTGATGAAATTAAGCTGGGTCGTCACGATATTGTATTCGCCGGCGGTGGGGAGGCCTGCGATTGGACAATTGCTTGTCTGTTTGATGCGATGGGAGCTTTATCCACTAACTTTAATGACACCCCTGAACGCGCCTCGCGGCCTTACGATGCTGCACGTGACGGTTTTGTGATCGGTGCAGGCGGCGGAATTGTGGTAGTAGAGGAATTAGAACATGCCAAGGCTCGCGGTGCGCATATTTATGCCGAAGTTGTCGGCTATGGTGCGACCTCTGACGGTGCGGATATGGTAGCCCCGTCGGGTGAAGGCGCCATGCGCTGCATGCAGCAGGCCCTTAGCGGGGTGGATACGCCGATTGATTATATTAATACTCACGGTACCTCTACGGTGCTGGGAGATTTAAAAGAGCTTGAGGCAATTGCTCAGGTGTTTGGCAGTAAGATCCCTCCCATATCGTCAACCAAGTCTATGACCGGTCATGCTTTAGGCGCCGCCGGCGTTAATGAAGCCATCTACTGTTTGTTGATGCTTGAACATGGCTTTATTGCCCCGTCCATTAATGTAGAGACTTTAGATGAGCATGCCGCGGGTTTTGATATTGTCACAACGCCGCGCCATGTCGAGCTTAACTGTGTGTTGTCTAACAGTTTCGGTTTCGGCGGGACCAATGCATCCTTAGTGCTCAAGCGTTATTGCGCTTAAATTTTGAGTCATTTTTAGCTTAAGCAAGCTGCAATCTCTGCAGCTTGTTTGCTTTTTGCGGAGCCGGCACATGCCTGTTACTTTAGCTAAAACGGCAGAACGCCTCGATAAGGTCTTAGCCAAACTACTTGATATTTCCCGTAAGCAGGCGGGTGTTTTGATTAAAGAAGGGCGCATTGCGGTAAATGAAATTCCCGCGCACAAAGCGCAGGATAAGGTTGCTCCTGACGATCTTATTTACCTAGATGATGAGCTCATTGAAGCGGCAGGGCTCTCACAGTGTCGTCGCGTGTTGCTTTTCAATAAGCCTGCAGGTTGCATCTGCGCCGATCGCGACAAGCGCTATCCTTTAGTACTCAACTATCTTATTGATGTGCCTCATCGCGAAAAGTTACATTGTGCGGGACGTTTAGATTTAGATACCTGCGGGCTTATCATTATCACCGATGACGGAGCGCTCATCCATGAGATTACAGCACCTAAAAAGCAGATAGCTAAAATCTATTTTGTGACTACCGATGTACCTCTGCCGCCGCATGCTGCGGCGGCGCTAGCGCGCGGGGTTAAGCATCCTGCGGAAAGTGAGCGCTATCGCCCTGCGCTGCTGTATCCGTTAGGTGAACGCGCAGCTTTAGTGCAGGTTACGGAAGGACGTTATCATGAGGTCAAACGACTACTGGAGACGCAGGGCTGTATCGTGACGCATTTAGAGAGGCTAGCCATCGGCGCGCTGTTGCTACCCACCGAGTTGACACGAGGGCATTTTGTGCAACTTACGCAAGATGAAATTTCTCTGCTGTTTGCGCAGCCGCCTGCCCTTGAGACAGTGGCTGCACAGTTTGCGGTATATCTGCAGACTGCTATTGCAAAGACGTCATTATCTTAAAGGAGTAGGAGGATAACATGGAGCAGATAGTAGTACTCGATAGTGCAACACTGCCGCCTGACTTTGCGTTGCTACGCCCGGATTTTGCTCATACTTGGACCAGCTATCAAGCCACAAGCTACGAGGAAATTGTGCCCCGTGCGCAGCAGGCAAGCATGATTTTAACGAGTAAATGTCACATCGATGAGGCAGTTTTAGCGCAACTGCCGCAATTGCGCTACATCGGCTGCTTGGCCACTGGCTTTAACAATATTGATATTGCTGCAGCCAAGGCGCGCGGCATTGCAGTGACCAATGCGCAGGGCTATAGCACAGAGGCGGTGGCCGAGCACAGTTTAATGATGCTGTTAGCGCTCGCTCGTCGGCTGCCGGTCACGCTGCTAGCAATGGCTCAGGGCGCGTGGTGCCGTTCGCCTACTTTCTGGCAGCTGCCGGGAGGGGTGCTTGCGGACCTTAAAGGGCGCACCCTAACTGTCATTGGATCTGGTGCTATCGGTTCACGCATTTCGACCTTGGCCGCGGCATTTGGCATGCAAATTGTCAAAGCTGAGCATAAGGGTGCAGCCAAGGTGCGTCCGGGATATACCGCTTTTAATGATGCGCTGGAGCAGGCGGATGCCATAGTTGTCAGCTGTCCGCTAACCGCAGCTACTGTGGATTTAATTGCCGCGCCGGAACTTGCCAAGCTTAAAGCAAGCTGCATCCTGATTAATAATTCACGCGGTGGTTTAGTCAATGAAGCTGATGTGGCGACGGCACTGGTGCAGGGGCGTCTGGCGGGATTGGGCTGTGATGTGGCCTCTACCGAGCCGCTGCCGCCGCAGCATCCTTTTGCTAATCTGCCTTCCGGGTTAAATTTCATCTTAACCCCACATCAGGCTTGGCTGTCGCATGATGCACTGTGTGAGCTCAGGTTGCAGGTTAAGGCCAATATGGAAGCCTTTGTCCGCGGGGAGCGGCTGCGGCGCGTGGAAAGTTGAAGCGCGCAGTTAAGCCCTCCGCCACGAGGCGGAGGGCTTGGAGCTAGGAGCTTATTGGGCGTAGACACCAAAATGTTCTTTGGCAAAAGCTACGCGCTCGGCAACATTGAGCGATAAGCGTCGCGGGAGGGCTTCAATTAAGCGTAGGCGCGGCACTAGACCCGCGTTGTTGGCCGTTTGAATGGCAAGGCCAGGGCGGGCGTTGAGCTCAAGGAGCATCGGTCCGCGATCTTCATCCAGCACAATATCCGTACCAATGTAGCCCAAGCCTGACATGTTGTAGCATGAGGCCGCTAAAGTCAGCACTTCGTCCCAATGCGGTACGCGCAGCTTGAATAAATCTTTGTTGGTATCGGGGTGAAATTCAATCGGATCATTATGCTGCACCGCGCGTACAGCTTTGCCAGTGCGGATGCAGATGCCCACGCCAACCGCCCCCTGATGCAGATTAGCTTTGCCGTCTGAGGCTTTAGTGGACAGGCGCATCATGCACATGACCGGAAAGCCTTTGAAGACGATGACGCGCGTATCGGGCACGCCTTCGTAGCTGTAGCCGTCAAAGACGTGATCAAAGTGAATTAAGTCCTCAATTAAGGCAATATCCTGCTTGCCTCCTAAGGAGAACAGTCCTGCTAAGATATTAGATAGATGACGACGCAGATCGTGCATATTGATGCTCTGCCCGGAGCCTTTGATGAAGCTGTCGCCCTGCCGTCCGGTGACCACCAAAATGCCCTTGCCGCCAGATCCTTGCGCCGGCTTAATGCAGAACTCTTGCTTATCGCCAATAATGCTTAAAATATTATCAATATCATGCTGATTTTCCACTGTGCCGACAAGATATGGCGAATTGACCCCATATTCAATGGCCATGCGTTTGGTCAGCAGTTTATTATCAACTAAGGGATACAGGCGCCGTTGATTGTAACGCCCGATGTAGCTGACATTGCGCTGATTCATCCCCATGATGCCAAAATGCATCAGGTCCAATGGATTGGCGTAGCGCTTAATAACTGACGGTACGAAACCCATGGGTCACCTCTACTTATCATTTTTTAAGTAATCGCGCGGTTTCTGCGCCGGTTGTCTGGCTTTAAGTTCGCGTAACTCGCGGCGTAGGCGGTCAGCTTCCAGCTCTGTTTCATCGCCATTGCGCTCGACTTTAATCTTGTCAGAGAGAGGCTTAAAGCGCTTTAACTCAGATAAGCGGAAACCGGTGTAATTGCCCATCAGCAGCACCAGCGACAGGATGATAAGCTGCAGACCTAAAAAATTGAAGGTTAAATGCTGAATGGTCAGTGAATCCATCGCTATGAAAGCGCACACGGCAACAAAGAGTGAGCCGCCGCCTTGCTTGAGCACTTCTTTATAACCCTCTTCCTCCCACAGAATTGACATGCGCTCAATAGTCCAAGATAGAATGATCATTGGGAAGAAGGTCACCTTAATGCCCTCAGTCAGCCCGATTTTGTAGGTGATGATCGAAATTGCGCCGATAATTGCAATCACCGTAATAATAACCGCCGATATTCGCGCCACTAAGAGTAGGTTTAAATGTGACAGCCATGAGCGCACGATAAGACCGATGGCGACAATTGACACGAAGCCGATTAGACCCACGATAAGTGAGGTCTGTAGAAAGGCCATTGCAATTAGCACCGGCATGAAGGTGCCAGAGGTTTTCACCCCGATGATGACGCGCAGGAATACCACAATGATGACGCCCACCGGCAGCAGTAGAATGCCTTTGAACAGAGACTGTTCTTCAAGCGGCAGTGACGCAATGGACAGAGAAACCACGTCCTCGCCAGAGGCTTGCGCAGCTTTAACTTTCAGACTGCCGGCTTGTGCAGTCGGCACTGAGCTTTGAATAATTGAAAAGCTGACACGGGCATTGGTACCGCCTTGTACGTCCAGTAGCGATCCGTCATGATTGTTCCAAATCAGCTGATTTTCGCGGATGCCGGATACGCCTGAACTTGGGTCGAAAATTTCATAATGCGTGCCGTCAAAAACGGCAATGCGCGAAGTTAAGGTGCGGTTACGCCGTCCATCTTCAAGATCTAATACACCGACTATGCGTGCCGGGATCTGGGCTATCTCTAAAATATGAATAATTAAATCTTCCCGTTTGTACTGCGACAGGAGGAAGGATGCGGTTTCAGGTTGGCGTTTGAGCTCATCTATTACCTGTACGGTAAAGGAGAACGGAGTAGAAGATCGCAGTTGCGCTGCATCGGCAATTTCGCGCATGGCGGTAGCGTATGGCTCAGGCTCGGTATTCTGCTTGAGCTCTGGTATTGTCATCGACGAAGCCTCAGCATGGCTGTCGCGCAGAAATTCTGCACGGTAGTACAGCGTCTGCAGTCCTAATGGATTTCGTTTGGTCCACTCTACATAGGAATTCTGCTGTTTGAGCACGTAGGATGTGCCAAAGCCGATGCTGGCAGTACTTTGGCTTAACTGCGTAAAGCCTGGCTGAATTGCCGGTAGAGCTAGATCTACCGTGGCGGAGCTACCGCTGGGTTCAAACTCAACTTTGGCTTCCACTGACCATACCTGTCGCTGTTCACCAGGGAAGAAGGGAATTTCAAAGGTGATGTGCTGATAAATCATCAGGAGCAGGCCGGTAATGAATAAAATGGCCGTGACGATATAGAAAACTCCGCGGGAAACCATGCTGTAATTCCTGTGAGGATAGATTTATTAATACTGTGCTCGTTGCGCCGCATTCGGAGGTTTAGGCAGGGAGCAGCAACGGCGCAGCAGCTGCAGCCTAGGCCTTGTTTTTCTCGTATGCTTATTTAGCCGGCGTCGGTGCAGGCGGTTTAGCGCTAACATCTTGGCTGCGGCGCTCAATAGCCTGCGGCAGTGCGCGATTGGGGTCAGTCCCTAAATTAGCACCGTAATCATTAGAGGGGTAGGCTATCTGCCCCGCTGCATTTTTCTGGCGCTCATCAAAGGTTGCATTTGGATTAATACCCTGTTCTTTAAGTTTATTGTATTCATCTCTATTAAGGATAACTAAGCCGTCAGGATCGGCGCGGTTTTGAATATTGCTGCGCGCTACATCTACTACCGCTACATCCTGCAGCATAGTACGGCCAATAAGCAGCGGAAATTGCATGTGGGTTCTATCCGCTAAGGTAAATTCAGAGGCTGTAGAGAAATCGCCGATTTTTAAATTCAGGCTGACCACCGGGCGGCGCGTCAACTCAGTTTTTGAGGATTGGCGAATATCGCTATAGCGTACAAAGGGAGCTTCAATTTCCAGATCGCGGTCATTGGCCTGCATGTGAAAGCGATACCACTTCTTGCCGCTGCGCTCAAATTCAGTGATGTTGACAGCGGAGATAGATGAAACTGCTGCACCTGAGTCAATGCGCGCTTCAAAAGTCGCATTGGCTTCTTTTATATAAATGAACTCAGTTTGTCCGAAAAACATTTTGCCGTCAGGCGTCTGCATATCATAATTTCTCAAGGGGGTAACTGTGCTGACCTTACCGGAGCTGCCGTCACCACCCTGCCCGGTAAACAGGGAGTCCACTAAGGACTGATTTTGCCGGCGCAGCGCTTTGAGCTCATTAAGTACATTGCGTTCAAAAGCGGCACCATCCTCAGTGATACTACGTAAATCTGCTTTTAGGGAGCCAAGTTGCGCCCTTTGCGCGGAGAGCTCTTCATTTATGCTCTGCATGGTGCCTTCCAGCGCGATGATTTTATCAGATGTTTTAATCGCATCATTGCTGTCGGCAGCGAAAGCTGCGGAGCAAAGGCACAAACTTATGCTTAGGGCAGTCAGGATTCTACGCATGTCAAACCTCAGGCTGGTAGCTGCAAACTTGCGAAACTATATCACTTTTTACATAAACTGCTCGGCAAATTTTTTGCACCCATTAGATTCAGCCGCATTCGGGCTGCAGCCTATGCATAAAGGATGCAATCATCTGTTCGCAGCGGGCAAAAGTCAGTTGCGCTTTTTTCTCAAGCGTCTCCATTTGCGCAAATTCATCAGGTTTAATTAAGTTGTTCTGTGAGAAATTCAGCCGCAGCAGATTTTCTGTAGGCAGTAACAGGGCTAGTTGCTGAAAAGTGGTCTCAGACTGTAAAGAGGATACGAACTCCGTTAACGTCCGAATTTTCCACCCGTTAAGTAAGCCCCAATGACTGGTATTTTCGTTATAGCACTCATTAAAGTGTCCGGTACCGATGGATATGATTTTAATGTTGCTAAGCGGTGCCTTAAAGCTGTTAGCGGCCACGCCCAGAGCGAGCTGACTTGGGTTATTGCCCCACATGCCTCCGTCGGCCAGCAGCTTGCCGTCAACTACGCATGGATCAAAATAGGTGGGGGCGCAACACGAAGCTAGTACAGCCTTGTATAAGGGCAGCTTGGGATCGCAGTCAAAGGAATAGAATACGTGCGCCTGTCCATCATTTAAATTCGTGGTCGGTATAATGAGTGGGCGCGGCATGTCTTTGAGCTTTACCTGTCCGAACACTTGGCGCAGCACCGCCTTCAGTCTCAGCATGTCATACGGACTTTGCAGCGCCTTTTCAATCAGGCGTGGCCCTAAGAAAAATTTACGGCTGAAAATGGATGGACCTGCCGCCTTATACAATGCCACGATATGATCGGGTGGCATGTCAGCAGCAAGGCAAGCGCTTATGATAGCCCCGGTGCTAGTTCCGGCAAATAAGTTAACCCTATCTAAAAATGGATAGTGCTTGGCGATGAGTTCAAGGAGCTTTGCAGCAAAAATTCCGCGGATGCCACCGCCGTCAATTGCCAGGATCAGAAATTGATTCATTTGCTGCCCTTGAGTGCTGAAGAAATGTTGGTTAATTAAGTAATTTTAGCCTGCCGCAGCCGCTGAAGTAAATCACGTTACCGCCGCGGGTAACTATACCTTCATTTGCTTTATGAGTGCATGCAGGCCTTTTGTAAAACAAGCTATAATCTGTCCACGTTTTTAGTCCTATTGTTATCGATTTAGGCAAATTTATGTGCAAATTATCTAACTGGTTAACGCTGACGGCAGTAGCTCTACTGAGCTGCAGCAGCGCACAGGCTTTTTATATTAACGGCTCAGGTTCTGTCAATGGCGATGCGGATATTGACGGGGTAGGGGGAGCAGAAGTGTCAACTTCGGTGTATCGCCTGACTATGGGGAATCAGTACTTTACCCTAGCCTATAAGCATACCGAATATGATTTTTCCGGGATTGAGGATCCATTTGACAGCCTCGATCATTTAGCGCTGGATGGACGTTATGACGGAACTTTCTGTGGGGATTGGGGATATTTTACCGGTCTTACTTTAGGCATGGGTTTTGAGGATGATATTCATCTGTCCGATAATTACGCGGTTACGCCGCGTGCGGGTATCAGCTATGAAGTAATGCCCGGTACGCGCCTTTTCCTTGGAGCATTAGCGCAATTTAATGAAGTAGACAACATCTACCTGCCGATTGCCGGCATACAATTCGGTAAAGAGGCGGATTTAGGCTGGAGTGGTTCCATTGCATACCCTGCCACTAAGGTAACCTATCGCCCGTCAGCGTATTATGCCTTTGAAGGTGTGTTCCTGACGGTACGTGATCTTTATCAACTGGCAGACGACAGTAAACTGCTACCTGAGGGTTATATTTTTGAAGAAGGCTATGGCGTTTCGGCTGGCGTGATTTTCACACCGGTGCAGCTTTTAGAACTGCGTGCCGGCGTGCAGAGTTATTTTGATCGCGAGTATACGCTGTACGATGCCGGTGGGCATGAAATGGCTTCTTACGATGTAGATCCATCCTTCGGTGGCTATTTAAATCTTAATTTCCGTTTTTAAAATCTGATGCGGTGTGGGGTAGAACCTGCGCCGTAAAAAAAATTCTTGTCAAAAAAATTTTTTTCGTTAAAATAAACGCACTTTCTCATGCCAAAGTGGCGGAATTGGTAGACGCAGCGGATTCAAAATCCGCCGCTAGCAATAGTGTGAGGGTTCGAGTCCCTCCTTTGGCACCAAATCCCTATCCAACAGTGCACATAACCTGAATTTTGCAACCTGAATTTTGCAAACTAGGTCATCATCAACTCGACTAATGTGCCTGCAGATCGTGCCCATGGGGTTTCCAGGCCTCCTTCAGCTCCTGAACTTTGTTCTGTAGGTACTATAGTCTGTCTTCCCACTTACTTATCCTTAATTTATCCGCCTATTTAAGAAAATCTCACGCTTTTTGGTCACATGTGGTCACTTTTGACTATAATTGTAGGTA
>CALXOV010000050.1 GCA_944390105.1 uncultured Succinivibrionaceae bacterium
TCCGCACTAGGCAGCGTGGGGAAGCCTAGTACTAATGTTAAGGCCAAAGCCGGTCTTAACCGCGAGGTGCTCTCAGGGGCTTAGGCGAGGCGGCAGAACTGCTTGAGTACAAGCAAAAGCTCAGAGGTGGGCTTCTCATTAAGATACCGGCGCAGTACACATCACAGAGCAGTGCGGTATGCGGACACGTCAGTAGAAACAGCCGCAGGACACCGGCTCTCTTTGTTTGTGAGCGCTGCGGACACGCGGCAAACGCCGACGAAAACGACGCAACGAACATTAGAAGGGCAGGACTTGCCCGGATAGCCGGGATTGCAGACTTACTGAGGAGTTGACTCCCGGAACCTGCCGGAGAGCGGCTTAAAAACCGCTCAGCTGGAAGAGGGGTGACTAATAAGTCAAATTTTAAAGATTTCATAAAATTAACAATTTGAAATATAATCAAATTGATTTTAGGTTTCCTAATAGAAAGCCCCTATTGGTCACCCTCAGGATGTCACTTTTCTTCTTCAAGTACCACAATATCATTGAGTGTCACACTAAGCGGGCGTTCGGATAGAGCTACCGGGCTTAAGCGGGAGGTTTCAGGAAACACTTCACTGACCTGATACAGACTGTCTGAGCGTTCAAAGCTGCGGAAACGGCGATGCTGACGGTCATAACTTTCACTTTGATGACTGACGCGAAATTTAAGCCCGGGCTTTAGTCCATCTGAACTGCCTAAATTAATTAAGATGCTGTCGCCTTCATCCATGATGACGCGAGCTGCGGCTGGACGACAGGACAATATTGCGACAAGATCATCCGCGGCATCGGCGCACAGCTGGCGCAAGCGCTGTCCGTAGGATGAGTTTAAGAAGCGCTCTGAACGCAAATCGACGTAGCTGCCCTGCTTGAAATCCCAGTCAGCCTCGCCGCGGTAAGTTTGATTAAATATTAATGCACCGCTGTAAGTATGGTAGAGCATTAGATTGAACTCTAAGCTGCGCGTTTTTTTATAAATAAGCTGTTCTAAGAGATTATCGCCGCTCGTGGATAGCGCAGCTGAGCGTAATGTACCCACTAACAGAAACTGGGTCTGATAGTGATCAGCAATCTGCTCAAGCGCATCTAATTCAGCATAAGAGGGACCGGAGGAGTTGGGATTGACAAAAAATTTAAAGCGCTCCGGCGGTAGCAGACGAATAGAGGAGCTGCGGCTTAAGTCAGCGAACAGCTGATAGCCGACTTCATCTGGCAGGTCTTCAAGACCCACCGCTGTTTGATAAGCGCGATTGTCTGAAAAGCGAAAAATTAGCGGCAACACGGATTTGCGCACTTGGCTTAAGCTGCAGCTTGAGCTGCGTTTTTCATCGACAAAGGCACGCACTTTAACCGTAACCGCATTTAAGGTACGTTGCTCTTCAATGACGGAGATCTTGCGCAGCGGATTTGCGCTTTGAATATTGATGCGTTCCTGCATAAGCGTGCCGCTGCGCACTTCCTGTAAGGCGCTAATGTCGGCACCGGACTCCAGCATGATGTTGCGCAGAGCATCATCGATTGCCGCTTGGCGTGCACTTTGCACATCATCATTTTCAATTGCAGCCTCGCCGCTAGCTGTATACCACGCAGCATGCACGCTACCAAACGGCAGCAGCACGGCCACAAGCAGGGTACGCACGATGCGCTGCCACCATTTATGCCTCATTGCCGTATCTCTCCTCATTAGTAAAGTGCACTTGGCACCTAATAAATATGGTACCTGAGCTTCAGCAATAAATATGCCGTTTTTATGACGCAACATTGACAAGACTTTAGATAAGTTGGCATTTAGTTTGCATTATCTCAGACAGGAATTACCATAATAATGAGGCTCAGGATGAAACAACGCGCTTTGATAACGGCACTCTTTGCCGCAGTGTTGCTTACCGCGGGATGTACGGCAAAAACTGCCTTACAGGATCCGCGCGTGTATGCCCAGCACGGCATGGAAATCAGCAGAATTGCCTCACAAATGGCAGATACCTTATACAATACCATGTATGAGCATTTGGCGCAGCAGCTGGTGGCCGACGGAGAAGTGGCTTCACGTGATCGCGTCAAAAATGTGACGATGCCGCAGGTGGCTGTTACTTCCTTTGTCGATACTGATACCTATGAAGCAGCCGGTCATTTAGGGCGTACTTTAGGGGAAATCTTTATTCATGAATTAAGTCTGCGACAGGTGGGGGTGCTTGAGTATAAGCTTACCGGCAGTCTGGCAGTAGGTAAGCAGGGAGAATATGTCTACAGCCGCGATTATAAGCAGCTGATGCAGAGCGTGCCGCTATCGCATCTATTAACCGGTACCATGACGCGTAATGCAGACGGCGTAGTACTGATTGCCAGAATCGTCAATTTACGCACGCATGAGGTCATCGGCAGTGCGACCGGCTTTATTCCCTACGAGCTGCTGCCTTACTGTTACCGTACTCGTGCAAGCGGCTGTAGCCTTGGCAATATCGCTGAATATGCCGTTCCCGGGGACAAAGTTGCAAGCACGCGAACAGCAAACTCCACTAAAGCTAACAATAGCCCGATGAGCAGCCAAGCGGTTTCGAGCAGTACAGCGGCCAGTCCGGCGCTATCTTCTAGGGTTTATGGCCCAACTTCACAGGGCAATTATCCGCAGTTCAAACAGGAGCAGAACGGTCCTTTAGGCGGTGATTGGTACGGCGGTAGTGCTGACAGCGTGATTTACCCGGCGCACAGTTATTTAGATGAGCAGCGTTTAGTACGCGATGTGCACGATGAAAGTCAGTATCAGCGTTTGCGTGAGCGCTAGGGAGGCACACAATATGAATAAATGGCTGCAGACAATAGTAGTAACGGTAGGACTGCTGTCGCTTATCGGATGCTCTAATTTTTTAAGTTCCAGTACGGTATCGCGTTCCTTATTGTACGTCGATGACGGCGTCAGCGAGCCGGAGCATTTTCCGATTCTGCATGCAACTGGTTATGCGGTAATTTCACAACAGCGAGGGCCTTCGGCAACGCAAAAAACACTACAGGCGATGCGGGCATCGAAAGTGGAGGCCTATCGTGAGCTTACCGAACAGGTTTACGGCGTGTATATACAAGGCGCGTCGGCGCAGGCGCGCAGTATTGAACGTAACGATAACGTATCGGCTGAAGTTGACGGCATTCTGCAAGGGGCACGCGTAATTCGTCAGTACCCGCTGGCTGACACTTATGTGACTGAAGTCGAGCTGGATACACAGGTTTTATACGATTTATATCAGCTGCGCGGCGCGCTATAGCCGCAGCTTTAGGAGATCATGATGTTTAAGAAGTTAAATCGCACGAGTAGAGCTGCAGCGATGCAGGTGCGGCCATTAATTGATTACTTAATAGAGCAGAATAATCTGCTCGATGAAATTGGTCGCGTGTTGGCCCGCGAAAATCGCGCGATAAGTGCGCGTAACGTCGAGGATCTGACGGCGGTCACAGAGCGCAAATCTCAGCTGATGCTGACGTTGCAGCAAAATGATCAGAAAATCAAGTTGCACCCGGATGCCGTAAAGCTCAAAGGCGAGTATGCGCAGCATGTACATGTCTTAAAGTTAAAGCTGACTGAGTGCAAACGGCGCAATGAAGTTAACGGTAAACTGATCCGCTTGTGTCAAGCTTCATGCCGTCGCCTGAGTGCGATGTTGATGGGGGTACGTGATAAGCTTACGGCTTCTATGACTTATACGGATAAAGGCTCCGTTAACGCTCGTTCACCGTTGCGCGTTAGTGTTCAGGCCTAAGTTTAAGTTACGTTTTCTAAGGTACCGTCAGTCCTGACGGTACCGAACATTTTATTGTTTTTCCTCCTTATTTTTGCTGTTTCATTTAAAACACGCTGTATTTGTCGGTCCCTATGTGCGGATGAAAGCGTGGTTTTTCTACCCATTTTGGGTAGATTTTGCCTGCCGACTCTATCTTTACTTTTCTGTATGCTGAATGCATGGATGAGCCAATTACAGAGGGTGTAAATGATGCAGAACAATCATGTGACGTTAATAGGGGAAGTCGTATCTAACGGCGTAGAGCGCGTACGTACCCGCAACGGCGGTATGCGTATGCACTTTACGCTCAAGACTACAGAAGTGTGGTATGCCAAGGATCCAGCTGCGCGGCGTGAACATGTGGAATATCACCGCGTGGTAATGTTTGACAACGGTACCGGGCATTCATGGGGGGTGAGCCCTAATTTGATTAAGCGCGGCAAGCGACTTTTGGTCAGCGGACGCATTCATTATCGGCTGATTACTGATGATGCTGGTATGCCTTTGCATGTAGAGACTGATATTCAGGCCGACGGCGTAGAAGGACTGGTTTCAGCCGATGCCGCTTAACTGAAAGTCAAGATACAACTAAGACTGCATGCTGTAATTTAATGGTTGGATGAGTAGCGTAAAAAGAAGATAAATAGTAGGTACGCCGCCTGCAGACTGCAGTTCGCGGCAACACATCGACATAAGGTACAGATCGTAAGTGAAATCTGATATTTTGCGCCGCACCAGATAAATGATTTTTTGTACTGTTGCGGCTTTTTTGCACTCGTCTATGTTTGCTCTTAAGGGCAATTTAAGCAAAAATTGACGACAGCTCGTCTTCAGCGTCAATAATGTGGTTAGCAACGCTGTCGTAATTAATGGTATAGCTACCGTCGGCCAGCGCCTGACGTAGGGCATTAATTTTGTCAAGATCCATGCCGTCATCGGCCTGCGCTTTAGCGGTGGCCCGGGCCAAAGTTTGGGCTTGCGCGGTCAGCTCAACAGCATCCGTGCGGCTTGACGAGACTTCACCGCTGGCAGTGGCGGCAAGTTGGCCTTGTTTGTGGCTGACCCTGCCGACAGTTTTTTCGGGCATGGTCTGCAGCGCACGATCACTTAAAATATCGATTGCCATGATGCTACCCTCAATATTTTCTTAATTATCTTTCTCAATTCCTGAACGCCAAAGCGTAGCTTACGCTTTTTGCTTTATATTGTTAACGGAGCTTCCGCGTAAAACTTAAGCAAAATTTTAACTTTCTTTTAAGCTACACGCAAAGCATTGCCGTGAAAATAAGCAAAGCTCTAACGAACGCTCCTGCCCGTTCGTTAGAGCTGAGAAAACAAGGGTTTTCCTGCCCTGATGCTTTATTAACGGACTTGAGCGAAGATTCTTTAAAGTTTTCTGCAAAAATTTATGCTAAAGCCGCCTAAAGCTCAATTAATACTGTGGAATGATCGAGTACGCGGGCAATCACCGTCTTTTTGGAGCGGGTATTCTGCACCTTAATGCTATCATCGACATTGCCGTCCTCCATTGCCACCCCTGACGTCTTCAGGCTAAGCGTTCCTTTGTGGGCCACAATCTGTACTTTATCGCCTTTGCAGATAACGCACAGGCTCTGTGGAGCAAATACACCGCCCGCGCGGATGTCACGTTTTAACTTAGAGCCGATCAGCTGGTGGCTATCGTTTATGGCAAATGAATTCTGTCTTGCGTCAGGCACAAAAGTGCGGCTGATGTCAGCTTCATTTAAGATCGTGTCCTTAGGCAGATCGCGTGCGGCTGTAAGCTTAGCAATATAGCGTTCGGCTTTAACCGGCACGTAGACGGTGTAGGGATTATCTGGGCGCGCGCAGACTATTTTGACCGTATTGTTTTCACGAATTTCACTGCCCTGTAGCTGTGCAGTCAAATAGCCGGTACATTTGCCGCCATAGTCTTTGTCCGCGCGTACTCGCCCGGCGGTGACCTCTATTTTTACGTCAGGCGGCAGGTTAGTAAATTGTGCCAAAATGTATTGTTCGGCGGCGTGTTGCAGAAAATCTGCCTCAGCTTGACTTGCCGATGCACTAGGGGTTAAGAAGCAGAGCAGGCCTGCCGTTAATATAAAAGAACGTACTATCTGCAGCATGGGTGCTCCTGTTGCTTAGATTTAAGTGAAATCTGTGATTTAGAAAGAAGTATGCTGCCTAATTTTAACGCTAAACTGTGCTAAGATATGGCAAGTATTAGTTTTTTGTCAAATTATTGACATAATTTTACGAAGGATAGTTTCTCATGGCCGGAGTAATGGACAGCGTTAACCAGCTTACTGAGCTGGTAGGGCAAAACCGCATGGAGCTTCTGCTCTTCAGACTTTCCGGACTTAATCAACGCTACGGCATTAACGTTTTTAAAGTACGCGAGGTATTAGCTTGTCCGCGGCTTACGGTGATGCCTAAGCTTCATCAGTATGTTATGGGCATCGCGCATATCCGCGGGCAAACTTTGTCGGTGATTGATTTAGCGTATGCCATCGGCGGACGCCCAACCAAGGATATCAGCAATCATTTCATTATTATTGCCGAATATAATCGCTCCACTCATGCGTTCTTAGTGTCTAGCGTCGAGCGTATTCTCAATATGAATTGGAGCAAGATTATGCCGCCGCCCAAAGGCGCAGGCCACAGCAATTACATGACTGCGGTTACCGAAATCGATAATGAATTAGTAGAAATCTTAGATGTTGAGAAGATCCTTGATGAGATTTCTCCCAATACTGTGTCTGTTAGTACTGATATTCAAAGCAAGGCCGCAGCGGCAGGGGAGAAACTTCCTGAACATGTCAAAGTGCTGGTGGCTGATGACTCGAAGGTGGCTATCAAGCAGGTTGAGCGTGCGATGAAGGATATCGGTATTGAAGTCCAAAAGGCCGCCGACGGTCGTGAGGCTTTAGAACTATTGCGGGTTGCTGCGGCGAATGGACCTGTTCGCAATACTTATGCTTTGGTGATCTCCGACGTTGAAATGCCGGAAATGGACGGTTACACCTTGTGCGCTTCGATTCGTCAGGATCCGGTACTTAAAGATTTGTATGTAATTTTGCACACCTCATTGTCTGGCGTATTCAATCAGAGCATGGTGAGTAAAGCCGGTGCCAATGATTTTATTCCGAAGTTCAATCCCGATGAATTAGCCAGTGCCGTGGAGCGCGGTATTAAATCCATGCAATCAGGTATCTCGGGGGCTGACTGCATTATGGACAGCAAGCAGAAAAAGTAGTTTTTTTGACACACAAAAGCGTGAGGCACGCTGTAATTTCTGCACTACAGATCTGCGCTCTGCATCTTAAGTTTTATAATGAATAACGCAGAGCATATTTTGGCTTCAAGGAGAGACGGCCCTTAAGCGGTGTGCACCGTCAGGCTGGCAGGCTGAGTCCTGCGTTTTTTCGGCAAAGCCCAGGCTTGATGTAAGCCGAAGGCAGTAATGGCATGTTAAGAATAATTAAAAATGGCAGTGACAAAACAATCTCAGCTTAAGACGACAGTTAAGAAAGATTTATTAAAGCCGCTGGGGCTTACCCGTACTGCACCTAAAACTTCCATTTCTGCAGTAAGCTCCGTGTTGCGCACTGATCCGAATGCACCGCAGCGTGCCAGTTTTACTCCCAGTGCCTACCCAGGTGCCGATGCATTGGCCATGCGTGCGCAGAAAGCCGGCTATCAGGGGGTCGCTGCGCGTAACCCGAGCGTGGTGCCGGCGGCGCCTAATCAGCTGTCCATTCAGTCGCGTACCGTGTCTGATCTGCAGTACCGTCGTTTTGCGGCTTATATTGAGCAGCAATCGGGTATTGTTTTGGGTGATAATAAGCATTATCTGGTCAACAGCCGCTTATCTTCACTTCTGCTGCGCTTTAAAGTTTCGTCAATTGATGAATTGATAAATTTAGCGATGGATCCGGGGCGCAACAGTGAAATTTCTTCGGCCGTTATTGATGCGATGACCACCAATGAAACGCTGTGGTTCCGCGATACTTATCCTTATCTTGCCTTAAAGAATTTAATTCTGCCGGATATTGCGCGCCGCGGTAAAGTCCCGGTGCGCATTTGGTCTGCCGCCTGTTCGTCAGGTCAGGAGCCGTACTCCATTGCGATGATTGTGCAGGAACAGGCCGGCGCGATGATTCACGTAGATCCGGGGACTACGCAGATTGTGGGCACGGATATTTCTCCTGAGATGCTTGAGCGCTGCCGTCAGGGGCTTTATGACAATCATGCTCTAGCGCGCGGTCTTTCCGCTGAGCGTAAGGCACGCTTTTTCCGTCCGACTGAAGATCCAAATCTGATGCGCATTGATGATCGTGTCAAACGCATGGTTACCTTTAAACAGATGAATTTATTGGGTTCTTATTCGCTGCTGGGACGTTTTGATGTAATCTTTTGCCGTAATGTGCTGATTTACTTTAATAATCAGACTAAGGCGGAAATTTTAAATAAATTTGCCTTATGCCTGAATCCGGGCGGCTATCTGATCTTAGGTTCGTCTGAATCAATGACCGGTTTATGCGATAAATTTGAAATGGTACGTTGCAATCCAGGTCTTGCCTATCGCTTAAAACCTTTGTACTAAAGATCTCATTTACCTTCGTAACCTGGTGTATTCTTACACCGCGGCCCTTAGCGGGCCGTTTTATTTAATTTTGGCATAATTTTTGATATTAACCTCATAGCTACTTTATTAGCGTAAGATTTTTGACAGCAGAGGTTTTTATCATGGCTATCTCCTTTGATCAGGTGTTTGGGATACATCAGCATACGATGCGCATCCGCAACGACCGTGCTGAGGTGATTGCCGGCAATCTGGCCAATGCCGACACGCCTGGTTTTAAAGCCCGTGATCTAGATTTTAATCAGGCCTTGGTAGAGGAGGCGCATCTGCGTCTTGAGAATAATCTGCCGACGATGACGAAGACCTCAGCGCGGCACATGGATCTTTCTGATGTACCGCGCGATCCGGAGTTGTTGCTCAAATACCGTCTACCCTATCAGGCAGATACAGGTAACGGCAATACAGTGGAAGTTAACAGCGAGCGCATGAATTATTTGTCTAATAATATTGAATATCAGGCTACGATGCGGTTTTTAAATGGTCGCATCTCTAAGCTGATGAGTGCGTTGCGTTCAGGATCATAAGGAGCGGTAGTCATGAGCGTGTTTAGAATTTTAGATATTGCAGGTACCGCGATGAATGCGCAGTCGGTGCGTTTGAATGCTACGGCCTCCAACTTAGCCAATGCCGAAAGCGTCAGTTCATCTGTCGAGCAGACCTATAAAGCGCGCCGGCCGCTATTTTCCGCTGCGATGGATGAGGCCTTGCAGTATCAGAAGAATACCGGTGAACGCGGCGATCCGGTGACTGGCGAACCCTACGGTATAGGTGTCAGTCTACGCGGCGTAATTGAATCAGATGCTCCAGCGATTCGTGAATATTGTCCCAATCATCCGCTTGCTGATGCTGACGGATATATCTATCGCCCTAACGTCAATCCGGTCGAGGAAATGGCTGATATGATAAGCGCCAGTCGCTCATATCAGACTGCGGTGCAGGTGGCGGACAGTGCACGACAGATGCTGTTGCAGACGTTACAGCTAGGGCAGAGCAATTCTTAAGCTCTAAGCTCAATTTGCAGGGTAGAAAGCATATCGCCCCGCAAGCTGCGAGGCGATATGCTTTATGGTGAGGCTTAAGCTTTAAGCCTGTTGGAACATCGCAGAAATACTTTCCTCGTTGCTGATACGACGAATTGCCTCAGCCAGCATCGGGGCAAGAGTTAGATAGCGTACTTTTTCTAGTTTCGCAATTTGGCTAGTTGCCGGAATTGAATCGGAAACTACGAGCTCATCAAGGCGCGAGGAGCTTAAGTTCTTTACCGCATCGCCTGACAGTACCGGGTGGGTTGCGTAGGCAATCACATGCAACGCGCCGCGATCTTTCAGTGCATCGGCGCACTTGCATAAGGTCCCACCGGTATCAATGATGTCATCGACAATAATGCAGTCGCGACCTTTCACTTCACCGATAAGATGCATTACTTCTGACACATTTGGACGCGGACGGCGCTTGTCAATAATTGCAATGTCGGCGTTGTTGAGCAACTTGGCAATTGCACGGGCGCGTACCACTCCACCCATATCCGGCGAAACCACTACCGGATTGGTCAGATTTTGCTCAAGCATATCCTCCACGAAAATCTGAGAGGAGAAACAGTTGTCCACCGGTACATCAAAGAAACCCTGAATCTGCTCGGCATGCAGATCAACCGTCAGTACGCGATCCACGCCGACGCTCGATAAGAAGTCCGCGACAACCTTTGCGGTAATCGGGACACGGGCTGAGCGTAATCGGCGATCCTGACGGGCATAGCCGAAATAAGGGATCACCGCGGTAATGCGTCCGGCTGAGGCGCGGCGCATGGCGTCGATCATTACGATAAGCTCCATTAAATTGTCATTGGCCGGAGCACAGGTGGACTGAATGATGAAGATGTCGCAGCCGCGCACATTCTCATTAATCTGTACATGGATCTCGCCGTCAGAGAAGCGGTCAACAGTGGCGTTGCCCAGACGAGTGTATAAACGCGCCGCAATGCGCTTGGCCAGTTCAGGCGTTGCATTACCGGCAAACAGCTTCATATCAGCCATATTTTCTTAAACCTTCCGGATAAGCTAGAGTGATAACAGAGCATCGTGCACAGGCGAGCGATTAAGGCTGCGGGCCAGAAAGAGCGGTCCGTGATGCAGTTTTGTCATGTCCTGCAGTGCGCTGCGCGCTGCGGTTTCATCAGCAAAAGCTGCAAAGCAACAGGCACCGCTGCCTGACAAGTGCGCCGGCGCATATTTTAGCAAGAGCGCTAAAAGCTGTCCAATTTCAGGATGGCTTTTTACCACACTGTCTGTAAAGTCATTGCCAAACGGCAGCGCCATCAGCTCTTCGAGACTGCGCACCGGCGAATTACGTTTTAAAGCTGGGTCAGCAAAGGCCCTTGCAGTATTGACCTGACAGTTCTCCGGCGCGGCTACAATATACCAGCGCTCAGGCAACGTAACCGGGACCAGCTCTTCTCCGATGCCTGCAGCTAAAGCGTTAGAACCGCGCACAAAAACCGGCACATCGGCGCCGATTTTAAGCCCCAACGCAGCCAACTCATCAATTGATAAATTAAGCTCCCACAGCCGGTTGGCACACAACAGTGCAGCGGCGGCATCTGAAGAGCCACCGCCTAAGCCTCCTCCTTGCGGAGTGCGTTTTACGACTTTTATGTGAAGACCGCAGGGAGTGGAACGGCCGAGCTCCTGTGCACGCTGCTGTAGCAGCTTTAAGGCCTTGATGATGGTATTGTGCTCGGGAGCAAAATCAAATGCTCCCTCCAGCGTAATCTCATCCGTTGTAGGCCTGCAGGTAAAGCTCATGTCATCGCCGTAATTGAGCAGCGTAAACAGTGTCTGCAAATTGTGGTAGCCGTCTGCTCTTTTTCCAGTAATGTAGAGAAATAAATTGAGCTTGCACGGAGCTAGCACTTTAATGTCAGCCAATTGATGCTACCTCATTTACCTGAATTTTCAGCACCATGCGATCTTTAAGTGCTGTCATGCGGGTGGGCAGCGCGTAGCCATTAAAGCTTTGGAACTCCTCATAATTAACCACAAATCCGTCTTGCGCGGTGCTCAACAGCTGTCCATCAGGGCGCAACAGTGAGGCTGGGCCAATTAAGCCTAAGACTAAGCCTTTTAAGGAGGACAGCGGCAGCTCTAGCTTAAAAGTGTCAAAAAACAGACTTTGCGCATCGGTAGCAGTATAGGTTTTGCCGTCGGCTGTCAGTATTGCTTTGCCGGGCTTAACCGTAAGCAGAGCTAAGCGATTGCCAAAGGAGGATGTCAGCTCCAACGTGTAACTGTCACCTTCTGCGTTGAGCGTGAAATTAGATGAAAAGCGCGTGCTGCCAGTCATGCCGAGGCGGCCGGATAGGCTAAAGTGTGAAAGTGCAGCTAATTTCTGCTGCATAGACTGCCAATAGTCAGGGCTTGAGACTACGCTCTGTGGCTCAAGAGAGGTTTGACAGCCGGCAAAAAACAGGGCAGTTGCAGAAATAGCCGCAGCTGCCAGAAAACGTCGTGAGGTATGCATAATTAATCCTTTATCGCAATAAAATAATATTAAGCTGAAGTGTGGGTACCCGCATAATCCTGCAGCTTTTGATACAGCGCTATTAAGCGTTGCTGTTGCGTAAACCCTTTAAGGCTTAAATCACTGCCTTGCAGACCATTGAATTGGGCATGGCCATGCAGATGGGCGTTGACCTGTTGCACAGTGGTATCCCCATAGAGCTTAACTAAAGCTTGCTGATAATCATCAGGCTGTAGGCGCGGATTGAGGCGTAGCTCAAGGGTCTTAATTAGGCAGCGGTAGAAGGTTAAACGCTTGAGGTCAAAAATTTCAGCATTAAAGCTACAGGTCCAGTGCGCGTACTGCAGAGCACGTTCATCATCGTGCGCACAAAGCGCCAGCAGACATTTAAGCTCGCCGATGCGTAGTTGCTGCCACGGGCTATCCTCATCGGGAAGTAGGCCAAGCAGCGGATAAATAAGCTCTTGATCATCAAAATTCTCTTGCTCCAATTCCTGCAGATAGGCGGCATAGGTGGCGTTATCTTCTTTGGAGTCAGGCAGGGCGAGTAGCGCTTCCTGAAAATCAATCGCGCGGTTTAAATTGTTGTAGTACAGATCATCAACCGGGTAGACTTCTGACATGCCAGGTACAATAACACGGTAGGCTAGAACACCTAATTGATGATAGGCGCGCACGTAGATGTCAAAGCCAAGCTTATCAATCATATAGCGCAGTGCTTTGTACTGATCGTGTGTATCTCCGTTAAAGTCCCAGTGCACAAATTTAAAGTCAGGTTTATCTTTAAACATCTGCAGCGGTAAAAGACCGGTGGAGTCAATAAACTGACTTTCCAGATTCGCCGCATCTCCGGTTTGCTCTAAGTCAAAGCACGGCTCAGTAAAATCATCCAGATCAGAAAAAGAGCGTCCCTGCATCAACTCAGTTAAAGTTCGCTCTAAGGCTACTGCGAAAATTGGATGCGCGCCGAAGGCGGCGGCGCAGGTACCATTGGACTGATTGAAAAGCAGTATGCACACTACCGGGAAGCGGCCGCCTAAGGATGCATCGCAGCACACGGCCTTAAGTGACGAACCCTGTAGCGCCTGCAGTGCGGCATAGGATTCGGGGCATTGTTTTAAGATCTGCTCCGGGATCTCTGGCAGCGCTAGGCCTTTTTTAATGATTTCACGCTTGACGTAACGCTCAATAATTTCGCTTAAGGCCTGTACTAAGGCTTCATATTCGCTATTGCCTGAGCTCATACCGTTGGAACCGTAGAGATTATCAAGCAGATTGACCGGGAAATAGACGATTTCGCCGTTGCGGGCATTGGTAAAAGGCAGTGAGCATACGCCGCGGCTGTAAGAGGAAGATCCTAGATCTACTAAATCCTCAAGCGTCAGCTCTAAATCCTGCGTGTAAAACTTGCGCAAGGAAGCATTGAGCACATCAGTCGGAATTTCTCCGCCTTCTTCGGGCACTGGAGTCCATTTTTCATCGGCAAAATGAACAAAGGGCGCAGCAGCATTGTCAAGACCTAAATAAAAGTCAGCAAAATAAGCGTGCGTCGATAAACGCTCAAACAGCTCGCCGTAGGCTGAGCAGCGGGCAGCGAGTAGCGATGCGCCCTTACCGTTGGCAAAAATGACCTGCGGCAGACTTTCTTCTGCAAGCTGCAACGACCACAGTTGCGGCAACGGATTCAAGATGGCGCTTTCTTTAAGTTTGAGCCCTAATTCATCCGCTTTAGCCTCTAGGCGAGCCAAGGTTTCTTCCAGCGGGGAGTCTTTTCCCAGAATAGTGGTTGACATAAATATGCTCTCAGGTCAAAGTTAGGCTTTTTAGAATGTAATGCAGCAGTCGGATCATAACACGTAGGCTGTGCTTTAGGGGGCGTTATGCAGGAAAGTGATGGTAAAAACGGGCCGCTGTGCGGCTTTGCCTATGATGGTAAAACAGCTCGCCAAGCTATAGCTGCCATACGACAGGCCGCCGGTGAGAGCCAGCGCGTGCAGCTGAGCTCTTTTCGTACGGATGGTCGGGGAGCCCCAATTGCTGCAGCTCAGGCAGTAAGTCCGGATAAAGAAGATGCTTCAACGCAAGCGTCTGCTAGCATAGCGCTGGAGTCAGCTGCGTCCCCGCATAATAATGCCAAGGCCTATCGTCGTCATCTGCCGCAGAGCGTACAGCAGCGGTTGCAGGCTTTAGACGAAGAGGCTGTCGCCTGCCAAGCCGTGGAAACCGGGGGGCAGGGAGAGACGGAACCTTCAGCTGCACAAGGAGAAAGCCGTTTTTACCGCCGTTTTGCCGCACGCTTTAAGGAAGGGCGTGAATATGGACGCAGTTTGGGCAGCAAGTTGCGCATCTATCTTTTAGTGGCGGCGTTGTTCGGCTGCTATTATGCCTATAACGTTTATTTAAAGCCGGCCCCAGATGCCGCACAGACTTTGCAAGACAGCCTGCCACTTATCATTGATGCGCATACCACTATGCGTGAGGCGTTGGTGACAAAGCAAAATGTCACCTTAATTATTGAGCAGGATCCGCAGGCTTTAGGCTCTCTTAGTTCGGCTGAGCGTGCGGCAGCTTTAGATCGAATTGCTGCTAACGCACCTGCACTGTGCAAAAATGCTCTTTTAGCGCAGATTATTGCCTCAGGTAAAAGCCTGACTGTATTATTACGGTGCACAGACGGCTCCTATGAGCGGCGCTACAGTGTGACGCAATGTCCGACGCCCCCGCAGAGCTGAGTATATGAATAGTTGTAAAATCTGATAAATTTTAATAAATTCACACTTTATACCAAGGAACAAGCATGAAAAATTTAGGTTTGGTAGGCTGGCGCGGCATGGTCGGCTCGGTGCTGCTCGAGCGCATGCTGCAGGAACATGATTTAACTGAGCTTGCCGTCAAGCCCCATTTCTTCTCCACCTCACAGGCAGGGCAGCCTGGGCCGCAACTACCGGGCATTGATAGCGGTACCTTGATTGCAGCCGATGACTTAGCGGAGCTGCAGGCGATGGATATCATTATTACCTGTCAAGGCGGCGATTACACCACTAAGATGTATCAAGCGCTACGCAATACCGGTTGGCAGGGCTACTGGATAGATGCTGCCTCTACGCTGCGCATGCAAGATGATGCGGTCATCATTTTAGATCCGGTCAATCGTCAGGTCATTGATGATGCCTTAAACAAGGGTGGTAAAACTTTTGTTGGCGGCAATTGCACCGTAAGCTTAATGCTGATGGCTTTGGCAGGTTTGTTTAAAGCTGACCTAGTAGAGTGGATTTCATCTTCGACCTATCAGGCAGCCTCTGGTGCCGGTGCTAAGAATATGCGCGAGCTACTGCTACAGATGGGGGCGTTATACAACTGCGCGGCAGCTGATCTTGCCGATCCGCATTCCTCGATTCTAGCTATTGAGCGCAAGGTGCGCGCATGCATGTGCGCGGCTGATTTCCCGACAGATAACTTTACTGCGCCGCTTGCCGGCAGTGTACTGCCGTGGATCGATAAGCCGATGGACAACGGTCAGAGCCGTGAAGAATGGAAGGGCATGGCTGAGACCAATAAGATTTTAGGCCTTGCGCCGCAGACAGTCCCGGTGGACGGTAACTGCGTGCGCATTAGCTCGTTGCGCTGCCACAGCCAGTCTTTAACTATTAAGCTAAAGCAGAATGCTTCTATTGCCGAGATTGAAGATTTAATTAAGGCGCAGAATGAGTGGGTTAAGGTCGTGCCTAATGATAAGGAAGTGACCTTGAAGGAATTAACTCCGGCGGCAGTTTCCGGATCCTTAACGGTGCCGATTGGCCGTTTGCGCAAGATGATGATGGGCGATCTCTACTTATCGGCCTTTACGGTAGGCGATCAGCTGTTGTGGGGCGCTGCTGAGCCGTTGCGCCGCATGTTGCGCATTCTCTGCGCTTAGATTTACTGCTACAAACTCAGACTATAAACTTTAAGCTTAGCTTTTGCCCGTTTACGTATCTTTTCGGTGCTCTCGTGAACGGGCTTTTTTATCTCAACTTTTCCCCCTCAAGAAAACTGCACGTTTGCCGTTAATAAAGTATTAATAAGGCAGGAGGTTGCATGTTAGAGGCGTCTGTACGCAGTCTGTATTTGGTTGATGAACTGCAGTTAGGGCAACGTTTGAATGAAGCGCTGCAGCAGGGGCATCAAGCTGAATTTGCGCTACTGCTGTCGCTGTTATCGCCTGACGTGACGGATTTCCCGGAAGTTGCAGATAAAAAACCTCAGCTAAATGAGAATAATGAACTGCGTGCAAGGTTTTCTTTGCCTCCGGCGCAGGCCCATTATGCCGAGCCTGAAGATTTTTCTCGTGCCGATGAGCTAACGGATTTATTTGCCAAAGGTGGGGAGCGCGCGGTTTTTTTAGCGCAGTGCCTTAAGCCTGAGCCCTTAGTGCCGCTCAAGCAGGATTTGGCCCCTGAGGTGCTGACGGATCTGCCGCCCTTGCTCCAGGAAAAAACGCGCCGGCGTTTTGCCGGTGAAAGCTTAAAGCGTGAAGCTTTGCCCGGCTCGGTGGGCGGTTTTGCTATCTTAGGCGAGATTGCCGACAGTCAAGCGGCGCTTAAGGCATAAAACCTGAGATTAGTTAGCGTAAGTTCCAGTTAGCCGAGCTTGCTATCTGCCGCTTGGCATGCTGCTCGCGATTTGCTGCGCGGCTTTTATCGCCTTTCTTTAAGATGATGTAGACAGAGCCGGTGCCTCCCTTCCATTCGGGAGCACTGTGAAAAGCCAGCACTTCGGGGATCTGCTTTAACCAATGCGCAACATAGCTTTTAAGCAGCGCGCGGCGCGGACCCTTGCTGCCCTTGCCGTGAATAATCAGCACACAGCGAAATTCCTCGCGTTTGGCATGCTCTAAAAAGCGCATCACTACAGTGTAGGCCTCTTCGACGGTCTTGCCGTGCAGGTCAATATAGTCCGCTTCCAGATATTCGCCGTTCTTCAAGCGCCGTAGCACATATGGCTGCACGCCTTCACGGCGAAATTCTAATACTTCATTAGGATCAAGCTGCGGCACAAAAGCAGAGGAAGCTTCGAGTTCGGCTTCTTTTTTATCAATGACCGCTGCTTCTTGGCGCAGTTTGGCCAGCTCCTTATCCATCGGTGCGCGGCGCGTAGCTACCGTATCTTGCTTGACCCTCTTTATATCGCCCATTTCTTGTAAAAAGGTCTTGCGATCATCGGACTTAGCGGCCGCAGCGGCGGCTTCTGACTGCAACAGTGCGGCAAAATCTTCAGTGGGTGTAGAGTTATCAGAATTGGTCATAACAAGTCAGCACTAA
This sequence comes from uncultured Succinivibrionaceae bacterium, assembly GCA_944390105.1. Lineage (GTDB taxonomy): Bacteria > Pseudomonadota > Gammaproteobacteria > Enterobacterales > Succinivibrionaceae > Avisuccinivibrio. The sequence goes on from CALXOV010000050.1 coordinate 17,256, forward strand.
TCAGCGTAGCAGTGAAGGTAGAGTGCGGCGATGGCATTAGACCGCGGCCGCAGGCAGCGTGGCTGCGAGCGTTATCTTAACGGTCAAGCTCAGGCAGATCAATAAGAAACCGTAAAAACGCAGGTGGTGCAGAACGTGCAGAATATCATCACTTTGCGGCAGTCTCGTGGTGCCAACTTTGGCATAGCGCACTAAAGTATCATCGTAGTAGCGTGGTCCGCCTAATTCAATATTCAACACCCAGGCCGTAAGTCCTAGCACAAAACCCGAGCAGGGGGCGGCTGGGCAGGCTTTAAGGCTACGAAAGCCGGATTTAATCTGCGCTAGGCCACGCAGGTTTAATAGATGAAGCAGTGCATACAGGCATACCGGAGGCAGCAGCATGGCCTGTAGAATACGGCGGATACCGAGGCCAAAGTGTTGATTGCGTGTTTTTTTGACATTAAAGGCGGTATTGAGTACAAAGACGCTTTGCATCATCAGAGCTCCTTCGACACCGAGAATAAGATACCAAGTGATCACCGCAAACCACGCGGCAAATAGGCGCAAACACACGCATTCACAGGCAGCTTTTGCGATGCCTATTGCCGACAGATGGCTGCAGTCTCGTAGCACGAAAGGCTGTAGCAGCGCACGTGCCGCGGCTTTGTTGTCTTTACGCAGGAATGCGGCGCACTTTGTAGCCAGCGCCTCTTGCGGATGCAATTCAAGAATTAGCAACAACATCACCCCGATTAGCAGCGCTTCAAAACCGGCGATGGTCAGTAGCAGAAGTGAGAGCACGAGCAGTACGCCCAAAATCAGCAGCGGCAGCATAATACCGGCAAAATAACGCTCTGCGCTTGAACGTTCTGGGCGATTAACCTTAGCGCCTAAGGCGGTAAATAACGGATACAGATGACTGAGGCGGCAGCTTGCAGGCAGCGGTAGTAACATTTCTAGCACTGCCGCGCCTATTAAGATAAAACACGGATCAATAAGCAACCGGTGCAATTGAACCGGCTGGGTGGGGCTGGATAGCAGCTCCTGCAGGGCAGCAGAATCCATTGACAATAAGCAACTTATGATGTGGTTTACAGTGCGGCAAGTAACGCGCGCACAAAGGCTGCGCTCTTGTGTGACACTTCCTTAGAGAAAGTCTCGTAGGATACTGCGCCGTGATTGTCGGCACAGTCTGATATGGCGCGCACAATTAAAAATGGTACTTTAAAATCGCAAGCCTGCTGGGCAATAGCGGCGCCTTCCATTTCCACCGCTACGCTGTCTGGATAACGCGTTTTTAGCGCAGCGACCTTGGCATCACTGGAAATAAATTGATCGCCGCTTAAGATCATACCTTCAAACGGCGGGTTAAAGCCAGCTTGCAGTGCAGCTTGGCGCGCGGCTTGAAGCAGTTTTTCATCGGCAGTAAAGAAAGGAGCATGGTCTGGCACTTGACCTAGTGCATAACCAAAGACCGAGGCATCAACGTCATGCTGTAGCGCCTGCTTGGACAGCGCTAAAGCGCCAACCTGCATGCCGTCAGCAATGCCTCCGGCTGCACCGGTATTAATGAGCGCAGTGATAGGGTAGAGTGCGAGCATGACGGATGCGCAACTTCCGGCTGCCACTTTGCCGACACCGCAGCGGCACAGCACAACCGCGCGGCCGTCTAACGTGCCCAGCATGTAACGATAAGGGCCGATTTGGCGTACCTGCTTGTCTGCAAGCGCCGCTTCTAAAATTTCTACTTCTTCATCTAAAGCGCCGATAATGCCGTACATGCTTTCTCCTAAATTTTATGCAGGGGTCGGTTTAAGATTGGATACTATGGTTCATTTTACCATTCTTGCTTTGTTGCAGCGTCAAAGGCGTGGCCAATCTGATCGTATGTTCCAAGGCCAGATGCTTATAATTGACTAAATAAAATATTTATACAGCATTTTAAGGATTTTTACGCATGACTTTGCCTACATATCAAGAATGTATGAAGCCAGTGCTGGAGCGTCTTTCCGATGGGAAACCCCACTCCGTTAAAGAAATTGATGAATATATTGCTTCGGTATTTCATTTAACGGACGATGAGCGCGTGAGGAAGCTTCAGTCAGGACGTACTCCAATTTATCGTTCGCGTTCCAATTGGGCTCGCTGCTATCTAAAAAAAGCCGGGTTGATCGTGGCGGTAAAACGCGCAATATTGCAGATTTCGGAGGAAGGCAAGAAAGTTATTAGCGATCCAAACATCACTGTGATTGACAATAATCTATTGATGCGCTTTGCTTCGTTTAGAGACTTTATTGCTCAGAGCAAAGCTCCCAAAGAACGTGATACTGATACTCCAGACGCGGTATTAGCTGCGGCGTACCACGAGATTAATGCGGTTTTAGCTGAAGATTTGATAACGGAAATGCAGCAATTAAACTGTAGACAGTTTGAGCGCATGGTGATGGAGTTGCTGAAAACTGTCGGATATGGTGTGGATGGCGAGGTTAAAGTCACACAGCAAAGTAGGGACAGTGGAATTGACGGTATAATCTCTGAGGATAAGCTCGGATTTAGCAAAATTTACGTACAGATTAAACAATTTAACTCTGAGCACAAAGTTTCACGCCCGGAGCTACAGGCGTTTGTCGGGGCGATTGCCGGTTTAGACGGTAAGGGGCTTTTTGTGACCTTAAGCGACTTTACCCAAGATGCCAAACGCTACGCGCGTGCACAGAATTTAGTGCTTCTTAACGGTCAATCTATCGCTAAGCTGATGATCGAGCATAATTTTGGGGTCAGCGTAAAGCAGACTTACGCTATTAAGATCTTGGACACAGATTTGTTTGCCGAATTTACTGGCTAAGGGATTATCGCCTACAGTAGGCTGAGCGTATCCCTGAGCTGCGCTGTGCTTTTGCCGTGAAAAAAGTGTGCGCTATGCGTAAATTTGTCTGCTGTCTTGGGCAAAAACTTTGACCGTTCTCAAAAAATGAGATTGTTCGTGCGCCGCTGTGGGACTTAATGCTTCACAATATTTACAACTCAACGCTTGTTTAATTTTGTATGATTTAGAAATAATGAGGTGTTAAGTGGATAACGCACGCGACGTTGCAAAACAAACTTTAGCCTTGGTGTTAGCCGGAGGCCGCGGTAGCCGTCTGCGCATGCTGACTGACAGACGCGCCAAGCCTGCAGTGTTTTTCGGCGGTAAGTTCAGAATTATTGACTTTGCTTTATCCAACTGCGTCAATTCCGGTATTACCCGTATTGGCGTGGTTACGCAGTATAAATCTCACAGCTTACTGCGCCATCTGCAGTCTGGGTGGTCATTCCTGCGCAATCAATTCAGTGAGTTCATTGACCTGCTACCGGCACAGCAGCGTGTGGATGAGGAGCATTGGTATCAGGGTACTGCGGATGCGGTTTATCAGAATATTGACATTATCCGCAATCATCATCCGAAGTACATCGTCATTCTGGCCGGTGACCACATCTACAAGATGGATTATGCGATGCTAGTGCTCGATCACATCAAGCACGGTAAGCCACTGACTATTGCCTGTATCCCGACTCCGCGTGCTGAAGCCACCGGCTACGGCGTAATGGCAGTTGACGGCGACGGTCTCATTACCGACTTCGTTGAAAAGCCGAAAGATCCGCCGGCGATGCCTGGTAATCCGAATATGTCGTTGGCTTCTATGGGTATTTACTGCTTTGATGCCGACTTCCTGTATGATGTGTTGCAGAAGGATGCTGAGACTGCAGGTTCGCACCGCGACTTTGGCATGGACATTATTCCGGCGCTAGTTAAGCAGCGTTTAGCGCATGCCCATGACTTCTCCATTTCCTGCATTCGCAACCGCGGCTGCCCGGAAATCTGCTATTGGCGTGACGTCGGGACCATTGATGCTTACTGGGAAGCTAACATGGATATCGCTTCGGTACAACCGCAGCTGGACGTTTACGATACTAATTGGCCGATTTGGACCCATCAGGTGCAGATGCCGCCGGCAAAGTTTGTGCAGGATATTAATGGTACTTCGTCCATTGTGCGCAACGCAGTAACATCTGCCGGCTGTATTGTGTCAGGTTCCTCAATTGTGCATTCGGTGCTGTTCTCAGCAGCTCGTGTCCATTCCAATTGCTTCCTGACGGATGCTGTGATCCTGCCCTCTTGCGTAGTCCATCGTGGCTGCCGCTTAACTAAGGTGATCTTAGACCGTGGTTGCGAGCTGCCGCGTGATCTCATCATCGGTGAGGATCCGGAGCTTGATGCTAAGCGCTTCTATCGTTCAGAAGGCGGTGTAGTACTGGTCACGCGCGAGATGCTTAAGAAGTTGCGTGAGGACGAGCCGGACCTTTTCAAGGACTTTGACAGCTATCGCGGTGCAGCCTCTCCGCTGTATGTCTAAGTTGCAAGCTCTCAGTGCTCAGCTGTTCAGCCCAGTAAGGCTGACAGCTGAGGCTGAGGCGCCTGATTTTTTAAGTGCCTCCCTGTCAGCTATTGACGGGGATTTTGGTTTAGAGCGCGATCATTTAAAAATCGTCTTAACCGCCCCTCTGCGCCGCCTCCAGCATAAAACCCAAGTTTTTCCCTTAGACGTAACCAGTTCTGCCCGCAGCCGACTGACCCATTCGTTAGAAACTGCCGAATATGCGCGGCTCATTATTTTCTTTTTGGTGCGGGAAAATTCGGATTTTGCGCCGCTAGAGCGGCAGCTGTCGCTGTGCGTTTCTACGGCAGCACTGTTGCATGACATCGGCAATCCGCCGTTTGGTCATTTCGGCGAAGCGGTAATGCGACGGTTTTTACATGATCTGTGTTCACGTTGCGATACTGCGCTGACTGACGCGCAAAAAATCGATCTACGCAGCTTTAATGGTAATGCTCAAGGGCTGCGCATTGTGCATTCAATTCAATGTCTTAATTTAAGTGTCGGCCAGCTTGCTGCTATGTTGAAGGTACCGGCCACTGCGCAGATGCTACAGCGCAGCGGCCAAGATATCAGCCATGCCGGCGTTTTTTTGTCCGAAAAGGCAGTGCTGCAGCGCATTAGGGAAATTTGGCCGGAGCGCTGGTGCCATCCGCTTTCTTTTGTGATGGAGTTGGCCGATGACTTGGCTTACAGTTTAGCAGACCTTGAGGATGGGGCGGATAAAGGTCTTATTCCGGCTGATTCACTGCTGCAGCTTATAGAAGATATCAGTGATATCTGCGCGTTGAAGTTGCATGCTTTCATCCCGTCACGTGAAGCTTTCTTTCGCGCCTTTGCCAAAAGTCGGCGTGCGGTGTTAAGTTCGTTGCGCGAAGTGCTGGCCGCTTTGTACGTTAAGCAGTGCGCGGCTGCACTGGGTAAGGATAGTGAGGTATGGTTGGCGCAGGGCAGCCTAGAGGTAGTAGCGCTACCGGCACTGCGGGCGGTTGCAGCATTAAAGCGCTTTGAGGGCAAATGGGTATATGCTGATCGCGAGGTGGAAAGTTTGGAGTTGGCTGGGGCATCTTACTTAAAATATCTGTTATCAGCTTACGCAGAACTGACGACGCTCAATGCTGCGGACTTTAGCCGCATGGTGGCAGGTGAAGGCGGAGACCCGTATCTAAGACGCCTGTGTCATCGTATTTCGCGCCGTCATCTGCAGGCGTATGCAACTGCGGTAAAACAGGAACCTGAAAGTGAGCTCTACGCGCGCATCCGTTTGTTTTTAGACTATATTTCTGGCATGACGGATACTTATGCCGGCGCAGAGTATCGCTTGCTGTCAGCAGGTAGCTAATGATTATGCTTCAGATGACAGAAGTTGGACGGCCGGTTGCAGTTGACGGGCTGTAAAGCGCGCTGATCTTAGATTTTCTTTGCATAACAGCTGCTATTTGTGCCGCATGCGACACAATTTATTGGCTGTTTTAGGCTATAATTTTACTATTTTGTAGGTTTTCAGATAAGTACGAGAAAGATTACGTATATGGCCTTAACCGCACCGCAGCAGCGCAGCAGCGCTGATCCTTTCTTTGATGATATTCGTCCGTGCACGGATGCTGAAGTGACGGGAGAACTGTATAAAATCTGCCATGATCAGGAATTGTTGCAGGGCATTATTAATTTTCGCTATCCGCGGCTGGCCAAGATGTGCCCGTTTATCATAAAACCGCTGGTGCGCAAGTACCTGATCAAGCGCACTCAGCATATTAAGACCATTGCCGATTTTCAGGCTCGTGTCGCTGACTTTATGGAGCATATTATTGCTACTACCACTGACGGGGTTACCTTTGAGGGTTTTGATAAACTTGAGCACGGCAAGGGTTATCTTTTTATTTCCAATCATCGCGATATTTCCTTAGATCCGGCTTTTGTCGATTTAGCGCTGTATAAGCATGGCTATGATACGGTACGCATTGCCATTGGAGATAATCTGCTCAAAAGTCCGGCGGCTACATCCTTGATGCGTTTGAATAAAAGCTTCATCGTGCAGCGTTCAATCGAAAGTCCGCGCGGTAAGTTACTTGCTTTGACTAAGCTATCGCAGTATATCGGGCTGTCGATTCAGGAAGGCCATTCGGTGTGGATTGCACAGCGTGAGGGGCGCGCTAAAGACGGAGATGATCGGACTGAGGTGTCGCTACTTAAAATGTTTCATTTGTATGGGCGACAGCTTAAAGTTCCGTTTAGGGAGTATATTGCTTCCTTAAACTTAGTGCCAGTGGCCATCAGTTATGAATATGATCCTGGAGATTTAAGCAAGGCACGTGAGCTTGACGAGCGCGCACGCAATAATGGTGCGTATCGAAAAGGCAAGATGGAAGATCTGCTGAGTATTGCTGGTGGTATTAAGGGATATAAGGGACGCATTAAGCTGGTAGCGGGCACTCCACTGACCGACGGATTTGAGACACCTGAGGAATTGGCTGCGCTAATCGATAACTTTATTTGGACGCACTATCAGATTTATCCGACCAGCCTTATAGCAGCAGGCATTAATGCGGAGGTGTCGGAGGAAGATGTAGCTAAATTCAATGCACGCGTTAACGCTTATCCGCCGGAACTACAGGAGCGAGTCAAGGCAATGTATGCTAAACCTTATTTAAATCAGCAGGCGGCATGCCACGCGGCTGTGCAGTGTTAAGATATGAGCGGTTAGTGAGGCTGAATTAGCAAAGCGGCGATACTTTACATGCAAAAATTTAATCTTCTGCACAACGCTGATGGTTCTTTTTCCTACTTTCGCGCAGGTTGCCTGTTTATTGTGGCGCTCTGTATGGTTGCCTTTGCTCTGTTGCGCCAGGAGAGACCACAGGCTCCGGCTGAGGATGAAGCCGCGAGCGCTGAGCAGGCACAAGATGCGCCGACATCTGCTTTAGATGCTGTGTTTGAAAGTAAAGAAGAACAGCAAGCGCAGCTGCGCCTTAAACGGCGGCAGGAAGCCTTAACTGAGCTAGATGATGGGCGGCATTTTCTTACTACCTGTGGCAATATAAACGCAGGTTTTGAAGGTTGTCGCTTTGAGTTCTCTCCCGAGGTACTGCAGTTTTATGATGCGCAGGTCGAAGCTGCCGATGACGGTTTTTCGTTGCTGTTGACTGCAAAGGGAGAGCAGGCTGCCGATCTCTGCGTGCAGTTAGGGGCGGACAGTCAAGGGGAGATTTATGCATTGGATAAGCAGGGAAAACGGCGGAATGAATGTGTGCCGGATAAACTGCGCCAACCGGATTTAACCACACTGCATCGGCGCACCGATGAGGTGTTGCCCAATGCCGCGCCCTCAGGACGGCAACCGCTGCTGATACGGACTGCCGAGCGTACTTTGCCTGAGGATGCGGTAGCAGACCATTCACTGCAAACTTATAATCGGAAAATTTAGCTTATGAAAATTTCACGTGATACTGTAGCAACGGTAGCTTTTACTGTTACGGATGAGCAGGGCAAAGTGGTCGGACGTACCGATCCTAAGCATCCGGTAGAAGTGTTAGTCGGCCGCGGCGCGTTAGTTAGAGGTCTTGAGAAGGCCATTGACGGCCATGAAAAGGGTGATAGCTTTACGGTCACCTTAAATCCGGCTGATGCCTACGGCGTCACCGATGCAGCTTTAGTTCAGGAAATTGATCGTGCAATGTTCGGTGATTTCCCGCTTGAGGTCGGCGCTGTATTTGAAGCGGAGACTGCTGCCGGACGCATTGGGGTTGTGGTTAAGGAGATTAAGGATGGCACCGTGGTGGTAGACGGGAATCATCCGCTGTCAGGTAAGACCTTAACCTTCTTGGTGAGCATTGAGGACGTGCGTGAAGCTACGCCTGAGGAAAAGGCGCATGGCCATGCCCATCCGCATGGTCAATGCCCAAGTGACGGGGAGCATGAGCATCACTGCTGCCACCACCACGATGGAGAAGAGGGGGGACATCACTGTTGCCACCACCACGATGGAGAAGAGGGGGGGCATCACTGCTGCCACCACCATGATGGCGAAGAGGGTGAACACCACTGCTGTCACCATCACGATGGAGAAGAAGGAGAACATCACTGTAAGTGCCATGATGATGCTGACACAGAACATCATTGTTGCTGCCATGATAAGCAGTAAGCACTAAGCGTCAAACTGTATTTAAGCCGCTGCCGTCGTAGCGGCTTTACCGTCTTTTTTACCTGCCTTAACTATTGTGTGCCAGTTATGAAGTTTATTGTCCGTCTGTTCCCTGAAATTTCAATAAAAAGTCGTCCAGTGCGCAACCGTATGATTGTGCAGTTGCAGCAGAATATTATTAATTCCGCGCTACATCACAATTTGACGCTACATGTGTTCAGTCAATGGGATAAGCAGTTAGTGCGCTGCGCCGATGAAGATCGTGTGCGTGCAATTACTGAATTAAGCCGTATCCCGGGCATTCATTCTTTTCAGGCGGTGACTGAATTTCCTTTTGCGACTTTTGAGGATATTTTTGCCGCATGTCGTGACATCTTAGGGCCGCGCATTGCCGGTAAGACTTTTGCACTACGGGTGCGTCGACGCGGCAAGCATGAATTTACCTCGCAGCAGGCCGAGCGCATTTTAGGCGGTATGTTTAAAGCTAATTATCCCAATAATGGAGTGAATCTGTCGCATCCTGAGGTCACGCTCAATATTGAAATTGACCAAAATACCGCTTTTGTCATTGAAGAGAACTTTAAAGGTTTAGGCGGCTTTCCGATAGGTCCGCAGGGCGAGGTAATGTCACTGCTTTCCGGCGGCTTTGACAGCGGTGTTTCCACCTATGAAGCGATTCGCCGCGGATTGCGCGTGCATTATTTATTTTTCAATATGGGTGGAACAGCGCATGAGCTTGGAGTCAAGCAGGAGGCTTACTTCCTGTGGGATCGTTACGCTTCCTCCCATCGCGTGAAATTTACGACAGTACCTTTTGAGCAGGTGGTCGGGCAGATTTTAGAGCGCGTGCATCATGGCGTGCGCGGTGTCATCTTGAAGCGCATGATGGTTAAAGTTGGTTCTGCGCTGTGCCGCAAATATGGAGCAGATGCTCTAGTTACCGGGGAGAGCGTGGCGCAGGTCTCATCGCAGACTTTAATTAACTTAGGACATATTGATGCGGTAAGTGAAGTTCTAGTGTTGCGTCCGCTGTCGCTTTGCGATAAGCAGGATATTATTGATGAAGCAGCCCGCATCGGAACTGCCGGTTTTGCCGAAACCATGCCTGAGTACTGCGGCGTGATTTCCGATCATCCCAATGTGTGTCCGCAGCGCAGCTTTGTTGAGGAAGAAGAGGCTAAGCTGGATGCAGACATCGTGGATAAGACTTTAGCCTTAGTACGTACCGTAGATATTCGCGACATTCCGCAGGATACGGCACGTTTGGCTGAGGAAGTGGAAATAGTATCCGAGCTGCACGGTGAAGTTGTGCTAGACGTGCGCTCGCCTGATGATGCTGCTAAACATCCTTTGGTACTAGAAGGCTATACCGTTATCTGCATGCCGTTTTACCGTACGGCCAGCGATTTCGCTACATTAGATAAAATGAAGACTTATGCCTTGTACTGCGATCAGGGCGTGATGTCGTTGATGCAGGCGCGTCAGCTCAAGGGAATGGGTTATCATAATGTTAAAGTATGGCGTCCGCAAAGCAAAGATGCTAATTAAAAGCGAGTTTTTTCATGAAGATGTTTATGTTCTGGCCGACGTTTACGGCCTGCCTGCTGACCGCCTGCAGTAGCGTCAGTTTCGATTCCAATTTAAATCCGCATAATTTCAGCGAGTATTTCAAACCCTCGCAGGTGGAGACGGTTACTTATGCCGAGCTTGCCGATAAAACTTACAGTGTCTTAGGAGCGGTACATGCGCTATCCTGCCAGCAGAATGCTGATGACTTTCCTGCCAATGCGGCAGATGCGCGTACCGAGCTTAAACGTAAAGCTGCTGATATGGGGGCTAATGCACTGGTCATTCATCAATGTGTGCGCGCAGAGGATACCGGAGCCTGCACGTTGTCGGTGACATGCTACGGTGATGCGATTTATGTCCCTGAGCGTAAGTGAAGACATGGGCGTAAGTCTACCCGTTATCGGCCGCGTGCACAGCCCTTATGGACAGAAATTTGCAGTGCCGCGGCAGAGCTCATTGGTCTCAGATGCAGTAAGTGAGCTTGAGTTTTTTGCCCCGTACGGCGATCCGCAGGCTTTTGTGGGGATTGAGGGTTTTTCCCATCTGCATCTTATTTTTTATTTTCATCAAGTTCCAACTGCTGCTTTTCGTCCTATGGTGCGGCCGCCGCGTTTGGGCGGTAATCAGCATATGGGGGTGTTTGCCACGCGCAGCCCGTTTCGTCCAGCGCGCATGGGTTTGTCTATCGTTAAATTAGAGCGCTTGCATCAGGTTAGGGGGTTAGTACGCCTTACAGTGTCGGGGGCCGATGTGGTAGACGGCACACCGATTTTAGATATTAAGCCCTATATCCCGTTTGTTGATGCGCTCCCTGAGGCTGTAGGTGGTTTTGCTGCGGTTCCGCCACCTCTAAAGCAGGTAGTATTCAGTACAGAAGCTACAGCGCAGCTGCAGGCTTTAACGGAGCGACAGATGCGCGCCTTGCGGCAAATTTTAGCGCAAGATCCGCGGCCTGCGTATAAGGCACAAATAGCAGATTCTAAGATTTATTATGCTGAACTTTTCGGCTATAACGTTGGCTTTAGCGTGGATGATGGCACCGTGCATGTGCTGGAGGCAGTTAAATTATGAGTTATAAGCATATTCTGTTTGATATTGATGGTACGCTGTACGATACCTATTTTGCCAATCAAGATGCCTTTTTTGCTGAGTTCAGCCGCCGTTATCCGCAGCGCAAACTGTTACCTAGTGATTTTGATGCGGTGTTTGGACTTCCCGGTATGAAAAGCCTGCAGCTTTTAGGCATACCTGAAGACGAGCAGATAGATTTTATGCAGGCTTGGATTAAAGGCTGCATTGAGCGTGCTAGCACGGTTAAACTTTTTGATGGCATTATTGCGCTGTTGCAGTATCTGCACAGCGCCGGCTACACTTTAGGTATTATCACCTCGCGCCAGCGCTACGGCATGCTGGAGGGAACCTTAGGCGATTGTCTGCCCTACGAAGTGCGCCCTTATATTAAGCTCGCAGTATGCGCCGATGATGTGGACAAGCCCAAACCTGCACCGGATTCACTGAAGCGCTACATGGAACTTACCGGAGCAAAACCTTACGAGATCCTTTATGTCGGTGATACTGCTACCGATCTTGCCTGTGCCGATGCTGCCGGGGTGGATTTTGCTCTCGCGGTTTGGGGTAGTCATGAGCGTAAAATGCTTAAGTGCGCGCATTATTTAAAAAATCCATTAGATCTTATCAATGTTCTAACGGCTGTGCCGCCGGATGCGCAGTGGTTGCGCTGGGCGCGTGAGATTCAGGCCATAGGGCAGATTGGCCTGGCCTATTGTCATGATGTCTATGATAAAGAACGCTTTACTAGGCTGCGCGAAATTTCCGCTGAAATTATGTCCGTGCAGAGTCATGCCCCACTTGCGGCTGTAAAAGAAAGTCTGTTGTTTGATAGTGGCTACATCACCCCTAAAGTTGATACCCGTGCTGCGATTTTTAATGGAAAGGGAGAGATTTTACTGGTGCAGGAGCGTAGCGGTCTGTGGAATCTGCCCGGCGGGTGGTGCGAGGAAAACCTGTCTGCAGCAAAAAGTGCAGTTAAAGAAGTACGCGAAGAGGCGGGGCTTGATAGTGAAGTAGTCAAGTTTATTGCGTTGATAGATCGTAATGCTCACAATCGCCCTAAGTTACCATTTGGCGCACTGAAGGTATTTGTTGAATGTCGCATAACAGGTAGCGTTGCGCCCTTTGTGCCCAACAGCGAGACGATTGACCGTAAATGGTTTGCAAAGGATGCGCTGCCGCTTGATAAGTTGCGCTTAGATACCAATACTTATGAGCAGTTATTAATGTGTTTTGTTGCGCATGAGAGTACGCAGTGGACAACTATTTTAGAGTAGCCTAATACTTTGCTTGGGGCAGTTAAATACGGGTACAATCAGCAGTAAACGAGGTTATTTCTTTACAATAAGGAGCCGATAGATGCGCTTTTTAGTAGATCTGCATACCCATACTATCGCCAGTGATCATGCCTACAGTACGATCATGGATTACTTTAATTATGCTGCAGAAATTGGTGTGCAGATGTTTGCTTGTACCGATCATGGCCCGGCCGTAGCCGATGCCCCGCACAAATGGCATTTTAAGAACATGCGCGTGGTGCCGCACATCGTGAAGAATGTGGCTATGTTGCGCGGTGTCGAGGCCAATATTATGCCATCTGGAGGCTTGGATATTGAGGACAGCATTTTAAGCGGTTTGGATATTGTGCTGGCTGGTTTTCATCCCAATTACATGCCAACGACGCGTGAAGAGCATACTCGACTGATGCTAGATGTGATTGCCAGCGGCAAGGTTGACGTGATTGCGCATCCGGGCAATCCCAATTATCCGATTGATTTAGAGACTGTGCTTACGGCAGCTAAAGAGCACCAGGTTGCGATTGAAATTAATTCTTCTTCCTCGGTCAATACCCGTATGGGCAGTCATGACAATTGCGTAAAGGTCGCCAAGCTTGCCAAAAAGATTGGCAATATCATTTCCTTGGGTACCGATGCGCACTTTGTGACCTATATGGCTAATTTCACCGAGTCGCTGCAGGTGCTTAAAGAGGCGGACATGGGTTATGATCAAGTCATCAACACCAGCCCGGCAAAAGTGCTTGATTTCTTAGAAAGTCGGGGACATGCGCCGATTAAGTCGTTGCGTGCGTTCTTTACTCCTTTCTCTTAAATCTCCTGCGCACTTAGGGGCGAAGTTGTATAAGGCTATAGCTTTACTTTTTGTAAGCTTCCATGACATGGTATTTACGAGAAGGTTTGCCATGTCGCTCTTCAGTAGGAGCCAAAGCTCGTTCCTGAATGTGCGGGATCATAACACATGCGCAAAAATGTGCTTAACCCGTTGCTTTCAGCCATCCCCCCAGTTTACACGAGGGAGAGTTTAGTCGGTACAAGTTAGAGGTAAGGCTATGCCTGATTTTCATCATTTGCAGCATGACTTTAAGCTGTGGCAGCTCAATTTGCGCTTAAGCCGCCATTTGCGCGGTCCGTTTAGACGTGAAGAGGACGGTTTTATCTATGCCTCAGGGGCGTTGCGCTATCTAAAAGATGTGGAAAAGTTGCATATGCAGCTCTTTCGTAAGCCGCTTTTAGGCTGGCTTACTTGGGTGTATCGCTTTCGCGCAGCGCAGTTGATGACACTTTTGTTAAGCCCATCTGGTGAACTTGTAGGCTACAGCTTGTGTATGTTTAATGCAGCCGAGGCAAGTGAGCACATTGTGCATGAAGTCTATGTTGGCATTGCGCCCACCTATCAGGGGCGCGGCTTGTCCATCAAGCTGCGCCGCGCAGTGGCAGAAAGCTATAACCATGGCCATTTAAGCGCCATTTCAACTTTAGCGGGAGTCGATGATATTAAAGCGCTACGCTCGGCACAGAAGGCGGGATATGCGATTACCAAGTTTTCCGCCAAGCCGCCGGCGCATTATTTAGTGCATCCGTTAACCCGCCGTTTTTAAAAGGAAGCGAGCTATGTCTGCACCGTATCAGACCTTAAATCATGAATATGATAATTCTTTAGTTTCCAATGCTTTTGGCTTCCTGCGTTTGCCGCTTAATTTCACTCCTTATAACAGCGATGCGCAGGCGGTAATTACCGGTGTGCCGTTTGATATGGCGGTCTCCGGGCGCGCGGGGACGCGCTACGGACCTGAGGCGATTCGTCGTATGTCGATGCAGCTTGCCTGGGAGCACTGTCGTTTCCCTTGGACTTTTGCGCTACAGGATAAACTGCGGGTGTGCGACTGTGGCGATCTGGTCTATACCTTCGGTGATGCAGATGACTTTAGCACTAAGCTGTGTACTCATATCCATAAGTTGGCTGCAGCCGGTAAAGTGCCGCTGTGCCTCGGCGGTGATCATTTCATTACGCTGCCGATTCTGCGGGGAGTTTCCGCGGTGCACGGTCAGGTGGCTTTAGTACATTTTGATGCGCATAGTGATACTTACGCCCAAGGCAGCGAATGCGATCACGGCACCATGTTTCATCATGCGCCGCAAGAAGGACTGATTGCGGTGGATCACAGCGTGCAGGTTGGTATTCGTACTGAGTTTGCGCCTAGTGATGGCTTTTTGGTTTTGACCGGTCCCATGGCCAATGACATGACGGCAGATGAGATTGCTGCGGCCATTGTTAAGCGCTGCGGCGCGCTGCCGGTATACCTCAGTTTTGATATTGATTGTCTTGATCCGGCCTATGCGCCTGGTACCGGCACCCCGGTGTTAGGCGGCCTGTCATCCGATAAAATTTTAAAGGTTATGCGCAAGCTTGGTGCACTTAATATAGTTGGTATGGATGTGGTAGAGGTGTCGCCGCCTTACGATCATGGTGATATTACGGCACTAGCCGGTGCGACGCTGGCCCTTGAAATGCTCTATCTGCTGGCAAGCCGCCAAGGCTGATCTGTGGAAAAGAAATTAAGGCCGCCTTTAAAGGTGGCCTTAGCACAGATGAGTTAGACTTTAATATCAATATTAGCGCCTAAGCTGTCGGTGGCATTTGCCGTGGGGGCTGCCGCCTGAATTTGCTCAGTGCTCTGCGCCGCTCCATGCAACAATTGCAGTGCCTGTTGCGCATTGGCATCATTTGCCCGCTTGGTCATGGCCAAGGCTAAGGATTGATTACCAAAATCTGAGCTAAGCCCTGTGATGCTACTCATTACTTACTCCTTAAGCTGAGCATGAACTATCTTTGCTCTTACATGCAAGGTTTTGCATGAACGGTGCCCTGCTTCCAGTAGTCCCCCATAACTGGGTGATTACTGGTATGTCAACATTGCCCCTCAACAAGTCTGAGCTTTTAGCTCGCTTTTGAGTTATTGGTTCTATTATACAGAGTACGTTCGGCTAAACGTCCGCATTCATCCCCATGTTTATACATGGATAACTTAGCGGTATCTATAAATTAGATATCGGCAGAACAACTGTCGCACTTTAAACTTTTTTAGGATATGGACATAATCTGCACTTACGTACGCGAGCTTCGTAAGACTGTAGTTTTCCTTGCAGGTTAACAAACCCTTTGCAGGGAAGAACAAACTAGTCGTGCTTGAATGATTGGTAGGTTTGTTACATGAGCAACAATACTCTAGTAATTGCTGATATTCCCTCGCTTACGCGAGGGGGATTTATGCGGTATTAGTTAAACACAAAGCCGGTAAGCTTGGTGATTTCGGCTTTTACCGACGGATAATCTTTACAATGAATGGCCGCAATGCCCATTGCACGGCTGGTCTGTACGTTGGGCAGTGAATCATCAATAAATAGACTATCGCGAGCAGCAATGCCGGTCTTACGTAGCAGGCGCTCAAAGATGAGCGGTTCTGGCTTCTTTAGGTGTTCCTGTCCTGAAACAATGACCTGCTCAAAATCATCATGCAGGAAGGGAAAATGCGTAAAAGCATAGTCAATAGTTTCGGCTGACCAATTGGTCAGCCCAAATAAGCGAAATTGACCTGATGCCTTAAGCTCCTTGAGCATGGACACTCCTTCGGGGATCTCGCCTTTTAGCATTTTGGGCCAGCCTTCAAAGTACAGGCCGATTTCTCGCGCAAACTCAGGATGCTCAGTTTGCTTTTCGGCAATACACTCAGCAAAGGTACGTCCTTCGTCCATCTGCGCATTCCATTCGGCGGTACAGATGTTTTTAATAAAGGCATCAGCCTTCTCTTTATCGTGAAATACGTCGTTGTAAAAATAGCGCGGGTTCCAGTCCACTAGCACGCCGCCGAAATCAAAAATAATGTTTTTAATGCTCACCGCTTACTCCTCAGCAAAATCTGATGGCGTTTTGACAATTCTGCCAGAAAGGATTGAGCAGATAAAGGCATGGCGGCAAATCTGCACCACAACTCTCCGACATCGTCGTGTCTGCTGACTAAGTTGAGATCATACCTGTCAAGTATTATTCGTAATAGCTATAAAGTATTGGATGAAAAATTAATGATTTATTATGCTTAGCTCAAATATAAGAGGTAATTGTTATGCTTAATCTTATTATTTCAGGTCATCCGCAGCTGCAGACCGGTTCCCTGTCAAACCGCATCATAGTGCAGGAGCTGCAAGCTAAGCTTCCTGATGCAGAGATTATTGATATCAATACGCTCTATCCACAGGGGCAAATTGTTGTGGCGAGGGAACAGGAGCGTTTGCAGTTGGCAAAGCATATTGTGCTGCAATTCCCGCTGTACTGGTATGCTCTGCCATATCCATTAAAAAATTATTTAGACAGAGTGTTCACGCACGGTTTCGCCCATGGCGGAGGAGCGAAACTTGGTGGCAGAGCTCTGATTTTCTCCTTTACTACCGGGGCGCCAGAAACTGAATATGCATCGGGGCGCTCAATGAATCATGATATTAGCGCTTTTATGTTGCCGTGGCAGCAGACATGTGCGCTGTGCCAGCTGCGTTTTTATGAGGTGCACTCATGCGGCATGATGTTTATCCCAGGGGTTTCCACTGATGCTGATAAGTTGGCGGTAGAGAATAAGGCTCACGCCCATGCTCAACGTTTAATTAAACTGTTAGGTGAAATATAGATGTTTTTTTTGTTGTTATTAATATATTGGAGGCCTTGGTTGAATATGCATCTAAAATTTTTATGAGGACACAAGGCGCCTAGTGAAATGAGCTGTGTGTATTTGCTGCGTAAAGCCGCTGTATCAGGATTAATCCGCAGTATTGTGTACGCCTTGAGTTTAGGTACGACTATAAATTGAAGGCGATTTTTACGTTGATTTAATATAAAACAAGGATTACTGATGAATATAATTTTGTTGAGCCAAAGGTTAAGCGCAATGCTTGTTGTCGGTATGACTTTGTTTATGTCAGCTTGTGGGTCTGTAACTGACTCTAGTGCTGAATATAAGCGGCAGGTTAATATGAAGCTGCAGTCGGTAGAGACGGATGTGATGACTGAGCTCAATGGTGATAAAGTCAACCTAGGTAGTGTCTTGGCGCTTTATCCTAAACCTTTGACCGTGATCGGTATGTACGTTGATGGAAAAGTTAACTGGCGTTTGGTCAGTCATACCGGCATTTTAGGGCATGATCGTATTCTTATTAGCATGAAGCATTCCGATTACAGCAATCGCGGTGTGATGTCTGACAAAAAGCTTTCGGTCAATTTAGTCAGCCGTCAAATGCTGCCTCAGGCCGACTACTCCGGCAGTGTCAGCGGAGCTAAGGTGGATAAGTCACAACTTTTTGCCTACAGCGTTGGTGTAAACGGATCTCCCATCATCAATGATTCCCCTCTGTCTATGGAGTGCAATGTACTTGATGTTTATGAGACCGATGGTTTTGATAATTTCATCTGTGAGATCGCTAATACTTATGCGGCAAAGCATGTACTTGATGCCAAGGGGCAGATTGACTACAGTAAACTTAAGCCGGTATTGTTTGCTTTTCCCAGCTACGTATATATTGCGACTGGCGAGGTGCTGGGCAACTGTCTGCAGTTGACGCCTGAAACCTCAATGACCTATAAAGAGGACCTGCAGGAGGACGGTATTGTGCGTCTGTCACACATTCAAGTTGACCCGCAGTATCTAGAGGAATATAAGCAATACGTGACCGAAGTCGGCGCCGTATCGCTACGTACTGAGCCTGGCGTACTTACCATGTATGCTATGCAGTCACATGATGATCCATGTCATGTGACTATCCTTGAGATTTACGCCAGTCAAGATGCATACAACAGACATGTGGCCAGCGCACATTTCCAGAAATATAAACAAGGCACCAGCAAGATGGTAAGGAGTCTTGAGCTTATTGATCAGCACGCGTTAAATAAATACAATCGTCTCACCAATTTCATGGTTAATGATTAACCTGTTTCTTTTATCTTGGCCAAGTTAGCGGTATCTTTGGTAGCGGCTGACTGCGTTTGCTGTCTTGTTTACTTGCATCATTTACTGTGCACAAGCTTTCTTTTATGTCACAAGATGTGCGCAAATGCGCTGAAAATCATGGGTGAGTCGGGTAAAAAATGCTACAATCAGCCCACATTACGTCAGGCAGCGGCAAGAAGACGCGCTGCAGTTTAATCAGGAGATTTTGCAATGTCAGGTAAGTTTATGCAGGCAGTCAAGCTGATGTCGGCTGCTGCTGCTTTAACCTTTGGTGTCGTCTCGGCTGCACAGGCGGAAGACGTGCTGCGCGTCGGCACGGAAGCTACTTATGCTCCGTTTGAGTTTATGGGGGAGGGCGGTGCCGAGGTCGGCTATGACATTGACATCATTAAGGCTATCGGAGAGATCGAAGGCTTTAAGGTCGAAATTGTCAATATGGGCTTTGATGCGCTGATCCCGTCGCTTTTAACCTCTCAGATTGACGCAGTAATTGCGGCTATGACCATCACCCCGGAGCGTGCCGCGCGCGTGGATTTTACTGATCCGTACTACAATTCCGGCTTAAGTGTGCTGATTCGCGAAAGCGATAAGGATAAGTTTAAGACCTTAGCCGACTTAAAGGGTGCCGTGCTGTGCGGTCAAATCGGCACCACCGGTGCGCAGAAGGCAGCTGAGCTTTCTGGAGGCAATGCTAAGAGCTATAACTATGAGTCTGAGGTCTTTAATGAGCTGAAGGCCGGCGGCTGCGACGGTGCAGTCAATGATCGCCCGGTTAACTTATACTACTTAGCTACATCCCATGCTGAGAACATCGTTGAAATGAGCGAAATGATCACTTCCGAGCAGTACGGCATTGCAGTGAAGAAAGGCAATCAGGAGCTTTTAGACAAGCTTAATGCCGGTTTAAAGAAGATTCATGAAAACGGTACCTTTGCAGAGATCCACGCCAAGTGGTTCAAGGTTGCTGAGTAATATTCATCAGGAAAAGAAAAGTACATCGGCCAGACGCTGATGTACTTTTTCTATTTTTCAGCCTATGACTTTTGATTTTTCACTTATTGCTAACCATCTGCCGCTACTTTTAGTCGGCGCCTTGGTTACGATTGAAATTACTGCGCTCTCGGTGGCCATTGGTACTATGGTCGGCTTGTTCGTCGGTATTGCCGAGCTGTCGCGCTATCCATGGCTGCGTATTCCCGCCAAGATTTATGTTGATTTCATCCGCGGAACCCCGCTGCTGGTGCAGATTTTTATAATTTACTTTGCACTGCCGATTGTTTTAGGTATGCGCATTGAGCCGTTTGTCGCTGCAGTGGCCGCATGTTCCATCAATTCTGGTGCTTACGTGGCAGAAATTTTTCGCGCCGGAATTCAGTCCATTGATAAGGGGCAGATGGAAGCGGGGCGTTCCCTAGGTATGAGTTGGGGCCAGACCATGATCTTTATCGTCATTCCGCAGGCCTTCCGCCGTATTATCCCGCAGCTTGGCAATGAGTTCATCGCTATGCTCAAGGATTCATCCTTGGTGTCGGTGATAGGTTTCGAGGAGTTGACGCGTAAAGGTCAGCTTATCATCGCCTCAACTTACGGATCGCTTGAGATTTGGTCCGCGGTGGCGATTATCTACCTAGTGATGACTTTATCAATTACCCGCTTCGTAGCTTACTTAGAGAAGAGGTTTCACTGATGATCATCATTAAAGATCTGCACAAGAGCTTTGGCGATAAGGAAATACTCAAAGGGATTGACCTGCACGTTAAAAAGAGTGAAGTGGTAGTGGTGATCGGCCCTTCCGGCTCCGGCAAATCAACCATGTTGCGCTGCGTTAACTACCTAGAGGTTCCGACTTCCGGTAGCATAACCCTTGATGGAAAGACGATTACGCGCGAAGTCAATATCAATACCATCCGTGCCGAAGTCGGCATGGTCTTCCAGCATTTCAATCTCTTCCCGCATATGACGGTGCTGCAGAACATCATGCTGGCGCCGCTTAAAGTGCGTCACATGGAAGAAACTGCGGCTAAGCAGACTGCACTTGAGCTGTTAAAGCGCGTTGGACTTGAGAGTAAGGCTGACGCTCGCCCGGCTGAATTATCCGGCGGTCAACAGCAGCGCGTGGCGATTGCCCGAGCCTTGGCGATGCATCCTAAGATTATGCTCTTTGATGAGCCGACTTCGGCACTTGATCCTGAAATGGTAAATGAAGTGCTTGAGGTTATGAAGAAGCTGGCCGAAAGCGGCATGACCATGATGGTGGTTACCCATGAGATGGGCTTTGCCCGTCAGGTAGCCGATCGGGTGCTCTTCATGGATGAAGGCCGTATTATTGAGCAGGGATCTCCTGAGGAAGTATTTACGCAGCCTAAGGAAGATCGTACCAAAGAGTTCTTATCAAAGATCTTGTAGGTATGCATACTCCGCACGCAAATCAAAAGGCGGCTTTTAACCCCAAAGCTTGGCGTCGGCTGCTGAAGTTACGCTATCTTCCTGCTTGGCTGTCACTGGGCTTGCTGGGCTTGCTTGCTTTTATCCCCAATCGCCTGCGCGATGTATTGTGCATCGCGCTGTCATATCCTGCAGCTCTCGTGCCGACGAGGCCGCGGCGCATTGCCTATGCCAACCTACGCACGGCTTTCCCTGAGCTGTCGGCCAAGGAATGTCGCCGTATTTTCCGCTGTATGGTAGCTGTAGGTTTGGCTGTTTTTGTCGGCTATGCCGAGCCCTCAGTGCTGCCCACGGCTCTTTTAAAGCGCCGCTGGCAGGTTTTTGGACAGGAACATTTGGCGAAGGCGCGCGCGCGCGGTAAGGCGATTATTTTTGTGGCGCCGCATGCGCTGGCAATTGATCGCTGCGGACTATATCTGTCTTGGAGCGGGCTTGAGATGTGCACCATGGTGCATCAACAGAATAACCCGGTCTATGACTGGTTCTTAAACGCGCAGCGTTTGCGCTTTGGCGGCGCGGTTTATGAGCGTAGCAGCGGCTTGCGTACCTTAATTCGTGAACTGCGCGCTGGGCGTTCGTGCTTCTTTCTGCCCGATCAGGATTTAGGGCGGGAAAACAGCCTGTTCTGCAATTTTTTCGGGGTTCCCAAGGCTACGGTGACTACGCTACCTAAACTTGCGGCAGTAAGCGGGGCGAGTGTGTTGCAGCTATTTTCGGTATATAACTTTAAGACGGCCTGTTATGAAGTGCACTTTATGCCGCTGTCCGATGCGTATCCTAGCGGAGACCTAGCAGCGGATCTTAATTGCATGAATCAGGTGATTGAGAGTGCAGTGCGCGCGCATAAAGAGCAGTACATGTGGTTTCTGCGTTTCTTTAAATCACGTCCAACGCCGGATTATCCCAACATTTACGCTAATCTTCATTTTTCGTCCTTTAAAAAGGGAGCGTCGATAGATTATGCGGGACGTCGTCGTCCGTATCAGGATCCGCGCGCTTAAGGATGTGCCCGTGCCTTGCTTTGGATCAGAAAAATATTTCAGTCTGTGATCTGCATCAAAATGTGCAGATTATGCTATAGTCAGAGCGGTTTTTAGGCACGGTCATCAGTTGCGTCGCAGCTGACTTAATTGAAGGTAATGCAATGTTTTTTAATCATATTGAAGCGGCTCCGGCCGATCCGATCTTAGGCTTAACCGAGGCTTATAAAAACGATCCTAATCCCAATAAGATTAACTTAGGCGTAGGCGTTTATCAGAATGAGTCCGGCGTCACTCCGGTGCTTGACTGTGTTAAGCAGGCTGAGCAGAAGATTTTGGTGGAGGAGACCTCGAAGTCCTATCTGCCCATTACCGGCCTGCCTGAATATGGTCGCTTTGTGCGCGAGCTGCTGTTTGGTGAAGACAGTTCGATTATTCGCAATCAGCGTGCGGTAACCTGCCATTGCCCGGGAGGTACCGGTGCACTGCGCATTGGCGCGGATTTCTTAAAGCAGCAGAATGTTGCTGCCTGTGTGTGGATTTCCGATCCGACTTGGGCTAATCACTATCAGATTGCCACGGCAGCTGGCTTAAAGTTTGAACGCTATCCTTACTATGACAAGGAAAACCATGGCTTAGCTTTTAATGCTATGCTGCAGACTTTAGAGCAAGCTGAGGAAGGCGATGCGGTGCTGCTGCATGCCTGCTGCCACAATCCTACGGGTATTGATCCGACCTTAGAGCAGTGGGAGCAGATTGCTGACTTGCTGAACCGTAAACATTTGCTGCCATTCATTGACTTTGCTTATCAAGGCTTTGGGCACGGTATTGAGGAGGATGCGCAGGGACTGCGCGTGATTGCTGCCCGCTGCCCTGAAATGCTGATAGCCAGTTCCTTCTCCAAGAATTTAGGCCTGTACAATGAGCGTGTCGGGGCGTTAACCATTGTCAGCTCCGATCCTCAGACCGCGGATCGAGTATTGTCGCAGCTGAAGATTGCGGTGCGTACCGCGATTTCCAATCCGCCGGCCCATGGTGAAAAAATTGTCACCACCGTCCTTGGCGATGCTCAGTTGCGTGCGCGCTGGGAAGAAGAGCTATCGCAGATGCGTGAGCGCATTCGCGCGATGCGCGTGCTGCTTGCCTCAAAGCTCAAGGATGCCGGTGCCGGAGACTTTGACTTTGTAGTTGAGCAGAACGGCATGTTCTCTTTCTCTGGCCTTAATAAGGAGCAGGTGGAGCGCTTAAAGAAAGAGTTCGGGATTTATATTGTCGGCTCTGGACGCATCTGTGTGGCTGGCATTAATCAGCGCAATATTGATGCCTTAGTCAGCGCGATTGCGGCGGTGGTTAAATAATTAGCTTCCTTGGCTAATTAATCTAATGACGCAGGGCAGCGCAGAAAGCGCTGCCCTGCGTCATTGTGGTGTATGCTAAAAAGCGCTCCGCTACGCATGTTTAGCCTCAGGTGGCATGAACTGCATACGCACTTAATGCAAGATTGCGTAAGGTTGCTGTCTTACTTTTAGTAAGACATCTTCGGTAGTTTACGGGCAGATCCGCAATGCCTTATCAGGTATGCGCAAAAAGCTCGTTTCTGAGTTTGTAGAGAGTACTATACATGCTCATGAAATGCTGTACCTGCATGCTTACAACTTCTAGCTATGCAAGAGGCACTACGCGGCATTGGTTCAAAGCGGCATGCGTTCCTTAAGCTGTGCAAACAGCGCATTAACTTCTTTTTCGGCGGCAAGGCCATGCGCCATGGCGGTGGCAGTACCCGCCGCAACCGCCATCAGCGCGGCCTCGCGCACATTCTGTGTGGCGGCATAGTGGGCAATAAAACCTGCAATCATTGAATCACCGGCCCCGATCTTATTGACTACTTCGCCTTGAGGTGCAGGGATCTGCATGGTGCTACCGTCTGATGCCGCAAAGACGGCACCGGCAGCTCCCATGGATACCAGAACATTTAGTGCGCCTTCTTTCTGCAATGCGTGCGCTGCCTCAATAATGTCTTCAGTGGTGCTCAGCTCCTGCCCGAGATAGCTTTTAAGTTCCTGCAGATTCGGCTTGATGAGAAAAGGATGATAGCGCAGTACCGCGTGCAACAGTTCGGGAGGCGCGTCAACAATAACATCCACCCCTTTGTGTTGCAGCGCTTTAAAGAAGGTAGCGTAAATATCCTGCGGCAGACTCGGAGGCACTGCACCGGCTAGTACTAAGCAGTCGCCGTGGCTTAAAGCAGAAATTTTACGTACTAAGTAGCGGATGTCATCAGGGGTGACAGTGGGGCCCAAGCCATTGATGCGCGTTTCATCAGCAGCCGAGGCCTGCTGTGCTTTAAGTCGCAAATTGATGCGGGTGCGACCGCGGCGGACGCGGATGAACCCAGTCTGAATACCCTCTGCCACGGTAAGGCGCATCAACTCGTCACCGGAGAACCCAGCAACAAAGCCCAAAGCCGTGGAGGTCTTTCCCAAATGCTTGAGCATGATAGAGATATTGATGCCTTTGCCGCCGGGGCGGAGTTCTTCCTTGAGTGCGCGTAGGGTATGGCCCGGGATCGGGGCTTGCTGCAACACCATCAGCAAATCAAGCGACGGACTCGGCGTTACGGTAAAGATCATGCAGGCCTCCTTGATAGCTCAGTCAGCCGCTTCCATGCGCACACGATTCCAAGTGCGTGTCAGGGTGCGCTCCATGCCAGCGGGCGGAACTACGATATGCATGCGCTTTAGCAGTTCCTGCGGATAGTAAATGCCAGGATTGTTGCGAATGTCAGCGTCAACCAAGGGCAGAGCATCGGCGTTGGCATTGGCATATCGCACGTAATTGGTGATATCGGCAATGACTTCAGGCCGCAAGATATAGTCTAAAAAGCGATAGGCATTATCTTTATGCTCGGCATCCTTGGGAATGGCAAACATGTCGTACCCCATCAACGCTCCTTCCTTGGGGATAACGTAGGTAATGTCATCAAGTCCCGCCTCTTTGGCGCGCTGTGCGGCCAGTTGCACGTCGCCAGACCATCCTACCGCCATGCAGACATCTCCTGAGGCTAAATCATTGACGTACTGCGATGAATGAATGTAGCGCACGTGGGAAATCATCTTAGAAAGGAGTTCTGCGGCGGCTGCATAATCATTTTGATGCGGCGACTGCGGATCACGGTCTAAATAAATGAGTGCGCTGCAGATCATGTCCGATGGGCTGTCAAGCACCGTGACGCCGCAGGCCTGTAGCTTAGTTAAAATTTCTGGTTTGAAAATGACATCCCAACTGTCGACTTTAAATTCAGGTCCCATCACTTTAGCAATTTGCTGGCGGTTATAGCCAATGCCGGTGGACAATTCCATGTAGGGGATACCATAGCTGTTATCAGGGTCAATTGTCGCGATTTTATTAAGCTTGGCCTTGTCAAGATGCTTGAAATTAGGCAGTTTGCTTTTATCAAGCTTTTCGAGAACTCCCGCATCAGCAAGGCGCTTTAACACATGAATTGATGGGGCTACCACATCATAGCCGGAATGGCCGGTCAACAATTTAGCCTCCAGCATTTCATTAGAATCCATCAATACGTATTCCACATTGATGCCGGTTTCTTGTTCAAACTTACTGATGGTATCAGGTGCGATGTAATCGGACCAATTAAGAATGTACAGGGAATTGTCATCAGCCGCTGCGGCAAAGGCGCTGCAGGCGACGGATAGAGCAGCTAGGGTGAGCTTGAGAGTTTTGACAAAAAGCACTTTTGCACAGCTCCATCTAAGGTTAAGATCTCTGTGTAATCATAACCTTTTTAACGGCTGTTTTAAAACGGAGGTCCTATGACCGGCAAATTGTCTGCACTAAAATACGGCGTTGCGGGGATCTGCGGCGCAGCTCTTCTGTACCTGCTGATTGCGGGAATATTTACAACCAGCGGCACCGAGCTATACAAACCGCAGACGGTGTCCGACGCCGCTCCTGAACAGGAGCGAGCCCAGATTATTGCCCAAGGCGTCACCACGGCGCTGGAGCAGGAGCTTGATGGCTTTTTAGGTTGGATGGTCAATGACTTGTGCTTTGTCCCTAATATCATTGACAATCATACTTCATATCAGCGCGGCGTAATTTATGCCACGCGTCCGGCTTCTGATATGTTGGCTAAAACTGTAGCCCGCATCGGAGAACGCGATACCATTGATAGTCGTTTAGCGGATGCTACCTCACGCTACTTTACTTACGGCGAGAATGTGTGGGGTTTTTGGTTTATCTACGACTGTGAGGGTAAATACCGTGCAGGCATTCGTAATTGGCACGCTTGGGCAGATAGCGTTGGCACTTCCGGACGCAATGCGGGCATCTACAATGTAAAGTCGGATGATGTGTATAACATTATAAAATACTGCGCGCATATGACGGATTTTGCTTTAGGCCTGCTTAACGATACCGACATGGGGCATTTTAAAGCTGATAATAATATTTATTTTGCTAAGGGTGTGGCGGTTGTTGCCGGTAATGTGTTGCGTGCTTTAGCAGCGGTGGACAATCAAGTGTCGGCGCGCGGCGGTGCAGAGAACTTAACGGAGGCGCTTAAGCGTTTTGACTATATTGAGGAATTTGATCCGCTGTATGTTTTTGCCGGCGGCAATGCTGTTGGTGATGCGATGCTACCAAACCACGTGGCGGCGCTGGCGCGACACCTTGACGTATGCAATAACCGTCTCAATGACATGTTAGCCTCAATGGAAAAGTAGGCGCATGGATAAGCTGTGGCACTGGTTTGAGCGCCTGGTTCCTCCTTTCCCTGCTGAGTCTAAGGGGGAACCGCCTGCAGGTTTAGTGCGTTTTATTCTGTTCTACACCGCAGGGTTGTGGAAATTTCTCATTATCATCGCGTTTTTAACCGCGCTGATGGCTGCAGGTGAAGCGCTATTTTTCTCCTGTATGGGCCTGCTTGTTGATTGGACCGCCGATGCCGATCCGCAGGCTTTTTTTGCAGAACACCGCCGCAGCCTGTGGACAATGTTCGTCCTTGCAGCCGTGGTTCTTCCTGCGGCAACTATTCTTCATTCGTTAATTCTCCATCAATCCATCTCTGGCAACTTTCCGATGCAGATCCGCTGGCAGGTGCATCGCTACATGTTAGGTCAATCGCTGACCTTTTTCTCCGATGAATTTGCCGGGCGCGTAGCCAACAAGGTCATGCAGACTGCGCAGGCAGTACGCACTTCAGTTCTCAAGCTTATTGATGTGCTGGTGCACCTTTTTGTTTATATCGCTACCATGGTCTGGATGCTGGCGGAGGCCGATGCCTTTCTAGCATTGCCATTAGTAGGGTGGCTGATTGCCTACAGCGTGGCTATTTTCTACTTTATTCCGCGTCTGCGCCGGCAGGCGCAGGTGCAGGCGGATACACGCTCGGATATGGTAGGGCGCATTGTAGACAGTTATGTCAATATTTCTACGGTTAAGCTGTTTGGCGGTAAAGGGCGCGAGACTAAATATGCCCGTGCTGGCATGGAAGGTTTCATCCAAGCTGAATACGGGGCGCTGCGCATTCTGACTTTATTTGACGTCAGTGTACAGCTGCTCAATTATCTGCTGCTCATTTCCACTACGGCCCTTGCGCTGTACTTGTGGCAGCTTCAGGCCGTGAGTTCCGGTGGAATTGCAGTAGCGGTGGCAATTGCCATCCGTATCATTAATATGTCACGTTGGATGATGTGGGAAGTTGGAGCAATTTTTGAAAATATCGGTACCGTCTATGACGGCATTCATACCATTGCCAAGCCCTTGGGTATTAAAGATCCGCAGCATCCACTACCGCTGCCGCAGCCAGTACGTGGTGAGCTATGCTTAAGTCATGTCGATTTTGCCTATATATCAGGTAAACCGGTGTTGCAGGACTTCTCGCTTAAGGTAAAGTCCGGGGAGAAAGTTGGCATTGTCGGTCCCTCCGGTGCTGGCAAAACGACACTTATCAATCTGTTGCTACGCTTTTACGATGTACAGCGCGGGCTGGTCACGCTAGATGGAATCAATGTTAAAGATCTGCTACAAGATGAGCTAAGGGACTGTTTTGCTATGGTAGCGCAGGATCCTTCCTTAATGCATCGTACGGTGAAGGAAAACATCAGCTATGGTGCGGCGACCATGAATAGTGAAGCGCTGCAGCAGGCGGCGCAGGCGGCGGATGCTTTGTCATTTATTGAGCAATTATCAGATTATCGCGGAGGACGTGGTTTTGAAACAATGGTTGGTGAGCGTGGAGTAAGACTATCCGGAGGACAGCGGCAGCGCATTGCGTTGGCGCGCGTGGTGATGAAAGATGCGC
Source organism: uncultured Succinivibrionaceae bacterium (assembly GCA_944390105.1). Classification (GTDB taxonomy): domain Bacteria; phylum Pseudomonadota; class Gammaproteobacteria; order Enterobacterales; family Succinivibrionaceae; genus Avisuccinivibrio. The sequence goes on from CALXOV010000050.1 coordinate 45,469, forward strand.
CAATATTAATTCTTGATGAGGCAACCTCAGCACTTGATAGCGAAAGCGAGCAGATCATTCAGGAAAATTTAGGCAAAGTTATGGCTGGGCGCACGGTGTTAGCTATCGCCCATCGCTTATCTACTTTAGCGCAGATGGATCGCATTGTAGTGATTGATGGCGGCAAAGTGGTGGAAAGTGGCACCTGTAGTGAGCTATTGGCAAAGGGGGGATTGTACGCGCGATTGTGGGAGCGCCAATCCGGTGGGTTTATTGGTAGCTAAACATGAAGGTATAGCGCGCTAATACGGTTAAAAGCCGTAAAAAATCGGGAAAGTGGTTTGATGAATGGATTGTCACTGCGCTTAAACTAAAAAAACTTTATCTAAATCATTTAATTAAACATACTTTGCTGTGGGCTTAAAGCTACTAATGACTAATTTTTTAAAAATTTTGTAAAAAATATTTGACAGCAGGAAAATTTTCTATAAAATGTGCACCCGTTCCCTGACGCAAGGGGGACGACGCGAAGCCCTGAAGCGGCAAGCGTAAGTTCTTTAACAATGAGATATAAGACAATCTGTGTGGGTCCTTGAAGCAAGGACTGAAAGAAAGTCTGGGAAGCTGCAGTAAGTAACAATGCAGTGAAGGACAGACAGCAAACCTTTAAA
>CALXOV010000051.1 GCA_944390105.1 uncultured Succinivibrionaceae bacterium
CATCTTATTTTGCTTCATCCTGCGAAGGTGCTCCGATATCTATTATCCGACAATATATTGAGCAGCAGAAAACGCTGGATTAAAAAAGTGCCTACACCGCGCGGCTGTATCCCCGCCCTAAAGGACGCGGTTTTAGCCGCTGATCTTTTTGATAAAAACTATTTTAGTAGCTGAGTGCGGTTTTTCTGCCCTTTTTGGGTAGATTTTGCTTGCCGACAAAGCCTTGACAACACCCTATAGTAAAGCCATCACTTTGCAGACATAGCTGGAGTTGAGTTTCATGTTTGATCACCACAGCATTGCCAAAGAGCAGGATAAGGATTTTTTATCCCGTGCCGTGTCACGTGCTGCTGAAGCGATGGGGCCTGTTATCGCAGCCGCGATGAATGACCCTAACGTCACCGAAATCATGCTCAATTGCGATGGTGCGCTCTATATTGAACATATTGACTCCGGCATGCAGGCCTGCGGCAGTATTAATAAAGTGAGCGCCTTTACTATTGTGAAGACTTTAGCCTCATTAAGCGGGGTGAGCTTAAATGCTGAGCATCCGCTGTTGAGCGGGGAAATTCCTTACAACGGCTCGCGGATTGAAATTCAGATCCCGCCGGTGGTTAAGGCGCCGAGCTTTACGATTCGCAAACATACCGCAAGGCAGTTGCCGCTTGCTGACTTGATTGCTTCAGGCATGCTGACGGCTGTGCAGGGACGCATTTTGACTGAGGCGCTACTGAAGCGCAAATCAATTGTGGTGGCAGGAGGCACCGGCTGCGGTAAAACTACCTTAGTCAATGCGTTGTTATCTGAACTTACGCGCCTATGTCCGCAGGAGCGCATCGTTAATGTCGAGGATACTCCCGAGCTCAAGGTTACCGCAGCCAACCGCCTTAATTTGTTGACATCTCCGGGGCTTGGTATGGATGCGCTGCTACGTTCGGCATTGCGCTCGCGGCCAGATCGCATTGTCGTCGGTGAGATCCGCGGAGCAGAGGCTTTAGATTTGCTGGACGCTTTTACTACCGGTCATCGCGGCGGCCTTACTACCGTGCATGCCGGCAGCGTCGCGCAGACTTTAAAGCGCTTAGTGCTCCTGGTCTCACGCAATAAGGCAGCTCCGCGTTTGATTGAACCGACGATTGCGGCAGCAATTGATGTGATTGTGCAGTTAGAACGTCGACCGCAGCGGCATGTCGCTGCCATCGTTGAGCTGAAGGATTATGCCGCAGGTGAATTTGTGCTGCAGAGGATCGCGGGATAAGGCTGAGCCTTTTGCCCGTGTCATGTATTGCTGCAGGCATGTAGCTTTGCAGCGGTATTAACTAACCTGCGCGCTTGCGTGCGAGGTTGCGTAAGGCCGATGCCTTACTTTTAGTAAGCACCCACTTCTGGGCGTTTACGGGCATGTCCACAATGCGCTCTATCAGGTAGGAGCAAAAACTCGTTCCTGAGTTTTTGGGCAGCATCGTACATGCACAAAAAGTGCTTTGGCAGCCGCTTCCCTCCCCAAGCTGAACGCATGGGGAATTTCGCGGCTTGTTAGTTAAAGGAAATAGGCAATTTAGGAAAATCATTATGAGAAAGTCTTATCACAATCAGCGTCACCTGCAGCCTGCCTTAAGGTGCATGTTGCAGCTTTTAACTTCAGTGCTTTTAAGTATGTTTGCTGGCGCCTCGCAAGCTGCCGAATCATCCGGCAATGCGTTGCCGTATGAGGATTGGCTGCGCACTTTACAACAGTCGCTGACCGGACCGGTGGCTTTTTCCGTGGCCATGATCGGCATCGTCTCTTGCGGTGCAACCTTGATTTTCGCAGGCGGGGAAATAGGTCGCTTCATGCGCGCGTTGATTTACGTGGTACTGGTGATGACTATGTTGATCGGTGCCAATAGCTTAATGTCGCGCTTTTTCAATGGAGCATCCATCGGATCAGTGGCAGAAGCTCAAGAGGTTACTGCAACGCAGCCCACCCCGCGCGTCTCAGAGCCACCGCTACAGGGCCTTGGAAATATCGTGGATTTTTCCTTGCAGCAGCCTTTAATGTGTGCGGAGGCGGCGCTGCGCCTTAGTGAAAGCATGCCTGTACCTAAGCTACAGCAGCAGCTGATGCAGGCGCAGCTGCAGCTTTACTGCTGAAAAAAGGGCTGTTCTATGCCGAAACGGTGCTCAAAGAGCGGTTTAAGCTAAACGCTTTTTAGTAAATCACTTTAATTTTCAAGTTGTTTAACTATGGGCAGGGCAGCTACATGCTCTGCTTTAGGGAGTTTTTTATGTCTACGCATCACATTTACCAAGCACTGCAGCAGCGTCAGCAGTTTTTAGGCTGCGATCGCGAATTGACGCTGACCTTACTTTTAATCTGCTTTGCGCTAGGCTTTTGTACCGCTTCGCTGCCGGCAGCGCTCTTGTGCCTGCTGATTTTTGGCGGCGGATTTTATCTGTTGCGCCAAATGGGTAAAGCTGATCTGATGATGCGCCAGATCTTTATTCGCCAGCTGTTCTATCGCAGCTACTACCCCGCGCACAGCGGCTTATTCTGCCGTGGAGGTAAACATTATGTCTGATGAAGCACATATTTTATTTAGCGTATGCGCGCTGGGGTCCGTGCTGATGCTCGCGGCTGTGACGTTGCTGTGTCTTAAGTTGCAGTCGCGCCTGCGCTTTTCGCGCGCTCAGGGCCTTACCGATCTGCTTGATTATGCCAGTTGCGCCGATGATAGTGTGATTGTGCTCAAAAATGGTGGACTGTTGCGGATATATGAACTTTTCCCGCAGGACTTAAGTCATGTCGGAGCAGCGCAGGTTGAGCATTTGCGCGATTTAACCGCCAAAGCTCTGCATAAATTAGGTGGAGGCTGGTGCGTGCAGGTAGATGCACTGCGCCTGCCGGATGCGGCCTATCTACCCAAGATGGGGGCGGAAAATCCGGCCGTGCGGATCCTTGATCAGGCACGCTCTGCTAGTTTTGCCGCTGATAAGAGCTTCCACACGCGTTTTTTTCTGACTTTGACCTATCACGGCAGTTCGCAGACTAAGCAGACGCTGACGGCTTTAATGCTCAAGGATAAGGAGCTTGAAGGATCAGACGCAGCCGGGCGTACGCGGGCTTTAATTGCAAGCTTTAAAGAGCGTACGGATGCCGTGGTCGCAACGCTGTCCCTTACCATGCCGCTTATGCTACAGGCGCTCAATGCTGAGCATAAGCATGCTGCGCTGTCCTTTATTGTGCACTGTCTGTACGGCAAGCATATGGCGCTACGCTGCCCGCAGCATGCCGTCTATTTAGATGCCCTGCTGGCGCAGGAAGATCTAATAACTGGACTGGCTCCGATGCTGGGACGTAAGTATATTGCGGCCGTGGCAATTGATGGGCTGCCGAGCGAGTCATATTTCGGTGTGCTCAATGCCCTAGCGGTGCTGCCGTGTGCTTGCCGCTTTCATACGCGCTTTATCTGTTTTGATGATTTGCAGTCAGCCTTTTTACTTGAGCGATATCGCCGCTTTTGGACGCAGAAATCTAAGGGCATTTTATCGCAAATCTTCAATTTGCCCGGCCGGGTGAATGCCAATGCTTTGGCTAAGGTTGAGGAAATTGATGCGGCAAAGTCCCAGCTTGACAGCCGCATGGAAGCTTTCGGCAGTTATACCGCGCTTATCGTATTGATGGATGAGGACTTTGCGCTGTTGCAAAGCCATGCTGCACTGTGCGTACAGCAGCTTGAAACTCTAGGCTTTGGTGCCCGCATTGAGACGGTCAATGCGCTGGAGGCGTTTTTAGGCTCGCTGCCGGGGCACACCAAGGAAAATTTGCGCCGTCCGCTGGTGGCGCAAAGCGTCTTGGTCGATTTGTTGCCTTTATCTGCGCCGTGGGAGGGCGAACGTTTTGCCCCTAATCCGTTGCTTGGGGTCGCTGCAGGGCCTTTAATGCAGGTGCGCACCGTCGGCAATGGGCGTTTTTATCTGAATCTGCATAAAAAAGATTTAGGTAATACCATAGTCATCGGACCGCCGGGCACCGGTAAGTCAGTGCTGTTGCAGGCTTTAATGGTCAATTTCCTGCGTTATAAAGATGCCCGTGTCTATGCCTTTGATAAAGGTTATTCCTTCTATGCTTTGTGCAGAAGCTTAAGCGGTGAGCACCGCGTACTGTCCAATGTAAAAAGCGCGTTCTGTCCGCTGGCGCATATTGATAAGCCCCTTGAGCTAAGCTACGGACTTTCCTTTTGCGAAATGCTGAGCCGCTTATCCGGCCTTGTCATGACGCCGCATCAGCGTTTAGAGCTGACGCAGACGCTACAGCTGCTCTCAGCCCATGATCCTGCCGAGCGTACACTGTCTGACCTGCATCTGCTGCTGTCTGATCAGGCTTTGAAGGATGCAATTGCCCCATATACGCTCTTGGCTAATCCGCAAGCGATTTTAGATGACAGCGCCAATTTGGACTTTAAGCGTGAACTTACCGTCTTTGAATGCGGATCGCTGTTTGAACAGGAACTGCGCACATCGCTGCCGCTTTTAAAGCAATTGTTTCATTTAATTGAAAACAGCTTTGACGGCACACCGGTGATGCTGGTACTTGATGAAGCGTGGATGATGCTGCGCGATGAGACTTTTGCCTTAGAACTTCTAAAGTGGTTTAAGACCCTGCGCAAATACAATGTGCTGGTGGTATTGGCTACGCAGTCGCTGACTGACTTGGCTTCCTCGTCGCTTTTTGAGGTGTTCCTTGAATGTGCGCAAAGCCGCATTTTTCTGCCTAATTTTGACGCGCAAAGCAGCGTACTGGCGCCCATCTACTACAAGCTAGGGGTCAATGAAGCAGAGCTGGCCGCTTTAGTGCAGGCTGAGCCTAAGCGTGATTATCTATTCAAAAAAGGTGCTGACAGCGTGATGTTTGACTTAGCGCTGACCGCGCCTGAGCGTCATCTAATGTCTTTTGCCGGAGATCACTGTTGTCCCATCGTCGATGGGCTTATCGCCAAGTACGGACCGTATTTCTTTACCCGCTCTGACCTGCCGTCTTTCGCTGCGTCGCAGTTGCAGCTATCTCCGGCGAATGCGGAAAATATAGGAGAACCCCATGCCAAAATCGCTTAAATCCACGGCCATTGCCCATGGGGTAGGAGCCGTCAATTTAACTTGTACTTATCTTAAAAGTCGTTTGGCGCTGCTGTTGCTGGCGCTGTTGGGGGCTGCCTTTGGCTTTATCAGCTTAGGAGCCTTTATCGTGCAGTCTGAACGCAGTCAGCTAGTACCCTATTTGGTTACTGTAGATAAGCAGGGCGTGGTTCTCCATCAAGGCAAACTTGACTCCAAGGTAGAGGTGCCGTCAGCTGTTATTGCTTCGGCTTTGTGCGGCTTCATTACCAATTTGCGTCAGGTCAGCTCTGATGGAGCGGTGCAGCGGGCCGCTATTACGGCAGTTTACAGTCATCTTCAAGAAGGCTCACAGGCGCAGCAGGAAATTGATAAGTTCTACCGCCGTGAAAACCCGTTTGAACGCGGGCAAAAAGAGCGCGTAGCGGTGGAAATTGCCAATGTGATTGCTCAAAGCGGCCAGACTTATCAAATAGATTGGCAGGAGCGCGTACAGGGCAAATTAAATACCAGGCAGCTGCGCATGCGCGCTTTAATTTCCTACGAAGTAGCCGGTGCCGCCGGGCTTAATGCCGAAACCATCATTTTGAATCCATTAGGGATCTTTGTATCGGATGTGGTCATCAGTCAGGTACTGATTTAGGAGTGTTCTTATGTCCAAATTTATAGCTATCTATCAAACGCTGCCGCTTATCTGTAGCGCTGCCTATTGGGCGTTCAGCACTCCGGTGCATGCAGACAGCGCCTACGAGGTTTATGCGTTGCAGGCCAATCAGGATTATTTAGATGCTGCCAATTATGCGGCGCTAGACGCTCTTGCCGCGCAGGAGGAATGCGGTATGGATGGTCGCGGCTTATGCGGGGCAGTGCGTCGCCCCGGTGAGGTAGTGTTTGTCTACGGTAGCTCGCGTCCGCAGATTTTATGTCAGGTGCTAGAACTTACTGATATCGCCTTTGAGCCCGGGGAATTGCTGCAGTCGGTACAGATTGGGGATGGCGCGCGTTGGTCAGTGCAGAGTGCACTGTCCGGCAATCACCTTGGTGCGCAGCAGCATTTAATAATAAAGCCCTTTGACAGTGGGCTTAAAACCTCATTAGTGGTTACCACCGATAAGCGCACCTATCATCTGGCGCTTAAATCCTCGCTTGAGGGTTTTATGCCGATGGTGCGCTTCACCTATCCTGAGCAGGAGCTGCAGCGCATGAATGTTCAATTGCAGCAAAAGCAAGATTACGTAGCGCGCAATACCGTGGCCGGCACGCATGTGACTTTAGATGAGCTCAATTTTAAATACGCCATTTCCGGCGATGAGGCACTCAAACCTGAGCGCGTGTTCAATGACGGGCGCAAAACTATTATTGAATTACCCGAACAATTATTGCGCGCAGGTCAAATGCCGGCTTTGCTGTGCGTTAATGCAGATGGTGGATTGTTTAGTGAAGATGCGCTGTCAACGGTCAATTATCGCGTGCAGGGGGCGCGTTATGTTCTTGACGGCGTACCGTCGCATCTGCGTTTATTAAGCGGCGATGATGGGCTTAGTTGCGACATTAGACTGCAGGCTGACGCGTAAAGGAGGGGCTTTATGTCGGATTTTACTTCAAATAAATCAAGCACCTGCGCACGTAAGATGCTGCGTACTTTATCTTTAAGTTCAATTACCGCAGCCTTGCTGTTGATAAGCGGCTGTCGCAGTCTTGATCCGGCTGCGCAAAGTGTGCAGGCTGATTTGCAGCCGGCAATAACAACTATGGTACCGGCGCTGCAGCAGTTGAGTGCCTTTGGCAGCGATCATTTTGTGTTAAGCAGTCACAGCCTCAGCGCAGACGAGCTTAGTGCAGCGGCGCAGGCGCTGCGTCAGGCCGGTGCTGCAGTCAGTTTGCAGCCTGCAGATACGGCCATACTAGATGCAGCTCCTGAGCTACAGTTAAGTAAAGGTTTGCGTCTGGAAAAAGCGGAGGTGGATGCGCAAACGCTGCTGAGCCTTTCTCTTGATAGCGTTACGCTGCAGTGTTGCTTTGCATCAGCCGGCGGGCAGCTGAAGCCCATTTCCGCGATCAGCGTCATGCGGAGACAGTAAATGGAAGTTAAAAATCAAAAGGTCAAGCGCGGCACGGTCACGAAGATGCCGTTGCTGTTCGTGCTGGGGCTGTGTGCCGTCATTCTAGCTGCGGGATTTTTCTCAATTCCAAGCAGTGCTGACCATGACTCTTTGTCTGACAAAGATAAAGATCGTCTGCTGTTTGCCGATGCGCGGGCGCAGATAGCAAGGTTGCAGGCACAAAGCGCCAAACCTGCGCCTCAAGCGGCGCCGTCAACAGCAGTGGTTGCGCTGCCGCCGGAGCCTAAGCTTAGTGAAGAGGCTGCCTTTGAGCGCTATCAGCAGCTGCACGGGATGAAGGATGAGCCTGCTCAACCGACCATCGCGCAACGCTGGGAACAGCAACGTCAGCAGGCTTTCCTGCAAGCCTTAAGCTCCAGCTCTACAGTGGCGCTTAATTTTGCGCGCGTCAATGACAATAACGTGCTAAGCGGCAAAGGAGCGGACCGCGATGCAGGAGCAGGCGTCCTTACTGCTAAACAGCGTCAGCTGCGTGCTGACAGTGAGCGTAAGCTCAATGCGCTACAAGGCAAGGCTCAGGACGGTGAGCTCGCGGCTTACGCGGCACTTGATGGCGGGGATATGCATGCTCTGTCCTATCAGGTAGAAAGTGTAGATACGCCCTTTATCATTCGCCAAGGTGCGGTGGTACCGGCAGTACTGCTTACCGGGATTAATTCTGATATCCCTGGGCAGGTGATGGCGCAGACTACTGCCCCGGTGTACGACAGTCCGCGAGGCAATTATGAGCTGATCCCTGCCGGCTGCCGTTTGGTGGGACAGTATCTGTCGCAGCCGGCCTACGGCACGGAACGCGTAATGCTAGCTTTCAATCGCATCATTTTCCCGGATGGTAAGGCGCTAACCTTAGGGGCGATGCCAGCTTCTGCCTTGGACGGCTACGCGGGGCTTAATGCTGAGGTTAACAATCATATGTTACGCCTGCTGTCAGGAGCTCTGCTTTTAGGTGGTATTACTGCTATGGTGGCAGTGACGCAGGATGATGCTTACGATAGCGACGGTAATCTCACGACCTCTTCAGCCATGTCACAGGCCATCGGGATGAGCCTTGGGCAGGTGTTGGCTGACGTCATCGAGCGCAACCTCAATATTGCGCCTACGCTCGAGGTTAAGCCAGGGTTTAAGTTCAATTTAACCTTAGTTAAAGACTTGCGCTTTAAGGGGCCGTATCAGGCTTTTGACTATAACACTTAGTACCGCATGGCGCCGGCTGCGTGCGGTGTGCGCCGGTGCGACAAGGAGTTTGTATGGCTTTTAATAAAATATTGCGCTGCATGAGGGGATTGCTACTGCTTTGGTTGGCGGCAGGTCATGCAGTGTATGCCAGTTATCCCGTATTTGATACGCAAAATTTAATGCAGATGCTGACAGAGAATGTCGCTACCATCGAACAGTGGGGAGTGGATAATCAGCAACAGATTGCGCAGTTAAATGAGCTGGTGCAGAGTAATACACTGGCTAAAGCTAACTCTACGTTAAACTTCGGCGCCAATTGGGAGATGATTGATAAAGCGCGCGCTGAAACTTTTGCTTTGGTCAATGCCGCCTCAACCATATGGCAGCAGTTTGGTCGCCTGTCGCGCTTAATTGCCGATATGAAAAGCGCCGATGCATGGATGGCCTGCGCGCGCTCTGGGAGCTGTAGCTTTGAGCGCTATCTACAGGATATTGACGAGGCCACTGTGAAAATTGCCCAAGTGGCGGCCGAGCAGGCGGAACGCATGCAGACGCATTTAGGGAAAAAAGCGCAGGTGCTGCAGGAATTAAAAGCCCAAGGCCAAAGCGCACAAGGCCATGCCGATATTCTGGATAATTTATCGCAGATAAGTAGCGAAACTGCCGCTTCCTTAATTGATCTCAATGGGCAAAGCACGCAGCTTATCTCGCTTATCACTAAAGATCAGGCTCAGCAGGCAGATGAACGGCAGGCTTTCATGGCGCAGGAGCAGTACTTTGAGCTCGCTGATGGCTGGAAACGTCAACCGCATTTTGACCTTACACTGCCGTCTTTTAAATAAGGAGGTGTGCTATGCGATGTTTATCGGGAGGCTTGACCATTCTGTCGGCGCTGCTGCTTGCCACTGGGATGTGTCTGCAGCCGTGTTTGGCCGATGACAGTTTGGAGACGGCACTGATGGTGGAGCAGGGGGTGATCCGTACGGCTACCGAACTTTTCATGCAGGAGGCGGCGGCGGTGAGCGGGCGTATTGAAAGTGCAGCTACGCGGCTATTTTGGATTTTGTGTTCAATAGCCATTGTGCTCAACGGGATTAAGCTAATTCTGCGTGACGGCGATCTGCAGTCATTTGTTGCGGTATTAGTACGCTTTGTGCTGATTATCGGTGTGTTTGAGTTTCTGCTGTTGCACGGCAGCGCCATCGGTTCGTCGATCATCAATTCGCTGACTTCGCTTACTGCTGAACATGGCGGTGGTCCGGCCGAGCTTGCGGATGCAGTGATTGAAGTGTCATTTGCGTTGCTACACAGTATTGAAGAAAGCTCGGGCTGGTTTTCCATCAATAAGCTAGTGATGGGGATCTTTCTTATCTTATTTGACTTCATTTTGTTCTGTGTAGTGGCCAGCTGTTTGGTGCTGTATCTGTCTGCCTATCTATTGTGCGTACTAGGCGTCTTTGTCTTAGGCTTTGGGGCGCTTTCCTTTACTCGGCCGATTGCAGTTAATTATTTAAAGGCAGTGCTTGCCGTAGGCCTTGAGCTGATGACCATGATCCTTATCTGCAATGTTGGGGTGCGCGGCTTGACCATGGTGCGCGGCTTAGTGGAAGGCGGTGGCAAGATCACTTTTGCCGTCTATGCGGTGCTTTTGCTTGTCGCAGTCTTGGTATGGGCCTGTGCGCGCACTTTGCCTTCCTTAGTCGGTTCTTTGGTGTCAGGTTTCGATGCCGCGTCGCGCTCGCAGAATGTTCCAGGCGGCTTTGCCGCGCAGTTAAGTTTACCGCTTGCGCCGGTACGTACGGTCGTCAAGGCGTTTTCCCCGACAAAAAGCGCAGCAAAGCGTTAAATCTCCTCTTTACCGCGCGCCGCTTGCACCAAGGGCGGCGCGTCGGCGTAATTTAAGCCTGCAGGCTAGCTCACCTCCGGGGTATAATCGTTTAACAATAATTGTCTTAAGGAAGTAATATCTTGTCTTTAATCGATAAAATTTGGTATGAAAAAAGTCTTAGTGCCTGGTTGTTGTCTTTGCCGCTGCGTCCTTTAGCGTGGTTGTTTGCCTTTGTCAGCGCCTTGCGGCGTAGCGCGTATCAGCACGGTTGGTGTAAAAGCAGCGCTCCTTTAGTGCCGGTGATTATTGTCGGCGGTCTAAGTGCCGGCGGTAGTGGCAAAACCCCGTTGTGTGCGGCCATTTTAAAAGAGCTGCAGCGCCGCGGCTATAAGCCGGGGCTGCTGTCGCGCGGCTATCGCGCCGGCAGTAGCCGTTTTCCGCTGCGAGTAAGCCGTGACAGTCGTGCAGTTGATTGCGGCGATGAGCCGTTGCTGCTTAAACAGCAGACTGATGCTGAGGTTGTGATTGACCCCAAGCGTGAGCGTGGGGCGTTTTATCTGGCCTCACTAGGGGTCAATGTCATTATCTGCGATGACGGTTTGCAGCATTATGCTTTAGAGCGCGATGGGGAGATTGCAGTAGTAGACGGCGTGCGCATGTTTGGTAATAAAAAGCTGTTGCCGGCAGGCCCGCTGCGCGAAGGGGTATGGCGGCTGAAAAAAGTTGATGCAGTGGTGATTAATGGCGCTGTGGCGCAAATCGGCTTTAATACCATGGTGTTACATCCCTCAGCATTGCTGCCGCTAGAGCCGCAAAGTAGCCAGACGGTGCCAAAGGGCAGTAAAGTTATTGCACTTGCCGGCATCGGTAATCCGCAGCGCTTTTATAAGACTCTTGAGGATTTTGGCTTTGCAATTGCTGAAGTACTGCCGGTTAGTGATCATGGCAAGTTGCCGCTGCGCCGCCTGCAGGAGGCGGCAGCGCGTTATCCGGTCATCATGACGGCTAAGGATGCCATTAAATATACCGATAAGCCGGTGTCCAATGTTTTTGTGCTCCAAGTCGAGGCATTTTTAGCTCCGGCCTTTTATGATGATCTTGAGCAATTGATTAAAAGCGCAGCCAATAAAATTGAACTGCGCGCCAAGCGGCAGCAAGCTGCAGCGTTGCAAGGAACTAAGGAATGAATGATTATATTGTAGCTATTCCCTCGCGTCTGGCTTCCACCAGGCTGCCCAATAAGCCGATTTTGCCTGTCTGCGGCATTCCGCTGATTCGCCGGGTGTGTATGCAGGCCTTAAAAAGCCGCGCCGCACAGGTGATTGCTTGCGTAGATGATGACAAAATTGCCGCCTGCCTGACAGACTTGCCGGGCGTGGAAGTGTGCATGACCTCGAAACATGCCGCTTGTGGAACGGATCGCATTGCGCAGATGATTGCCGCGCGTAAGCTCTCCCCTGATACTGTGATCGTTAATATCCAGGGCGATGAGCCGTTGATTAACCCAGAGCATATTGATGCGGTGGCGCAGCTGCTTATCCGTAAGCAGGCTGACATGGCTACCTTATGTTTTAAGATTGATAATGCTGCAGACGTGTTTGACCCATCTTGCGTGAAGGTGGTGTTTGATAAAGATGGTTATGCGCTGTATTTCTCGCGTGCTCCCATCCCGTATGAGCGCGATAATTTCATGCACGGTAAGCCGCCTACGGCTGCGCATTATCATCACATTGGCATTTATGCCTATAAGGCGGGCACCGTATTGCATTTCAATCAGCAGCCGCAGGCGGATATTGAAACTATTGAATCGCTTGAGCAGCTGCGCCTGTTGCATTATGGGCTGAAGATCGCCGTGGGGATAACGGATAATCCTCCGGAAACTGGAGTGGATACGCCGGAGGATTTAGAGCGCGTGAGCCGTTACATTAAAGAGCATGGAGAACCCTAAGATGAGTGATAAGCAGCAGGCAGTATTTGTCAGTGAGCGGTTGTATGCTCGCCGCATGACGATGGATGATCTCAGCTCGATTAAGGAGCAGTTGCAGGATCCAGAGGTAATGTATGCTTATGCCGGAGCCTTTTCCGATTTAATGGTTAAAAGTTGGCTTTTACGCCAGCTTGAGCGCTATGAGCAGGACGGATGTGGTCTGTATGCTTTGCTGACGCGAGCGGATGATGAGTTTATTGGCCAGTGCGGCGTGACCATGCAGGAATTTGAAGGGCGCTTGGTGCATGAGGTGGGTTATCTGTTATCCAAGCGTTTTTGGCATGCAGGCTTTGCTACCGAAGCCGCGCTGGCAGCGCGCAATTATGCTTTTGATGTATTAAAAGCGCCTTTTGTCTGTGCGCAAATTCGCGACACTAATATCCCTTCGCAGCAAGTGGCCGCGCGTATCGGCTTTACGCGGGTGGGTGATATCGTCAAACATTATCGCGGCTTTACTATGCCGCATGTGGTTTACGGTATGACGCGTGCGCAGTACGAGGCAGCGCGCTCCGCCTAAACGGCGCTCTGCCCTTGTTCATTAACGTAAGTAGGCTGCAAAGTATGAGTTAAGGCAATGTAGCCTGCGAGTTAATTCCATCGGCCTGAAGCTGCAGTAGTGCGCCGTGATATGGAAGTGCCTGTAAGTTATACAGGCGCATTTCTCCGATGCGGGTGTGATTGCACTGCAGCTCTTGCGCGCCTATAAAATATTGCGTAAGGGAAATTCCGTTCAGGCTGACCTGTAGTTGACGTGGTGTTCCTAATACTATTACAGCAGCGTAACCGGCCTTTTCTCCTAAATAGTACACGGCCAGCGCTTGATTGCGCTTATCTTCCTTACGTGTGGCATAGAGCGCGCAGGCATGCTGTAGCACGTTTGGGCTGCTGAAACTTTGTAATATGGCGGCGGCTTCTTTGTCGCTTAAACTACGGCTTTGCGCCGAAGGGTTAGCTGTGGACGTGGGGGCTGATGTGGCATGCTGCGCCTGCGGCAGGGGCTTAAAGGCTGAGTCGGCAGCGCTTGACTGTTGCTGCGCGCGCAGCCGTGCCGCTTGATCTGCGCTGCGTTGCTCCGCTGAATAGGGACTTAACGCACTGAGAGCCGGGGAAGCTGCGATAAGCAGCCAGATCCCAGTCAGGAGTGCGGCGGCCAAGCGGGTTAAAGTGGTTTTTGCGGATGAAAACTTCAGCATACCTCGTATTGTAAGGCAGAACGAGGGATAAGGTGAATGCAGAAAAAGGAAAAGGGCTTAATGAGGAAATTAAGGTGAAGCCGATATGCCCGCGCGGCGCAGGACTGCACGGGCATTAATGGCAACAAAAAGGCTTAGAGGGCTTTAATTTCCTCAAGTTGCGCTAAAACCTTGCTAAGCTGCGTACGGTTTAGCTCTAACTGGGCTTTGGCACCATCAATGATCTTAGCTGGAGCTTTGGCGACAAAAGCCTCATTGGCAAGCTTAGCCTCGCCGCCTTTAATTAGCCCCTCAAGTTTGGTGGCAAGCTGAGTTAAGCGCTTAATTTCATCATCTTTATTGACCAGATCCTTCATCGGAACTAAGGCTTCGCAGGTGCCAAACGGTTTAGCTGCACACGGTACGGTCTTCTCATCGGCGCGCACAAACTGCAGGCTGGAGATGCCGCCTAATACGGAGTAGAGATAGAAGTTGTCGCGAAGAATCTGCTCCTGCTCCGATGTGGCACCGCGTACTAAAACCTCAAACTGCGCATTAGGGTTAGCCTTCATTTCAGCGCGCAGATTGCGTACGGTGGTCACTAAATCTTTAATTAAGCTGATCTGAGCTTCAGCCTGCACATCGGTGGCAAAGTCGGTCTCCTGCGGATAGGGGGCCTGCATGATGGTGTCACCAGCTTGCGCCTTGCCGATGCATGGAGCGGCCTGTTGCCAAATAACTTCGGTAATAAACGGCATGACCGGGTGCGCGAGGCGGGCAAAGCATTCCATCACCGCAGTCAGATTCGCAGCGGTAACTTCCTTTTGCTGGGCGCTGACTTCATTGCTTTCTAAAATAGCTTTAGAGAATTCAATGTACCATGAGCAGTACTCATCCCAAATAAAGCTGTACAAATCAGCGGCAGCCTGATCAAAGCGGTAATTGTCCATCGCCTGACGGATTGTGCGGATGGCCTGCGATAGTTTTGAGCAGATGAAGCGATCAGCAAGCCCCAGCTCATGGGCTTGCGGCAGGGTGTAGTGCTTTTCTCCAAGACCTATTTTCATGGCGAGGAAGCGGGTGGCGTTCCACAGTTTATTGCAGAAATTACGATAACCGTCCAGACGTTTCATGTCCCAGTTGATGTCGCGGCCATTGGAGGCGAGGGCGCACAGGGTAAAGCGCAGAGCATCAGTACCGTGCGGCGCAATGCCCTGCGGGAACTGCTTGCGGGTCCGCTTTTCAATCTGCAGAGCCTTCTGCGGCTGCATCATGTTGGCGGTGCGCTTATGCACTAAGCTGTCAATGTCGATGCCGTCAATCATGTCCAGCGGGTCAATCACATTGCCCTTGGACTTAGACATCTTTTGGCCTTCTTCATCGCGGATAAGGCCGGTCACGTAGACAGTCTTAAACGGCACTTGCGGATTGCCATCCTTATCCTTGATAAAGTGCATGGTCATCATGATCATGCGCGCCACCCAGAAGAAGATGATGTCAAAACCAGTTACTAAGACTGAGGTCGGGTGGAATAGCTCAAGCTCCTTAGTCTGCTCTGGCCAGCCTAAGGTGGAGAAAGTCCATAGCGCCGATGAGAACCAAGTATCAAGCACATCCGGATCTTGTGTCAGTTTGACGGCGGCATCTAAGTGATATTTAGTACGGACTTCCGCTTCATCATGTGCGACATAAACTTTGCCGTTTTCGTCATACCAAGCCGGAATACGGTGCCCCCACCACAGCTGGCGTGAAATGCACCAATCCTGCAGCTCGCACATCCACGAAAAATACATGTTGGCATATTGCGCCGGCACGAACTTAATGCGGCCGTCTTCGACCGCTTCAATTGCCGGTTTGCCTAATACCGAGGCCTTGACATACCACTGATCGGTAAGCAACGGCTCAATCGGCACGCCGCCGCGATCGCCAAAAGGCTGCGCTAAGGTATGATCTTCAATCTTCTCTAACAGCCCCTGCGCCTGTAGATCTTCAACCATCAGCTTGCGTGCAACAAAGCGATCAAGGCCCTGATAGCGCTCGGGAATAGTGCCCGCAGCTTTATCGGTCGGCAAACCATTGCTGTCAAAGACTTCGCCGACAGCACGGATATGCGCGTCCTCGGTCATGATATTGATCATGCACAGATTCTGACGCTTGCCGACCTGATAGTCGTTAAAATCGTGGGCTGGAGTGATCTTCACGCAGCCGGTGCCGGTAGTCATGTCGGCATGCATATCTGCCACAATCGGAATGCGGCGGCCGACTAAAGGCAGGATCAGTTCTTTGCCGACTAAATCTTTATAGCGCTCGTCATTCGGGTTGACGGCTACCGCGGTATCGCCAAGGAGCGTCTCAGGGCGGGTAGTTGCCACTAATAGATAATCGCACCCCGCCTTAGTCTTGAGGCCGTCGGCTAACGGGTAGCGGATGTACCACATGGAACCTTTAACTTCGCGATTTTCCACTTCAAGGTCGGAAATTGCGGTGCGCAGTTTGGGGTCCCAGTTAACGAGACGTTTGCCGCGGTAAATTAAATCTTCATCGTATAGGCGCACGAAGACTTCAGTCACGGCTTTAGACAGGCCCGCATCCATGGTAAAGCGCTCGCGGCTCCAGTCCACAGAGGCGCCTAAGCGGCGCATCTGCTTGGTGATAGTGCCGCCGGACTGCTCTTTCCATTGCCATACTCGCTTAATGAACTCATCGCGCCCTAAATCATGCCGGGTCACTTGTTCTTCGGCCGCTAATTTACGCTCGACCACCATCTGCGTGGCGATGCCAGCGTGATCGGTGCCGCACTGCCACAGCGTATTGTATTTATCCATACGGTGATAGCGGATTAAGGCATCCATGATGGTCTGCTGGAAGGCATGTCCCATGTGCAGTGAGCCGGTTACATTCGGCGGGGGAAGCGCAATTGAATAGTTCGGAGCGCCTTCTGCATAGCTGGGCTTAAAGTAAGCTTGCTCCTCCCAATGCTGGTAAATGTCTTTTTCAAATTTTTCCGGCTGATAGGTTTTTTCCAGTTCCATCATCAAATCCACTCTTACGCGTTTTCATGCCTGCAGCCCCCAATGTAGCTTGGTCTGCAGTCCGCAACTTGGGGCCTTTAGAACAGGCCCAGATGGTTAAAAATTGGCGATAATTCTATCTATTTTACCGCTTAGTGTCACGAAAATCTGCCTCAGCGCTAAGCATCCATGTGCGCTTTTGGGGCAGCCCAAGGAACGCACGTAGCTAAGTAAAGCAAAGCGCGGGACTGTACTGCGGCGGACTGCAGCGAGCCACGCAAATTGAGCTTTCAGGGCTTTTCGTTTAGAATCAATGCGTCAGCTAAACCGCCAGCGCAGCTTAAAAAGTACAGCATATCAGACTGTTAATTAGAGGACATGGCAGGCATGAGCGGTAAAATTATGAGCTGCAGGCTTCTTTTTTAGCATCTACGGCAGAACATTAAGATAATACCGATGTCTACCCATCCGCCTTCATCGTCAGCAGCGTCCGCCGCGCCCAAAGCGCGGGAGACCTGCAAGCACGCTACTACAGCACAATCGTCGCCAAAGGCGCAAAAAAAGCCGATCACGGCTTCCTCTGACAAACACGCCGGTAAAATGCAGCGCAGTTTTTTATGGTATCTGCCGTTTGTTATCTTAATTTTACTTAGTGCGCTGGGGACCGCTTTTTATCTGCAGCTGCAGCAGCTTAACGCCTACGTGGTACCGGAGCGTGAGGAGCCGTTTGAACTTACAGCCGGCATGCGCGCGCGCAACGTCATCATGGATCTTACGGATGAGCAATTTAATCCGGCGGTAGTGTGGGTTTACGTTAAACTTAATGAAAAGGAGCTGTCGGCCATACAGCGCGGCAGTTACGTGGTTGATGGCACAACGTCTTTAAGCACCATTCTGCAGAGAATGGTGCGAGGGGAGGTTTATCAGCCTACCCCGTTTACCCTGACTATTGTCGAGGGGATGAATATAAAGCAACTAGAAGCGCGGATGAGGCAGGCTGATAAGTTAAATTTTGATGCACAAGCGTGCTTTACTGATCCTGCTGTCTTTATGCAGGAAGTATTATCACCAGACGATCTGCGCTTTATCGGCGGTGCTAAGGATAGCTTAGAAGGACTGCTCTTGCCGGCCACTTATCCGTATTTTAGCGCGGGCAGTGCTAAAGCGCTGTTGACTCAGGCGCTACGCGCGATGGTACAGCTACTCAAGACTGCCTGGGAGCAGCGCTGTGACAATCGGGTGCTGGCTTCACCCTATGAAGCGCTAATCTTAGCTTCGCTCGTTGAGCGCGAGAGCTCGCTGAGTAGCGAAAAGCCGCTGATTGCGGGAGTGTTTTGTAACCGTCTGCTGCGTGGCATGCGCTTGCAGACCGATCCTGCGGTGATGTATGGCGTAGCACCGGATTTTCGTGGACCATTGAAGCGCAGTCAGCTGCTTAAGGATTCGCCGTACAATACCTATACTCGTGACGGATTGCCGCCGACGCCGATTGCTCAGCCCAGCCGTGAGGCATTGCTGGCAGCCTTGCATCCGGCAGATACACAGGCGCTGTACTTTGTGGCCAAAAGCTATGATCCGCAGGATGGGCATAATTTTGCAGTAAGCTTGCGCGAGCATAATCGCAATGTTGACGCGTATAAAAAGAGCGTTCGGGCTTACAAACGTGCACAGGCGCAGCAGTAAATAAGGATAACCGGGGCATGACAGAGACATTAAAGGCGGCAAAATGCCAAAAACGTGGACTGTTTATTACATTTGAAGGCGGAGAGGGGGCCGGTAAAAGCACTTTGCTTGCAGCATTGCAGCAGGAGTTTAGTGCAAAGGGCCAGACTGTTCTTGCGCTGCGCGAGCCCGGCGGTACCGCTCTTGGCGAAGAGCTGCGCGTCATTTTAAAACATCAAGCAACCGCTGAGCCACTGTGTGCGCAGGCCGAGCTACTTTTGATGTATGCCTCGCGCGTACAGCTGATAGAGACCAAGATTAAGCCGGCACTTGCACAGGGGCAGATTGTGCTGTGTGATCGCCATGATCTCTCTTCCTTTGCCTATCAAGGGGGCGGACGCGGATTGCCGTTTGCAGCAATTCAAGCGGTGCGTACTGCTGTGATCGGAGACTTCCGCCCGGATTTAACGTTGCTTATTGATGTACCGGTTGAGGTTGGAATGCAACGCGTGGCAGCACGCGGAGTACGCGATCGCTTTGAGTTAGAACAGCGCGACTTTTTTGTCCGCGTGCGCAGTGCTTATCTGCAGGCTGCCGCACAGCTGCCATATGTGAAGGTACTGGACGGTACACAGTGTCCTGAGCAGGTCAAGCAGGCAGCGTTGGCGGCAATTGCAGCTTGTAGGTGTTAGGAGGTCACATGCTTTATCCGTGGCTGCAATCAAGTTTTAAAGAATTTAGTGGCGCCTATCTGCAGGGTAGGTTGCCAAGCTCAGTGCTTATTGCCGGCAGTCGCGACTTGGGGGTTTTGGAACTGGCGCTGGAGTGTGCGCGCTTTTATCTGTGCTCCAATAAGCAAGGCGATGCAGCTTGCGGTAATTGCCGCTCGTGCCTGAGTTTTGCCGATGGGGCGCATCCTGATTTTGTGGTGGTGCGCTCAAGCCTCAAGGAGGAGGCTGATGCGGGTCTTGATGTGGTCAATGATCCTAAACTTGTGCTGCAGGAGGAAGCTTCTAGCGGCAATGCTCGGCGCAGCGTGCGCATTGACAGCATCCGTAAATTAATTGACTGGCTAAATCTTTCGCATGTCGGCGGCGAAGGCAAGGTGGCGCTGGTCAGTGATGCCCATACCATGCCTGAAGGCGCGGCCAACAGCATTTTAAAAAGCTTTGAAGAGCCACCTCCGCATACTTTGATTATTTTGACAGCTAAAAGCCTAGAAAGCTTGCTGCCGACCATCCGTTCGCGTGCTTATAAAATTAAGCTACCGGCTCCGAGCATGGAGCAGGCGCTTGCCTTCATGCAACCTTACGGCTACAGCTTAGAGCAGGTGAAGATTGCGCTGTCCTTGGCGCAACAAGCGCCGCTGGGGGCTCTGCACATGCTACAGGATGGTACGGTGGCTGCAGCGTTGCAGATCGCTTGGCAACTTGAGCAGACCCTGGCCTCGGACCATGACATTGAACTTATTGATGCCCTATCTGAGTTAAGCCCGGCGCGGCAGGTGACTATCCTCGGCGAATTGATTCGTGAGCTGTTAAAATACAAAGCAGGCTTTGCGCTAGAGCAGTTGCCGCTGCTTACGGCGCAACGGGCGGTTGCCTTAAGTCGACTGCCGGCAGAGCATTTATTTAACGCATTGCAGGAACTGCAGCATTTTGCGTTACCGTCGCCGTTTTTAGCGCCGCGTGCTCCGCTGGCGCTGCTGCGTGCTTGGGTGCAGGCTTTAGCGGTTTTGCCGCAACGTGCGGCGCGTCCTGCGAGGTAGGCGAAGTGATATTTTATAAGTATCTGTTTAAAGAAATTGCCAAAACGCAGCTAGTCATTTTAGTGATTCTGCTGACGGTCTTTCTCTGTCAAAGCCTGATCCGTCTCATCAGCCGCGCGGCTTTAGGTTCTATTCCGGTGGAGATAATTTCCTCAATGGCGTTGTATTCGCTGCCGGAAATTGTGCTCATTATGCTGCCTTTAACGCAGTTTTTGGCCATTTTGTTAGCCCTTGGGCGCATTTGCTCGGATTCAGAGATGGTTGTGCTGCGCTCAGTGGGCTTTTCACCTGTTAATGTGATGGGGGTTACCTTGGTGCTAGCGCTCATCACCGCCTTGCTGTGTGCTGTCAACAGTATGATCTTTATCCCCAAGGCGGCGCAGGCACGTTACGAGCTGCAGCAAAGTACGCAAAATAATCCGCAATTCCTGCCAATTGAAAGCGGACGCTTCGTTAATTTAGGCGAGCGCTTTACGGTGTACATTGATGAAGTCGGCGGGAAGGCTGAAGATGCACAGACGGTAGAGCGCATCTATGTGATGGATGCGCCATTTGATCATGAACGCAGTTCAATTACTTTAGCCGAGCGCGGCTATCTGCAACACGATGCGGATAATGTACGTTGGCTGTATCTGTTTGACGGTAAGCGCTATGAAGGCAGGGGCGGTGAGCAGGGAGCGTTTCGCCGTGTCAATTTCACTGAGTTTCGTGCTCCGGTAGTGCGCGGTCCTGTAGCTCAGAGCGATGATTCATCCAAGGATACGCAGACGACCTTACAGTTGCTAAAGTCCGAGCGCGTGGATTATCAAGTTGAAGCCCAGTGGCGCCTGAGCGCTATGTTTGCGGTAATTGTGCTGTCCATGGTGGCGGTACCGCTGTCCATGGTTAATCCGCGCCAAGGCCGCTTTGCCAAATTAATGCCGGCATTGCTGATTTATGCCGCGTATTACATGTTCCTGCTGTCTACACGCAATCTCATCAACCATCATCAACTGCCGCTCTATCCGGGGATGTTTTTGGTTCCGGTGCTGTTTACGCTGTTAGTGGCAGTGCCGCTCAATTTGCCGCGCCATTATCTGCATAATCTGTTGAAAAAAGATTCACCAGCTGCCGCGCAGTCCGCTGCAGACTTGCCTCCGCATAAGGTTGCGGCAGCAGTAGATGCTGCAAGTAGTGCGCAAGCGGAAGTTGCCGCTGTAGCGAGGACAGCGCCTCCTGCCGCGCCGACTGAGGCGGCGGATGCAGTATCTGAGCGTAGCACGGATAAACAGGCTCAAGTACAGCTGCCTGATAAGGAGCCGTAATGGGGATTTTAGATAAATATGTTGGTAAGCAGGTGTTGCTTACCATTGTGCTGGTGTCGTTTTTCCTGCTGATGCTCACAGGCCTCATTACCTTTATTGATCAAATGCGCTACATCGGGCGCGGTGAAATCGATTTTGCCTTTTTAATCGGCTATCTGTGCCTGCAGCTGCCGGGACTGTTTGTGCTCTTTTTCCCGATAGCGGTGCTCCTCGGTGGTGTGATTGCCCTCGGCATGTTGGCACGCAGTTCAGAGCTTATTATTCTGCAGTCCATCGGCATTTCGCGTGCTGGCATTGTTTTCAGCGCCTTAAAACTGGTATTCCCGCTGATTCTGTTGGTGTTTGCGCTCGGTGAGGTGGTAGTGCCACGCGTGGAACAGTATGCGGCCAATCAGTACAATCGCTATGCTGCTAACGGTAACATTTCAATCACTTACGATGGTCTGTGGCTGCGCGAGGGCGAGAGTTTTATCGGAGTGCGCTATACCATGTCGGACAATTCTTTAATGGATATTGTGCGCTACGATTTTAACGGTGATGAGCTAGTGTCCGTAAGTCAAGCCAAACGTGGTACTTACGAAGATGGCTCGTGGATAATGCATGATGTGACTAAGATCATTTATGCCGCCGGCGAAGTGGTGCCGGTGCATTTGGCTGAAGAAAAATGGTGGCTGAACTTAAATCCTGAGCGTGTGCAGATTTTAGGCTTAAAGGGGATTAATCTGACGATTGAAGGTCTGCTTGATTACATCAACTACCTTGATGACAATGGACAGGACAGCGCTTCGTATCGTTTGGAGCTGTACAACAAAATTATGGCGCCCTTTACTATGGTAGTGATGCTATTGTTAGCGGCATCTACCGTGTTCGGCCCGCTGCGCACCGTGACCATGGGAGCCCGCATTGTCGCCGGTATTGTGCTCGGATTCGGCTTTTATGTTGCCAATCAATTCGGCGCTCCTTTTGCCTTAGTGTCAAGACTGCCGCCGATCATCGGGGCTACGCTTCCAAGCTTCCTGTTCTTTTGCCTCGCCCTGTATCTGTTGCGCGCCAAAACTTAAAGCAAACGCGTCGCTGCCGCGGTGTGGGCTTGTAGCCTGAATTTAGCCGCGGTGGGAAGATTTTGGCGGGGGTAGGGGATACATGGCTTGGGATTAAGCTGGGGCAGGCTAATCAATGAGTAGACCTGAAGGCAGCAGCAGGCGCTGCCGCCAGCTTAAAGCTTTACTGTCCTATTTTGGTGAAATCACCGTCTGCACCCGGAATTTCCTTGGGGGATTCAGGCTGCGCCGCTGTTGACGGGGCAGCTTGCGGGGCTGTCGCGGCAGGGATCTGGACGGTGGCCTGCTCGAGGATGGTGGCAGGGCCAAAGCGATTAGGTCCCCGGGTGCCCGGCATCACGTAGAAGATCAAAAGAAGAAAGCACAGCAGTGCGCCGATTAATATTACCCCGCTGCCGGCGGCCATGAGGCTTTCTGAGCTTGCGCTCAAGCCGATGAGCGCGATGATGCTGCCGATAACTAAGCTCCCGTAAGGTGCTGCTACCCACCAGCCGGTACGGTTAAGATCATGTAAGCGGCGCACCGAGGCACTTAAAGATGTGATAAAGCTGAAGATGGTAAATATGCAATAAAGGATCCAGCCGAGAATGGGGATCAGGGCTAAAATATTAACGATGATCCCAGCAATGAACAGCGCAAGACAGTACCACCAGAACTCTGAACGTGGGGCTCTATCTCTAAAATTCAGCGGTTTACGCAGTGCACAGATTTTGACTGCATCCACAAAAGTTACCATGATGCTCTCCTTGATTAATATTATGGCTAGAAGTACCTTAGCATTAGGAGAAAAACAATTGTTAAGTGAATGCAGCAAAATATGCTCTAGAACACAATTTTGCTAAATTTGCATGGCTTAAGCTGTGAGGAAAGTGACATCCTGGGGGTGACTAATAAGTCAAATTTTAAGGATTTTATAAAATTAACAATTTGAAATATAATCAAATTGATTTTATGTTTCCTAATAGAAAGTCCCCTATTGGTCACCATCCTTCCAGCTGAGCGGTTTTTAAGCCGCTCTCCGGCAGGTTCCGGATGACAACTCCTCAGTAAGTCTGCAATCCCGGCTATCCGGGCAAGTCCTGCCCTTCTAATGTTCTCTACGGCGTTTTCGTCGGCGTTTGCCGCGTGTCCGCAGCGCTCACAAACAAAGAGAGCCGGTGTCCTGCGGCTGTTTCTACTGACGTGTCCGCATACCGCACTGCTCTGTGATGTGTACTGCGCCGGCACCTTAATGAGAAGCCCTCCTCTGAGCTTTTGCTTGTACTCAAGCAGTTCTGCCGCCTCGCCTAAGCCCCTGAGAGCACCTCGCGGTTAAGACCGGCTTTGGCCTTAACATTAGTACTAGGCTTCCCCACGCTGCCTAGTGCGGA